>NZ_JBBCBK010000003.1:0-1011081 GCF_037203905.1 Phyllobacterium sp. CCNWLW109 | reverse complement strand
GCATTCGGCAACCGCCAGCGGCGCCCCGCCCTCGTTGTGTCGGTATATAGACCCCACTCCACAAAACTGTCAACAACGTTTTTGAACTTATTATGAAAAATATGACAGAGCCTGTGAATTTCGCTTTCGCATATAATTATGTGTCCCAAACTCCGCGTGGCCCTGTGGATAAACAGCGGGGTCACAAACATGCCCGATTTGCGAAATAGCGCTCCTTCACTGCGTGGTGGCTATCCACATAATGAGAGTTAAAGACACGTCGCGTTGACACAGCGATCTTACGGGGGCAAAACTGCGACCGCATGAAATAGCAAGGCGAGGCCGCAAGGCTCGTATGCTGATCATCTCGCAAAGCCTTAATCTGATAAATGGCGATAGGTTCGACACGTAATCGTATGAATGAGTATGAGGGGCATTCTCTGATCGATCCAGGCAATGAGCCTCCGCTGATTACAGACGGGCGCCGAGGGCCTCCGGATCGCCGTGAGGTTTCCGCGCGTTGGCTTGCGGGCACGTTTTTAACCGGCATTACGTCGAGCATGCTTATTGGTGTTGCGCTCTTTGCTGCTCTTGATGGGCGCGAACAACTGGCTACGCCGCCTGAGCTTATGGCGCGCAATGCAATGCCAAGCGCCAATAATAGCGATGTTGTTAAAGGCGCCCGTGTTGCGGCGACCACCCCTATTCAGAAAAACCGCGACCGCCGACGCCTTGATGTATCAACGATGTTTAAAGAGGGTGAACGCGATGTTATTCGTACAATGCCTTTTGAACTCGTTCATATAGCGCTCGCAGATGTTCACAACACCAATCGCAGATATCCTTCATTTAATCCGCTGAATGTGTTTGCCGAAGCAAATGCCAACACCGATCCTGCCCCCCGAACCGGCTTGATCTATGGTGCCAAGGTTGAGAGTGAGGTCAGTCTGCGAACATTGGACTTTCCCTTGGCAACAGCCCAATACGATCCTTCTGACGATCTGAGCGTTGATGAGGTTGAAGAAGTCGTCCGGAATACCGGCGCATTGCTTTCCGATGGTGCCATTCAAGTCGCCTCACTTCATTATGTGGATCCATTGCGCTTTGGTTCCGATGAGGACCCTTACAATTTGCGCAGCCCCCTTGCGGTCAAGATTATTCAAGAAAATGTAAGCGTATCGCCCAGAATGGCTGAGGACGCTGTGAGCGCCGGCTATTCGGAGGAGCTGATTCCATTCCGGCGCGACAATGACGTACTCGCTGCGCTTAGCGATGCCGGCTATGAAGGAAGCGACGCCGAAGGCATGGCAGGGGCAATCTCAAAGCTGCTAAATTCCACGCGACTGAAAGCTGGCAGTGTATTGCGGCTTGGTGTTGAGTCGGAAAACAATACCGACCGGATCATTCGTGCCAGCGTTTATAATCGTTCGACCCATATTCTCACAATCGCTCTCAATGATAATGAGCAATATGTTCCCGCTGATGAGCCGGAGATGACACCGGGACTTCAGGTCGCATTCGACGATAGCCCGCCCGTCATGCGCCGCGCTGAAGACCTGCCGACCGTCTATGATGGTATCTATAGAGCAGGACTGGCATATGGCATGACCGACACGATGATCCAGCAGCTGATAAAGATGCTGGCTTCCGATGTCGATTTCCAGGCTCAACTATCGCCAACCGACCAGCTGGAAGCATTGTTCTCTTTGCCGACAGGCTCCGAGAAAGCCGATGAACAGTCTGAAATTCTTTATGTAGCTGCCAATTTCGGCGGTGATCTGAAAAAGTTCTACCGGTTCCATAGTGATGATGGCACCACGGATTATTACGACGAGAATGGCAAGAGCTCTAAACAGTTCCTGCTGCGCAAGCCTGTTCCAAATGGCGTCTTCCGGTCACCCTTTGGAATGCGTCGGCATCCAATTCTCGGTTATTCGCGCATGCATACCGGCGTTGACTGGTCAGCGCCTCGCGGCACTGCAATCATCGCGTCGGGCAATGGCGTGGTGGAGCGGGCCGGATGGACCAACGGTTACGGCAATCAGACTTTGATTCGCCATTCCAATGGTTATGAAAGCAGCTATTCCCACCAAAACGCTATTGCGAGCGGTGTAACCCCCGGTTCAAAGGTCCGGCAGGGGCAAGTCATCGGCTATGTCGGTTCAACGGGTCTTTCGACCGGTCCACACCTGCATTATGAAGTGATGGTGAATGGGTCGAAAGTCGATCCGATGCGCATACGCCTTCCAAGCGGCGGCGAACTTCGCGGAGATGAGCTCGTAGCGTTCAAGCGTGAACGCGAACGAATCGACCAGCTCATTCAGGATGATGGAACACCGCCGACCAAAGTGGCAGCCAGCGGCTGATCCTATTCGTGGAACTCTACCGTCACGCCTTTTTGCACGAGCTTTGACAGTTCCGTCGCGTCCCAATTGGTAAGACGCACGCAACCATGGCTGTTGGTCTTGCCGATCTTGGAAGGTTCCGGCGTTCCATGAATGCCATAAGTTGGTTTCGACAGTGCGATCCAAACCGTCCCGACCGGACCATTGGGGCCGGGCGGAATTGTCAGCACCTTGTCATTTTCGCCCTGCTTGAAGTTCAGCTTTGGATTATAGGTATAATTGGGATTGAGTGCGATGCGCTCGACCTGAACTGTTCCGGAAGGCGAAGGCGTGTCTGTTGATCCGATTGTCGCCGGATAAGCCACAATCAGCTTGCCCTCGGCATTATATCCACGCACCTGTTTGCGCCCCTTGTCCGCAATGATCTTGGTCACCGCGCCACCGGCATTCTGTCCCGTATTAACAACCTGAATCGTTACCCCGGGCGTATTGAAATCAACGCCCGGATTAATCTCTTTCAGATAATTCTCATCCATATGGAACCGTTCTGCCAGCAATTCGGTCACTGAAGTAAATGCCATGCGCTCAAGCTGAGCTTTGTGAGCATAGTCCTCGGGAATGGAAGCGACATAGGGGTATGCGGCATCCTCCGATGAGATCGTATAAGACGTGAAAGCGGGACCGCCGGTTTGCTCCAGCGAAGCATTGATCCCCTCTTCATTCAGCGGATCAAACTGCTGTCCTGTCATTTCTTCAAATGCGGCGACGGCTTTATCAACGTTACCGCCCTTATGGCCGTCGATAACGCCAGGTGAGACGCCAATTCTGTCGAGCAAGACCTGAATAGCCGTAATCTTCGCCTTGGCGCCCTGCCCTTTCGGCAGTTCGACAGTTGGAGCTGGATTTGGATGAGCTGGAATTTGCTCTTGAGGCGCATCGCTCAACCCGTCAGCTGGAAAATCAGGATCAATGAGATTGGGATCAGATGGCTGCAAACCGGGTTCGCCATTTGCAGGCGGCAAAGGCTCACGGGACACACTTCCATAGTCCTGCTCGGAGGGGCCAGATGGTTGCCCGCCATAGGGATCGTTGGGAATTGCGCCTGTACCGTAAGGATCTTGCGGCGCTTCGGGAAAGTAATCCGGGCTTTCGCCATATTGATCGTTTTGCGGCTCTTCGACAGATACAATCCTGCCGCGGCGATCTACCGTAACCCGGCGGCCATATTCATCAAAGTAGGATCGGAATGCTTCACGGCGCGGACGACGTTCTTGCGGCTCGAATAATTGTGCAACCTCAAAGGATTTCTGGTTGTTCGCATTCACGCCAGGTTCGGCAGCCGCCATTCCCATGCCTATGGTGCCCGCTGAAGCAGCGAGCAGAATCTTCATCAACGAACCGCGGTAGAACGTCATGCCTAAGCTTCCGATTTCTCTAATAACTTGTCATTAATCATAAAATGACGCGTTTTCATGTTTTTATGGTTAATGAATAGAATGATTGTCGCATTTATCGGATGAACGAGACATGAAAATGGCCGCTATGTGGCGGCCATTTTGCATCTTGAGAAAGCCGCCTACGCAGCTTCATTGTCCTCAATGACCGGACTCGCTTTCGAAGCCTTGAAATTGAGCCGGTCCGATCCAGACGTAATCTTGACAGTCGAGCCGTCCAGTATTTCGCCGAGAAGAATCTTCTCCGCTAGCGGATCCTGCACCTGCTTTTGGATAACGCGCTTGAGAGGGCGTGCGCCATAAGCGGGATCATAGCCCTTATCAGCAAGCCAATTTGTAGCATCGTCGTCGATTTTCAGAACGATCTTTCGATCGGCGAGAAGAGCCTGCAAACGCTGGAGCTGGATCGCAACAATGGTGCCCATTTCCTTGCGCTTCAAACGGTGGAACAGAATCACCTCATCCACCCGGTTGAGGAACTCCGGCCTGAACGAGGCTTTGACCACGTTCATCACATTCTCGCGCACATCCTCAACATCCTGGTCCTCACCCAGCGAAACAAGATATTCCGCGCCAAGATTGGATGTCATGATGATCAGCGTGTTGCGAAAATCGACAGTGCGACCCTGTCCATCAGTCAGGCGACCATCATCAAGAACCTGAAGCAGCACATTGAACACATCAGGATGCGCCTTTTCGATCTCATCGAAGAGAACAACCTGATAGGGACGACGACGAACCGCTTCAGTCAGAGCTCCACCTTCTTCATAGCCAACATAGCCGGGAGGCGCACCGATCAAACGGGCCACCGAGTGCTTTTCCATATATTCCGACATGTCGAGGCGAACCATTGCCGTTTCATCGGAAAACAGGAACGAAGCCAGCGATTTTGTCAGCTCGGTTTTACCCACACCTGTCGGTCCGAGGAAGATGAACGAACCGATAGGCCTGTTCGGATCCTGCAAACCGGCACGGGCACGGCGCACTGCTCTGGATACAGCTTGCACGGCCTCGCCCTGTCCAACCACCCGTTTGGCAAGTTCATCTTCCATGCGGAGCAACTTGTCGCGTTCACCTTCCAGCATCCGGTCAACCGGAATGCCGGTCCAGCGGGAAACGACCTGTGCAATATGATCCGGCGTTACGTTCTCCTCAACCATTGAGGTCGAACCGTCATTCTTCTCCGACTCAGCCAGTTGTTTTTCCAATTGCGGGATCGTGCCATAGGCCAACTCACCCGCCTTTTGAAATTCACCATTACGCTGTGCCGATGCCAATGCATTGCGTGCGTCATCAAGCTGACGTTTGAGATCAGCTGCCAGACCAAGCTTCTGCTTTTCCGCCTGCCACGTATTGGTAATTATGGTCGACTGCTCTTCCAGATCGACAAGTTCTTTTTCCAGTCTCTCGAGACGGTCGCGGGAAGCATTGTCTGTCTCAACCTTCAAAGCCTCGCGTTCGATCTTCAGCTGCATGATACGCCTATCGATTTCATCCAGCTCTTCGGGCTTGGAATCCACCTGCATGCGGAGTCGCGCAGCACTCTCATCGATCAGATCAATGGCCTTGTCCGGCAAAAACCTGTCCGTGATGTAACGGTTCGAAAGAGTGGCAGCAGCGACAAGCGCCGAATCGGAAATGCGCACCTTATGATGCTGCTCGTATTTTTCCTTCAAACCGCGAAGAATCGAGATTGTATCTTCAACAGTTGGCTCATCGACAAACACGGGCTGGAAACGCCGCGCAAGGGCAGCATCTTTCTCGACATGTTTGCGATATTCATCAAGCGTGGTGGCGCCAACGCAATGAAGTTCACCCCGGGCAAGCGCTGGCTTCAGCAGGTTCGATGCATCCATCGCACCTTCGCTTTTGCCCGCGCCAACAAGCGTGTGCATCTCATCGATAAACAGAATGATATCGCCATTTGCAGACGTGACTTCGGAAAGCACACCCTTCAGGCGCTCCTCGAATTCACCGCGATATTTTGCACCTGCAATCAATGAACCCATATCGAGGGCCATCAATTGCTTGTCCTTGAGTGATTCAGGCACATCACCATTGATAATACGCAGCGCCAGTCCCTCGGCGATAGCTGTTTTACCAACGCCAGGTTCACCGATAAGCACCGGATTATTCTTGGTGCGGCGCGACAAGACCTGAATTGTCCGGCGAATTTCATCATCGCGGCCAATGACAGGGTCAAGTTTCCCCGCCCGCGCATCGGCAGTCAGATCCCGTGCATATTTCTTCAAGGCATCATAGCTGTTTTCCGCCGAAGCAGAATCAGCCGTCCGGCCTTTGCGGATATCGTTGATAACTGCATTGAGACCCGCAGCCGTAACGCCGGCGCGGCTTAATATTTCCGATGTCTTGGACGATTTTTCGATAGCCATGGCCGTAAGCAGCCGTTCTACCGTGACAAAGCTGTCACCAGCTTTCTGCGCCACTTCCTCGGCTGTAGCAAAAACTTTTGCCAGCGGCTGGGCAAGATAGAGCTGACCATTGCCGCCGGTTACTTTAGGCAAAGCGTCCAGTGCCGCCTGCAGTCCAAGCCGCACATCGGCAATTCGCCCGCCGGCCCTTTCGATCAAGGACGCAGCAAGACCTTCTTCATCGTCAACCAAGACTTTCAGAAGATGCTCTGGGGTAAATTGCTGATTATTGGATGAGAGGGCAAAAGTCTGCGCGGACTGTATGAAACCGCGAACCCGCTCGGTATATTTTTCAATGTTCATTCTTGTCTCCTTTTACCCGGCAACCCGATTTTCGGCATTGCCCGGCGTGTTGGTGACGGATCCCCTGCAACGAGGCAGATCCATTCGCTCGATGCAGATATGGGAATATTATCCCCGGGGTACAAGACCGGATATTCTGCTTTTATGACGCTTTAAATCTAGCATGTATGCCCCCTCCTTGCCACGCCCGCTTTCCGCGTCTGGCTATTGAGATGGTGGGAAAGACGGGCGGTCATCGAAGCGCGTCTTTGTAGTAGGTTAAGCGATCCGAAGACCGCCCGTCCGGCGATTTTGCATTCTGTCCGTTCCGCTTGGGAGGCCTCGGCTACCCAAGGAGTGCCATTTGCGGCACACCATGCGTTAGCCTTGCGCCCCTTAAAGTGCTCGTCCAGCACGCGCCGTTCCTAGTAACGGCAGGGGAACCCTTGGACAGAACGTCCCCGGATGGCGGGTCCGTAACCCGCCATCGGAGGCGCCCATCCTTCCCCAAACTTCGAACGGCTCCGGAAGCTGTTCCCCGCGGGAAGGACAGGAACAGAATAATTCAGTGCGGGAACTGTTGGATAAGTTTGTCGAGATTATTTTAGGAAGGCCAGATTTGCACAAGCCAAGTGCGTCCTTCGACAAGCTCAGGATGAGGGAGATGGGTTGATTGCAGGGAGCCAACTCTTGCAACTATTGCAACTATTGCAACGCTAGCAAGTTGTCGCTGCAACCCACAAAACTTCCCTCATGGTGAGCTTGTCGAACCACGCACCAACTTCAAATGCAGTCAAATAAAAAACGCCACCCGCAGGTTTCCCCGCGGGTGGCGCATTATTCAACTCGATCAGATCAAACGTCAGATTCAGCCGCAGCGCGGCGCTTTTTGACTTCAGCCACAATACTGGCCGGAGAAAGATCCGACGCAGCTTCCGGAGCGTTTGCCGCTTCCGCATTGCCTTCAGTTACCCGTGGCTCACGCGGACGGGCAGGTCTGCGACCACGCGGTGAGCGGCGAACAGCGGGCTTTGCCTCAGCAGCTTCTTCCGAACCAGCAGCGACAGCCTCAACTTCCTGATTTTGAGCAGGTTGGGCCTGCGGCTGACGCTGGCTGACAGTGTCATCATCATAAGCAACCTCGGCGGGCGTGCCTTCGATGACGGGCTGAGGACCGCTGCCATTGATCGGCTGGTGCACAACGCGCTCGGGTCGGTCACGGCGTTCTGAACGTTCCGGACGATCCTGGCGTTCGTGGCGCGGCTGGCGCTCCTGCCGGTCTTGACGTTCAGGGCGTTCCTGACGCTCGGCACGATCCTGACGTTCAGGACGTTCCTGGAACTCCTGCTCGTTATTGCCGACATTGTTGCCGTCGTCTTCGTAATTATTGTCGTCATCCTGTTCCTGATCATCGCGATCGTCGCGCTGATATTGAACGGGTGCTGCGGCCTGTGCAGCCATGATGATTCGATTGTAGTGTTCTGCATGCTGAAGATAGTTTTCAGCCATAACGCGATCGCCCGCACTTTGTGCATCACGTGCAAGGGTCGTATATTTCTCTGCTACGTGCTGAGCATTTCCCCGAATTTTAACGTCAGGACCGTTGCTCTCATAGTTACGGGAAAGTGGGTTAGGACCTTTGCTGCGGTTATTGTTGTTACCGCGTCCGCGCATGCGCCTATTCTGCTGTACTGGCCTCATACTTATCTCTTTTCAGAAAATCAGGGGCGCTCATTTGCTCAACATTTCGAGTCAAAAAGCTTCGCTTCTCAAGTGCCGATCTGAAGCGCGCCCCGCGCTTCAATCGCATCCAAAGTTCATAAAACTTTTGTGCTACCCCAAGAACCATTTCTCCAAAACAAATGTAGGGAGAAATCAAACCCCGGAAATTTGCGTATCAATTATCTTGATAGGCAGAACCAGAGTTGTTCGGTTTCGAGCGGTAACTGGAAACTAGCGGGCTTCTCCGCAAATTCCAAGCCTTTTTTCATTATTTTTCGATTGTTGTGAACAGAAGGGCGCGGTCGTGCCCTCCGAAATCTTGCCTCACACCGCTCATCACGAAATTCCTGGCGTTAAAAATCGCCTCAATATCCTGCCGCTGCCCTGCCCCGATCTCCAGTGCGACCACGCCACCAGGACGCAAGTAACCAGCGGCATGATCAGCAATGATCCGATAGGGCTCCAGCCCGTCTGGACCTCCATCCAGCGCCCGAACCGGATCATGAAGAACAACTTCTCTTTGCAACTGCGCAATATCGCCAGTGCGGATATAGGGCGGATTGGAAATAATCATGTCATATGAACCAGTTAGCTCCGAAAACCAGTTGGATGACAATGCTGCAAAACGCGAAGAAACATTCGAAAGCACCGCATTTTCACGCGCGGTAGCAAGGGCATCGGCCGATATATCCACGCCCACGGCGCGCAATTGCGGCAACTGATCGAGCAGCGAAAGGGCGATCGCTCCTGTTCCTGTTCCAAGGTCAACAATGTCGGCGACACCATGGTTGGAAATGCGGTTTTGGAGAAAGGGCAAAGCCAGTTCCACAAGCGCTTCCGTGTCGGGACGCGGCTCGAGCGTTTCTGTGGAAAGGCTCAATTCAATGCCGAAAAATGCCCGCTTGCCGATAATGCGATGCACCGATTCACCCTTGATTCGGCGAGCAAGCATGGCCTCAAGCGCCTCATATTCATGCTGGCCAAGCTCGCGATTCGGGTTACGGATTATTTCCAGCCTGTCGCAGCCTGCAATCCATTCAAGCAAAAGACGGGCATCAAGCTCCGCAGATTCTATTCCCGCTTCGGCGAGAGAAGCACGCGCGCTCCGCAGAACATTCATCAATTGGTGTCTGTGGTCAGAAGCCGTCATTCATCTGTGCCAGCAAAGCGGTTTGGTAATCGGAAATGAGCGCGCCAATCAACTCATCCAGATCGCCTTCCATGATGCGGTCTAGCTTATAAAGGGTCAGATTGATCCGATGGTCCGTGACCCGTCCCTGCGGAAAATTATAGGTGCGGATGCGTTCGGAACGATCCCCTGAACCGACCTGGCTGCGGCGGGCTTCGGAACGTTCGCTATCTGCTTTTTGACGCTGCATATCGAACAGGCGCGAGCGCAGCACCTGCATGGCGCGGGCGCGGTTTTGATGCTGCGACTTTTCGGCCTGCACAACGACAATTCCAGATGGAATATGGGTAATGCGAACGGCCGAGTCGGTTGTGTTAACGTGCTGTCCGCCCGAACCCGATGCACGCATCGTATCGATACGGATGTCATCGGGGCGAATGTCGATGTCGATCTCTTCAGCCTCCGGCAGCACCGCGACAGTTGCTGCCGATGTGTGGATGCGTCCGCTGGCTTCGGTATCGGGGACCCGCTGGACGCGATGGACACCCGATTCAAACTTCAGTTTGGCGAATACGCCCTTGCCGGAAACCATAGCGATAACTTCTTTGTATCCGCCCGCTTCGCCGTCACTGGCCGAGATCAGCTCAACCCGCCAGCCATTGGCCGACGCGTAGCGTTCATACATGCGGAAAAGATCGCCGCCAAAAAGTGCCGCTTCAGAACCGCCAGTACCTGCGCGTATCTCGAGAATGGCATTGCGCTCATCGGCAACATCCTTGGGCAAAAGCAGAACCTGAATATCCTTTTCAAGCTCTTCAATGCGCTCTTCGATTTCCGGCAATTCAGCTTCGGCAAGCTCGCGCATGTCGCGATCGGTTGAGCCATCATCCAGCATTGCCTGCAAATCAGCCGCTTCGCTGCGGGCGGCAAGAAAATCGCGGATCTTGAATACGACCGGCTCCAGTTCGGAATATTCCGAAGCAAGCTTCACATATGTTTCGGAATCGGGATTGCTCGCCATCTGCGTTTCCATCATCGAAAAACGCTTCAGCAGCTGATCCATGCGATCCTGCGGAATAGACATCAGATTAGCCTCACAGTGATATGCCTGCCCGCTCTGCAAATTTGGTCAGGATGTGGCGCAGCGAGCCGGTATCGCCATGATTATCCATGGCATCAGCGAGTTGCGCCCCAAGCTCGTTCACATCAAGCGAACCAAGCATTGCCTTGATCGGCCCGATGGAAGCAGGCGACATTGAGATCGAGCGAAACCCAAGGCCAAGCAGTGCGAGCGCCGAAATTGGCTTTCCGGCCATTTCGCCGCAAAGCGTTACATCCGTATTATTGCGGATGCCTGCTTCGACGATCTGGCGAAGCACGCGCAGGAATGGCACGGAAAGATTATCGAAGCGGTTGCTAATGATCGAATTGCCTCGATCAACCGCCATGACGAATTGGAACAGATCGTTGGAACCAACCGAGACGAAATCAACCACCGACATCAGTTCGTCAAGTTGCCACAGCAAGGAAGGCACTTCCACCATGGCGCCGATCTTGACCCGGGTTGGCAGATTGTGAGCAAAGCGCGAAAGGTGCTGCACCTCGCGGTTGATCAACTCGCTCGCTTTGCGTACTTCCGCGATTTCAGTGACCATTGGCAGCATTAGGCGCAGCTCGCGCCCGCCAGCAGCCTTCAACAAGGCGCGAACCTGTGTGCGCAATAGCCCCGGGCGATCAAGCGTCAGGCGGATCGCCCGCCAGCCCAATGCCGGATTTTCTTCATGGGTCTCGCTGCGGAAATAGGGCAGTACCTTGTCGCCGCCAATATCGAGCGTCCGGAAAGTCACCGGCTTGTCGCCTGCAGCTTCAAGCACGGAACGATAAAGCCGCTCCTGCTGCTCCGCCCGCGGGAAAGTCGACGCGACCATGAATTGCAATTCCGTCCGGAAAAGTCCGATACCGGCCGCGCCTGCCTCAACGAGTTGCGGCAGATCGACCAGCAAACCCGCATTCATCAGCAAGGTGATCGGCACACCGTCCCTGGTCACCGAAGGACGGTCGCGCAATTCGCGATAAAGTGCCTGACGCTTGGCTCGGAACTTGACCTTCTCGGAATAGGCCGCTTCAACGTCCGATTGCGGACGTAAATGCACCTTGCCATCATCGCCGTCGACAATGATCGCATCATTGTTTTCAGCCATGGACACGACGCCCTTGACCTGACCGGCAACGGGAATACCCATAGCGCGGGCAACGATCACCACGTGACTCGTCGCAGCGCCATCTTCCAGCACCAGGCCTCGCAGGCGTTCGCGCGGATAATCCAGCAGCTCGGCAGCGCCCATGGAACGCGCCACAATGATCGCATCCTTGGCCAGCGATCCAGCCATGGTCTTCACGTCACGGCCCATCAACTGACGCAACAACCGATTGGCGAGATCATCGAAATCGCTCAACCGCTCACGCATATAAGGATCGGTCAGATGCATCATGCGCGCACGTGTGTCGCTCTGCACTTTTTCCACTGCCGCTTCCGCGGTCAAGCCGTTGCGGATCGCTTCTTCAAGACGGCGAACCCAGCCATTATCATGGGCAAACATGCGATAGGCTTCCAGCACCTCGCGGTGCTCGCCCTCAAAGGCCACGTCACGGCGCGACAGCATGTCATCAATAGAAACACGCAATGATCCAAGCGAGCTTTCGAGCCGGTCGATCTCGGCATCAATATCTTCATTGAACAGGTTGGTCACAACAATGCGCGGCTCGTGCAGCACAACATGCCCAAGACCAACACCATCATTGAAAGCACTGCCGGCAAAACTCATCGGCTTGCCCATATCGAGTTCTACGCCCGGACGCGCCAGCCGCGTAAGACTGCCCGCTGCAACCATCTCGGCCAACACCATGGCCGTGGTTTCCAACGCCTCAATCTCATCTTCGCGGTAGACCCGCTTAGTCCTGTTCTGGACAACGAGAACGCCGAGGGTTCGCCCTGCCCGCAGGATAGGTACACCAAGGAATGAATTGTAAATTTCTTCCCCTGTTTCCGGCAGGTAGGCGAATGCCGGATGGGTTTGCGCATCTGTAAGATTGAGTGGACGCGCACTAGCAGCAATCGTACCAACAAGACCTTGACCAAGGCGCAGTTGCGCCAGATGAACGGCCGACGGGTTCAAACCTTCGGTGGCATAAAGCTCAAGCACGCCATCGGAACGCAGCACATAAAATGAGCACACTTCCGCGACCATGTTCTGAGCAATGTCGCGAACAATGCGGTCAAGCCTCTCCTGTGGCTCAAGAGCCTCCGCCATCAATTCGCGGAGCCGCTTCAGCATGACACGAGGGCCGGTTGTCTGCTCGCGCGTGGGCACCATTTGCTCCATAGCATTTATTGGCAGAGCCGGAATGACCTTGCCAATGTGAACTTTAGATCATCTTAGTCGGCAGAAATACCGGCAAACAGAATCTCTTCTGTCAATGCTTATCCAGACCGTAGACAGAATGCAAAGTGCGTACTGCAAGTTCTGCGTATGGGCCGTCAATTAGAATGGAAATCTTGATTTCCGATGTGGTGATAGCTCGGATATTGATGCCCTTGTCAGCAAGCGCCCGGAAGGCCGTTGCTGCAACACCCGCATGGCTGCGCATGCCGATGCCGATTACCGATACTTTGACCATGCCAGCTTCCGACTGGATAATATCGCAGCCGATTTCGGCTTTGACCTTTTCCAGCACCGCAAGCGCCTTATCAAGATCACCGGATGGAACGGTGAATGTCATATCGGTCTTGGTGCCGTCTTCGGACACATTCTGTACGATCATGTCGACATTGATATGGGCCTCAGCAAGCGGGCCAAAAATACCTGCCGAAATACCCGGACGATCCGCAACGCGGCGAAGCGATATCTGCGCTTCGTCCTTGGCATAGGCAATTCCTGTGACAACCTGCTGTTCCACGATTTCTTCCTCGTCGCAAATAAGAGTACCGGGCGGATTGATCAGATCACCCATGCCCGGTGCATCGGGGTCTTCGAAACTGGACCTGACAAATGTGCGCACTTTATGCACCATGGCAAGCTCGACCGAGCGCACCTGCAAGACTTTCGCGCCAAGCGAAGCCATTTCCAACATTTCTTCAAATGAAATGCGCGAAAGGCGGCGCGCCTTGGGCTCAACCCGGGGATCGGTGGTGTAAACACCGTCGACGTCCGTATAGATATCGCACCGATCCGCCTTGACCGCTGCTGCAATGGCGACAGCACTTGTGTCCGAGCCGCCGCGTCCGAGCGTAGAAATGCGATTGTCCGGGCCGATACCCTGGAATCCGGCAATAACAGCCACCTGACCTTCCTCGAAGCGCTCAATCAGGAAGGAGCCGTCAATATCGGTAATACGCGCAGCACCATGCGCATTGTCTGTTTTGATGGGTATCTGCCAGCCTTGCCAGGAGCGTGCATGGACGCCCATCGCCTGCAAAGTGACCGCGAGAAGACCGGCCGTTACCTGCTCACCGGAAGCAACGATGGCATCATACTCGCGCGCATCGTGCATCGGCGATGCTTGGCGCGTCCAGGCAACGAGTTCGTTGGTTTTGCCCGCCATGGCCGAGACAACCACTGCGACTTCATGACCGGCATCGACTTCACGTTTGACATGCCGGGCCACATTACGGATGCGGTCGATATCGGCCACCGAAGTGCCACCGAATTTCATCACAATGCGAGCCATGGAATTACCGTTCTGGAAAGGCCTGAAATTATATTGGAAGAGAACCAGTCGAATGAACAGGTTCCGCGCCAGTTGAATGCGGCTTCCCATAACCAAATTATGACATAACTGCAAGAACGCGGGACGATTTGCGCCTTGACATTTTTTACGTGAATGGGCCACTCGATAGGAAGAGCAAAGGATAAGGCAATGGCCCAGGCAGAACGCAGTACAATTGATGCCGTAGAAGTGGAGCGTTTTTCACGCATGGCTGCGGAGTGGTGGAACCCACAAGGCAAGTTCCGCCCGTTGCACAAGTTCAATCCGACCCGTCTTGCCTATATCAAGGAAAAGGTCTGCGCTCACTATAATCTCGACCCGAACAGCCCCCAGCCATTCAAGGGTCTGCGATTCCTCGATATTGGTTGCGGTGGCGGGTTGCTGTGCGAGCCGATGGCACGGCTTGGCGCGACGGTAGTCGGTGCCGATGCTGGCGAAACCAATATTGAAGTTGCCAAAATTCACGCCGCCCAAAGCGGGCTGGACATTGACTACCGGGCAACCACTGCGGAAGCTCTGGCCGAAGCCGGCGAAAAATTCGACGTTGTTCTCAACATGGAGGTCGTCGAGCACGTGGCTGATGTTGATCTGTACATGTCCGCCTGTTCGCAAATGGTCAAACCGGGCGGCATGACCTTCGTCGCTACGATAAACCGGACATTGAAAGCCCTTGGCCTTGCAATTTTTGGCGCGGAATATGTGTTGCGCTGGTTACCGCGCGGAACCCATCAATATGAAAAGCTTGTGCGCCCTGAAGAGCTGGAAACTGCGCTCAGCACAGCCGGACTGACTGTTACCGAGAAAGTCGGCGTGACCTATAATCCCTTTGCCGATAGCTGGAACCGCTCAAACGATACCGATGTGAATTATATGGTGCTGGCTGTTCGAAACTAAACCACGCCAGACCTAAGCAATCGTCTATCCTGCTTTTGTCGCCATCAGTTGCGCCTTCGTGGTCATGCCCACACCAACTGTAATAATTGCCGCCCCCAGCCACGTCGTCAGCCCATAGGTTTCTCCCAAAAACAGGGTTCCTGCCAGTAAGGCTACCGCCGCTCCAACATATCCTATCTGGCTGAGATAAACCGGGCCACCAACCGCTTGCAGCCGGAAGTAGAGTGCAAACATGCAGGTGGAGGCCAGAATTTGCGCTAGCACCAGCCACGGCACATTAGCCAACGGCGCAACTGGAAAGCCACCGGTCATGAGCCAGATAGCTGGCACCAGCATGACCGCCGTCACGATATGGCTCCCTGCCGCCAATTCAGTCGGGTCAGCACCTTTGGGCCAATCAATGGTGCGATAAACATTGCCCAAGGCAAGAAGAACCGGAATCAACAGGCCGATTATAACCCAGAGCGGTTCGGCTGGCTGGCCCACCTGACCGCGGGTAAATCCAACGATCACTGCGCCGATAAAACCAACCAATATGCCCAAAAGTCCAAGCAGGCTGGGGCGTTTGAGTTTGAACAGGATCGACAGCATCAAGGTGAATACTGGCGAAAGCGTATACATGATGCCCGTATAGCCAGACCCAAGATGCGGGATAGCCGAAAGCGTCATGACATTAGGCACGGCATAGGAAATAAATGCGGCGATAAGGTAATAGCGCACCATATGCGCGTCCAGCCGCGGGCGTTTGCCCATAAGCAGGAAGGCAATCAGCAAAACGGTTCCCGCACCGGTTGAAATAACGAAAGCCCAGAGCGAAGGCGCAATCCCGGCAGAAAAAGCCAATTTGCCGAATGGCAAAGTCAGCCCCAAAAACGCCCCTGTTAAAAGCAGCAGCAAGGGCGCGGAATTCAAAAATTGCATGGAAAATCACCCGGGCGGTCAGAATCGACCACCGCACCATAGACCTTAGTGCTATGAGATCAATTGTGATCTTCGGGAAAGACAGGAAGCGGCATGACATCCACGCCATCTTCCAGCAGGGCTTCCACATCTTCGGGAGTGGCTTCGCCATAAATGCCCCGCGCCTCGGCCTCGCCGAAATGAATTTTGCGTGCCTGTTCCGCAAATTCCGCGCCAACATAATCCGCATTCTCGCGGACCTTCTTGACCATTTCCTTCATTTCCTTGGCCATTTCGCTCATGGCAATGGCAATTTTCTCTTTTTGCCTGCCTGTCGAAACAGAAGGTGCCATTAGAGCTTTGCCGACCTTGTTCGAGCCGCATGATGGGCAGCTTACGAGACCTTTTTCAGCCTGAGAATCGAAGTCGTCATTGCTGCGGAACCAGCCTTCAAATTCATGGTCCTTGTCGCAATGAAGAGAAAAACGGATCATGACGCGTCTGCCAGTCTTTCGCTCCGGCCATCATTCTCGACAAGCACGCCGAACGGGCGGGCATTTTTCAAATTAGGCACTTTGGCACGGGCAGCCGCACTCAATGCCGGATCAATATCAGCAATGATGATCGCAGGATCGGCATGTGCCGCTTCAGCCAGAACTTCACCCCAGGGCGCGACAATGATGGAATGGCCAAATGTCTCGCGGCCATCTTCATGGACGCCACCTTGCGCAGCAGAAATCATGAATGCACCATTTTCAATTGCGCGTGCACGTTGCAGCACATTCCAGTGGGCTTCGCCCGTCTGGCGGGTAAAGGCCGCAGGCGCAGTGATGACCGATGCACCAGCCAGTGCCTGCGCCCGGAACAATTGCGGGAACCTGACATCATAACAAATGGCCAGACCCAGCTTGGCAAATGGCAAATCAAGAACCACCGTATCGTTGCCAGGCGAATAGACAGCAGATTCGCGCCAGCTCTCGCCATTATCCAGATCAACATCGAACATGTGGATCTTATCGTAGCGTGTCAGGATATTTCCGTCCGGACCGAAAAAGAAGGCACGATTGGCAATTTTGCTATCCTCAACCGCAATGGCCGTCGAGCCGATATGAAGGTGAATTTTGTGACGCGCCGCCAATTCGGAAGCTGTGCGAACAATTATGTCCTCGCTCTCGCCCCTTAAGACGCTGGCAAGGGCCTTGCGATCCCGCTGCAGCGCCCCGGTCATTTCCGGGGTTTGCACATAGACCGCCCCTTTGCCAACAGCATCGTCAACATAATCAACGAGATCAGCAGCATTGCGCTGCGGGTCGACGCCCGAGCGCATCTGGATAGCGGCAGCACGAAATACACTCATTCCACTGTCCTTAAACGAGTTCGCCAGTCTTCAACAGTCCGTCAAGTCGGCCTTGGCTTTCAAGCGCGTAGAGATCATCACAACCACCAACATGGGTCTTGCCTATGAAAACCTGAGGAAATGTTGTGCGCCCATTGGCACGAGCCAGCATTTCCTGCCGTGCATTTGGTTCCACAGTTGCATTGTGCTCAACAAAGGCTACGCCTTTTTTCTCAAGCAAGCCTACAGCTGCCGTGCAAAAGCCACAGCCGTTACGCGTATAGATTGTCACATCGACCATCATGGCACTCCAATTTTTCCCTTATATAGGCGTGAAAACCTGACGGGAAAAGGCCCGTTCGTTGCGCAAAAGCCAGCTTAGACAGACAATTCGTCTCCCATAACCCTGGCGAAGGTCAATACATCGACACTTTTTGCTCCAGCCCGCAGGAGTGCGCGGGTTGCTGCCTTAACCGTCGCGCCAGTCGTATAGACATCATCGATCAGAAGAACATTGCGCCCTCGAACCTTTATCTCCTGCGCCTCAGGCACTTTAAAGGCACCGCGAACATTTGTAAGGCGCTGGCTCGGACCAAGCCCCACCTGTTGCCGCGTTTTTTTGATGCGTTTGAGGGCGTCAGGTTCAAAGGCTTTGCTGCTGACATTCGCCAGATAACGGGCAAGCTCTGCCGATTGGTTGAAACGGCGCAACCAGAAACGCCTCGCATGCAGCGGCACTGGCACGATCACGTCACAATCATCGATCAGTTCGCGCCCTGCCCGCGCCATCCACCCTGCCATCCAGCGGCTTAGATCGGTGCGATCATTATATTTGAGCCGGTGAATCATATCGCGAATGACGCCTTCATGAATTGCAACGGCGCGGGCACGAGCAAAGGGCGGCATATCCGCGATTGCTTCAGCCGAAAGAATTTCAGAACCCAGATCATGGCTGAAGGGCGTTCCAAGCACCGGGCAATAGGGCTTTTCGATAAATCTGACCTTGGTCCAGCATGTTCCGCACAAGGAACCGGGTTCAGCCACATGCTTGTCACATCCGGCACAAACAGGCGGGAAAAGCACATTAAACACCTCCCGCACGGCACTGCGCGCGCCTATGCCGATGCTTGTGCGGACAGTTTTCCCGATAGTTTTCATTGCAATTC
The DNA here is from genome assembly GCF_037203905.1 of Phyllobacterium sp. CCNWLW109. Classification (NCBI taxonomy): domain Bacteria; kingdom Pseudomonadati; phylum Pseudomonadota; class Alphaproteobacteria; order Hyphomicrobiales; family Phyllobacteriaceae; genus Phyllobacterium; species Phyllobacterium sp. CCNWLW109. The sequence continues at coordinate 992,675 of NZ_JBBCBK010000003.1, read as the reverse complement.
ATGTCCAAGCGACGCATCTACCGGGCAATTATACATTCATCAGAGAAATTCGGAATGGATCGGCATCAGCTATTCGATCGAACTTTAGTTCTACAAAGAAGATTACGCGCGCTCAAACAGCACGGAACTTCTGCCGACTTTCTGCTCGCACGCGCAGCCGACGATCTTGAAGAGCGACTATCGGCTGTCGAGCGCCAGTTCGAAGTTGCGATTGACCTCGCCAGCCACACAGACCTTGCAGCCGAAGCGATGCAGCGCTCGGGCAAGGCTTCGATCATCATTCGCATTGACGAAGCTGCGCCGTTCCTGACAACCCGCTTTCCCGCAATTGTCGCCGATCAGGAAATATTGCCACTTGGAGCTGCAAGCATTGACCTTGCGGTTTCCTTGCTGTCCCTGCATTTGACAAATGACACACCGGGGACCTTGCTCCAGATAAGGCGGGCATTGAAGCCGGATGGGCTGTTTCTCGGCGCCATGGCCGGTGAGAACACTCTGACCGAACTGCGCGAATGCCTGATTGCCACTGAGAGTGAAATCAGCGGGGGCGTATCACCGCGTGTCGCACCGTTTGCCGATGTGCGCGATGTCGGCGGTCTGCTGCAACGGGCGGGTTTCACATTGCCCGTCACGGATATTGAAACCTATACGGTGCGATATGATAATCTTTTCGCGCTGATGCGCGACTTGCGGGCGATGGGTGTCCAGAACAGCCTTTTCGGGCGTTCCCGTAAGCCGCTGACCCGGCAATTCTTCATGCGGGCAGCAGAAATCTATGCCGAACGCTTTAGCGATCCTGATGGCCGCATTCGCGCGACATTTTCATTCATTTGGATGTCTGGCTGGGCGGCGCATGAATCGCAACAAAAGCCGCTCAAACCCGGCTCTGCGAAGGCTTCGCTGGCAGATTTCCTTAAAGAAGCTGAAAAAGATTAAAGCCCCTAACAGTCGCCTGTTTTCGTACCATCGCTTTTGAGAATGCAAACCGAATTTGGCGTGCTTTGCAGCACGCTGCGGCGGACCGTATAGGTCGATGGATCAGCTTTCTTGATTGATCCTGTCTGGATTTCGTCCAGCGAGCGTCCTGCCGAATAATCCACGACAGCTTGACTGCTCCGATTGGCAAGCGGGGCTATGATCAGCGCCAATGCGACGGCAGCAGAGCCAAACAGCAATGTAATCCGCAGGATTCCTCCAGCTGCCCCGGACAAACCGCCGGTTCGCATCATCAGATCATCATCGATGTAATCGTTTTTGCGCGCCATAAACCACCTGAAAAATGCGCCTCAAGAATGTTTAAAAGTCGCTCAATCAGGTGAAGGATGAATTAACCGTTAGAGTTAACGGGCGAGAATACAACTTAACATTGTATAAAATTACAGAAGATCGATCAAAAACGGTATGAGCGGAATATCGGCTGCGGGCATTGGATAGTCACGCATATCTTTAGGACGCACCCATTTCAGCGCCTGCCCCTCCATCGAACGGGGCATGCCTTCGTAACGCCGGCAAATGAACAGCGGCATGAGAAGATGGAATTTCTCATAGGTGTGGCTGGCAAATGTCAGGGGTGCAAGACAGGCGGGCTTGACCGTAATGCCAAGTTCTTCTTGCAGTTCTCTGATAAGGCTGGCTTCCGGAGTCTCGTTCGGTTCAACCTTACCTCCGGGAAACTCCCACAGCCCTGCAAGTGATTTTCCCTCCGGACGCTGCGTCAACAGCACCCTTCCGTCGCTATCGACCAAGGCACAGGCCGTGACCAGCAGAATCGGGAGTGTTTTGTCAGTCATGTTCTGCCCGCCAGTAAGCGTATCGGTATGCTTCTTTGAATCCCATGGATTGATAAAGGGCGATGGCGCCTGCATTACCCGCTTCAACTTGAAGCCACGCCTTGCGGGCACCTTGCATGACTGCCCACTTCAGTGCCGTTTTCACAATGGCGCGCCCATGCCCGCGCCGGCGCTCAAGTTCTGCCGTTTCGATTCCAAGCAGCCCAGCCATCGCGCCGTCACATATGCAAATAGCCGCTGAGACAGGTACATCTGCGTCTTCGCGGACAAACAGGCCTTTTGCCGGTCTTATGGCGTTGATCACGTCGACCAGGCTGGATTTCTTTTCAGGTGATTCTGCCTGAACACGCAACGAGGCAGCGGCGAACCGATCAGTATCCCTCTCCGGTTCCTGCTCTCTCGCATCGGATAGATCGACATCCGCCAAATCCGCAATCATCACCAGCGATTCGTCGAATCGTGTCCATCCGGATTTTTCCAGATAGGATTCAAGCTTTTGCGGTGCCAAGGGAGAAAGTCTGAATATAAGCGCACGACCTGCGGCCCGAAACCGCTCCGCGGCCGTGGCCACCCGCTTTTCAATATTCTCCGTATCACCCGGATCAAGCGGATTAACCGAGTTCAGCCGTTTTGCCGGATGATTTGGAGTGATTCGGATACTCCAGCTTCCGTCATAATGGACGGATGAAGCTGGCCACGCCCGGAAGCCCAGCGCCTCTATCTGCCTGACTTGCGTTAAAGCGAACGGCATCAGCTGCGGTAATCACCATTGATCGCCACATATTCCTTGGTCAGATCGCAAGTCCAGACTGTGGCTTTGCCTTTACCAAGACCGATATCGGCGCGAATTTGGATATCTTCGTTCTTCATATAGGCCGAGGTCGCAGCTTCCGAATAATCCGGATCGCGTTCCCCTTCGCGGGCAACGCGGATGTCGCCGAACCAGATTGCCAGAAGATCGCGGTCTGCTGGTTCGCCAGCCTTACCCACAGCCATGACAACCCGGCCCCAATTGGCGTCCTCACCAGCGGCTGCTGTCTTGACCAAGGGAGAATTGGCAATGGACAAGGCAATCTTTTTGGCTGATTTGTCCGATTTTGCGCCGGTGACCGTGATCTCCAGCATCTTGCGGGCACCCTCACCATCGCGCACGACCTGCAAAGCCAGATTCTTGAGAATGCGTTCCAAAGCCTTTTCAAAGGGCTTGAGACGCTTGTCTTTCAGTTTGGTGACAGGCGCCGCACCGCGTTCGGCAGCCGAACCGGTCGCAAAAAGCAGCAAAGTGTCGGACGTGGATGTGTCGCTGTCGACAGTTACTGAATTGAAGCTCTTGCCCACCGACTTGGAAAGAAGTTCCTGCAAAACATCGGAAGCGATCGGAGCATCTGTTGCAACGAATGAGAGCATCGTTGCCATATCCGGCGCGATCATCCCCGCGCCCTTGGCGATTCCGTTGATGGTAACGGGAACCCCGCCTAGCAATACGGTTTCCGTGGCAACTTTTGGGAATGTGTCGGTCGTCATGATCGCACTGGCCGCATCCTGCCAACGTCCGGAGACTGCCTGCTTTGCCATGTCGCCAAGCAGATGGCTGAACTTTCCGGCATCAAGCGGCTCACCGATTACGCCAGTGGAGGCAAGGAATATCTCACCTGGCTTGCACCCTACAGCTTTGGCAGCAGCAGCAGCAGTGACCTTGGTTGATTCCCTACCCTTTTTGCCCGTGAATGCGTTGGCATTGCCGGAATTGACAATAACGGCGCGCGCATAACCACCTTTCAAGCTGGATCGGCAGAAATCCACCGCAGCAGAGGGGCATTTCGAACGGGTGAAAACGCCCGCCACAGCTGCTGGCTTATCGAAAACCATCATGACAACATCGGTTCGGCCTTTATATTTTATGCCTGCCTCAGCCGTCGCAATCCTGACCCCCTGAATCTCGGGCATTGCTGGATAATGTTTGGGAGCAAGGGGCGAAACCGCTGTGGACATCTACAACCTCGAAGATGGAAATGAAGGATCGAAAGGAGTAAAGGCCCGCTCTTTACCAGCGGGCCTTTGATTTTTACTGCTGGCCTTCGGTGGCTGCCTTGAAAGCTTTTTCAACTTCGGGGTCGGCATAGACAATCTTCAGCGATGTCCGCTCCTGCTTGATCAAATCCGTATACCGATCGCGGATCAACATGGACTTGACCTGATCCTTCACCTGATCAAATGCTGGCGGCTGCTTGGCACGCTTGTCTTCAAGCTTGATCACATGGAAACCGAATTGAGTCTGCACCGGAGTCTTCGAGTATTTTCCAATCTCGAGCTCGTTTGCTGCCTTTTCGAACTCTGGAACCATTTGCCCCTGTCCGAAATATCCAAGGTCACCACCCTGAGCGGCGGAACCGTCTGTCGATTTTTCCTTGGCAATGTCCTCGAACGAGGCTCCACCATCCAGCTGCTTGATGATTGCTTCCGCTTCTTCCTTGGTCTTCACCAATATATGACGGGCGCGAACTTCATTCGTCGCTGGCATTGCAGCGATTTCCTTGTCGTAGCGCGCGCGGACATCCGCATCCGTGATCTTGTCGATAACCTGCTGCTTGAAATATTCATTGTGCAGGGCGCGTTCTTTGAGGAAGGCCATGCGCGACTTGAAATCCGCCGTCTGATCGAGCTTATCTGCCTCGGCCTTCACAGCAAACGCCTTGATATCAATAATTGCTGCAAGAGCGGCAACGCGACGCTGCTCTTCAGGCAATTGGGAAATCTGCGGGTCGAGATCTGCGGATGCCTGATCCAGATCCTTCTGCGTAATCTTGTTGCCATTCACAGTGGCAATAACCGTTGTCGGGTCCAGCGGGGCAGCTTTTGCAGCCGGTGCGGGGGTCGCATCCTGGGCCAACGCGCTGTTTTGGACCATGGCCACTGTGGAAACGCCCGCCAAAAACGTGGCTACAGTCATCAATGAAATCGTCTTACGCAATAGTTTCATTTTCAATTTTCTCCTTGGGAGGATCGGTACGAGCTACGAATATGGCAGAATTTGGCCGTAGTGAAGCAACGCTTCAACATTGACATCATTCAAGGCCCCTCTTATCTGTCCAACGGCTTTGCGTCCAGATAGCTTGGCAGAAGTTGCTTTATACCTTTGACTTGTTAGCTCAGATATATGGCAGCTTTGTAGTTCCGGACATCAGACGCTTCAAATGCCGGGACTCACCGGCAGAACGTATTTAAAGAGAGGACCAGGGATGGTCAGTTTCGGCGGCTTAGCTCGCAAGCTTTTTGGCTCTTCAAACGAGCGTCGCGTAAAAGGATTCAAGCCTCGCGTTGATGCAATCAATGCGCTTGAACCGGAAATTTCGGCCTTAACGGACGAACAACTCAAGGGCAAGACTGCGGAGTTCCGAGCGCAGTTGGCAAATGGCACAAAGCTGGATGACCTGCTGGTGCCCGCATTTGCTGTGGCACGCGAGGCCGCCAAGCGCGTTCTCGGCATGCGTCCCTTCGACGTCCAGCTTATCGGCGGCATGGTCCTGCATGGGGGCGGCATTTCGGAAATGCGGACCGGTGAAGGCAAGACACTCGTCGCGACCTTGCCGGTTTATCTGAATGCGCTAGAGGGCAAGGGTGTTCACGTCGTTACCGTCAACGACTATCTGGCCAGCCGCGATGCGCATTGGATGGGCCAAATCTATAATTTCCTCGGCCTAAGCTACGGCATCATCGTCCACGGACTCGATGATGAAGAACGCGCCAAAGCCTATAATGCCGATATTACCTACGCGACCAATAATGAGCTGGGCTTCGATTATCTGCGCGATAACATGAAGTATGAGCGCGTGCAGATGGTTCAGCGCCCGCACAATTATGCCATCGTCGACGAAGTGGATTCGATCCTTGTCGATGAGGCGCGTACGCCGCTGATCATTTCAGGCCCGCTGGATGACCGCTCCGATTTCTATAATCTCATCGATACATTCATCCTGCCCCTGCAGCCGGAAGATTATGAAATCGATGAAAAGCAGAAAACCGCAATCTTCACGGAAGACGGCACGGAAAAGCTGGAAAACCTGCTTCGCGATGCCGGACATCTGAAGGGTGATGGTCTATACGATATTGAGAACGTTGCCGTCGTCCATCACGTCAATAATGCACTTCGCGCTCACAAGCTTTTCCAGAAGGACAAGGATTACATCGTTCGCAACGATGAAATCGTCATCATTGATGAGTTCACCGGCCGCATGATGCCGGGCCGCCGTTTCTCGGAAGGTCTGCATCAGGCGCTTGAAGCCAAGGAACATGTGACAATCCAGCCGGAAAACCAGACACTGGCTTCAATCACTTTCCAGAATTATTTCCGCATGTACAAGAAGCTGGCCGGTATGACCGGTACGGCCTCCACCGAAGCGGAAGAGTTCGGCAATATTTACGGTCTTGAGGTTACGGAAATTCCGACGAACAATCCGGTCAAGCGTCTGGATGAAGATGACGAAGTTTACCGGACTGTCGAAGAAAAATATAAAGCCATTGTTCGCGATATCCGCGAAGCAGCGGCAAAGGGCCAGCCTGTCCTCGTCGGTACGACCTCCATCGAGAAGTCCGAGCAACTGGCCGATCGCCTGCGCAAAGAAGGTTTCAAGGACTTTCAGGTTCTGAACGCCCGGTATCATGAGCAGGAAGCCTATATTGTGGCACAGGCGGGCGTGCCGGGTGCTATTACAATCGCTACGAACATGGCTGGTCGCGGCACCGACATTCAGCTCGGCGGCAATCTCGAAATGCGCATTGCGCGTGAACTCGACGACATGCCTGCTGGCGAAGAGCGCAAGGCCAAGGAAGACGCTATTCGTGCCGACATCGCTGTCCTGAAGGAAAAGGCACTGGCTGCCGGTGGCCTTTATGTTTTGGCGACGGAGCGGCATGAAAGCCGCCGCATCGACAATCAGCTGCGCGGTCGTTCAGGCCGTCAGGGTGATCCGGGCCGTTCGAAATTCTTCCTGTCCCTGCAGGACGATCTGATGCGCATTTTCGGTTCGGAGCGCATGGATGGAATGTTGCAGAGACTGGGTCTCAAGGAGGACGAAGCCATTGTCCACCCTTGGATCAACAAGGCACTCGAAAAAGCGCAGAAGAAGGTCGAAGCGCGCAACTTCGATATCCGCAAGAACCTTCTGAAATATGACGATGTGATGAATGATCAGCGTAAAGTGATCTTCGAGCAGCGTCTCGAAATCATGGATGGCACGGACCTCAGCCAGACGACCAAGGAAATGCGCGAGGACGTGGTTGAGGACCTGACCAACCGGCATACGCCGGAAGGCGCTTATGCGGAACAGTGGAACATCAAGCAGCTGGATGAAGACGTCCGCAATATTCTCAATCTCGACCTTCCGGTAACAGATTGGGCGCTTGAAGATGGTATAACGTCAGATGATGTTCGTGAACGCCTGTTCGACGCGGTCGAAAAGGCGGCGGCGGATCGTGCTGAGCGCTTTGGGCCCGAAATCATGGCCTATGTCGAAAAATCGATCATACTTCAGAGCCTTGATGCGCTTTGGCGCGAGCATCTGGTCAATCTTGACCACTTGCGGTCGGTTGTCGGTTTCCGCGGATATGCCCAGCGTGACCCGCTCAACGAGTATAAGACCGAAGGATTCGAGCTGTTCCAGACAATGCTGGTCAACCTGCGCCAGAACGTGACATCGCAATTGATGCGCGTTGAACTGGTTCGGGATGCGGCAGCTACTCAAGAGCCGGAATTGCCTCCGATGGAAGGCCATCATATTGATGGCACGACCGGCGAAGATGATTTCGGCGAAGGCAGCATGCTTGCCGTGCAAGAAGATTTGCGCATCGTGGATCCGGCGGATCGCGACCCCAATAATCCACAAAGCTGGGGCAAGATTGGCCGCAACGAAGCCTGTCCTTGCGGCTCGGGCAAGAAGTACAAACACTGCCACGGCTCTTTTGCCTGATTACAAAAAAGGCCGCTTCAATGCGGCCTTTTCATTACCGAGCATTCGTGTCTACTTTTCGAACCGTTTCTAAAGGTTTACTGAGTAAAGCTCCCTCATTGGCCATAATTGGAGCTGCCCCTTGCGATTTTCTGCGGTACAGACTGCAGACCGGTTTCTGCCGGAGAAACTGACCCGCCAGCTCCATCCATGGCTCCTTCGCCTGGATGCTTTGCTCGACGGGACCAATCAGCATGCCGTAGCGCAGCGCGTTTCGTTGATTGCTTTCGGCATTCGTATTATCAGTGCAGCCATAGCTCTCCTATCGCAGGTCATATTCGCCCGCTGGATGGGGCAATTTGAATATGGAATTTTTGTTCTCGTATGGGTGACAGTCGTCATCCTTGGCAATCTTTCCTGCCTCGGCTTCCAGACCAGTATTATCCGCTATGTCCCGGAATATCTTGAGAGCAACCAGCTAAATCGCCTGCGCGGTATCCTGTTTACCAGCAAGATATTTGCCATATCCATGACGACCTTTCTGGCGCTTGCCGCCGCGGCAGGCATTTATCACTTCCGCGATGCGCTGGAAGCTTACTATGTCACGCCCTTCCTGCTTGGATTTGTTTGTCTTCCGATGATCGCCCTCGGCGATACGCTTGACGGCACAGCACGCTCACGCTCATGGGTTCTGGTTGCCCTCACCCCAACCTATATCGTCAGGCCGGTCCTGACCCTCATCATCATGAGCATTGCCCATGCGGCCGGCTTTACGCCCACAGCTATTATCGCCGTGATCTGCTCAATTATCGCGACCTATCTTACAACGCTGGTTCAATTGCTCGTGGTCAATAACCGGTTCAAGTCTGTTATTCCTCCTGGAAACAGGTCCATTCGTTTCGGCGAATGGTTCACAGTCTCGCTACCTATCTTCCTTGTTGAGGGCTTTTTCTTTCTTCTCACCAATGCGGACGTGCTGATGGTCGGGCGGTTCATGGAGCCTGACAAGGTCGCCACCTATTTTGCCACTGTGAAACTTCTGGCTCTCGTGCACTTTGTCTATTTCTCGGTAAAAGCCGGTGCCGCGCAGCGATATTCCGAACTGATCCATACAACCGACCACGCCCAACTGGCTGCATTTGCAAGAGACACGGCGCGCTGGACATTTTGGCCCTCTCTTGCAATGGCGCTGGTGCTGCTTTTGCTGGGCAAACCACTGCTCTACCTGTTCGGTGACGAGTTCACGGAGGGCTATCCCCTCCTTTTCATCATGGTTATCGGTGTGGTTGCCCGGGCGTCGGTTGGGCCGGCTGAAAGCCTGCTGAACATGGCCGGAAAGCAAAAAATCTGTGCTGCGGTTTATGCTCTCACACTGATTGTTAATATCTGTCTCAGCATTGTGCTCATCCCGGCCTATGGTTTGACCGGAGCCGCATGCGCCACCGCTTTTTCAATGGTATTTGAAGCTGTGACCTTAACGCTGACTGTTTACAAACGTCTGAACATTACGATGTTCGTTTTTGCCGGCAGGGTAATCGAGAAACCTGCCAAGGAAGAAGTCTGATGGCCGCGATCCCGCTCCTTGAAGAACTCGCCGGTGGTCCTTCTGCGCATATCATTGCGCAGTTGTCGGGCATGGATTCTTCGCGCGATGCGACAAAGCAGTTCGAGGAAACTCTTAGCACGCACGCCATTCCCCGCAAGCTTTCCATCTATTCGGCTTCCGCCGGTTTTGAGCTCCTTGATGAGCTGGAATATCTCACCTACCGGACGATCGAGCCAAACATCTTTTTCAATCCCCGGTTTCTGGCGCCCGCCATGCCACGCCTCGATGACAGGCAGGTCCGGTTCATGGTTATGCGCGACGAGAACGACATCAAAAGCCGCCTGCGCTTCCTGATGCCCTACACGATAGAGCGCCCGGGCTTTGCTTTTTCAGGTTCGATCTTGCGCGCTTGGGCGACGCCGTTTGGACCACAGGGAACGCCTTTGATCGATCGCGACGACCCCGTTGGCGTTCTGAATGATCTCTTCGATATGCTGGGCCGCAAACATCTGAAACTACCGGAAATCCTGGTTTTCCCGGATATGCTGCTCGACCGCCCGGTGGCGCAGCTTATCCGTTCAATAGCCATGGAACGGAACCTGCCACTGGTCACGACGCACCAGATGGAACGTCCCGCAATTGAAAGTACCAAAGAGGGGGCCGAATATTTACGCGAAGCCATTGGCGCAAAACATACCAAGGAGTACCGCCGGCTCTGGCGGCGTCTCTCAGAAAAAGGCGCCCTCACTTACGTCGTCAGCCGTAGCGAAGAGGATATAAGACACAAACTCGAGGATTTCCTGGCACTGGAAGCCAGTGGCTGGAAGGGACAGCGCGGCTCGGCGATGGCCGTAGACCGTTTCCGTGCGGCCTTTGCACGTGAGGCCGTCAACAATCTTGCTGCACGTGATCTGGCTCGCATCCATACGCTGGAATTGGATGGCAAAGTAATCGCGGTGCTGATCGTGTTCATCGAAGCGGGCGACGCGTGGACTTGGAAAACCGCCTATGATGAGCGTTTGGCGAGTTTCTCGCCGGGTGTTCTTTTGATGATTGAAGTGCTGAAGAATCATTTGGAAGATCCCAATATTGACCGGACTGATTCTTGCGCCGTGCCGGATCACCCCGTTGCGTCTCGTCTTTTCCAGGAGCGGGAGAAAATCGGAACTCTGGTCATCGGCCTTACCCCGCAAGCAGATCGCGCCACCCGGCAGGCGGCTTCGCAGATCCACCTTTACCGGCGCACCCAGAATATTGCCCGCCTCATGCGCGAGCGCTTGCGCAATTTGACCGGACGAAACTAGGCCCTTTCTTGCTTATGCTTGGCATAGCCCAGATTTATCAGATGGCGCATGACATCGGCCGGAACATCAGCATCTGAAAACTGGTCATGATATGCTCCCGTATGCTCGAAGGGGTTTTCAGATACGTGGTCCCCATTGTTTTCGGCATCCGACCCCAACAGCACATAAGCAGCATGCCCGGCGCTCTGCAGTGTAAACCCGCAATAGTCGGCAATGTCTGCGGCGATCTTCTCGGGATACTGCAGCAAGTCCTCCTGTCTTATTGCAAGGTGATCAACCCGATCTTTCCATGAAAGCCAGGCTTCAATGGAATTCACCCACCGTTTGAAACCTGGGCCGGGATCTTTCTCTATGGTCTTGCGTAACATGCTGGCGACAACGTCGCGCCCATCACGATAAATGTAGATAATTTTGGCATTAGGAAAATGGGCTTTGACAGCGTCAACGTGGAAAACATAATCCGACCACTTGTCTCCCCAACGCCAAGCATCACGCCTGCCATAGACCGAGTGCAAGGCTGCCGAATAACCTTGCTCCGCCTCCAAACCTGTCAGCTCGATTTTATAGTGCCAGAACTGCAGCCAAAGGTTTTTCTCCACTTGAGCACGTTTGTTCTCAAGCCACTCAGCCAATGAAAACTGCTCTTGCCAAGCGGGCCACGCAAACAATGCCCATTCATTGGAAATCATCATTCCATTATCGTTCAAAATCCGAACAATGGCGGTCGTACCACTTCTTTGACACCCGCAAACTATTATCGGGCTGCCTTCAGCATGTTCATTCATTAATCTTCCCCAATTTAGATTTATTTTCTACAGGATCGGAAGAACTCACAATACAGATCACGACAAAATAGCCCCCAACACATTGATTTAATATTGTATCTTCTCGCCCTTGAGAAGTTTGATCGAGCAAAAGACAGCGCGATGGCGCCGCCCTGAGAAAACATCTCAGCTGAAATCCGTTTCACACACGGCCCATCACGCGCTAAACAGACGACTACCGCTGATCAATTGGAATGAAGCCTATGACCGATACAGTTACCGACCGCTTTCTTCGCTATGTCGTGATCGACACCCAGTCGGATGCCAGTTCTTCAACACAGCCCACGACCCAGAAGCAGCTTGATCTTGGCCGCATACTTGTCGCTGAACTGCTCGAAATTGGCCTGACCGACGCCCATCTGGACGAACATGGTTATGTCTATGCAACCATCCCCTCCAATGTCGACAAGGACGTGCCGGTCATTTGTTTCTGTTCGCACATGGATACGGCGCCCGATTTCACAGGGACAAATGTGAAGCCCCAACATGTGCTGAATTATCAAGGCGGGGACATTCAGCTGACCGGAGATACGCAGCAGATCATTCGCGTGAAAGATCATCCTGTCCTGCTTGATCAGATTGGCAACGACATCATCACAACCGACGGCACCACTTTGCTTGGAGCCGACGACAAAGCGGGTCTCGCCGAGATCATGACGGCTGCGCAAATCCTCATGGATAATCCCGACATCAAACATGGCACCATTCGCATCCTGTTTACGCCGGATGAGGAAGTAGGGCGCGGCGCTGACAAGGTTGACCTTGAAAAGCTCGGTGCGCAATTTGCCTATACTGTCGACGGTGAAACCGCCGGACATATTGAAGATGAGACATTCTCGGCAGATGGCGTTGAGATCACCATTCAGGGTGTCGCAATCCATCCGGGTTTTGCCAAGGACAAGATGGAAAACGCCATCAAGATCGCCAGCGCGATTATTGCCGCTTTACCCAAGAATATCGCCCCCGAAACGACTGAAGGCCGCGAAGGTTTTATTCATCCGGTCAATATTACGGGTTCCATGGAAAAGGCCACGCTCGCCCTTATCATCCGTGACTTTAACGATGAGGGTCTGGTGGTAAAGGAAGCCATGCTGGAAGATCTGGTCAAGAAAGTGATCTCCGATTTCCCCGGCTCTTCTTACAAATTCACTGTGAAACAGCAGTATCGCAATATGAAAGCGATTCTCGACCGGAACCCCGAGATCGTGGAAAACGCAATCGAAGCGATTCGGCGCGCGGGCATGAAACCCGTGCGCGGCAGCATAAGAGGTGGCACGGATGGCTCACGACTATCCTATATGGGCCTTCCTTGCGCAAACCTCTTTGCCGGCGGCCATGCCTTTCACTCGCCGCTAGAATGGGTCAGCAGGCAGGACATGGAAAGAGCTGTAAAGACAATCGTGGAACTTGCCAGGATATGGGAAGAGCGCGCGTGAGGGCAAACTTAATTCCACCAGTGTGTAACTGAGCAATACTTGAGAGTTTTTGGGAAGTCACGTTTTACACAGCGGCGCCTATACGCAATTTGGTACTCAAGATGGCGGTGGGGCCGTTGACCAAGCTTCAGAATCCGTGTCTCCTCTTTAAGAAAGGGAGACACATATGCCATTAGCTGAAACCATCTTTGTAACATTTCGGAAGAAAGATGACAGGTTTACTGGCCATTCCATAGCCTTCGAACGACCGTCACCAGAAACATTCAAGAATTGGTCTAAGGCCGTGGATGAAACACCGGCGACTGATGGTGATGAGAACAAAGCTACCGAATTAGAGTCTCATTCATTTAAGAACGTAATCTCTTCTTTCTTGTCGATGATGGCGACTTATCGCAACGTAATATCGTCTACAATTGAACTATCTCCTTTGATATCAACTGCAATTGCCAATCAAGAAATTGGAACCTTCGTCGCAAATAATGGCTTAAAAATTCCAGAGTTTGAAAATGAAAACTTCTCCGTCTACGAAATATCACAAGGCTACTTTAGTACTTTGGTGCAAAAGCATGAAGCTTCCATGGCAGCCATTAAGGGCGCTGAGCACCTTCCTGAAATCTCCGTAATCGGTCTTATTAGCGTCTATGATGCCTATTTGGCGAAGCTTTTAAAGGTCGTTTTCAAGACGCACGAGGAAATGATTCTAACATCGGATCGTGAGATTAAGTACTCTGATTTGCTCAAGTATGGCAGCTTGGATGACGCCAAGAACCAGATAATAGAGAAGGATGTGGAATCTGTCATACGAAATAGCCATCATGAGCAGTTTTCTTGGATGGAAAAGAAATTCAGTCTCCCCCTTAGGAAAGATCTCAAAGTTTGGCCAGACTTTATCGAATTGTGTGAACGTAGGAATTTATTGACTCACACTGGTGGCCTGATCTCGGAACAGTATCGAACAAATTGCATGGCCCACGGAAAAAACATTCAATTGGAAATAGGCCACCGGTTAGTAACCGACGCGACTTACTTTAAAGATGCGGTCCAGATCGTGAGTGAAGTTGGCCTAAAGCTAGGTCATGTTTTATGGCGTAAATTTGTGGATAGGGAACGAGAGGCTGCAGACTCTGCCCTTAATCAAACCGGATTGGATTTAATAATAGCGCGCGAGTATTTCTTAGCTGAAAAATTGCTTGAACTAGGAGCTTATACTTTTAAGAGCCATGGGTCTGATTCTACGCGACGCATGATGATAATCAATATGGCCAATGCCGTGAGACTCCAAGGAAACGGGCAGAGAGCTAAACAAATATTGGATAAGGAAGATTGGTCAGCGACTGGCCTAAACTTTCAGGTATGTATTGCGGCTGTACGCGACAATATTGAAACGGTATGCAAATTGATGCGCCAAGGCGGGAAGGACGGTCCATTACAAGCTGAGGATTACCGCGATTGGCCGGTATTTCGAGGCATGAGACACTTGCCGGAGTTCCGGGACGCCTACAGAGAAGTATACGGTCAAGAAATACTATCTCAAGAAAACCTTACAATGCCTCAAACTCCTACAAATGTAGCTACAAAGAAATTAGTAAGTCAGAAAAAACTCAAAGTTATTGAAAACAGCCAGCATAGTTCAACGCATACAGCCAACGGCGTCTCAAACAAAACGGCGTCTTCGTAAACATGATATATAAGAAGCTTATAATATTGATCCATTAGCAGCCGAAAGCCACTTCTTGTTGGTGCCCCTTGCCGGAATCGAACCAGCACTCCTTGCGGAACCTGATTTTGAGTCAGGCGCGTCTACCAATTCCGCCAAAGGGGCCGCCAAAAAGCGTCGGAGATAAGCGAACTCAACTCCGTGACAGCCAAATACATGCACAGGGCACCTTCGGTCAACAGCAATAAAAGCTTTTTCGCGGATAACGCACTCGTGTGTTGCCCCTGCCAGCGGTCAAAGCTAGAGGCGGGTGCAAGAATACCTGCCAGCGAGGTTGCGAAAATTGATCGTCCCGATTCCATTTGGCGAATGTTTGCTCTAAGAGACCTTGCATATTTACTCCAGGCGGGAACCGATAATGCTGCGCAGACTGTATGATTGGACAATGTCACTGGCCGCGCGCAAGTCGGCTGAAGCATGGCTTGCGGTCATTGCCTTTGTCGAAAGCTCTGTTTTCCTCGTTCCCGCAGACGTGCTTTATCTGCCGATGGCCCTTGCCCGTCCCGAACGGGCCTATCGCTATGCGCTGGTTGCCACTATTGCCTCTGTGCTTGGCGGAATAGCCGGCTGGATGCTGGGCTTTTATGCTTATGAAACCCTCGCCAAACCGATACTTGAAATGTATGGCAAGCTTGATGCCTTTGAGGCCATGCGCGGCTCCACCAGCGCTGATGCGATCCTGCTCCTGCTTGTAACATCGGGACTTGCTCACCTGCCTCCCATCAAGATAGTCACCATTCTTTCAGGCGCGGCGGGTATCAACATCTGGCTGTTCATCGTCTCGGCAATTATCGCACGCGGTGCGCGCTTCTTCTTTCTCGCATGGCTTTTGCGCCGTTACGGCGAACCGATCCGCGATTTTATCGAAAAACGCCTCGGACTCATTGCCGGTGCAGCGGCGCTCATCCTGATTCTGCTCTACGCCGTGTTCCATTATCTTCATCTGTAGTTGCGTCAATTCAAGAGGACCAGCGCCGTCATGACCAATACCAAACCCCATTTGAAGACCGCACTTTTTCTGCTGCTGGCCATGATTGTCACAGTCGGCTCGGCATTGGGTTTTCAACATATTGGCGGCTACCTCCCCTGCAAGCTATGCCTTGAGCAGCGCTATCCCTATTATGCCGGTATCCCCCTGATGGTGCTGGCGGTTGCTTCATCATCCCTGAAATGGCCCGCAGGTCTGACGCGATTGCTTCTGGCTCTGGGCGGCCTGCTCATGCTCATTGGCCTTGGTCTTGCAATATTTCATGCGGGCGTGGAGTGGAAATTCTGGGCAGGCCCAACTGATTGCACGGCGGTGGCAATGTCGATCACAACGGACGCAGGCAGCCTTCTAAGCGATATGAATTCTGTTCGCCCGCCTGCATGCGATACCGCTGCTCTGCGCGTTCTCGGCCTGTCCTTTGCTGGCTGGAATGCCATTGCAAGCTTGGTTCTGATGATCGTAGCATTTCGCGGCGCAGCGAAATCCTAAATCTAATCCACAACGCAGAAACCTTCTGAGAATTCATCTCGATGAGTCAGGTGATGTGATTTTTGAGAACCGTAGCGCAGCGAACTTTCGGGTTCGTGAGCAACGGAAGCGCAGAAAATTGCAACAGATGGCCATCGGGGTGGATTGGCAGGAGGTTTCTACGGCTCGAGCTCGACATCCCAATAAAGATAATCCATCCAGCTTTCATGCAGATGGTTTGGCGGGAACATGCGGCCATTATTATGCAGATCGTGAACTGTCGGCGGGTAAGGCTTTTGCCTCGGCCACATCTTGGCGCGATCCGGCATAAGGCCTCCCTTGCGTAGATTGCAGGGCGAACAGGCAGCGACAACATTTTCCCAAACTGTTTCGCCACCGGCGCAACGGGGGATGACATGGTCGAATGTCAGATCTTCTTCCGAACCGCAATATTGGCATTCGAAGCGATCGCGCAGGAAAACATTAAACCGCGTAAAGGCCGGGTTGCGCGACGGCTTGATATAGCTTTTCAGCGAAACGACACTTGGCAAACGCATCGCGAATGAAGGCGACGAGACTTCATGCTCGTATTCGGCCACGATATTCACACGGTCAAGAAAAACCGCCTTGATCGCGTCCTGCCAGGACCAAAGCGACAAGGGATAATAACTGAGCGGACGATAGTCCGCATTAAGTACCAGAGCCGGCAGTCCGTCCGGCGAGACGGCTATTGTCAAGGAATCAACTCCAATCCAACCATCAGGCCTTCATATTGTAAGCTTGACGTGACAGGAATGTGAAGCGAATTGCTGCGCGGCAGCAGAAAAAGCACCGTTATTTCAACTTCATGCGACGGGTGTAGCATCACGGCCACGGGTTGCGGCGTAGTAAGCCCAGAAAAGTCTGGCAGCCACACCCCGCCAAGGCGACCAGCGCTCGGCAAAAATCTTCAATGTTTTCGAATCCGGCCGCACTGATTCGCCATATGCATGCGCATAGGCATGTTGAAGCGCGACATCCCCTGCGGGAAAGACATCCGCATGACCGGCTGAAAAAAGCAGATAGACCTCGGCGGTCCATGGGCCAATCCCCTTGACGTTCGTCATCACCTGCATCGCCTCTTCGATGGGCCGCTCACAAAGGTCGAACAGGTCGAGTTCGCTGGCGACGATCGATTGGCTTATCCGGGCGAGCGTCGCCTGCTTGGCGCGGGAAAGACCCGCGATTCGCCACGCTTCCTCGCCCCCTGCCAGATAGTTTTCCGGCGTCAGCGGGTCGATAACGCCAATGAGGCGTTTCCATATAGAATCGGCGCTCGCCTTGGACACCTGCTGGGAAACGATGACCGATGCCAGGCTTTCAAAACCCGGCGCGGAGCGACGCAAAGGCAATGGTCCAGCCTTCTCCGCAACCACCGCCAGTTCGGGATGAGCGCGCAACAGGTCCGCAAGGCCTTCGGCAATATCGTCGAGTGTATCAATTCTGCGCATATGTCTTCATCCTTGCATGATCCGGCAAACACCGTATCAATGAGTGTGAACAACGCCAAGAATGTCCAGCGCGCATGACAGTTCCGGTTTTCAGATTCGCACCCAGTCCCAATGGCTCCCTTCATCTCGGCCATGCCTATTCCGCTCTTCTGAATCAACAGATGGCACAGAATATGGGTGGCCGGATGCTGCTCCGCATGGAGGATATAGATCGCGAACGCTGCACACCCGAACTTGAGCATTCAATGCTGAATGACTTGGAATGGATTGGCCTGAATTGGGAACAGCCTGTTCGCCGCCAGTCGGAACATTTTCCAATCTATCAGGAAGCTCTGGATCGCCTCGTCAAAATGGAACTTGTCTATCCGGCATTTCTTAGCCGCAGTGGTATCAAGCGGGAGATCGAGCGTTCCAACATGGATGATTGGCCGCGCGATCCGGACGGCGCGCCATTCTACCCTCCGATTGAACGCCTGCTTTCAAAGCGCGAACAGCAAACACGCATGGCAAGGGGAGACCCTTATGCCTGGCGTTTGAACATGGACCGCGCGCTTGAGGCGGCAGGAACGCAACTGATCTGGCATGAATTTGGTTCGCGTGAACACAAGGTCAATGCCCGGCCTCAGGACTGGGGCGACGTCATCATCGCCCGACGCGATATGCCCACCAGTTATCATCTCTCCGTCGTTATTGATGACGCCTTGCAAGGCATTAGCCATGTGGTTCGTGGCAAGGATCTCTATCACGCCACCAGCGTTCACCGCCTGCTTCAACACCTCTTCGGCATTGAACCGCCGCTCTACCACCATCATAGGCTCGTTCTGGATAATGACGGCAACAAATTATCGAAAAGCCGCAGGGATACGTCCCTGCGATCTTTGCGTGAGCGAGGGGTAACACGTCAGGAGATATGTGATTTGATCGGTTTATGATCTATCGCATCTCACTTTGCGGGTATAAGTCAGTTGTCTCCTTCAATGATCCGGCTGTACCCCCAATGTCCGTACGCTTCCTTCCAGCCCTGTTCGTTCTTCTGTGGGCTACCGGCTTTATCGGCGCGCGCTACGCGATGCCCTATATGGAACCGTTTCTGTTTCTCATGGCACGCTTTGCCATTGCAGGCGCAATATTAGGCGTATGGGTTATTCTGGCGGGCAATAATTGGCCCGATAGGCGCGGAGCGATGCACGCAATCATCGCCGGCTGTCTGATCCATGGCGCTTATCTCGGAGCTGTGTTCTGGGCCATTCACAAGGGCTTGCCCGCTGGCATGTCTGCATTGGTCGTCGGCCTGCAACCCCTGATCACTGCGCTGATTGCGGGTGTAACGCTTGGCGAAAAAATACAGCCGCGCCACTGGGCGGGACTGGGTGTCGGCTTCATCGGTGTCGCCATGGTGCTTTGGCCGAAGCTTTCGATTTCTGCCGATGGTATTACCCCGGCAACTGTCGGCGCTTCGATCTTTTCGGTCATTGCCATCAGCATCGGCACCGTCTGGCAGAAACGCTTTGTTGGTCAGATTGATTTAAAGGCAGGAACAACCTTGCAATATCTGGGTGCGATGGTGGTCATGGCAATCATGACATTGTTGTTCGAGACTCATGAAATCATCTGGTCAGGCTCACTGGTATTCGCCATGTTCTGGCTGGTCGTCGTTCTTTCCATCGGCGCGGTCCTGCTGCTGATGATCCTGATCAACCAAGGCGCAGTCTCGAAAGTCGCGTCGCTGTTTTATCTCGTGCCCGGCGTCACGGCCCTGATGGCCTATGTCCTTTTCGGGGAGACATTGACGTTATTTCAGCTGGTTGGCATGGCCATTGCCACGTTGGGCGTTGCGCTTTCTACCGCAGGTCAAAGCCGCCGCGCCACCCTTCCCTCGCGATAGATAATAATCGCAGCGTTTATTTCAGCTCCGATAATGAAGATGGCTGCGATTATATAAAGGAAAACAATAGCGGCCATAATCGAAGCAAGTCCCGCATAGGTCGAGATATAAGACGCAAATGTCTCTAGATAGCTGGCAAAGATCGTGGCCCCAATAGTCCAGGCAATCAGTGTAAGCAGAATGCCGGGCAGAATATCCACAAAACGCCTGTGCCCTGCTGGCAGCCAGAGATGAACCACAAGAAGGCCGATGATGAGCACGGCCGATGCAATGCAATAGCGCCAGAAACTGATCGTTCCCGATAGAAGATAAATTTCAGGATACCATTTCGAAGCAATCCGCATCGCCAGCGGGGCAAGCACCAGCAGAAAGCTGATCGCCATGATGCCGATGGTCGCGATAATCACATAGCCAAGACTTTGCAGACGGCAATAAATGATCGAGCGCGTATCCACCACACGATAAGCCCGGTTGAGCGCGACCCGCAAAGCTTCAATACCATTGGATGCAAAGTAGGCAGCGGCAATCACACTGATTGTCAACAACCCGCCGCGCTGCACATTGAGAACATTGCTCACTTCCTGCTTGATTGGGTTGGCGATCACCTCCGGCCAGGTGTCGAATACGACATGCACTGCCGTCTCGGTAAAAGCACTTGCTCCGAGAAAACTCGCCAATGCCGTGGCAAAAATCAGAAACGGAAAAAGCGCCATGATTCCTGACAGCGCAACATGGCTCGCCAGTGCCCATCCATCATCCGTGCTGAAATGCCCCAGAGCGTCACCAAGAATACGCCGAAGAAAACCATATAGTTTACGCATCAATGCAGGTTTGCCCCCATGGTCATGTACGCGAGATTGCAAGGCACAAGCGAATATGTGAAGTGTTTTTTTGCGCAACCTATTGAATCGAAACCATGCCCCGTTCCAGAACGATTTTGATTACAGGATGTTCCAGCGGCATGGGCGCTTATTGTGCACGCGCCCTGAAGGCTGATGGCTGGACCGTTTTTGCTACTGCCCGCAAATTATCTGACATAGATGATCTTAAAGCGGAAGGCTTTTCGGCTCATTACCTTGACTATAGCGAGGCGCAATCCATCAGGGATACGGTCAGGGCTGTTCTTGAACAGACCGGCGGCACGCTCGACGCACTCTATAATAATGGCGCTTACGCGGTGCCCGGCGCTGTGGAGGATTTGCCGACAACGGCGTTACGCGAGCAATTTGAAGCAGCATTTTTTGGTTGGCATGAGTTGACGCAACTTATTGTTCCGGTGATGCGGCGGCAGGGTCATGGGCGAATTGTCCACTGTTCATCAATTCTCGGCTTGGTACCCATGAAACTGCGCGGAGCTTACGTCGCTTCGAAATTTGCACTCGAAGGGTTGATGACAACACAGCGGATGGAACTGGCTGGCTCCGGCATTCATGTATCGCTGCTCGAGCCGGGGTCGATCGAGTCCCATTTCAGGACCAATGCGGCGGCCCAAATAAGCAAATATATCGATATTGAAAAATCAGTGCATCGCGAGCAATACGAGAGAGAAATCGCCAAATTCTCACAGGCAAAGCCGCCACGATTCGCGCTTGGGCCAGATGCCATTTACAAGGTTCTGAAACACGCATTGGAAAATGAGCGTCCCAGACCCCATTATGTGGTGACGGTTCCAGCTAAGCTGGCAAGTTTTGCCAAAAGAATGCTATCGGCACGTGCGCTATATCGCATGCTTGCGAGCCAATCATGACAGGAGCAGACTGCAAGTCAGCCTGATAAGGAATAACATCATGGACATCATCTTCAAGTTTCTGGCAATTGTCGCCATTGCCGCCGTCGCTATCGTGCTTCTCGTCGGTCTGCGCAACATGATGAAGGGCGGCGATGCCAACTTCTCCAACAAGATGATGCAACTGCGTATTCTGCTGCAGCTCGTTGCCATCATCCTGATTGTTGGCGCCATCTACTTCCATCGCGCTGCAGGCTAGGGCGAATATAATGGTCAAGCTCAACAAGATTTATACGCGCACCGGCGATGATGGCACCACCGGCCTCAGCACTGGAGCGCGCCGTTTAAAGCATGACTTGCGCGTAGAGGCTTACGGCACTGTGGACGAGGCAAATTCCTTTGTTGGCCTCGCCCGATTGCATACGGAACGGGATTATCCCGAACTCGATGCCATGCTTTTTCGCATCCAGAATGATCTTTTCGATCTCGGGGCTGATCTTGCCACCCCGGATACGGGTGAAACTCTAGCCTACGAGCCTTTGCGGATCATCGATACCCAGGTTTCAAGAGTTGAAGCTGATATTGACCAACTGAACGAAAAGCTTGAACCTTTGCGCTCCTTCGTGCTGCCGGGAGGCTCCCCTGCATCAGCCGCTTTGCACCTGGCGCGCACGGTTTCGCGCCGTGCAGAACGTCAAATGGTCGAGCTTTCTCAAAGGCCCGATGAGATCGTCACGCCCGCCGCATTGAAATACATCAACCGCGTTTCCGATTTCCTGTTTGTTGCGGCTCGGGTTGTCAATGACAATGGCGCGAAGGACGTGTTATGGGTGCCGGGTAAAAATCGCTGACAGGCCTGAGGCAGGAACCCGGAATTAATGTTCATTCCACTATATGACGCCAATCGCCTCAAATACATCAAACTACAATATGTTACGCTTTCACTCATTGTTTTGAATGTTATGATTTTTGGGCTTGTGGCCTTTTTCGATCCGGACACCCAAAAAGCCTCAATGATATTTGGCTACATCCCCGCCGTAGCGCAGGGTCTGGTTGTTCGTCCGCCGGAATATGACTTCATAGCTAGTGGATGGACCTACATCACCTATACGTTCATGCATGCCGACATCTACCATCTCGGCGGAAATATGCTGTTTCTCTGGGTCTTCGGCGACAATGTCGAAGATGCCATGGGGCATATAAAATTTCTGATCTTTTATTTTCTTTGCGGTGCCGGCGGTGCCTTAATGCACGGTTTTGTTTTTTCCGACTCTCATGGCCCATTGATTGGCGCATCGGGAGCGATATTCGGGGTTGTCGCCGCTTATCTCATGCTTCACCCACGGGTCTGGGTTTGGGTCTTCGCCTTCGGACGCATTCCTTTGCCGCTTCCGGCAATCTATCTGCTTGCACTTTGGATCGCCGAACAGTTCTTGATGCTCTTCGTACATGGCGATGAACGCATCTCCTGGTCGGCCCATGTCGGCGGAATTATTTCGGGCGCATTGCTGGTCGGTATTCTCAAACGCTGGAGCATTCCGCTGTTTGATCGCACCATTGTCACACCTCGCGCCGTCGTGACCGAAGACAAGCAAAACAATGAGGCCTGAAGCCGCGGCTTCAAGGTAGCGAAGAACTTACCTGTCTAAATTGGAAATCTGCTGGAGGTTGTTTGTAGACAATACCAAAGCTTTGGCTCAAATTCACCACGCACATTGGTTTCGGTGCGCTTCCAGTGTCCACGTCACGTCTCTCGATATCCGGTAGAAAGACACCAATGTTTATTCCACTGCATGACGCCAACAGCTTAAAATACATCAAGCTGCAATATGTGACACTTTCGCTGATAGCGCTGAATGTCATCATTTTTGCGCTGACCAGCATTGCCGGAGATCATGCGGAAGCCACAATTATTGGACTTGGCTATATACCCGCCATTGTCCATGACCTTGCAGCTCTGCCTGCAGCCTATGATATTGTGCCGCCAAATGCCACTTACATCACCTACGCATTTCTCCATGCCGACATTTTCCACCTCGGCGGCAATATGCTGTTTCTCTGGGTATTTGGAGACAATATTGAAGACGCTCTCGGCCACGTAAAATTTTTGATCTTCTATCTTTTATGCGCGGCGGCGGGAGCTCTTCTCCATGGCGTCATTCTGCCGGATTCAGAAGCACCATTGATAGGCGCTTCCGGTGCCATAGCGGGTATTGTTGCCGCCTATCTTATACTCCATCCTCGCGTGAAAGTATGGGTTCTGGCCTTTGGACGAATTCCGCTGCGCATCCCGGCGATCTATCCACTCGTCCTTTGGGTTGCCCTGCAATTCGGTATGCTTTTGTGGGGTGGCGATGAGCAAATATCGTGGCCGGCGCATGTAGGCGGGATTATAGCAGGTGCATTGCTCATTCTCATTTTGAAGCGCCGCAATGTTCCGCTTTTTGACCGTGCCATAGTCTCTCCGCGTGCCGTCGTGGTCGAAAAAGAGCCAACTATCGCAGTCACGCAAACCGAGCCTGCGAAATGGGGCAGATAGACCCACATCATTCAATCGGTTGAAGTACAGATTGTCGCATACCGCGCATTGACCTTTACGTCACTCATATTTACGGTCCCGCGCTGTTCAGACACAAACGTGTCGCTTTTTTCACCTCAATGTCGGCATCCGGCAAGCAGGTACTGTGATAGGACAGTTAAAGCTGTCATTTGAATGTTGAAGAGGGAGTCCCCATGAAAGTCCTCGTACCGGTAAAGCGGGTAGTCGATTACAACGTCAAGATCCGCGTCAAAGGTGACGGTTCAGGCGTTGAGCTTGCAAATGTGAAAATGTCGATGAATCCGTTCGACGAAATCGCGGTCGAGGAAGCGCTTCGTTTGAAGGAAGCCGGCAAGGTCGAGGAAGTTGTCGTCGTGTCGATTGGCCCGGCGCAGGCGCAGGAAACTTTGCGCACAGCACTCGCCATGGGTGCGGACCGTGCCATTCTGGTCAAGGTCGACGATATTGTCGAGCCGCTGGCCGTCGCCAAGATTTTGAAGGGCGTCGTTGAAGCCGAACAGCCGCAGCTCGTTATTCTTGGCAAGCAGGCAATCGATGACGATGCCAACCAGACCGGCCAGATGCTGTCAGCGCTGCTCGGCTGGAGCCAGGCCACCTTCGCCTCCAAGGTTGAACTTGGTGACAAGTCGGCCAAGGTAACACGCGAAGTTGATGGCGGCCTGCAGACCATTGAAGTCACTTTGCCGGCAATCGTCACCACCGATCTGCGATTGAACCAGCCGCGTTATGCTTCGCTGCCCAATATCATGAAGGCTAAGAAGAAGCCTCTCGATGAGAAGTCAGCTGCTGATTACGGCGTTGACACTGCGCCGCGCCTCAAGGTCCTGAAGACTGAAGAGCCGGGTGGACGCAAGGCTGGTGTGAAGGTCAAGGACGTTGCGGAGCTTGTCTCCAAGCTGAAGAACGAAGCTGGCGTTCTTTAAGGAAAAGGATAAGGAATTCACCATGGCTATTCTTCTTTTTGCCGAACACGATAACGAAACCCTTTCCGACCAGACAGCCAAGGCTTTGACCGCAGCGCTCGCCATCGGTTCGGATGTGCATGTGCTGGTAGCCGGAAAAGGCGCCAAGGGCGTTGCAGATCAGGCTGCCAAGCTTGCGGGCGTCAAGAAGGTTTTGCTGGCCGATAGCGATGATCTGGCCAACCGCCTCGCCGAAGCTACCGCTGCATTGATCGTCTCGATTGCCGACGGCTATGACACGATCATCGCCGCTGCCACCACCAACGGCAAAAACATCTTGCCGCGCGTTGCAGCGCTGCTCGATGTCATGCAGGTGTCAGACATTATCGAAGTTATCTCGGCTGACACATTCAAGCGTCCGATCTATGCGGGCAATGCCTTGCAGACGGTGCAGGCCACCGATGCCAAGAAGGTTATCACGGTTCGCACGGCAACCTTTGCCGCTGCTGGCGAAGGCGGATCAGCCTCCGTCGAGACCATTTCGGCGGCTGCCAATCCTGGCCTTTCGACCTTTGTTGAAGCAAAGCTTTCCGGTGGCGATCGTCCTGAGTTGACCTCGGCGAAGATCATCATTTCCGGCGGACGTGCTCTTGGCTCCAACGAAAAGTTCAAGGAAGTGATCCTCCCGGTTGCTGACAAGCTCGGCGCTGCGGTTGGCGCTTCGCGTGCGGCTGTCGATGCGGGCTATGCACCGAATGACTGGCAGGTTGGACAAACAGGCAAGGTTGTCGCGCCTGACCTTTACATCGCCGTCGGCATTTCCGGCGCGATCCAGCATCTGGCCGGCATGAAGGACTCCAAGGTCATTGTTGCCATAAACAAGGACGAAGAAGCACCGATTTTCCAGGTTGCCGATTACGGCCTCGTTGGCGATCTCTTCGTTATCCTGCCGGAACTTGAAAAGGCGCTGTAAAAAAATATAGCCGCAAGTTTGAAATGATTTGCATGGCCGGGGTAGACGAAAGCTACCCCGGCCATTTACTTTGGTGCTAGGAAGTTTGCGCTTGAACAAACAAACGGATGGCAACATGGCTGGATCGATCAAGACTGTAGGCATTATCGGAGCGGGGCAAATGGGCAGCGGCATTGCTCATGTATGTGCCGTCGCCGGCTATGACGTTTTGATCCATGACCAGTCTGCCGAACAGCTGGAAAAGGCTATAGCCACCGTTAATGGCAATATGGCGCGGCAGGTCTCGCACGGCAAACTCGATGAGGCGGCACGCGAAAAAGCCATGGCGCATATCCGCCCTGCTCTGCGCATGGAGGATCTTTCCAGTGTCGATCTTGCCATCGAAGCGGCGACCGAGGATGAAACAGTCAAGCGCAAGATTTTTGCGCAGCTTTGTCCAAACCTCAATCCGGAGGCGATCCTCGCCACCAATACTTCATCGATTTCCATCACACGGCTCGCCGCGACAACCGATCGCCCGGAACGGTTTATTGGCATTCACTTCATGAATCCGGTGCCGGTGATGAAGCTGGTTGAACTCATTCGCGGTATCGCGACCGAGAACACCACCTTCGAAAGTGCGCGCGAATTCGTTACCAGCCTCGACAAGACCTTGACTGTCTCGGAAGATTTCCCGGCCTTCATCGTTAACCGCATTCTGCTGCCAATGATCAATGAAGCCATCTATGTTCTTTACGAAGGTGTCGGCTCTGTGGATGCCATTGATACAGCCATGAAGCTCGGCGCAAATCACCCGATGGGCCCACTGCAACTGGCTGATTTCATCGGCCTTGATACATGCCTTTCGATCATGCAGGTCTTGCATGATGGTCTGGCGGATTCGAAGTATCGACCCTGCCCGCTTCTCGTCAAATATGTCGAGGCCGGTTGGCTTGGCCGCAAGACCGGTCGCGGCTTTTATGATTATCGCGGGGAAAATCCCGTTCCGACACGCTGATCATGCCCGCATGAAATTATCCCATGGATAGCCAACAGGACGCGGAATATTCTGCCGGAACAAAGCGGCTATCCACCATTCTTGTTGAGCTTGGGGACACAGACGCGACCAGAATTTCCTTCGACGACATTCTTGTCGCCTTGTCGGAACGCAGCTTTGGCGCCTTGCTCATCCTGTTTTCCGCATTAAATCTGATTCCACTACCGCCGGGTTCATCCACCATATTCGGCATTCCACTGGTTCTGCTTTCCATCCAAATGTTGATTGGCTTCGAGAAGCCGTGGTTTCCGGCCTTTCTGCGGCGCAAATCAATGCGGATAGAAACCTATCGTTCCGGGATCGCCAGACTGGAAAGCGTTCTTACACGTTTTGAGCGGCTTGCCCGTCCGCGTTATTGGCTCTTGCCGCAAATTATCGTCGAACGGGTCGTCAGTATCGTTGCACTTTCAATGTCCCTGATCGTCATTTTGCCGATTCCGCTTATTAACCAGATACCGGCATTGAGCATAATCCTGCTGGCAATTGGTCTTGGCGAACAGGACGGCGTATGGTTGGGAACAGGATTTCTTGTTGCGGCCCTGGCAGCTGGAATTGCTATCGGGCTCGGCGCCTCTGTAGGTTTGGCCGCGCTGCATATTTTTGGTTGAGAATGACAGAACAGAAAAACATATCCATTTACGTCGATGCAGATGCCTGCCCGGTAAAAGCAGAAATTTATCGTGTTGCGGAAAGATATGGCGTCAAGGTTTTCGTCGTGTCCAATTCCATGATGGCAATCCCGCGCGATCCGATGATCGAGCGGGTCATTGTCAGCGACGGTTTTGACGCCGCCGATGACTGGATTGCCGAGCGGGTCTCCCGGGGCGATGTGGTCATCACCGCCGATATTCCACTTGCAAGCCGCTGCGTAAAAGCTGGTGCAGACGCCATTTCCCCAACGGGCCGGGCGTTTACCGAGGCATCCATCGGCAATACCCTGGCAACGCGTAACCTCATGGATGAACTGCGTTCGGCGGGCCAGATCACGGGTGGACCGCGACCATTTTCACCAAAAGATCGTTCCTCCTTTCTTTCTGCGCTTGATCTCGCTATTGTGCGGTTGAAACGTGCGGGCTTCACCTCCTGAAGGGTAAGTGGATGGGAGCTATGCGTTTCGTGGCATTGACGGAACGCGTCGCAGGCTCTACGAGAGCGCAACAAAGCTATATGCGTGCCGCTCGTGCTCCATTGACGCCGAGCTAAAAACACGCCCAAAACCAGCACTGAAAGTTCATTTATGACCATTTTCGATTCTATCGCTCCGGCGCTGTCCGGTGCTTTGAAAGCCCGTGGCTACGAGACCCTGACACCCGTTCAGACTGCAGTTCTCGCTCCTGAAGCCGAAGGAGCAGATCTTCTCGTCTCCGCCCAGACCGGCTCGGGCAAGACCGTTGCCTTCGGCATCGCCATCGCACCGACTCTTCTGGAAGATGGAGATCGCTTCACTTCTATCGGCGCGCCCTATGCACTGGTGATTGCGCCCACACGCGAATTGGCTTTGCAGGTTCGCCGCGAATTGGAATGGCTTTATGAGCCAACCGGGGCGCGCATCGCCTCTTGCGTTGGCGGTATGGACATGACCAAGGAGCGCCGCGCCCTTTCGCAAGGCGCGCATATCGTTGTTGGCACACCGGGCCGCCTACGTGACCATATCAGCCGTGGCTCGCTCGACATGAAAGAACTGCGTGCAGTGGTTCTGGATGAGGCCGACGAGATGCTCGATCTCGGTTTCCGCGAAGATCTCGAATTCATCCTTGGTGAAGCGCCGGAAGATCGCCGCACACTGATGTTCTCTGCAACAGTGCCGAAACCTATCGCGCTTCTGGCAAAACAGTTCCAGAAAGACGCGCTGCGTATTTCTGCCACCAATGACCGCGAGCAGCATGCGGATATTGAATATCACATCATGCCGGTTGCACCGCGTGAGCGTGAAAACGCGATCATCAATTCGTTGCTGTTCTACGATGCACAGAACACGATCATTTTCGGTTCAACCCGTGAAGCGGTCAAACATTTGACCAGCCGCCTGTCAAATCGTGGTTTCTCTGTGGTTTCCCTGTCGGGTGAACTCAGCCAGGCTGAACGCACCAATGCCTTGCAGGCCATGCGTGATGGTCGTGCCCGTGTTTGTGTTGCCACCGACGTTGCCGCTCGCGGTATTGATCTGCCTAATCTTGATCTCGTCATCCATGCCGATCTGCCCAACAATTCAGAAACGCTTCTGCACCGCAGTGGCCGTACAGGTCGCGCGGGTCGTAAGGGCATCTGCGTTCTGATCGTGCCGGCCTCGCGTCGCCGCACTGCCGAGCGTCTTTTGCAAGGTGCAAAACTAACGACAACGATGGTGCCGCCACCGGATGCCGACGCAATCAACAAGCGCAACAATGACCGCATCCTCAATGATCCTTCTCTGTCTGAAGTCATAACCGAGGACGAGGGAGATTTCGTACGCGAATTGCTCGCCCTTCATTCCGCTGAACAGATTGCTGCTGCTTATTTACGCCAGCAAATGGCTGCTCGCCCTGCGCCGGAAGAGCTTTCCAACACGCCGTCCCATGTTCTTGAGCCTATCCGCAAGGGTAGCTTTGAAGACCGCCCGGGCCGCGGCGAACGGACATCGCGCTCGGATCGCTTTACCGATTTTGAAAGCGGCGCATGGTTCAGCGTCAGTGTTGGTCGCAAGCAACGCGCCGAACCACGTTGGCTTTTGCCGCTTATCTGCAAGGCCGGTGATATCACCAAGACCGATGTCGGCTCAATCAAAATTCTGGAAACGGAAACACGCTTTGAGATTACCGCCAGCAAGGCTGATGCTTTCCTTGCACGCATCAAGCAGTTCGGTACCGGCGAAAAGGGTGTAAATATCACCCGCAGTGAAGGCCCCGGCGGTTCTGCTCCGCGCAGCGATTTCAAGCCGAAGAAGAATTTCGGTGAGAAGCGCGAATTCGACAACCGCAAGCCGCGCGGCAACGATGCCAATCCACGTACAGAGTGGGCAGCCAAACCTGCAAAGGCAAAGCCGGAAGGCTGGACAGCGGAAAAGCCGAAAAAGCTTCCAAAGGAACGCAAGCCCGGTGAATTGCAGGGCTTTGACAAATACAAAGCAAAAAAAGCTCGCAAAGCCGCCACAACTGGCGAGTAAGCAATTGCCTTCCTTATCTCCCTCTTTGCGAGGGAGATAAGGAATATGCAATGATTTTGCATGAGCTTGGTGCGTGCTTCGACAAGCTCAGCATGAGGAAGTTAGTGGGTTGCAACATCTACCTGCGACGTCGTCTCGTAACATGTCAGAACTCGTTCCCTGCCAATCTCCACCTTCCTCATGCTGAGCTTGTCGAAGCACGCATAATGAATTTGCCAATCCAGCGGTCCTGATACTATTTTCTAAAGACCCAAAGCGGCATCCACAAATCGCAGAGCGTCATCGCTGGACCAGTCTGCCGGGCCGTTCATCGCTGCGATCTGGCAGCCTTCCTTATCGACCAGCATTGTAACCGGGAGCCCAAAGGCCAGACTTTTCCGCTTAAGCTCGTTGAACACGCCCATTGATGGATCACGATAAAGATCGAGCGACTTGACGCCGATCTCGCTCAGGAATGCTTTGGGTTTCGTATCGTCACCCGTGTCAATATTGATCGTGACGACCTCAAATTTGTCGCTGCCCTTATTTGTTTCCAGCGCATCAAGTGCAGGCATCTCCTCACGGCATGGCGCGCACCAGGTCGCCCACAGATTGACCAGCAATGTCTTGCCCTTGAAATCGCTGATGCGCACCGGCTTGCCATCCGGTCCGGTGAAGGACAAGCTCGACATGGATTGCGGCTTGTCGGCACCGCGCATGGCGGCAATGGCACCAACAGCGGCAGCATCAATCGCCTTTGCGCCCTCAGCCTTCATCGGGCATTGATCGGCCGTATTAGTGGCGACGGCAATATTGCCAGATGGCCGCTCCATCACGTATACCGCAACCGCACCGGCGGCGATGCCGGCGAGCGCGGCAAGGGCGATGATCTTTTTGTTGCTATTGCGTGGCGTTTGTCGTGGGCCGTCTGTCATTTCCGTTCTTTCCGCTTCACACTCAAGGCGTTTTCCATGTCCGACAAGAAGAATAGCAATGAAATGTGGGGCGGTCGTTTCGCCTCAGGTCCTGCCGCGATCATGGAAGAAATCAATGCTTCCATCGGCTTTGACCAGAAGCTTTACGCCCAGGACATTCAAGGTTCCCTTGCTCATGCAGCCATGCTTGCGAAAACCGGCATAATTGCGAGCGACGATTACGACAAGATCACAAGCGGCCTGAACACGATATTGTCAGAGATCGAGAGCGGAAAGTTCACTTTCTCACGCAAACTTGAAGACATTCACATGAATGTTGAGTCGCGCCTTGCCGAACTGATCGGCGCATCGGCGGGCCGGCTGCACACTGCACGCTCACGCAATGACCAGGTCGCTGTCGACTTTCGCCTCTGGGTAAAAGCTGAATTTGAAAAGACTGCGGTGCTGCTCAAGAAATTGATCGAGGCTTTTCTGAAGCGCGCCGAAGAACATTCAGCAACCCTGATGCCAGGTTTCACCCATCTTCAGACAGCGCAGCCCGTCACCTTTGGTCATCATTGCATGGCCTATGTCGAAATGTTTGGCCGCGATCTGAGCCGAGTCAAAGATGCAATTGAACGTATGAACGAATCGCCGCTCGGCGCCGCAGCCCTTGCCGGAACCGGCTTTCCGATTGACCGGCATATGACGGCAAAAGCGTTGGGTTTCCGCGAACCGACCCGCAATTCGCTCGATAGCGTGTCTGACCGCGATTATGCGCTGGAATTTCTGTCAACAGCTGCGATCACTGCGACGCATCTTTCCCGGTTGGCTGAAGAAATTGTCATTTGGTCTACTTCCCAGTTCGGCTTTGTTCGACTGTCCGACAGTTTTTCGACCGGCTCCTCCATCATGCCGCAGAAAAAGAACCCCGATGCTGCCGAGTTGGTTCGCGCCAAAACTGGCCGCATCACCGGATCGCTCGTCGCTCTGCTGACAGTCATGAAAGGCCTGCCTCTGACCTATTCCAAGGATATGCAGGAAGACAAGGAAGCCGTATTCGACGCTGCAGAAACGCTGGAACTGGCGCTTGCCGCCATGACTGGCATGGTTGGTGATATGACCGTCAACACCGCCGCAATGAAGAAGGCCGCGGGTTCGGGCTATTCAACGGCCACCGACCTGGCCGATTGGCTGGTGCGGGAACTTGGCCTGCCATTTCGTGAAGCGCATCATGTCACCGGCCGGGCAGTTGCCCTTGCCGAGCAGAAAAAAGTCGACCTTGGAAAATTGTCCTTGGAAGATTTGCAGGAGATACATTCGGGGATCACTGCCGCCATCTTCGGGTTTCTGACCGTGGATAAATCCGTGCGCAGCCGCAAATCCTATGGCGGAACGGCACCCGAACAGGTGCGCAAACAGATTAAATTCTGGCAAAAGCGGATTGCGAAACTGTAAAACACCAACTTATCTCCCCTTTGCGGGGAGATATAATCGGCATCCATTGTAAGTGCAGGTGAAGAACACCTTCCATATGAGGCTTTCTTGCACTAAGCATGGCAGACCCATTTCGGACGACAGGATCAACAATGACAAGCCGTTCCCTCTTATCGACAATTCTGATGTCGATCGTGATTGTAAGCGCCATATCGGCCTGTGGCCGCAAAGGCCCGCTGGAGCCACCGCCCGCTTCCGTTACGTCCATGCCCGGTGAGCCGAAAACTGCAACTCCGCCCGTCCAGGACAAGCGCTTCATTCTCGACCCACTTATCTAAGCTGGATTTTCCGTGAATCATTTTGATTATAAAGACGGCGTTCTTCATGCCGAAGGCGTCAGTATTCCTGAAATCGCCAAGGCTGTCGGGACACCATTCTACTGTTATTCGACAGCAACGATCGAGCGTCATTTCAAAGTGTTTTCGGCAGCTTTTGCCGACATGGACACGCTCGTCTGCTACGCGCTCAAGGCAAATTCCAATCAGGCAGTCCTGAAAACGCTTGCGCGCCTTGGTTCTGGCGCCGATGTGGTTTCTGAAGGTGAATTGCGCCGCGCGCTCGCCGCTGGCATTCCAGCCGAGAAAATCGTTTTTTCCGGCGTCGGCAAGAAGCCCAGCGAAATGGATCTCGCATTGAGCGCCGGCATTCATTGTTTCAATGTCGAATCCGAGCCAGAGCTTGCCATTCTCTCCAGTCGTGCCGTTGCGGCGGGAAAGATCGCGCCAGTTTCGCTGCGCATCAATCCCGATGTCGATGCAAAGACCCATAAGAAGATTTCGACGGGGAAATCCGAGAACAAGTTCGGCATTCCCCTCGCCAAGGCAAGTTCAATCTATGCACAAGCAGCCAGGCTGCCGGGGCTAAAGGTTGTTGGCGTGGACATGCATATTGGCAGCCAGATCACTGATCTTGAGCCTTTCGACGATGCATTCCGCCTGCTGGCGGAGTTGGTCGGGCAGCTGAAGGCCGATGGCCATGATATCAAGCATGTTGATCTTGGCGGTGGTCTCGGTATTCCGTACCACTTCGACAACAATCCGCCACCACTGCCCGATGCCTACGCGCAGATCGTTCAAAAGCATATCAAGCCGCTGGGATTGAAGACGATCTTCGAACCGGGCCGACTTATTGTTGGAAATGCTGGGATTCTTGTCAGCGAGGTAATCTTCGTCAAGGAAGGCGATGCGCGTAACTTTATCATTGTTGACGCGGCCATGAACGACCTCATCCGGCCCACGCTTTACGATGCGTTCCACATTATCCGCCCCATCAAGGAACCTACGGCCAATCATCCCCGGATTCGCGGCGACGTTGTCGGTCCCGTTTGCGAAACAGGTGACTATCTGGGCTTGGATCGTGAACTGCCGCGTCCTGCCCCGGGTGATTTGATCGCAATTGGCACAGCGGGCGCCTATGGCGCGGTTCAGGCCGGCACCTATAATACGCGGCTGCTCGTGCCTGAGGTTCTGGTCAATGGCGATCAGTTCCATGTGGTGCGTCCACGCACAAGTTATGAAGAATTGATCGGCCTCGATTCCATTCCGGACTGGCTGTAATTTTCGCGCCTACACAGAAGTATGATTGCGTTTTGCCGGGTAAGGCCTCGCCTTTGCCATGATGAGTGGTATTGTTAGCTTTGTCTGGTAATGCCGATACCGGAAAGATGGAGCGAGAATGGCCGATCACAACCCGGAAGAACGGGAAGCGACCAGCATCAAATTCGATATTCTGAAAAATATCGATCGCCTCCGTTTGTCCGCATGGTTGATGATCGCGCTTGAGCGCCTTTGGCCGCTCTTGCTGCCCCTTTTGCTTGTTATTTCAGTCTTCCTCAGCGTGGCATGGTTTGGCCTGTTTCGCCTTATGCCGGATCTTGCAAGGCAAGCCTTGCTTGCCCTCTTTCTGCTGAGCATCCCTGTTTGCGTCTATCTGCTGCTGAAGTTCCGCTTACCTCGCCCGTCAGAGATCACGCAGCGGCTTGAAAACGTCAATGAACTGGCGCACCAGCCCATTACCGTGCAGACAGAAGAGCTTGCAGCCAACAGCACTGATCCCTTTGCGCAGGCATTGTGGAGCGAGCATCGCAAGCGCATGGCAACACGCATTGCCAATCTGCAAAGCGGATTGCCCCAGACGCGGATTGCTGAACGCGACCCTTGGGCTTTGCGCGGCGTTGCGGCGCTGCTGCTCGTCATTGCTTTTGCCTTTTCCGGTGGACCGTTGGGCGGCCGCATCAGCGATGCATTTCTCAGTCATGCCGCGAGCAATGCAATACCGCCTCGTATTGACGCCTGGGTTACCCCTCCGCGTTATACCGGTCGCCCTCCGCTATTTCTGACCACCGCAAGCAATTCGGCCGACACGCAGTTTTCAGTACCCCAAAACAGCACGCTTGTTGTCCGCATTATCGGTGGCAGTGGATCGGAAGCTCTGACACAGAAGCTGTCTGATGGAAAATCGGTAGAGATTGCAGCCAGGGAAACGCCTAAGATCGAAGACTCGGCAACTGGCAAAGCAACACCACGAAATTTTGAACTCACACTTGATCAAAACAGTTCTATTGATCTGGTGAATGGCCGCTCTGCCCTCTCCAGTTGGGGCTTCACAATCATTCCAGACCAGCCGCCCGCAATCCGTTTTACCAAGGAGCCTTCCAGCGCCGTCAATGGCACGATGGACGTCTTTTATGAGATCAAGGACGATTATGGCGCGATAGCTGCACAGGCAAAAATCGAACAGGCACTGCCTGCCGAAAAGGATGCACGACCGCTTTATTCCGCTCCGGAATTGCCGTTGGCATTGCCGCGTCGCGGTGAACAGGCCAAGGAGACTAAAACCACCAAGGATCTCACCCAGCACCCATGGTCTGGGTCTGAAATCCGCATGACTCTCATTGCGTCCGACGACGCAAAGCAGGAAGCCCGCAGCGAAGTCAAAACTTTCGTCATGCCCGAGCGACCATTCGCCAATCCGCTTGCTCGCGCGTTGATTGAACAACGCCGCAACCTGGCGCTGAATGCCAATGCCAAGCCCAATGTGCTGGAAATGCTGGACGCAATCACAATGTGGCCGGAAGAGACAATCAAAAACTCGTCCCACTATCTTGGGTTGCGCAGTGTTCGTTCCCGCCTTGACCTCGCAAAAAGCGATGAACAGTTGCGCGAGGTAGTAAGCTATATGTGGGACGTCGCCCGCGGCATTGAGGATGGTGCCTTGTCTGATGCGGAGCGGCGACTGCGGCAAGCGCAGGAAGCCTTGAAAAATGCCATCGAACAGGGTGCCAGCCAGGAGGAAATCGAAAAGCGCATGGCTGAGTTGCGCGATGCCATGAAGGAATTTCTGCGTGAATTTGCGCAGAAAGCTCAGAAAAACCCGAACATGGCGCAAAATCCAAATGCCAAACAGCTACGGCAGGAGGATATCGATAAAATGCTGAACCAGATTGAAGAGCTTGCCAAGCAGGGCTCGAAGGATCAGGCACAGCAATTATTGTCCGAGCTCGAAAACATGATGAACAACCTGCAGATGGGCCAGCAGCAACAGGCTCAACAAGGCCAGCAGGGACAGATGAAACAGCAAATGGACAAGCTCGGTGAGCTGATGCGCCGTCAACAGGACATGATGAACCAGACCCACCGGCTGGAACAGCAGCGCCAACAGGGCATGCAGCAGGACTTTGGCGAGGAGCAGCAAGGCGAACAGGGTGAGCAAGGACAAATGTCCGAAGAGGATATTGCCAAGGCCCTGCGCGATCTTCAGCAAGGCCAAGGCAAGCTCCAATCCGAACTCGGCCAGTTGATGAAAGATCTGGAAGGCATGGGTATCAAGCCCGGTGAAGGATTTGGCCAGGCAGGCAAATCAATGGGTGAAGCTGGCAAATCACTCGGTCAAGCCGATGGCGATCAGGCACTCGGCCAGCAAAGCGATGCGCTGGATGCGCTGCGTCGTGGTGGTCAGGACATGATGAAACAGATGCAGGAGGCCATGGGGCAAGAGGGACAAACCGGGCAAGGCGATCAACGGCAAACCGGGGGGCGCGATCCTCTCGGCCGCCCGCAGCGCGACGGCGGGCCCGATGATGGCACCAATACCAAAGTCCCCGGCGAGATCGATATTCAGCGCGCGCGTGAAATTCTCGACGCCATCCGCAAGCGGCTCGGTAATTCGCTCAGCCCGCAAATGGAAAAGGATTATTTGGAGCGCCTGCTCAAGTTCAATTGATCAGAAAAATGTTGGGCTTTAATCGCGAACCACACCGACATAAGGCAGTTGCCGGAATGAATGGCCGACATCCATGCCGTAACCGACAACGAAATAGTCCGGGCATTCGAATCCTTTGAAATCAGCCTCTATTTCGGTCTTGCGCTTGACGCTTTTGTCCAGCAGCACGGCAATATAGACATTGCGCGCACCGCGTTCGAGCATGAGCTGGCGCGTAAACTTCAATGTGCGTCCTGATTCAAGAATATCATCGATCAAAAGTACGTCACGGCCATGCACATCGCTGTCAATATCGCGCATAAGTCGCACTTCAGTGCTTTCCGTGCCCTTGCCATAACTGGAGACAGTGATGAACTCCACATCCGGTTCTGCACCGGCATCATGCATGGCGCGGATCAGATCGGCGGCAAAAATAAACGAGCCCTTGAGAATCGAGATAACAAGCAGGTTTTCAAAACCTCGCGCCACGATTGCTTTGGCAAGTTCTAGATTGCGCGCGGCAATTGTCTCGGCACTGAAAAGAACATCAATATTTTTAGTCCCGACTTTTGGCATGCAAGTTTCCTGTGGCGCGTTTTCAGACCGAATTTCTTCATATAGCTCCCGCACCTATAGCCTGATCATCAGCCAAAATGCAAAAACCGGCGCTGCCGTATAAAATTCATGTTTCCAGTCATGCTGGTTCATGTTTGTTGGGGTGGTCAAATCGGCTCGCGCAAAATAGAACACGTTGCAGATAAGATCGGAAAGCACACTTGATTCGTTTTGAGAATGTCGGATTGCGGTATGGGATGGGCCCGGAGGTCTTGCGTGATGTCAGCCTCCACATATCGCCGCGATCATTTCAGTTCCTCACCGGACCTTCCGGTGCAGGTAAAACGTCATTGCTGCGCCTGCTTTTCATGACACTCAAGCCGACACGCGGTTCCATCACCGTCTTCGGCAAGGATATTGCAACAATTTCGTCCAGGGAAATGCCAATGCTGCGCCGGCGCATAGGCGTGGTCTTTCAGGATTTCCGGCTGCTCGATCATATGACCACCTATCAAAACGTCGCCTTGCCTTTGCGGGTACGCGGCAAGGAAGAAGCGACCTATCGCGCAGAGGTCGAAGAGCTTTTGCATTGGGTAGGGCTTGGCGAGCGCATGCATGTGCTACCACCTGTGCTATCCGGTGGTGAAAAACAGCGTGCCGCTATCGCCCGCGCTTTGATAGATCAACCGGAAATTCTGCTTGCCGACGAGCCGACGGGCAATGTCGATCCGCCCCTGGCGCGGCGTCTCCTGCGCCTTTTCGGCGAGTTGAACCGCTCCGGAACAGCCGTTGTCATTGCCACCCACGATTTGACCCTGATGGACCAGATCAATGCGCGGCGTATGATCCTCGATCAGGGAAGGCTCGACGTTTATGATTGATGCCGCTGCCCTCAAGGATCGAGCCGTCGAATTGGCAGACAGGCTTTGGGCCCGTATCCGCAAAAACAGCGGACAGGCACCGATCGTGCCCGCAGGCAATGTGGTTGGCCATGCCTTGATGATCGTAATCGCCATCATGACCTTCCTCGCCTGCCTCACCGTCGGCTCAGTCAGCCTTGTTCAATCGACAGCCGCCACCTGGCAAAGTCAGATTTCCACCGAAGCGACTATTCAGATCAGACCGGTGGAAGGTCAGGACATGGAAGCAATGCTCGCTGAAGCGAGTAAAATTGCGCAAGGATTTGCTGGCGTGAAATCCACGCGGATCATCGACCGGGATGCGACAGCCCGCCTTCTCGAACCATGGCTTGGAACCGGACTCGATATTGATGAACTGCCTGTTCCCCGGCTGGTGGTCGTTACGCTCGACGAAGCCTCGCCCCCAGATTTCGCAGCGCTTCGCAGCATGCTCGTCGGGCAGATACCGGCAGCCAGTTTCGACGATCATCGCACATGGGTCGACCGGTTGGTTTCCATGGCTCGCTCGACTGTTCTCATCGGCACCGGCGTGCTTTCCCTTGTCGTTGCAGCAACAGTCCTCACCGTGATTTTCGCCACGCGCGGAGCGATGGCCGGTAACGGCCATATTATTGAAGTGCTGCATTTTATCGGCGCGGAACAAAAATTCGTCGCCCGCCAGTTCGAGCGCCATTTTTTCTGGACAGCACTTAAAGGTGCAGCTTTTGGCGGTGCGCTTGCCATGTTCATTTTTCTGATGATCGGATGGTGGTCATCGCGTAATCTGGCAACACCCGAAGCCGATCAGGCGACAGCGCTCTTCGGCAATTTCTCCATTGGATCCGGCGGATATACGGGTGTAGTTTTGATCATATTGGCGGTCAGCGTTCTGACCATGATTACAACACGAATGACAGTCATAGCGCATTTAAGGCAAGTTGATGGACGCACGGGCGAAAATCACGACACCTGAAATATTCATTTTATTTTATAGACGCATCGCTTCCAGTTTATGAGCGGCAGAAGCACTCTCGAGCAAGGCATTTACGGCACAAGATGGACGGCCTTAACGACAGCAACAAGTCCCCCGATGCGGACGTAGCACGGACCCGTGGATTGTCTGCGACCATGGGCAGATATTTCGTGCGTTTTCTGTTCCTGCTTGCGATTCTTGCGATAGGTTTGTTCATCGGTGGGTTTATTGTCTTCAGCGATCGCGTCACCACGCTCGATATACCCGATATTACCGAGCCCGCTGACGGTATCGTCGTCCTGACAGGTGGCTATTCACGCATTGAGGGCGCTTTGGAATTGCTCAAGAACAAGCGCGGCGAACGTTTGTTCATCAGCGGCGTGCATCCCTCGACCAAGCGTAGCGAGTTGCAACGCGTCACTGGTGGCGATGCAACATTGTTCGAATGCTGTGTCGATATCGATCGGTCTGCCCTTGATACGGTCGGCAATGCGGTTGAAAGCATTAAATGGGCGAGCGCCAACCATTATAAGCGCGTGATTGTTGTCACCAACAACTACCACATTCCCCGCACCATGCTCGAACTCAGCCGCGCCTCGCAGGAAATCGAATTCATTGCCTATCCAATCACGAACACCAATCTCAAGGAGGGTGACTGGATAACGCGAGGACAGGTAGTACGGGTTCTGCTGATGGAATATATCAAATATCTGGGGGCCGTTGCCCGCGCCCAATTGCCTGACAGTTTTTCGAGTGTCACTGATAAATTGCTGCATCAGATCAGGGAATAGCCAATTCCACGTCAGAAACTGGCATATATATGGTTCGTCCTTCGACAAGCTCAGGAGGGGCTCACCACGCATAACGAGCCTGCAACCCTCAACGAGATCTCCATGACAATAATCCGGTCGATCATCTTCAATGTGCTTTTCTACCTGAACCTGATCGTCCAGATGATCATTTTCACGCCATACTATTTTCTCAGCCCGCGTAAACGGGCTTGGGCCATTCCGAAGAATTGGGCGCGGTCAAATCTCTGGCTGCAAAAGGTTTTCGCCGGAACAGATATGGAAATTGAGGGCCTTGAGAATATACCGGATGGCCCCTATATCTGCGCGCCGAAACACCAGTCCTTCTGGGATGCCTACGCGTTCCTGCCCTATATTGCCGACCCGGTTTACATTCTCAAGCGCGAGCTGATGTGGATTCCGCTTTTTGGCTGGTACATCCAGAAAATGAA
Source organism: Phyllobacterium sp. CCNWLW109 (assembly GCF_037203905.1). Classification (NCBI taxonomy): domain Bacteria; kingdom Pseudomonadati; phylum Pseudomonadota; class Alphaproteobacteria; order Hyphomicrobiales; family Phyllobacteriaceae; genus Phyllobacterium; species Phyllobacterium sp. CCNWLW109. Next base: position 952,686 of record NZ_JBBCBK010000003.1, on the reverse strand, counting down.
AATGGTGCCTATTGATCGTGGCAAACGCTCTGCGGCGATGAAGACGGCCGTCAAAGGCGCGCATTTTGCCGTGTCGGGAGGCCGGCAATTGATGATCTATCCCGAAGGCACACGCACCAGTCCGGGAGCCCCGCCCGCTTATAAATATGGTGTTGCACATATATACGGCGAACTTGGCGTTCCGGTTCTGCCTATCGCGCACAATGCAGGCCTCTATTGGCCCCGCCGCAGATTTCTGCGTCACCCCGGGATTATCCGCTGCCGTATCCTGCCGCCCATCCAGCCCGGAATGGATAATGACGCCTTTTTGAAGAAGCTTCAGGAAGTCACAGAGGCCGCCTGTGACGAATTACTGGTCGAAGCAGCAACCTCCGCCAACCCGCCTCCCATGCCTCCCACCGCCGTCAGGCGCCTCAAAGAACTGGGTGTGGAAATCTAAGCCTTGTTATGGTCCACCGCAGCGGCCACCGCTTCCATCCAATGGTCGCGTATATTCATCTTGCGCATATGGTCGAGCGTATTATGCACATAGTCCTCATTGCGGCCTGACACGCCCACTGAACCGCATACAGCCTCCGCAGCTTCGGCGACCGAGAGCGACCCCGCATACTGAACGTGATTGCGGTCGACAATATAGGTCAAGGCTTCGACCCTCTGGCCATCGGGAAGCCGTATGCCAAGACGGCGCTCAAGATAGACATGAGTGACAAGCTCGCGCTCACGTAGATAGGCCACCACTTCGTCTTCAAGCTCGCCCGGCACGCGAAATGCCATGCCAAGGCAGGAACCACCACGATCCAGGCCGAGTACAAGTCCCGGACGTTCCGGCGTCCCGCGATGCACATAGGAGCGCACGCACAGTGCCCTGCGATAGCCATGAAGACGGGCATGATGCGTCTCTACATGTGCAAAGCCGGGCTTCCACATGAGTGAACCATAGCCAAAGACCCAAAAATCGCCCATATCCATCCCGATAGCTGGATTTGAATCACATCATCTTCTGACCGATAGCGAGAGCCGCACCATGCCGTCAAGCAGCACCACTGAAATCCGCAAGTCGGGGAAGTTTCTCAAATATCTGGCAGGCTTCATCATCTTGCTGGCGATCATCTATACGGGCGGATGGTTTTATCTGGCCAACCAGCTTGAATCGCGTGTGGCAACAAACCTTGCCGCCTTCAAGCAGAAGGGCATCGACGCCACCTGCGACAATGCTGCGGCCAGCGGTTATCCGCTCAGGCTTGGCCTTGAGTGCACCAAAGTCGGCTGGGCCGATCAGGCGAAACAGCTTTCCGTCGTGGCAGGCAGTTTCAACGCCGCTACACAGATTTACGATCCGATGCGCATTGTCAGCCAGATCGAAGGACCAGCCGCTATCGATGCGCCCGGCATGGTTCCCTTGGACATTACCTGGAAAGATCTTGGCTCCAGCGTCCGCCTCGATAAGCCGCTGCCCAAGCAGATTTCGGTTCAGGGCAATGATATTGTTGTCAATCAGCGCAATGCGGCGGCAGGGAGCGCGCCCATTGCCATCATGCAAGGTGGAAAGCTTAGCTTTTCAACCACTGAGCCAAAAATGAACATCGCGTGGTCATTTGAAAAGCTGAAAATCGCAGACAATATCGTTTATGAGCATCCCCTGCCTGAGCTGACGGGTGCCGCCGATATTGAGCTGGAAAATGGCTTTGCGCTTCTGGCAAAGCCTGAAAGAGATATAACGATTCTGCGTGGTCAATCGGGACTGTTGAACAATGTCGATCTGGGCTTTGCCGACGGCAGCGGCATTGCGATTTCCGGACCGTTCTCAGTCGATAATGAAGGCCGGATCAGCGGCGATTTCAACGTGACCATGCGCAATCCGGAAGGTGTCGCCCAGGCAATGCGCGGCATTCTGCCTGGCGAAGAAAACACAATCTCATCCGTACTTCAGGCGATGGCTTTCGTGCCTAAAGATGCGAACGGCGCACCGACACTTCCCATTACCGTGAAAAACGGGAAAATGTCGGTGGGTTTCATCCGTATCGGGCGTCTGCCCTCTCTATGAGGGCGGCGTTGCCTTCTGGCGTCCGAAATCCGGTGCGTCGATTTCCTGCCCTGCATCGATAATACCGCGCCGCACAGCGCGTGTGCGGGTGAAAAGATCAAACAGCGCATCACCATCACCCCAGCGCACGGAACGCTGCAAGGATGCAAGATCCTCGGAAAAACGCGCCAGCATTTCGAGGATCGCGTCCTTGTTGTGCAGGCACACATCGCGCCACATCGTCGGATCGGATGCGGCAAGACGGGTGAAATCACGGAAACCGGAAGCCGAGTATTTGATGACCTCGGAATTGGTGACTTCTTCCAGATCGCTGGCTGTACCGACGATATTATAGGCGATCAGATGCGGCAGATGGGAAACAATCGCCAGAACCCGATCATGATGCGCCGGGTGCATCGTATCTAGCCGCGAGCCGCAGGCCTCCCAGAATGTCTTCAGCCTTTCGATGGCAGTCGCATCAGTACCCTCAAGTGGGGTCAATATGCACCAGCGGTTCACGAACAAATCCGCAAAGCCCGCATCCGGTCCGGAATACTCCGTTCCGGCTAGCGGATGCCCCGGAATGAAGTGAACATTTGATGGCAGCTCCGGTTGCATCTGCGCGATGACAGAGCTTTTGGTTGATCCCACATCGGTTACGATTGCGCCGGGCTTCAAGAAACCGGCAATCTGCTTTGCAACGGCGCCGGAGGAGCCGACCGGGACGGAAACCACGACGAGGTCGGCATTCTTGACGGCTTCACCACTATCAAGCGTATAAGCATCGCCAAGACCAAGTTCTTTGGCCCGTGCCAGTGTGCTTTCACTGCGTGTGGAAATGATGACATGGTCGGCCAGACCTTCGCGTTTGATCACGCGTGCCAGTGACGATCCGATCAGGCCGATGCCGATCAGTGCGATTGTATTGAAATGAGGCTTGGACATTTTTTACTTCAGGAATTCGGAGAGTGCAGCGACTACGCCGCGATTGGCTTCTTCGGATCCAATGGTAAGGCGCAACGCGTTGGGAAATCCGTATCCCGCAACGCGGCGCAAAATATAGCCCTTGCTCGTCAGATAGGCGTCTGCCGCTTCTGCCGATTTGGCCGCGTTGTCAGGAAAATGCACAAGCAGGAAATTTCCCACCGATGGCGTTACCCGCAGGCCAAGCTCTGTCAGCTGCTCCGTCAGCCAAGGGAGCCATTTTTCGTTGAACGCAATCGCCTGATCGACATGCGCCCGATCACGGATCGCGGCAGCACCGGCCAGAATGGCGGCGGAATTCAGATTGAATGGCCCACGTATCCGGTTAACGGCATCGACCACATGGGCAGGCGCAAACATCCAGCCGATGCGCAAAGCTGCAAGCCCGTGAATTTTCGAGAATGTGCGTGTCATCACCACATTTTCAGACGACGAAACAAGTTCTACGCCGGATTCGTAATCATTGCGGCGAACATATTCCGCATAGGCCGCATCGAGAACCAAAAGCACATTCTTTGGCAGTCCCGCATGCAGGCGGCGCACTTCTTCGAAAGGCAGATAGGTGCCGGTCGGATTGTTCGGATTGGCAAGAAACACGATTTTCGTGCGCGTCGTCACCGCATTCAATATTGCGTCAACTTCAGCCTGCTCGTTCTTTTCGCGGGCGACAACAGGCGTTCCGCCGGCAGCCATGATGTAGATTTTATACACCATGAAACCATGTTCGGTATAAATCGCTTCGTCGCCGGGCGCGAGATAGGTCTGGCACAGCAAGCCAAGCAATTCATCGGAGCCATTGCCGCAAAGAATATTTCCGGCATTCAGGCCGTGTACTTCCGCGATGGCCTGCTTCAGGGCATTGGCCTGACCATCGGGATACATTTCAAGATTTCTTGCCGCAGCCCCAAATGCTTCAATGGCAAGTTTGCTCGCGCCAAGCGGAGATTCATTCGACGACAGCTTATAAACCTTGGCAACACCATGCGCATGTTCCTTGCCGGGCACATAGGCCGCAATATCAAGCAAACCGGTTTTTGGTGTTGGACGTAGGTCTTGCAATGTCGTTGACATGATTGTTCATCCGTTAAGCGGCAAAAATCTCCGTCGCGGACATAACTGTCTGGAGACGAGATGTCGAGAACAACTTGACTTTGGCCCATGCGCGACCATAGCTACGCCCCAATCTGTTTCAGCAGGACTCTACGCAAATCAGCACCAATATGACCAAAGCCACCCGACCTACCGCTTATAAAGCACCGAAAAGTCAGGAAGCGACGAATCCCCACAGTCCAGTGGTTGAATTTGGCGCGGATAAGCCTTTGAACCTCGATAGCGGCGTATCGCTTTCGCCTTTTCGCATTGCCTACCAGTCTTATGGCACGCTCAATGAGGATAAATCCAACGCGATCCTGATTTGCCATGCTCTTACCGGCGATCAGCATGTGGCGAATGTCCATCCGGTCACCGGCAAATCGGGCTGGTGGGAATTGCTCGTTGGCCCCGGCAAACCAATCGACACGGATCGCTATTTTGTTCTTTGCTCAAATGTTCTTGGCGGTTGCCTCGGCTCAACCGGTCCCGCTTCGATCAATCCGGCCACCGGCAAGCCCTATGCGCTTGATCTTCCCATTATTACAATTGCCGACATGGTGCGTGCACAGGCAATGCTGGTCGAGCATTTCGGTATTAAGCAGCTTTTTGCCGTTGTCGGCGGTTCCATGGGCGGCATGCAGGTTCTGGAATGGGCGTCCAGCCATTCCGACAAGGTTTTCGCAGCCGTAGCGCTTGCCACCGGCGCGCGCCATTCTTCGCAGAACATAGCCTTCCACGAGGTCGGGCGTCAGGCCGTCATGGCCGATCCAGAATGGAAAGAAGGCCGTTATCTCGAAGCTGGCACGGTGCCCCGCAAGGGGCTTTCTGTCGCCCGCATGGCGGCCCACATCACCTATCTGTCGGAAACCGCCCTGCACAACAAGTTCGGGCGTAACCTGCAGGACCGGCAGAATGTGACGTTCGGATTTGATGCGGATTTTCAGATCGAGAGCTATCTGCGCCATCAGGGCAATACATTTGTCGAGCGTTTCGACGCCAACTCATACCTCTATATGACGCGTGCCATGGATTATTTCGATCTGGCCGCTGAGCATGAGGGCAGACTTGCCGATGCCTTTGCCGGGTCAAAGACCCGTTTCTGCATCGTCTCCTTCACAAGCGATTGGCTGTTCCCAACCAGCGAGAGCCGCACGGTTGCCCATGCGTTGAATGCGGCGGGCGCTTCCGTTTCATTCGTTGAGATCGAATCGGATCGCGGCCATGATTCGTTCCTGCTGGACGAACCGGAGATGTTCTCGGCCGTCAACGGCTTCCTGCGCTCTGCAGCGCGCGCAAAGGGGCTTCTTCCATTATGAGTATCAATAGTCATCCCCGCGTTGATTTTGCCGTCATCGCTTCACTGATCGAGCCTGGTTCGCGTGTGCTGGACGTAGGCTGCGGCGATGGTGAATTGCTGGAACTGTTGCAGACCACCAAGGGCGTGGATGGGCGCGGCGTCGAGCTTTCGCAAAAGGGCGTCAATGAATCTGTTGCCCGGGGCCTTTCTGTCATTCAGGGCGACGCTGACAGCGATCTGAAATATTACCCGGATGGCGGGTTTGATTATGTGATCCTCAGCCAGACTTTGCAGGCCACCCGCAATCCTAAATATGTTCTGACCGAGCTTTTGCGCATCGGCGAAAAGGCAATTGTCTCGTTTCCCAATTTCGGCCACTGGCGCATGCGCGCCTCGCTGGCCATTAATGGGCGCATGCCGGTTACCAAAGAGCTGCCCTATAGCTGGTATGACACACCAAACATCCACTTCTGCACCATCAATGATTTTGTCGACATGACAAAAGAGGTCGGCGCCCACGTTGAATCAGCCGTTGCGCTGAATGCTCTGGGTCAGCGTCTCGGCTTCAATATGCCGTGGGGCTTCTGGAACCTTTTCGGCCAGCAGGCAGTGTTCCTGCTCCGCCGTTAATCTTCTTTCGGACCATCGCGCCGCATGGCAGTGCCTTGCGGTGAAAGCACGGGCACAAAGACGCGCCGGGACGAACGCTTGGCCACCGGCAGGCCCTGATAGACACGCTTTTGCGCTTCCACGATCAGCACGCCTGAAAACATTGGCCAGAACCGCCTGCCCATTCTCTCAAACAATGCGGAGGGCCGCATCATCGCGCGGCGCGATGATGGCGGAAAGAACAAGGCTTCGCCCCATGGGCCGGGGGTAAAATTGGTTTCTCGCAAAAGCCGGATGAGCTGGCCTCGGCTATAGGGCCTGCCACTGCCGAAGGGCGTATGCTCGAAGCGAGCCCATAATCCGCGCCGATTGGGTACGACGATCACCAGGCGGCCATTGGGAGCCAGCACACGCCACATTTCCTTCAATGTCTCGCGTGGGTCCTCCGCATGTTCCAAAGCATGAATAAGCAACATTCTGTCAACTGCGGAATCCGGCAGGGGAAGCTCTTCCTCGAAAACCAGTGCTGTCGATGAAGGCTCAAGTGGCGGCCAGCTTGCGGCACCCTGCCCCGCTGGCATGAAGGCAAAGGTGCGCTCCGTATCGCTTCTGAAGCGATCAAGGTAAGGCGCGGCATAGCCGAGCCCGACGAGACGCTCACCCGGGAGCTTGGGCCACATGGCAGCAAGCGCCATGGTGATCGAACGCTCCGCCAGATGACCAAGGGTTGATGCGTAGAAAGTGCGAAGATCGATGATATCGAGATGCATGGTGGGCAAACTACCACGCTAATCAATAACATCAAGAAAATGCCGGTCTCGTGGCTTGCGCATCCACGGCAGCGGCTTATCTTGGTTCTGACAGGAATAAAGAGAAGCTATATGTCCAATTTGCAAATCGAACAGTTTAACGCCCGAAGCGATAATTTCGGCGTTCTCATCCATGACCCGGAAACAAATCTCACTGCGTCTATCGATGCGCCGGAAGAGCAACCAATTCTCGATGCGCTCAAGCGCCGCGGCTGGAAACTAACGCATATTCTGACCACTCATCATCACAATGATCATATCGAAGCAAATCTCGCTTTGAAGAAGCGCTTTGGTGTTGAGATCGTCGGTCCGGAAGCTGAGAAATCGCAAATTCCCGGTATTGATCGCACATTGAGCCACGGCGACCATTTCCAGTTCGGCAGTTTTGATATTGAGGTGATTTCCACTCCCGGTCATACAAACGGGGAAATCTCGTTCTTTATCCCTGCCGCGAAGGTTCTCTTTGCCGGCGATACATTATTTTCCCTTGGTTGCGGGCGGTTGCTTGAAGGCACGCCGGCGACCATGTTCGAATCGTTGCAAAAGCTCGTCGCTTTGCCCGGCGATACGCAGGTCTATTGCGGACATGAATATAGCGAAAGCAATGCGCGTTTTGCCTTGTCAATCGACCCTGATAATTCGGCGTTAAAAGAGCGAGCCAGGGAAATTACGGCGCTTCGCGCAGCAGGTCAGCCTACATTGCCAACCACCATATTGCGCGAAATGGCCACCAATCCGTTCCTGCGCTGGCATGATCCCGTCATTCGCAAGAACCTCAAAATGGAAAATGCCAGCGATGAGGCAGTCTTTACTGAAATACGCAAACGGAAGGATCATTTCTGATGGATCTTACCGCACAACAGATCAAAGACATTCTCGGGCTTGAACCTCATCCGGAAGGGGGCGCCTATATCGAAACATTCCGCGATAACAAGGCGGAACCGCAGGTCTGTAAACGCGGATATTCCACCGCGATCTATTTCCTCCTTTCCAAGGGGGAAATATCCAGATGGCACCGCGTCAAGGACGCATCGGAGGTCTGGCACTATTATGGCGGCGCGGCGCTGGAACTTTCCATAACCTCTGGCAAAGAACCCGTGACCACCCAAATACTCGGAATGGACCTTGCCAATGGGCAACGCCCACAGGCCGTTGTTCCCGCAGGGCACTGGCAGATGGCGAAAAGCCTTGGCGACTGGACACTGGTTGGCTGTACAGTCGCTCCGGGCTTCAACTTTGCTCAATTCGAATTGGCTGAACCCGGCTGGGAGCCTTGATTTTTCTTGAGCAGCATATCCTTGGCAGCAAGCACCGCGCCTGAAGTGATCAAGGCACATGCAAGCAATACCCGTGTCGTTGGCTCGGTCACACCAGCAATGATCAATACAAGCGTCGATAGCAGAGGCGCGGCATAGCTGGATGCGCCCAGCACCTGAATATTGCCGCGCTTGACACCGTAATCCCATACATAGAACGCAGCGCCGACCGGAAAAAACCCGAGTCCCAAAACTGCCAACCACTGAACAAGCCCTTCCGGCCATATGGTCTGCTCAAGAAGCAGATGAGAGATCAGTGAGAGGATCGACGTTGCGATGCAGAAACCCGTTACCGCATCGGTCGGCACCTCGGCAAAACGTCGTGAGAGCAGCGAATAAGCCGCCCATGTGAGCGCGCAAAGACCCGCCATCGCATAGCCGAAACTATATTGCGGATCGAAACCGAGCCCGCCGCCCTTTGTGATGATCAGGACAGTGCCGGACAGGCCAAGCAGCGTCCCGACAATGTGAAACCAGCGCAGACGTTCCCCCGGCATCAGCGCCGAACCAACCACGATGAACAGAGGCCACAGATAGGCGATGAGGCTTGCATCGATCGCCGGTGCATTACGCAGCGCGGTAAAATAAAGAAAATGATAGCCAAACAGCCCGACAACCCCGAGCATCCAGACTTTCAATGGCTGGCGCAAATGTCTGGCCGCGCCCGGACGCCACAACCATGAGACCAGTCCAAGGCAAGCACCGATGGCAAATGTCATTGCGGTCAGCTGGAATGGCGGCACCTTGCCTGACACATCCGTGAACAGTGCGAGCATCGCCCACATGATAACTGCGAGAAATCCGACAAATGTAGCCACGCCGCCCCCAAATCAACAGGCGGCGCTCAGCCGCTTACTGCGTCTTTTCGAAACGGGTCGCGTAAACTGTCACCGTGCCGATTTGCGTGCCGATTTTCGCCTGCACCGGCGAATAGATACCGGACTTGCCTAATGATGCAAAGGTCATACTGATCTTGCTGGAGTTTTTCAGATATTCAATGGCTTTCCGGCCCGATTGATAGCCAGAAATCGGGATAAACTTGGCAGTACAGGTAATAGCATCACCCTTGAAACCGTTGGTTGCGAAAGGCCTGGATCCGCCCTCCGGCGAAAGCTTGAGATCAATGCGGGTCTGACCGTCATACATTTGCAATGTCCTGGAACAGACCTGATCGAGATTGTCTGCCGCGACCATGACGCCGGAAATGGGATCGGCAACAGATTTCAGATCATCGGGTTTCAATTCGACCCAGTTTTCTTTCTTCTTGATTGGGGGCACATTGACCGTCTCCGTCACATTGCCGTCTGTGAACGCAATTGATGTCGTCTTGTTGCGCTTGCCGTGCTTGTATTTCACCGCATAGGAGCTTGGAACCGGCCCGGCCTTGCCATATTGCCCCTTGGCATCAAGCGTGCCGCTCGTATCGTCAAAGAGGCTGCCCAGCCCGGAACTCATCAATTCGCCGCTGACCTCATAGGCATGACTGTCGGAGACATTCGTTGAAAAATTGGCTTTCGCAATGGTTAGCCCATAGAGCGATACCCTGTATTCGGACTTATAGGCCTGCGCAGCATTGGCGGCACCGGCCATCATGATCGCGCATGCGGCTAGACTGACCGCCACCAGTGCTCGCTTGGAGGAACACCCTCCGGCTTTCATTTGTCGTATTCCCATCTAACACCCGTCCTTGATGGTAACTGCTCGTTTATAAAGCAGGCAAAGTTGTGTTAAACACCCCATGATCCTGACGAAATGCACAGTGCATGGAGCAAACAGCGTAGATATACACTTGACGCGTAGGGCTCATATCACTATAGAAACGCAACTTCCCAATAGGCCGCCTTTCCGAAAGCTGAGCCGCTGCGTGGCAACATGCGATGGCACCAGACAGAATTTGGATCGGCGGGAATGAAATTTAAAGGTGAGACCCAATGTCCCGCACATGTGAATTGACCGCAAAGTCGGTCCAGTACGGCAACAATGTGAGCCACGCGAACAATCGTACGCGCCGCCGCTTTTTGCCAAATCTTTGCCAGGTAACGCTGATCTCCGAAGCTTTGGGTCAGAGCTATCGTCTGCGCGTTACAGCCCATGCGCTTCGCAGCGTTGAGCATCGCGGTGGTCTGGATGCGTTCTTGGTCAAGGCTGACGAGAAGGAGCTGTCACAGCGCGCTCGTCTTCTCAAGCGCCAGATTGCCAAGAAGCTTCTTGAAGCTCCGGTTGCTGCTGCTTAATCAGCGCTTCTTTATTGCTTGATCATCGGGGCCAGCATATGCTGGCCTTATTGTTGCTGGTTCCATTACCCAGGATAAAAAAATGCCGCTCAGCCGCGCTTATTCCCTGTCTGATTTTGTTTTGCCCGTTCTGGCCATGTGCGCAGTCGTGGCTGCGTCCAATATTCTGGTGCAATATCCATTCCATCATTTTGGTTTGGGCGAAATTCTCACCTATGGCGCGTTCACTTATCCGATAGCTTTTCTGGTTAATGATCTTTCCAATCGCAGGTTTGGTCCTGTCTTTGCCCGGCGTGTTGTCTATACAGGTTTTGCCATTGCCGTTGTTTTGTCGATCTGGCTTGCGACACCCCGTATCGCCATCGCATCCGGCACGGCGTTCCTCACGGCCCAGCTTCTCGATATAACTGTCTTCAACAAGCTGCGTCAGCTGACATGGTGGAAAGCCCCCTTCGCTTCCGCAATCTTCGGGTCATTGCTCGACACCTTGCTGTTCTTTTCTATCGCTTTTGCCGCACGCTTTGCCTGGATTGACGCCATAACGGGCCAGCCCGATTCGTCACTGGCAATGCCAGTGCCGTTCCTTGGCACAGAAGTGCCGCTATGGGCATCGCTGGGCTTCGGTGACCTCTTGGTCAAGATCGTCATGGCTGTGGTCATGCTTGTGCCCTATGGCGCGATCCTCGCCATTTTCGCCCCTGCCATCTACTCGGCTAGCCGAAATTCCAGATAAAGATTTCTTTGCACAACTGAGAAATTATCGTCCGATATCATCGAGACGCGGGTAGAGCCATCAGCGGCCTGCCAGACATCCAGCCCCTCCATATTGTCGATCTGGTAGCTTAGATCGGCATTGAAAATTATCCGTCCATCAACGGTCGCATCCGGCTTGATCATATCGCCCGGAATTAGCCGAAGGCGTACGCTTATGCCGGTTATGAAGCTGTATTTGCGCTCAAGCAGCAAAAGGTCGCCACCCGGCAGAAAGTCGCCATCGCTTATATCAAAGCCATCCCTGCGCTGGACATAGAATATTCCTTTTCGCGGCCCTTCAAGCACAGCAGCAAAGGCATTGCCCGCCTTGTTCAGGCTCATCTCAGTCACGGCCACGCGTGCACCACGCAGAGGACCATCGGGAGGCGAATAGGCAATGGTCTCAATGCCGCGATTGGTTCTTAGCTCTTCTTTTGGAATGGGCAGCGGCAGAATCTTCGGCCGCGAGGCGAATTTTTCCAGATCAAGTTCATATTCGGCGATCCGGTGATTGCGTTCAAAAGAAACCGTGACCTTCTGGCCGGAGATATTCATGCCTTCTGCATCGGAATCCCGCTTGCCATCAACCGGCAAGCCATCTTCTCCAAGAATGGGAGCCAGTCTGTAATCCGCAACCGAGGCTGGTCTTCCTTCTGCATCGCGCAGGATTCGACCGGCAAACCACGAGCCCGTATCGGTAACGCCAAGGAAACGTTGTCCCGCATCGAGAAAATGAAATGCGGACATGCTGCCAAATCGGGCACTCGTAGACGACATGTCCAGGCCGCCCACAAATTCAAGCGGACCAAAACGGCTTTCGGCAGAGCCAAGCTGAAAGTTGGAAATGGTGCGGGATTTAACCTGTAGAGACAAAACCCCCGGCTCTTCCGCCAAAGCCAAGGAGGCCGTCATCGCAAAGGTCAGTGTCAACCAGACGCGCCAGCAACGTAGCGCCACTGACTTCATCTTATCGGCGTCCAGCTTTTTTGGCTGCCGCGCGTCCTTGCTCTTCAAACAAGGAAGCGAGTTGTTCGGTCATCGCACCGGCCAGCTCTTCCGCGTCGACAATCGTCACCGCACGGCGGTAGTAACGCGTGACATCATGGCCGATACCGATAGCGATAAGCTCAACGGGTGATTTGGTTTCAATCTCTTCAATCACCGCACGCAAATGCCGCTCAAGATAATTGCCCGGATTGACCGATAAGGTGCTGTCATCAACGGGAGCACCATCGGAAATCATCATCAGAATACGGCGCTGTTCAGGACGCGCCAGCAATCTTTGATGGGCCCAGATCAGCGCTTCACCGTCAATATTTTCCTTCAGCAGCCCCTCGCGCATCATCAGGCCGAGATTGCGCCGTGAGCGCCGCCATGGGGCGTCAGCGCGCTTGTAGACGATATGGCGCAGATCATTCAGCCGGCCTGGATTGGCCTGTTTGCCCCGCTCCAGCCAAGCTTCACGGGCCTGTCCGCCTTTCCACGCCTTTGTGGTGAAGCCGAGGATTTCAACCTTCACGCCGCAACGCTCCAGCGTACGTGCCAAAATATCGGCACAGGTCGCAGCAACAGTAATAGGCCGACCACGCATGGAGCCGGAATTATCGATCAGCAGCGTAACTACGGTGTCGCGGAAATCCGTGTCGCGCTCCATCTTGTAGGAGAGGGGCTGAGTGGGATCGATAACGACGCGCACAAGGCGGGCGCTGTCGAGATATCCCTCTTCCAGATCGAAGTCCCAGGAACGGTTCTGCTGCGCCATCAGGCGGCGCTGAAGCCTATTGGCCAGACGCCCGACAACGCCGGATAGATTGGCAAGCTGCTTGTCGAGGAATGCACGCAGACGCTCCAGTTCAGCTTCGTCACAAAGCTCTTCCGCGTCGGTCGTCTCGTCAAATTCCTGCGTATAGACCTTATACCCGCTTTCAGCCCCAAGATTGGAGAAAGGCTGGTTAGGGCGCCTTGCTTCGCCCGGAATCTCCGCATCAGCGTCCGAATCTTCATCCATATCGTCGGATGAAGCGTCCGCAGCCTCGGTTTCGCCCGCCTGACTATCGTCGCTGGATGTCTCGGAATCATCATTTTCGGATGAATCGCTGCCTTCGTCCTCGTCGGAGCCGCCCTCATTGTTTTCTTCAGGCTCGGGCTGGTCTTCTTCGTTGCTCTGGCTGTCGTCGTCTTGGCTTTCCTGCGCCAGTTCTTCCGCCATTTCCATCGAAGCGAGCATTTCACGCACAACGCGCGCAAATGCGTTCTGGTCGTTTATCTTGTCAGACAGATGATCAAGATCGGTCGCGGCTTTCTCTTCGATCCAGTCACGCCAAAGATCGAGCACATTGCCCGCTGATTCCGGGGCTTTGCGCCCCGTCAGCTTTTCACGCACCAGCAAGGCGACAGCTTCTTCGAGCGGAGCTTCTGCCTTGTCCGTGATCGCAGGAAAATTGGCGCGGGCATATTTGTCCGCCAGCATGGAGTTCAGATTTTCCGCCACGCCTTCCATGCGCAAAGAGCCGATAGCTTCGACGCGAGCCTGTTCAACCGCATCGAAGATTGCTCTCGCCTGCTTGCCTTCCGGCGCGAGCGTCGCGTGAATACGATCATTATGGCATGCCTGACGCAATGCCATCGAATCGCCAATCCCGCGCGTGACCGCTATGTCATTGGCACTCGGACGTTTGGGCAGATCAGGAAGCCGTGCCCGGTGGCCGGTCAGCGCAGGCTTGTCATTGCCGAAGCCGACTTCCAGCTCATGATCGCCGGCAATTGCACGCATACAGGCCGTGACAGCGCGCTTGAAGGGCTCGCTATCAACCGGACCTTTCGGTACCGCACGTGAATTGTCTCCCGGACCTGCCATCTTCTGCTGTGCTCTTAGCTCATAACCACATTGGCTGTGGATTCAGGCAGTTCCTTGCCAAAGGCACGCTGATAGAACTCGGCAACGATTGGACGCTCCAATTCATCGCACTTGTTCAGGAAGGTCAGACGGAATGCAAAACCGACATCCTTGAAAATATCGGCATTTTCTGCCCAAGTGATCACCGTACGCGGGCTCATCACGGTCGAAAGATCGCCATTGATGAATGCGGCACGGGTCATATCGGCAACGCGAACCATCTTGGAGACGATCTCCATGCCTTCCTTGTTCTGATAATGCTTGGCCTTGGCAGCAACGATTGCCACCTCATTGTCATGCGGCAGATAGTTGAGCGTCGTCACGATCGACCAGCGATCCATCTGCGCCTGATTGATCTGCTGCGTGCCGTGGTAAAGACCGGTCGTATCGCCGAGACCGACCGTATTGGCCGTAGCGAACAGGCGGAAGGCAGGGTGCGGACGGATAACGCGGCTTTGATCCAGAAGCGTCAAGCGGCCGGATGATTCCAGCACGCGCTGGATAACGAACATAACATCCGGACGACCGGCATCATATTCGTCAAAAACCAGAGCAACATTATGCTGGTAGGCCCAAGGCAGAATGCCGTCGCGGAATTCCGTAACCTGCATGCCCTCTTTCACCACAATTGCATCCTTGCCGACCAGATCGATACGGCTGACGTGACTGTCGAGATTGACGCGAACGCAGGGCCAGTTGAGGCGCGCAGCGACCTGTTCAATATGCGTGGATTTACCCGTCCCATGATAGCCGGAAACCATAACGCGCCGGTTGAAGGCAAAACCTGCCAGAATGGCCAGCGTCGTTGCCTTGTCGAACAAATAGTCCGTGTCGATTTCCGGGACATAGGCATCGCCGGCCTTATAGGCCGGGACCATCATGTCGGATTGGAATCCGAAAAGCTTTTCTACAGAAACCGTTGTATCCGGCAAATTCGCAATATCGCGATCAACCTTATTCATCATGCCTCCAGCGCGACTGCATGCGCAGACGCATAAAAATAGCGAACCCCGCAACGAGATTCTGAATTCAGCCCATGAGTGGTTAGCAGAAACCAGCCGTCTTGAGCAATTGATAGGCCTGGATTACGTCACGGAAACGATCCTCGGAAGCCCGATCACCGCCGTTTGCATCGGGGTGGTGGCGCTTCACCAGTTCTTTATAGCGCGACTTTATATCTTCGCCAGTGGCTTTTGCACCTAGTCCAAGCGTATCCAGCGCTTTTGACTCCAGCGGCTTCAATTTGCGCACATGGACACGTGCATTATTGAAAACACTATTGGGATCCCGGAACCTGTTTTGGTAGGCAGCACGCCCCGATCGCAATTTAGAAAAATCCGGCGATGTCTTGGCGCTTGCACTGGCCTGCGCGCGGGTGCTGGCGCTTGGCCCTGCCCCGCTGCCCGGCAATCCTGCAACAGTCCATGTCGGGCGATCGCCCGTCAGCGCTTCCTTCTGGTAGCGCGCAACCTCTGCATCAGACAGGCCGGAGAAATAATTATAGCCTTTATTATACTCGCGCACATGGTCGATGCAGAAATGGAAGAACTCGCCTTCCTTTTCGCGGCCCACGGGAGCGCGGTGCGGACCAGGTTTCTCGCAGCCGTCCCACTGGCATATGGGCGTGCGCGATTTCTCCTCTTCCGCTTTTTTCGGGCGGATACGGATGCTGTCGAAATATTTAGAGCTTGTCGTCATCGAATACGTTTATCTTGGCTTGGCGTGAATTGACATTCGGACATGATTTATGACCTAACGCCTGAAATGGCGGTAAATTTATGAACATGTTCGGATTTGCCAAATGAAACTACCATATGGGCGCAGGAGAATGAAATGTCCACTCAGTCCGCGATCGAAAACAAACTGACACAGGCTTTCCATCCCGTTTCATTGGCTGTCATCAATGAAAGCCACCTTCACGCAGGCCACCATCATTCTGACAGCGAGCATCATGGCACATTTGACGGTTCAGGCGAAACGCATTTTCGCGTGCGGATTGTCGCGGAGGCTTTTTCCGGCATGTCGCGTGTCGAACGCCACCGCGCAATCAATGAAGTTCTCGAAGCAGAATTGAAGGGAAGCGTCCATGCCTTGGCGCTTGAACCAGCAGCGCCCGGCGAAGCAACACGGCGGTAAAAAGCTCAACTAAAGTGTGACTTGCAATTCCTGAAAAGCATTGCGACAGGAAACTGCATACATCCAGTGCGTCGAACCACGCACTGGATGTATGCAACTAATATTCAATCCTGCACCAGTTGCCGCTTCAATCGCGCAATCATTCCAGCTTGCAATTCACTCGGCTCACCGTAGGCTGATGCGGTCTGTTGCAGCATGTCGATCAATTGCAGCCGTTCTCTTCTCGTCAGGCGTTCGCGCAGCATGGGTGCCATTTCATCAGCCATGGGCGAAAAAAATCCCCGCTGCTTGGTATAAGTCCAGGCCTTTCGAAACAATGCGTCTGGATCTTCGATCTGAAGCGTTTCGCTAATCAGTTCCAGAATCTTCATCTTTTCGTCTGCGGTCACCGGGGCGCCCGTCCGCACAAGCTGAATCATCAAGATCGCAGCGGCCAGACGCGGGTCTTTTATACGGCTGTAGGGTGAGCCGATCAGATTCTGAAAACTGAACTTTGCCTTCCGTTGCAGGCCTTTCGTGTCGCGATCAAGATCGCGTACTGCCCTGACAGTCGAATGGGCTCGCAGGGTCCAGAATAAAACAACAGCCGCCAAACCGATAATCGCAATGAGAATATGCATTTTAATCCCAGTTATATGAACCTGAATGCCTCGTGAACTACCGCGCCTTCGGTTTGTCCTCACCTTCAATCGGCCGGATGCGCAGTCGCGTTATTCTGTTTTTTTCCCGCTTGATGATCGTAAACCGCTTGCCATGGAACGTATAAGCCTGTTTTTCCTTTGGAATGCTCTGCGTCTGATGGATCACAAACCCTGCAATGGTTGTCGCCTCCGTATCGGGCAGATTCCAGTCGAGCGCGCGGTTAAGGTCGCGTATCGGCACGGACCCGTCGACAAGGATTGAGCCATCCGGCTGCGGGCGAACACCCTGCACGTCAATGTCATGCTCGTCGGCAATATCGCCAACGATCTCCTCAAGAATATCTTCCAGCGTGATCAGCCCCTGCACGTCGCCATACTCATCGACGACAATGGCAATATGTGCCTTGCGCCGCAAAAACGCATTGAGCTGGTCCTGGAGCGTGGTCGTATCCGGCACGAACCAGGGCTTTGTCGCAACCTTCATAATATTGATCTTCGAGAAGTCGCGATTGGCATCCCTGATCGCCCGTACAAGGTCTTTGGCGTGGACAACCCCGACAAAATTATCGTTCGTGCCTCTCCACACAGGAATACGCGTATGATGGCTGGCAAGGATTTCGGTGATGATCGTCTCGATTGGATCATCGGCATTGACCGAATCCATATCGGTGCGGTGGATCATGACGTCATAGACTTCAAGCTCGCGCAGATCAAGCAAGCCACCAATCTGGTCCCTGTCGCCCTTCACCACGGAACCTTCCTTGTGGAGCAGGTCGACCGCACCGCGCAGCTCTTCCTGCGCTGAAAACATTGAAATTCCCGCAGCAAGATTGATCCCGAAAATCGCAAGTATATTGCGTACGATCCAGTTCACCAGATCGGAAAGAGGACCGAATATCCAGACTGCAAGCTGCGCAAACCGCACCAGCGAAAGCGAATTGCGTTCGGGACTCGATATAGCCCAGGATTTTGGCAGAACTTCCGCAAAGATCACCAGAAGGACGGTCATGATGGCTGTCGCATAGGCCACACCAGCCTGCCCGAAAATATCAAGCAACATGCTGGTCATCAGCGACGATGCGAGAATATTGATGAGATTATTGCCGATCAGCATGACGCCGATCAGCCTGTCGCGTTTCTCGATGAGATTTTCGACAATGCTTGCACGCCCGTCGCCGCGGTTCGCCAGCCGATGCATGCGTGCCCGCGACACCGCAGTCAATGCCGTTTCGGACCCTGAAAAGAGAGCGGACATCAGGATCAAACCCAAAATAACCCCGCAGAAAATCCAGAGTTCCAAGGTCATGCTGGATGTTTCTCCTTCAGGAAGCTCAAGACCGCCGATGGTGGAACATCTTTGGCGATGAATGACTGACCGATACCGCGCGTGAGAATAAAGGTCAGCGTACCACGCGTCACCTTTTTATCCTGCGCAATATATTCCATCAATTTTTCCGCTGGCGGAAGCTGGCCTTGTATCTCGTTGATAGATACCGGCAGGCCGACATCGCGCAGATGCTTTTCCACCCGCAAAGCATCATCCGGGCTGGCCAGATTCATTTTGGCCGAAAACTGATGCGCCAGAACCATTCCGATGGAAACGCCCTCACCATGAACAAGGCGCGAGGAATCATATTTGGTTGCTGTCTCCAGCGCATGGCCGAATGTGTGGCCAAGATTGAGCAGCGCCCTGTCTCCCATCTCGAACTCGTCGCGTTCAACGACATCGGCTTTTGACTGGCACGCTATGGCAATCGCCTGGGTCCGTTCCGGCCCTCCATCGAAAATCCCGCGCCAGTTGGCCTCCAGCCAACCGAAAAAATCCGGACGGTCGATCAGACCATATTTGGCAACTTCCGCATAACCTGCACGAAATTCACGTAGAGAGAGCGTGTTGAGCACATCCGTGTCGGCCAGAACCAGCTGGGGCTGATAGAACACGCCGACAAGGTTCTTGCCATGCGCCGTGTTAATTCCGGTCTTGCCGCCCACGGAACTATCCACCTGCGCCAGCAATGAGGTTGGTATCTGCACAAAACCCATGCCGCGCCGCGCAATACCAGCCGCAAAACCGGCAAGGTCACCAATGACACCGCCACCGAAAGCAATGACAATATCGCCGCGTTCGAGCCGCGCCGCTAGAATGGCGTTGGTAACAGTCTCCAGCGTCGCAAAACATTTTGATTGCTCGCCCGGGGCAACCACCACCGGCGTCGATTCTATTCCTGCGGCAGTGAGCCCGGCCTGCAACCGCTCCAGATGCAGCCCGGCGACTGTCTCGTCGCTGATGATGGCCGCCCGCATTGTCTTGCCTGCCCGTGAGACGATCTCTTGTCCTGCACGCTCAATCAAACCACCACCAATCAATATGTCATAGGAGCGATCGCCGAGCTTGACGGGAACGATTGTGCTTGTCGCTTGATCCGTCATGACCCGGCCTCCTCATCCGTTTTTGTCTCGTTGGAAAGGGCTTGCCCGCCCAGATGCCCTGCAATGGCCTGCATCGCTTCGAAAGCGATGATTTCTTTCTTTTCTTCGCGCGAATTGATCGTGAGATCGGCATATGCATAGATTGGATAGCGCTCGCCCATCAGCCGCTCCATCACACCGCGCGGATCCCTGTTCTTCAGCAATGGACGGTTCTGCTTGCGTACGACACGCGACATCAAGACATCAAGCTCTGCTTTAAGCCATACGGAGATACCGGTGGATGCTATGGCGCTTCGCGTCTGCTCGTTCATATAGGCACCGCCTCCTGTTGCCAGGACAATCGGCCCCTCTTCCAGCATGCGTGCAATGACCCGCCGTTCAAGATCGCGAAATTCGGCCTCGCCATAGGCTTCGAAAAGCTCGGGGATCGACATTGTCGAGACCTTTTCAATCTCGTGATCCGCGTCGAAAAAGGGCAGTTCCACCAGCGAGGCCAGTTTCTTTCCCACTGTCGACTTACCTGCACCCATGAGGCCGACAAGCACGATTGAACGCGCGCCAAGCCGCTCGCGGATGGATTTTGCCAGCTCAGATGTTTCATCTGGCAGAGGTGTTTCTTCCGTCGTATTCATGATTGCGTTTCGACAGTAAAACCTTGGTCCAGTCAAGCAGACTATGGCTTTAAGGACCATCGATGTTCCATTTTACATCAATAGCGTGCGTGGCTCGACAGGCCTACCATAAGAGAAGTTGCGGATTGTAGGGATCTACACTCGCCTGTGGCGATCATTTTGGTTGCAAATCGCAATCTCGCCTCATGGTAAGCTTGTCGAACCACGCAGAGCGCCAGAGCAGCAACGCAGCCATTCACCAAATTATTAAGAGTTTGCGTCCAAGATTATGGAACCGACCAATGCAGCCTGTTCGATAGAGAAAATGCCGACACTCACGCGACTTATCATTGTCCTCGCCATCCTTGCGGGGCTTGTCTATGCCGGGATGGTCGCGCTTGTGACCTTTGTTCACCCCACCCAGACCGAGATGACCATTCGCGTGCCGAGCGAAAAACTTAATCCGAAACCTCAACAACCAAAGTAAAATCATGCGCGCTTCAGCAGCCATCGAGAATTTTCTTGAAATGATGAGCGCCGAACGGGGCGCGGCGCAAAACACGCTCGACTCCTACAGGCGTGATCTTGAGGATGCCGCCTCCTTCAGTGCCGGCACTGGCATTCAGCTGCCACTAGCGCAATCCGTCACCATTCGCACCTATCTCGACGATATTGCCAATCGCGGCTTTGCCGCAACCTCGCAGGCCCGCAGACTGTCGGCGCTTCGTCAATTTTTCCGTTTCCTTTATATGGAGAATATTCGTGCCGATGATCCGACCAGCACATTTGATGCGCCGAAGAAGGATCGTTCCCTGCCGAAAATCATGAGTGAGGCCGATGTTGAAAAGCTGCTTGCCCGGGCAGAAGAGGAAACGCTTGACGCAAAAGCTTCAAACGCAGCGCACTTGCAGGCCCTGCGCCTGCATGCATTGCTGGAAATCCTCTATGCAACGGGCCTGCGTGTCTCTGAGCTTGTTGGCCTGCCCGTTACTGTCGCGCGCTCGGACAATCGCTTTTTGATGGTCCGGGGCAAGGGGTCGAAGGACCGCATGGTTCCGCTTTCCGGCAAGGCCCGTACCGCCATGATGAAATATCTCGAATTGCGTGATTCCCTGCCCGCTTTAAGCGAAAGCCCGTGGCTTTTTCCGGCAGTCTCGGAAAGCGGTTTTCTGGCGCGTCAGGTCTTTGGACGTGAGCTTAAGGGGCTGGCTGCCCGTGCGGGGCTGAAAACCTCATCAATCTCGCCCCATGTGTTGCGTCACGCCTTTGCCAGTCATTTGCTCCAGAACGGCGCTGATCTGCGTGCCGTACAGCAATTGCTCGGCCATTCGGATATTTCCACCACTCAAATATACACCCATGTCATGGAAGAGCGGCTGCACCAGCTTGTCACCAAGCACCATCCATTGGCTGATTAAACACCACACCTTTGCCGGAATTCACCGTATAAGTTGCGTGGCTTATGCCTCATCTGAGGCATGGTTCCTTGACATGCGCGCTCGCAACAGCCAGTTAGGCTTTGAAAAATCCACCTTTTTGCAGGCAGATATTCAGTCCATGTACAACTATCTTGATTTTGAAAAGCCGGTTGCCGATCTCGATGGCAAGATTCTTGAGCTGAAAAAGCTTGCAGAAGAAGGCGGCGCGCTCGACACCAATGACGAGATTGCGCGGCTTGAAAGACGCTCCGGCGATGCATTGCGCGATCTTTATCGCAAATTGACGCCTTGGCAGAAGGCGCAGATCGCACGTCATCCGGACCGGCCCCATTGCGTGGATTATATTGCGAGGCTCTTTACCGATTTCACACCGCTGGCAGGCGATCGCAACTATGCCGATGATGATGCGGTTCAGGCTGGTCTTGCCCGCTTTAATGGTCAGGCCGTTGCAGTCATTGGACAGGAAAAAGGCAGCGATACCAAAACGCGCCTCAAACACAATTTCGGCATGGCCATGCCCGAAGGCTACCGCAAGGCCGTGCGCATCATGGAACTTGCAGACCGGTTCAACCTGCCCGTGCTGACGCTTGTTGATACGGCGGGCGCATTTCCAGGCATCGCCGCCGAGGAACGCGGCCAGGCCGAGGCCATTGCCCGCTCAACTGCCGCCTGCCTCAATGTGAAGGTGCCAATCGTTTCCGTCATCATCGGTGAAGGCGGCTCCGGCGGCGCTATCGCGATTGCCACGGCCAACCGCGTCTACATGCTCGAACATTCCATCTATTCGGTTATTTCGCCCGAAGGTGCCGCGTCTATTCTCTGGCATGATTCGACCAGAGCCAAGGATGCGGCCACATCAATGCGCATCACCGCGCAGGATCTTTACGAATTGAAGATCATTGACGGCATTATTCCGGAGCCTCTGGGCGGCGCCCATCGCGGCCGGGATGCAGCAATAGAAGCGACTGGAAACATCATCAATGTCGCGCTGAAATCCATGAGCAATATGGATCGCGATGCTTTGCGTCAGGACCGCCGCGAGAAGTATCTGGCCATCGGCCGCAATCTTTAGGAATAAATAGTTGCGGTTTTTTTGGAAACCGGCTTGCATTTACGCAGCCAACCAATTAGGAACCGGCCTGCGCAGACGAACGCGCATTTGTGGCACGCGCCCGTAGCTCAGCTGGATAGAGCACCAGACTACGAATCTGGGGGTCAGAGGTTCGAATCCTTTCGGGCGCGCCATTTTTTCCCATACACCCAAGTGTAATAATTTTTCGAAAACTGCGACAGGGCAGATCAACGTTTGCGTCTCGACTATTTGAGCTTGCAACGGGTGGAAATAGCCTCTTTCGACCTTATCTCCGTTGGCACCGCTCAGCTCACTGACGACAAGCAGACCTACAGGACAGGACGATCAAGATGACCGAAGCGCTGGATAAAGGCCCCTTCTTTCATGGCACAATCGCGGATTTGCGCGTGGGTGATTTCCTCACCGCAGGATACAGGTCGAACTATCGTCCTGAAGTGGTGATGAACCATATCTACTTCACTTCTCTTGTGGATGGTGCCGGGCTTGCCGCTGAAATTGCGGCTGAACTCACCAAAGGCGGCGCAGCCCCGCGTGTTTACATCGTAGAACCCACAGGGACATTCGAGAACGACCCGAACGTGACCGACAAGAAGTTTCCTGGCAATCCAACGCGGTCGTATCGCAGCAGCGCACCGCTCAAGATCATTGGGGAAATCACGGATTGGACCAGATTGACTCCCGAAGCACTACAGCTATGGAGAGAACGTCTGATCGCGTTGCCTTCGCACGAACGAGGCGAAATCATCAACTGATGCGGCGCGGCGCGCCGTGTGCTCATTACGCGAGCGAATCGCTAAAGGGAATGATCAGCTTTCCACCAATCGCAGCCGTTCAAGGATAAATACCTTGGCAATCGACATTCCATTATCAAGCATGAACAGCACCTCAGTCATCTATTTGCAATGGCTGTCTTGTTCATTGTAAATATTCCAACTCACGTGATTATTGAGGAGGCGCAAGATGGACCGGTTCACGGGCGGGTGCAGCTGCGGAGATGTCCGAATCGTTGCAACGGGACGGCCTTATCGTGTCGGCATTTGTCACTGTTTCGACTGCCGCAAACATCATGGCGCTCTTTTTCACGCTTCGGCAATATTTCCTGAAGCTGCTGTGTCCATCGAGGGAGAAACAGGCGATTATGCCGGGCGTCATTTCTGCCCCCGTTGCGGATCGTCGGTTTTTGCCCGCACCGACGACGAAATCGAAGTGAACATTGGCTCGCTGGACGATATTGACCAGCTGACACCGACTTATGAAAGCTGGGTCATCCGCCGCGAATCCTGGTTACCGACCTTCCCGACCAAGCATAAATACGAGCATGATCGCGACGCCACGACCCGCTTTGAGGATTAATCGCCTCGTCCAGTACACACTAGTAGAGGGCTGATTTCAGCTTTGACTACGCCCTCTTACGGACGGCGGGATACCGCGCCATTCCGACGGGTGCACAAATGCACCGGCCGGAGCTACAAATCAAAACAGACTATTGAGGAGTGGTGACCTTTGGCTCCGGCTCGGTCGTTGTCTGTGTCGGCACCGTATTTGCGGGGAACAGGTATGTGGCAGCAGCGCTGAGAATAACTGTTGCTGCCCCTTGAATTTCGGGGGATGTCAGCTCCGGCGGCAGGGCGTAGCGTGAGGCAAGCCAGCCCGCAATACCTCCGATAATCGATCCAATCAGCTTCGAATAGCTACCCATGTCGGTATTCCCTTCGCAAGGTTGGCGATTCTGGAAGGATAATAGCCGTTTACGTCAAATGCTAGTTTTACCGGGAAATTTGACCATCTGCCCCGTATTCCACCATACGAGGCAGATATTTGCTTTTACATTTCGTGCGCCGGAACAACTGCACGGTAAAGGTGCCAGGTGGCATGTCCGAGAACGGGTATGAAAATCGCCAGACCCACGAACAATGTTGCGAAGCCCACAAACAGCAGTGCAGCGACAATCAAGCCCCAAACGATCATGGGTAGCGGATTTTTTGCCACCACGCGCGCTGACGTGGCTATCGCCGCATAAGCGCCGCCATCGCGGTCGAGCAGGAAGGGAAAGGCGATCACCGTCGTGCAAAGCACAAAGGCCGCGAAGACAAAACCGATTGCATTGCCGAGTATGATCATTCGCCAGCCTTGAGGCGTGTTGAAAACCTGATCCATGAATACCGCGACCGAAGCCGGGGGCGTATCGCCGAAGAGGTTCACATAAAGCGCCTGGGCGATCAGCAACCATGCCACGAAAACGGCGACAAGCATGGCCCCTATCGCAAGAATGGATGGAACGGCGGGTGAATGCACCACCTGCCTTGCATGCCACCAGGAGGTGTCCATACCCCGCTCGCGTCTGCGGCTGATTTCATAAAGCCCGATGGCTGCCAGAGGTCCGATCAGTGCAAAACCTGACATTAGTGGGAAAATCAGCGGCAGGGTGTTAGCACCGGACGACCATCGGATCAGCACCAGACCGGCAATGGGATAAATCAGGCAGAGAAACACATAATGCGACGGCTTCTCCCAGAAATCGTCAAGACCTTTGCGCAGCGCCGTGAAAACATCCCTGACGGCAATCTTGCGCACATCAGGATGGGCAATGCCTGAATCAGCACCGGCAATCACATGGAAATTCGCCATCTCAAACCTCCCATAAGTTCAGGGCGGAAAAGGAGCTCGGTGACCATGGACGGGTCACTATGGACCTCAACCTGCATGGTTAAGCATACGCTCCCGGACGTTTTTTGACCACCCTGAAACGCAGACGCATGTTGGTTTCCTGTCGCGGAACCAACAGCCTCGTTCAAAAGTTATTGAGTGCCAGACTCATTATCGCCGGTCACAAAGAGGATTACGCATGTTCGATCAGATCTTCACCAAGGTCGCCAACACTGTGGCTTTGGCTGCAGGCAAACCTGTAACCTTCATCCTTTGCGTGGCAATCGTAGTCATATGGGCATTTAGCGGACCGATATTCGGCTTCAGCGATACGTGGCAGCTCATCATCAATACCGGCACGACAATCGTGACCTTCCTCATGGTGTTTCTCATCCAGAACACGCAAAACCGCGATAGCGTAGCCATTCAGGCCAAGCTGGACGAGCTCGTGCGCGTCAGCAACGGAAAGAATGCTTTTATCGGCATCGAGCATCTGACCGAGGCTGAAGTCGAGAAGTTTCGCAAACAATGCGAAGAAGCAGCGAAGAAGGCCGACGAGGAACTTAAGAGCCGCACCGCTGCAAAGAAAAAGAGTAAAGCTGCACCGCGCGAAGCGGCCAGAAAGCCACCCCGCGCGAAAGCGCACGCCTAAGCAGTTTTCACCGTTAACGAATATGGCCGACTTGGGCAGTTTTACAGCCGAATCCACCATTTTTCTCAAATTTCAGATCGATAATGACAAATTAATGGCGGAAACCTTCAGTTTCAGTGGTTTAGAGGCCCATTTTCCTGCAAACCAGCTATGCAAACTTGTGACTCCAAGTTCTGAGTGCACTGCACTATATCCAGCTCACCGATCGATAACGATCCAACAAACAAAAGAACTTTAGGTGAGTGAAATGAACTTGATCCGCTCGTACAACAACTGGCGCCGCTATCGTGACACAGTCACGGAATTGAACCGCCTGTCCGCACGTGAACTGAACGACCTCGGCATCTCCCGCGGTGACATCGCTTTCGTTGCGAAGAAGGCCGCTTCGGCATTCTAATTAAACAGACCTCCCACGTCCGTGGCACTCCTCCTCCCAGCCACGGTCGCTTAAAGAACAGCGTTCCTCCCAGAGCCGTTCTTTACAAGTAACACCCATCGCTCCTCCCAGCGGTGGGTGTTCTCTTTTGTGCTGTCATCTGCGATTGCGCCTTTCCTGCTTTCCCCTTATCAAGCGCCTCATGAAAAGAGGGACCTCGGACATGACAGGCGGCATTCATCACATCACACTGATCACCCGCAAGGTTCAGGCGAATGTCGATTTCTATGTCGGGTTTCTCGGGCTTCGGCTGGTCAAGCGTACCGGCGGCTTTGAAGACGCAACACAACTCCATCTGATTTATGGCGATGCCTCTGGCACTCCCGGCTCCCTGATCACATTTCTGGTCTGGGAAGATGGCTCGCTTGGCCGCGTCGGCTATGGCCAGCCCAGCGAAGTATCATTCGCCATTCCAACCGAAACTATTGGTTTCTGGCTGACCCGTGCGCTGCAATTCAACATCGCGGTTACGGGACCGGCGCAGGAATTTGGCGAAACCGTCCTGCGATTGCACGATCCTGACGGGGCGATCATCAAACTGGTCGGAACAGACGCCGTCAGCCCCGGGGACCCGTGGGAAAGCGATGGCATATCGCAAACAGATGCGATCATGCGCTTACGCGGCGCAACGATCCTCACCGAAAAACCCAACGAGACTGCTGCGTTTCTCAGCAGGCACTTTTCATATGAAAGTGCGGGGCAGAGCGACACAATAACGCGAATGGTTTCCTCATCAGGAGATTGCATTGACGTTCGCGATGCAACCGGCTTTTGGAGCTCCGCCCCCGGCACCGGCACCGTGGATCATATTGCCTTTCGCGCCGCAGATATTGCCGAAGTGAACGCGACTTATGAGCAGATGATTGCTGAAGGTGCCGATGCAACTGCCCTACACGACCGCAAATATTTCCATTCCATCTATGTGCGCGAGCCGGGCGGTACTCTACTCGAAATGGCGACGGATGGTCCCGGCGTGCTGATTGACGAACCATTGGAGACTTTGGGCACAGAGCTTTTCGTCCCCCCGCATTTTGCCGATGAAACGGCGAATGTAAAAATCATCTTGCCGCAATTCGGTCTGCCAAAGGAACCGCGTTTCATTTATCGCGATCTGCCATTCGTCCATCGCGTCTATACGCCCGAACCGGCAACCGGCCAGGCATTTATCCTTCTTCATGGTTCTGATGGCAGTGAAACAAGCCTTATGCCCTTGGCGGCCAGTATCGCACCCGGCGCAACGCTGTTTGGCCTGCGTGGTCGCAGCACGGAAGAAGGAACTGCGCGCTGGTTCCGCCGTTTTGGACCTTTGAGCTTTGATCAAAACGACATCCGCTCGGAAGCGGAAGCCTTCGCCGCATTCATTGAAGGCGCTGTCGAAGCCTATGGTCTCGACCTGCAATCAACGATTTTCATGGGATATTCCAACGGCGCCAATCTTCTGGCTGCCATGATGCAATTGCATCCGGGCCTGGTGCGCAATGCCATTTTGCTGCGCGCAACCAAAGTGCTTGAAGAGACACCTGAAGCTGATCTGAGCGGCACGCATATTCTCAGCCTGACCGGCGATCACGACCTCTTTGGCGCGCATGCCCCCGCACTCGAAGCCGATCTGCGGCAGGCTGGAGCCAATTTGACTGCCCTCAGCGTTCCTGCCGGTCACGAGACCAATCAGCATGATATTGACGCCGCCAGAAGCTGGCTGACAGAAATGGAAACAGGCCGGAATTGATCCGGCCTGTTTGCTGCTTTTTCATAATCAGACGAGCGGCTTCAGCCCGGCCTCAATGGCGGCACGCTTGCTTTCAAGGAATGGCGGCAATGAGAGCTCTTCCCCAAGCGTTTCCAACGGCTCATCCACTGTGAAGCCCGGACCGTCGGTTGCGATCTCGAACAGAATACCATTTGGTTCGCGGAAATAGAGCGAACGGAAATAGTAACGCTCGACTTCACCGCTGGATGGCATGCGGAAACTTTTCAAACGCTCGGTCCATTCATGCAAGGCATTGACATCCGGGGCGCGGAAAGCCACGTGATGCACCGCCCCTGCACCCTGCCGTGCGGCGGGAAGATCAGGTTGAACGGCGACGTGCAGCTCCGCAGCCGGACCGCCCTCGCCCATTGCAAAAACATGCACATGCCCGATGCCATCGGGATCGGCATAATCGCGGACCTTTTGCATGTTCATCACGTGCAACAGAATTGCTTCCGTATTGGTGATGTCCGGCACGCTGATGGTGATTGGGCCAAGCCCGCGGATCTGATGTTCGGCAGGCACAGGGCTCTTGTCCCAAGGGTGGGAGTCGCCAGCACCGCCATCATCAATCAACCGAAAGCGCTGTCCTTCGCCATCCTCGAAATCCAGCGAAGCATGACCGCCTATCTCTGTCACCTCACCGGACTTGACACCCAATTCGGTAAACCGGACTTTCCACCAGTCGAGGCTGGCCTTGCTGCCAACCCGCAAACCAGTGCGCGAAATACTATGGGTGCCGCGGCGCTCCGGTGCAGTTGGCCAGTCGAAGAAAGTCAAATCCGTACCGGGCGTTGCTTCACCATCGGCATAAAAAAGATGGTAGGCGCTCGTATCGTCCTGATTGACGGTCTTTTTGACCAGCCTCAAACCAAGCGTCTTTGTGTAGAAACGCACATTTTCTGGCGCATTGGCGGTAATTGCCGTCAGATGGTGAATGCCTGTCAGTTGTAAGCTCATCAAAGCCTCCTGCGTGATTGAGTGGCGAAATCGCCGTTGGGGTGAATATCTGCGCAGTTGTTCCGGCAATAAAGACCATAAAGACGCAAC
The DNA here is from genome assembly GCF_037203905.1 of Phyllobacterium sp. CCNWLW109. Lineage (NCBI taxonomy): Bacteria > Pseudomonadati > Pseudomonadota > Alphaproteobacteria > Hyphomicrobiales > Phyllobacteriaceae > Phyllobacterium > Phyllobacterium sp. CCNWLW109. The sequence goes on along the minus strand of NZ_JBBCBK010000003.1, from coordinate 923,789 downwards.
TCATGTTCGATAAAACAGAACTATAACGCCATCAAACTTCTGTTCAACGGCAATCATGTCTCGTATAAGCAAACCATGAAGTGGCGTTTCGAAGATTTATTGACGTTTCTCGACGTGATTGAAACCGGCAGCATCACGGCCACAGCCGCGCGGCTTAACCTGTCAAAATCCGTTGTCAGCAAGCGCATCTCCGATCTGGAGGGTGGGCTTGGCATTGAATTGTTTCAGCGAACGCCGCGCAAGCTGGTGGCATCGGCAAATGCGCTGGATTTCGTCGAGCGCATCCGCCCGCTTGTCCGCGACATCATGGAGGCGGCTGATACGGCCGCGACACGCAATAGCGCCATTCGCGGCACATTGCGCATCGCTGCGCCCATGACCTTCGGCACAATGTATCTGGGGCGGATGATTGCGGATTTTGCCCGGCAATATCCCGATCTGGAAATCGCCGTGGAGTTTGAAGACCGCATGATCGATCTGGTGCGCGGCGGTTATGATGTCGGCATACGCATTGGTATATTGCGCGATTCCAGCCTGATCGCGCGCAAATTATGCACCGATCCCCGTGTCATCTGTTGCAGCCCGGATTTCGCCAATACGCATGGCCTGCCGGAAACGCTGGGCGCGCTGGATCGCTTTTCCTGCATCGATTATTCCAACGTCAATACCAGCCAGCTCTGGCAATTTGAAAATCCGGACAAGGATGGCGAACCGATTGCCGTGCCGATGCATGGCCGCATCGTTGCCAATAATGGCGAGGCGATGCGCGATATGGCGATTGCCGGCCTTGGGCTTGTACTCCTGCCGATGTTCATCGCCGCCGAACCGTTGCGGGCAGGAAGACTCATCCCCGTTTTGCCGCAAGCAAAGCCGCTACCCTACAATATATATGCCGTCTACCCTCCCACGCGCCATGTCTCTGCGAAGGTGCGCGCCTTTGTCGATCATATTGCAAGACATATTGGCAGCCCGCCAATCTGGCAAATCAACGAAGCTTATCGCCCTGTCGATAGCTGATTAAGGGCCCGCACAAGCCGAATCACTTGGCGCGATTTTTGGGTCAACCGGCATCGCCATCTGGCAAATCAGGGCTTAATTCGAAAAAAACCCCGTAAACACTGGGTATAAACCCGCTTTTTGCCTGTAGTTCCTGATGACAGAGTGCGTAACGCGTGCCATACAGACCCCTCCGATCAACGAATATACTGAGGAAACCGCCAAATGAATACGTCCGATCTCATTGATAAGCTCGTCGCTGATCAGGGTCTTACAAAAGTTCAGTCCAAGGCGATTGTTGATAGCATCCTTAAAGGCATCACCGATTCAGTCGTAGCTGGCGATGAAGTTTCGCTGCCAGGCTTCGGCAAGTTCAAGGTACAGGCTCGCGCCGCTCGCGAAGGCCGCAACCCTGCAACCGGCGCAACAATTAAGATCGCAGCTTCCAAGAAAGTTGCTTTCCAGCCTGCAAAGGCTCTGAAGGACGCCCTTAACGGCTGATCTTTTGGACTAGACTTAAAAAAGGCGGTGCAATTTGCGCCGCCTTTTTTGTTTTGCGGCACTTCGAAGCAATTATGTGTGCTTCATGATTGTTTGCCATAAATCCGCCGTCAGTGCGTGAAAGGTGACATCTGCGTGATCGGGGCAATTTTATGCGGTTGCGTCAAGACTTTATCAACTATAACGGGTGCATCTATAATGGTGCGAATGTTATATTCGCGGCGAATCCGACCTCGGCAAACACATTGATGAACTGGCAACTGCTGCTGCAATGAAGATAAAGACACACATTCTTGCGCCTTTGATGCTCACGCTTTTCCTTGCCGGATGTCAGGGCGGGACGGTGAACGATCTCGTTCCCAATGGCGCGAACACGCAACTGCCCGCCAAACTTGTCCAGAGCATGAAGACGAAAGGCATGACTGCCACCTCGCCGATCATGTTCCGCATCTTCAAGGAAGAAAACGTCCTTGAAGTTTGGAAGCGCAAGGACAATGGCCGCTACGATATCGTCACCAGTTACCAGATTTGCAAATGGTCCGGGAAACTTGGCCCGAAATTCATTGAAGGTGATCGTCAGGCGCCGGAAGGCTATTATGCTGTCCGCCCCGCTCACATGAATCCGAAATCCAGTTACTATCTGTCATTCAACACCGGTTTTCCCAATGCGCTTGATCGCGCGCTTGGCCGTACGGGTGCAAATCTGATGGTTCACGGCGCCTGCTCGTCTTCCGGTTGCTATTCTATGACTGACGGCCAGGTTGCGCAGATTTATGCTTTCGCCCGCGATGCCTTCAAGGGCGGGCAGGAATCGATCCAGCTTCAGGCCTATCCGTTCCGCATGACTGCCGCCAATATGGCGCGCTACAAGGATGATCCCAATTACGCTTTCTGGAAAAATCTGAAGGAAGGCTACGACCACTTTGAAATCACCAAAGTGCCGCCGAAAGTCGATGTCTGCGAGAAGAAATATGTCTTCAACCACACATCCGACCCGAACGCGCCTATCGCTGCGACCAGCACCTGCCCGCCATCTGATCAGCCGGAATCGCTGAAAATGGCCTATCAGTCCTATCAGACCAATTATGAGAGCGCTTTCTCATCCATGGTTGGCAAGGGCAAGATTCAAGCCCCTGCCCGCTCGATCCAGGGTCTGACCGAGGCTAAGATCATTGCTGAATGGAGCCAGCGCCGCGCGCGCGGTGAACGCGTAACGCAAGAGCCGCCATCCTTGTCACCACAAGATGCCGATGCGGCCAACAAGCCACAGATCATGGTCCGGCTCGCCTCTGCTGTGGCAGCCGACAAGGCGAAGGAAGAGCGCGAAGCTTCCAAGCGCTCGCGCATGCACACGCCTGCCGTTGCAGCTACGCCTGTTCCACAACAGACGCCGGCACCTGCTCCGATGACAACAGCCGCCATTGCAGCGCCTGAAGCCGCCGCACCGGTTGCAGCACCCGCGCCCGCCAAAAAGGCGTGGTGGAAAATCGGCGGCAATTAAGCACGTTTAATTTCTTCGCGGATGAGCAGGATTCAAAACGCATCATGGAAGCCGAAGTCTACGATCTTCGCGGCCTGAATTGCCCGCTTCCCGTGCTTAAAACCCGTAAAAAACTGGCTGAAGCCGCAGCTGGAACGCGCTTATGGGTAGAAACCACCGACCCGCTGGCCGTTATCGACATGCCCAATTTCTGCCTGACCGAGGGCCACCGTCTGATTGAAACAATCAGCGTCGAAGGCGGCCACCGCTTTCACATCGAGCGCGGCTAAAGATAGGCTGCATTACCCGATTGCGTGGTTCGACAAGCTCATCATGAGGAAGTTGGCGAACTGCAAAGATAATCTTCATCGCTCCAGAACATGGCTCCCTGCAATCAACTCTCTCCCTCATGGTGAGCTTGTCGAACCACGCACAACTGCCCAGCAAAACTTAAACCCGCTTCACACCCGGTATAGCCAGTGGATTATCAAACAATGCGGCGCGGTCAGGCATATCGATCTGCGGCCTGTTGAGAAACGCGTTGAAAAGCTGCTGTACATAGCTCTCGGGTAGATCCTTGACGATCATGACCAGTCTCGTTTCGCGCACACCTTCCGGCCATGCGGCGAGCCGTACGGGGGGGTGAAAAATCTGCTGGACGCCATGAATGACCAGCGGCCGCTCGGGGTCATCCTCCAAGAGAACAATGCCTTTGACACGCAACAGCTTTTCCCCATGGGCCGAGCGTAGCAGATCGATAAACATATCGAAGCTCGATAGCGGCACAGGCTTGTCATGGGTCAGGGAGAATGACCGGATGGCCGCATCATGGCGGTTCACATCATGGTGATGTTCATGACTGTCGTGGTCATGATGATCATGATGATGGTGGTGTCCATGATGCTCAAGCTCGTGGCGCTCGTGCTCACGGTCTCGCCAGGCTTCGCTTTTCAGCCAGCGCTGCACATCGACCGTCTTAGTTTCCGGATTATAGACACCACATTCAAACAGTGCCGCAAAGCCCGTCCGTTCATCGCTGACATCAATAATATCGGCACCAGGATTAAGCGCCTGCAAACGCGCGCGCAGTGGATCGACCAAGCCCACCGACTGACGCAGATCCGTCTTGGTGATGACGATGCGATCAGCCACAGCCGCTTGCTTTACTGCCTCTTCATGTGCATCCAGCGTCGCCATGCCGTGAACCGCATCAACGGTCGTGATCACGCCGTCCACACGAAATGCTTGCAGCAAAACGGGGTGTCCCATAATCGCATGAAGCACTGGCGCGGGATCGGCGAGACCCGTGGTTTCGATGATGACGCGCTTTAGCCGCTGCAATTTTCCGGTCTGCAAACGATCGATCAGATCAGCAAGCGTATCAACGAGTTCGCCACGCACTGTGCAGCATAAACAGCCATCCGAAAGTTCGATAATGCCTTCGCTCGCCTTTTCCACCAGCAGATGGTCGATGCCCACATCACCAAACTCATTGATGATAACGGCAGTATCGGTAAGCGCCGGATCTTTCAGCAGGCGATTGAGCAAAGTCGTCTTGCCGGAGCCGAGAAAGCCCGTCAGAACGGAAACTGGAATGGGACCAGCCATTAATTGATCACCTTCGCAGCACTGCCCGCATCGCTAAGCGACGAACGGTCGGGGCGAGGCGTTGGCACTGGCAGGCGATTAAGTTCCATGCCGAGCGCATTGAGCTTTGACGGTAGCAAGGCGACTTTTTCAGCCACCGGCTCGCGGTCCATGCGGTTCATATAAGGCGATCCGGCAATGATATGACCTTCAAGATCCTTGCCGTCCCATGTATCGGAACCCGACGTCTTGGAGCAGACCTCCGGACGCATATTCACAGCAACATCAAGCTCCGGCGAACCGTTGGATTTTAGATTGTCGATCGTGATGCTAGTGCCATGGGTCTCAAAACCCTTGGCAAGAAGTTCAGCAGCCTTGGTGGCACGGGTCGAAAGCTTGAGTTCGCCAAGAACGACCGTAATCACCGTCCGGCCATTGCGCGTCGCTGAGCCGATCAGATTATAACCAGAAGGGCAGACAAAGCCGGTCTTCATCCCATCCGCACCGGGAAAGCGTCCAATCAAGGCATTCAAATTCGGCTGTACTTTCTTGCCGCCGTAATCGATGGCCTCAATGTCGAAGAAATGCGCAAATTGCGGAAACTCACGGCGCAGTTGCAGGGTCAAAACTGCCATGTCGCGCGCTGTCGTATAATGATCGTCTGAATGCAGCCCGTTGGGGTTAACGAAATGCGAGCCTTTCATGCCAATACGTTGGGCTTCCTCGTTCATAAGCACCGCAAATTTTTCTGAAGAGCCGCCCAGCGTCTCGCCAACCGCCATGGCAACATCATTGGCCGATTTGACCATCATGATCTTCAGCGCGTCACTGAGCGTCAATTCCGAGCCAACCTTGTAGCCCATTTTGCTCGGTGGTTGCTTGGCTGAAAGCGCGGTGATTCGAACGGGCGTATCAAGCGTTACCTGCTTTGATTCGAGCATGCGGAAAGCCACATAGACGGTCATGAGTTTGGTCAGGGACGCTGGATACCAGCGCTGAAAGGCGTTTTTTTGCGAAAGAATCTCGCCGCCGCCAGCATCAAGTGTGATATTCGCCTCGGCAAGGGCCGTTGATCCAAGACCGAGCATCGCAACGGTTGACATCGCGCTACCGACTAGAAAAAGTGCTACAGTTTTCCGCATTCCTGAAATCCAGCCTGTCTGTATAAAAACCTTGGGAAGGCAAAAGGCATTAAGCCGCGCTTCACGTGGAGCGGCAATGGCCTTATCTATCTTATGTGGCATCGAAAAGGCAAAGTGCCTTTCTTGTCACAGGTAAATTGGAGTTGATGTAAAAATGCCCGTGCTCAATCGCGCTGTCGAAATGCAGGATGAAGTATCACAATGGCGCCGCCATTTGCACCAAAATCCCGAATTGATGTTCGATGTGCACCAGACTGCAAAATTTATTGAAGAAAAATTGCGCGGTTTTGGTTGCGACGAAGTGGTTACAGGCATTGGCCAAACCGGCGTTGTCGGCATAATCCGCGGTCGTCACGGCGAAGGCGCGACAATCGGCCTGCGTTCCGATATGGATGCCCTGCCGCTGACAGAAATCACCGGAAAGCCCTGGGCTTCGACCAATGCCGGCAAAATGCATGCCTGTGGTCATGACGGGCATATCTCCATGCTGCTTGGCGCAGCGCAATATCTGGCCGAAACACGCAATTTCAAAGGCTCGGTAGCCGTAATCTTCCAGCCTGCCGAAGAAGGTGGCGGCGGTGGCCGCGAAATGGTCAAGGACGGCATGATGGAGCGTTTCACCATTTCCGAAGTCTACGGACTGCACAATATTCCCGGCATACCGATTGGCGAATTTGCGATCCGCAAAGGCCCGATCATGGCCGCAACCGACGAATTCACCATTACAATTGAAGGTCGCGGCGGCCACGCCGCACAGCCTCACACCACGATTGATCCTGTTGTTATTGGCGCACAGCTGGTGAATGGACTGCAGACAATTGTTTCTCGCGGCACCGATCCGCTTGATTCTGTCGTTATTTCAGTCACCAAATTTCATGCGGGCGATGCCTACAATATCATTCCGCAAAAAGCGGAACTGGCGGGAACGGTCCGCACGCTTCGCAAGGAAATGCGAGACTACGCGCAAAAGCGGCTTACTGAAATTGTCGAGGGCATCACGGGCGCCTTGGGCGCGACAGTCACAATCGATTACGCACGTAATTACCCGGTTACATTCAATCATGATCGCGAGACTGATTTCGCCGCCAAGGTTGCACGTCAAGTTGCCGGAAATAATGCGGTAAATGAAGAGGTTGCGCCTATGATGGCAGGTGAAGACTTCTCCTATATGCTTGAAGCGCGTCCCGGCGCATTCATTTTCATGGGCAACGGAGCAAGCGCATCACTGCACAACCCGGCCTATGATTTTAACGATGACGCAATCCCGCATGGCATCAGCTATTGGGTAAATATTGCCGAAAGCGCGCTCCTGCCATCCACCTGACGGCTTTGCCGCGCATTCTACCAAAGTTGAGACTTGGCGGCGGCATTGAAAAACGTTAAGTCTCTGCGGATCGCCCCTATTCGCGATCCGCTTGGAATGGTCCCGTAGCTCAGTAGGATAGAATGATTTTAGGAGCGTACCAGTGTTACCAGTACAGATATCAGCCGGTAGCAGTTGGATTTTCCGACTGGTAACATTACCAGTCGGTCTATCATGAGCTAAACTCTGCGTGGTCAATAAAAAAATATACCTACGTCCTCGTCACAACGCTGTTGAACAAAGCGAACCAGTCGTCTATGCAGAACTGGCCAAATGTGTCCACGTAGCTCAGTAGGATAGAGCACAGGATTCCTGAAGAATTGGGCGTTGCAGTTGGAAACATTGCAACGGATCTGCTCAAAGTCGGGGAACGCTTCGCTGCTCTTGTAGCATGCCAATCCCGAGCCAAGCCCCTTGGGGAAGGTGTAGAGACTGGATGGGTAGCACCTGTTGGCTGGAAGCCATGGTGAAGGGACAGTCCAGACCACGAACGCCCAAAGGCGGCGGCGAAAGCCGAAGTGGTATGAATCCTGGGGTCGGAGGTTCGAATCCTCTCGTGGACACCATTGGCGCACCCATCCGTTGAAAGAATTGAGTAGATTCAATCTAAATTGGCCAAGCCTAGAGTAGCTCGCCAAGTATCCAAATCCATAACTATTCGGCCCGGTCGTGCAGTCTGAGCGATTTCGATCCCGGCAGCAGTGAGCTCCAGGGGCCCTCCACCATGTTTTAGCTTGCGCAACCAATCTCGCAGCAATTTTATCCCGACGCCGTCGGCCGGAACGAACTCATGTTTCTCCGCTGTTATACCAGTCGGAATCGGCACCTGTTCCGCTATGATGTTTCGTAATGCCTTCATTTCGTTGGTTTGTCGTTTTATCAACGCCCGGTAGAATTCGATCTCGGCGATATGTCCTCTATCTTCGCTGGCGATGGGTTCGTGCGCATCAAACGCAACATCGCTTTTCTGAATAGAGATACGTCCTACCTCCGAAAAGGCAGCTGACCAGATCCTGACGATGTCAGCATAATGTTTTGAAATAGTTGATTTGACGACAAATCCTGGGTAGAGGATTCCGCCCTGTTCCGATACAATTTGGTGGGTTGGTTCAATCGGTGGTGCGGCGGACAGAAGTCTCTCACATACATGAGCAATTTGCTCATAAACCGCAATTGACCGCTTATTCTCCCTTGGAATTCGTCCTATAATTTCACTGGACCGTTCTCGTGCTTTTGTAATGCATTCAGTCTTCATTGCAGTTGGCGAATATTTCGCTGCGCGACGCGTCTTGGTCATACCAATAACCTTGGTTCCCGTGGGACCGCCAGCAGACGTATCGGCTCATCTTCTAAATCGGCAGAGAACATGAGCTTTTGATCTTTCGGGCCGATTCCTAACTCAAGGAGTGTTTTCCCCTCGTTGCCAAGACCATCCAGATCTGACTGGGCTGCTTTCTCGAGAATCATGTTAACAGCTGCCTCGTATGCTCTGCGTTTCTGCTCCTCGGTTCGTCTACTCATGTAAATAGGCTCATAAAGACTTCTGACCGCCAGCTCGTCGACGTATTTCCGCAGTGAGCTTTCAACTTCTTGGTCGTAAAGGCTCTTATACACTCTCCCGTATTTTGCGAGAAACGCGGTTTGTTCGAATTCCGAGACCTCTACCCACTCAACAACTGAAGTGTTGTTATGGGCTATAAGTGACTTCTTCTTGTCCTTGGCTGTTGCCTTATCAACGGACTGGAGCCTCTCAATTTTTTGCAGAAGTGCTTCTGTAGCCAGAAAGGATTTGCATAGTATGGTCTGTTTAATCGAGTAATCGTTGATGGATTGTTCCGTTCGCTTGAGTTCTCGTTTGAGCATTATTCGTTTCTCTTCATCCAATCCCTCGCTTTGAAGGCTTATGTGGATGGAGCGCGATTCTGATTGCATTTCATTTATTCTGCTACCCAAATTTGACAACCGCCGTCCTAAGAGCGTCCCGTATCCAAAAAGTCCTTCTGCCCACTCTGGTCCAGTCAAAAAGTGCCTGCACTGGACACAGTTCTCAGATTCGCCCTCCACGGACGCATACTTCAATGTTACTTTTCCGCCCTTTTTCGTTTTCCCTATACACTCGCCCCCATCGCGACAACGCGTGCCACCCCAGGGGCAGATGCCGTAGTCCCTATCAGCCCACAACACTCTATTTCCACCGTTCTCCGGCATGGCATTGTACAAAGCGCTTGGATCTGTAGAAACAGTGCGACGCTTTGCGTTCTCAAAGGACATGTTCTTGAGCTCAAATATTGCTTGGCTAGTTCTTGCGGCTGAAATAGCTATCTGGGCCTGATTCATCATGTTGGTGATCATGGCCGGCTCTACTTTCATATAATAGAGCGTCATAAGAAGCGTCTTATGACCCGCGATCAATCGACTGATGATCTCTAGCGGAACGCCTGCTTGAATCAGTAATGTCAGGCCTGCGACACGCATCCCGTGGGGCGTGTACCGCGAACTTTCGGGTTGTCGGTTCTTCCCCAAGTCCACAAGGCTATCCTCGCGATCCTCCGGTTCGCATGTCGCGTTCCATCGGTTTTGCACTTCCAAGAGGATATCCAGCCAGAACTTTCCAGTTACTCTCACTGAAGGGGGACGCCCGCGGTTGTCCGCATCTCTGAACAGCGAGAATATAAACGGGTACTCTTCCAGTTTCCCCTCTTCCGCGCCCGGTACGTTTTCGAGATACTGTTTGGGGCCAATGGGTTTTGAGATGGGGTTCCACGTTTCCTGCCAAACGCGCAAATCATAAAGCATGCGATGAAGCGTGATGTTTTGCCAAGGAACGATGAACGGGTTGCCAGTTTTGTTGGTATTGATCCTGAAGCCTGTGATCCTGGGATCTTCGGTTCTGCAGGCGTATCCTCTGAAAGGCTGTTTCTTATCTATATTCGACCAGTAACCTGCAAGAGGGCCCTTGTTTTTGTCCCATTTCAAAGTGTAGGGATTGAACCTTTCCGGATCGCCCTCGCCGCTATCAAAGCGAATAAACTGCCCAAATCGCTCAGGCAGTTCAAACGCGGCCAGAAAGTAAGTGGCAAGCACAGGCACATATTGCCGTTTTTTGTTAATTACCGCCGAGCAAAATGGATGCTTCCCGGGCCATCCGCTTGCTCCCTCTTCAAGGATTTCACGGAGCAGATTATAGTATCGCATCGGGAGTGGCATTGACGCCGCAGTGCTGTAAGTACCTCCCTTACCGGCCCGATTCAGATCATTCTTGAGCGCTACTTTGTCTTCGTCTGTCACCAAATCTACGAAATGTCCGATACAGCCAGTTGACTGAAATTTTCGCTGAAGGAAAATGGAAAACTCTCGCAGCTTCGAAAATTCGTTAATCCAGTTTGCCGAGGGAGGACCATTTCGTTTGCCTCTCCTGTAGTTGGCGAGTGAAGGAGTATGGGCGCTTTGGACAAAGACTAACGGGTCAGTAACGTCGACACCCATACTTCTTTGATGGTCGAGATAATAAGCAAGGATGCGAAACGCTTCAGCGGGGCCACGCAATACGTCCCGCTTTTTCGTACGATACTCGAGCCAAAGCGCAGCCCATTGCTTCAAATGTGCGGGAGGCGAGCGGAGCAATCTTTTCAGATTGTAAGTACCGTCTGCAGATTTTCGTGTAGCAATCGATAGGTTGAAAATTGCGTCGCTGTCAAAGTACCCAGAAAAAGCCACACACAGTTGTTTGAGGCACCGACCAGCTACACCGTATCGTTTTCCCCAAAGTTCTGTTCGAAACCGATCTTTGCTGGCGTCACGATAGGCACAAAGCCAGGAAAAGATAGTTTCCGGGCCTAACTCATCTATTGATTTGGCTCCTGAGCTGGCCATACATAAACCGGCCAACAAAAGCGTTAACATTCTTCGGTAGGTTGTGTGATTTGCGGCCACCATATGGCCAAATGTTTTCTCATAGAGATCCAACTCCGTGAGCTTTTCTTCCAGACTGCGTCCAAGCTGCGTTTCACGGACAATAACTTCAGCTGAAATGTTTGTGACAACCGGCCCCACGGCCGCAAAGTGTAGGACACTCATTCTTAAGTCGCCCGCCGCGTTCGCTCTAATTGCCTGCCTTGTCCATTCGATTATACCTGCACGATGTTTTTCAACACGATGTGATCCAAGTAAAAAGTGTTGTCGGATCGACTGCGGCACAGACACCATTTCAGATAAAGCAACTTCAATGATTTCTGATAACTCGTTTTTCCGGATGTAGTTCTGCCGAGTTTCGTTCAATTTGGTCATGGCCTACCAGCCCCCCACGGCCCGTGTGAACATTTGATCGAGTGACGTGGACAGAGATGGGAAATGAGGGAGATGGTTTTGGTTGTTATGTGTTTTCAAGAATTCTTTTGCGGCTTCAAGGGAAGCATGAACCTCGGCATCATCATATGCTGTATAGACACGGGAGCTCATAATATGTCTGTGATGCATCGCCCGTTGGATGAAAGCCTCGTCGAAGCCAAGTGACCGAAGCAAATAACCGTACAGGTGCCTTATACCGTGACGGGTGGTTCCACGATTTTTTTCAAGGACGATCTCCTCGCCCGGATGAAGAAGTGAAAGCCTATTGATAGCTCTTTCCCAACTCCCCCGCGCCGCAGCTTTTGTATATGGGTCCCCAATGTGCACGCCGAGTGCGGGGATCTCTCTGGCACAAACTAAGAAATATGGATGGTCGGGCAATCCAAGCCAAGCTCGCTTCCGCATGACTGGGTTGCGGACGTTGACCAAGTAGTGTGCGAATTCCTGCTGCAAGAATTCTTGAATACCCTCCAGCGGCATCCACTGGATTTCAGCAAACTGCTCCTCTCCCAAGGCCAAGCCTTTCCACCCAGCCTGAAATCTGCCGGAACGCATATTCCGCGGTAAGAGACCGTAATCCTCCAACAGGATGGTTTGACGGTTACGACGCTTACCACCGTCCCGAAAAAAAACCGGGTGTCGTAAAAATCCAATTAGTCGGTCGTCTACTATTTGCAAGTCGTTGACCCAAAGATGGAGTGGCTCCGAGCCTCTGAGCCCGCCGGTACCAAGGGCGGCATGCATCCGTCCGGTAGCGTCTTCCCGTTCTGACGGTTTGCCGGGATCAATTACAAATCCTTCAGTTAACATTGGAACTAGAAGGTGCTGAGGAAATCTCTTAACAGGAGTGGCATTGTAGTTACGACTATCTTTGCCGATTATCAGGGAATAGATCCATTTGTTTTGGCGTTGAGGAAGTTCGTCACGGTCGCGCAAATGTTCAAGAATGCTAAACCCGCTATTTGCTCTCGCCATTCTAACTAGACTGATTGTATCAAGGGCGGACTTCGGTAACAACGATTTCACTTCGTCGTACTGGGCTCCAACGGTCCGACTACCAAAGTTGTCGAGAAATCTATCAAGCGCGACAGCATAACCAGCTAAAAGTTCTATCGAGGGGCAGGGTTTCCAATACAGACCAGTTTCATCATGTGGCCCATGAGGTCCTGGAATAACTGTCCCATTCTTCAAATGATTGATAAATTCGTTTATCAAGACTGAAGAGGCATTTTCACCCAGTTCTGCCTGACGTGCTTCAAAATACTCCCTTCTCTGATGCAGGTAGTCCCATAACCAGCCGATCATCTTGGAGGATTTTATGTGGGTTGCATAAGCCTGACTGCTGCGCCCGACGAAATAATCAATGAGTGGAACAAACAACATTGGGGGGCCAGTATCGCTTTCCTTTGGATTTAACAGCCACAACGTTGGGAGTGGAATGGCGTGCACTGGATGATGCATTCTAACGATGCAATGATGTAGCGATCCTGCGAAGCCTTCGTTATTGAGGCGTGGCATTCGCTTAGCCTCCCCCGCCTGATAGGGTTTAAATACAGTGAGGTTAGTCTGAACGTTGGTGGCGGTCATGCGTGCGTTCCAAGGCAACGTTTTAGTCTCATAGTGAGACGTGGGCTCGCGGGATAAACCATTGTAGCCTTCGCGTTTCCCTTGTCCGGAGCGATCGAACGGGCGGGTGTCATGTCATTCTCCTCGCAGCAACTTCGTGCTAAGAATCTTCCTGCAAGTCCGACCAAATTGTCAAATTCAGCTCAACCACCTGTTTTCATTGGATTTTTCGCAGTTGAAAAGGACTCGTTATGCATGCGTCAAATTGTCGCGCTCGATTTAAAGGATTCGTATAAAAAGGAATCCTTGTAGTCTGTCTGTCGCCGAACAAGCCAACCGATGAAAGCGATCTAAAACCCTGCTCCCTCTTGTCCCTTTATGCTTCCGCGCAGTTAAAAAGCCGGCAAAGTCTGAAAGTAGGGAGTGGACAGCTGCGAAATGGGAAGCAAATTCCTCACTTTAGCTCGCTGTACCGATGATATAGACAATCAGACGTGCTGTCTGGATCCTTCGACAGATGCGTCGCATGGTTTGGTAATGTCCCCGGCGAAGCCATGGAGGAAAGTAGTTAATCCGAAGGATTCGACTGCTTAAATCGCCTCACTCAGAAGTAGAGAAAACCGTGAAAGAGAGCACTTGTGAGCGCCCTAGAGTTACAGCCAATTCAAAAAATACAGCGCGCAATCCAACTCGCCGGTTTCCATTACATTGCAAGCCTTAAGTCGCATCCTACGAGGGCTGACCATGAGATCACCTACATTGACAAGACCTACAGCTTCGAGGCAATCAAATCTTCCAATGACCAGCAACTACAAGTTGATTTTCAAAGTTGGGCAGTGGCGTCAGTCGTTAGAGACCTTATTGAAAGTTTTTCCATCTTCCTTTGGGATGTCTATTCTCATGCTGTAGCAAACAATCCAGATGGAGTTTTTTCATCAACCCCTACTAAGTTTGAACAGCGTGGGATCGAAGACCAACTTAAAATCCTCACGGTAGATTTCGGCATCGACAGCGCCTGGACCTCCATATTAAACGGATACAATAAAGCGCGAAACTGTTTGGCCCACCGTAGTGGTATCGTTGCCGCTAAAGACGCTACCGATGGAAATGAATTGGTTATTAGGTGGCTTGTCCTCTCAATTCAGACTCATGACGGCGCTACTACTCAAACTATCCCCTCGCAGGGCCTCATGGAAAATCTCATTCAGGGCAGTCACATTTCGGGAATTGGTAGTCATCTCTTTATAAATGATCGTGAAAAACGAGTGGCCATTGGCAACGAACTACAGTTTTTCCCAGACGAGTTTTTTGGGATCTGCCAGACCTTTCAACTCGCGACGGCGGCGATTGCAGGACTTTCGAAGCCACTATCAGATAAAGTATGAGCCGCTCAAATTGCAGGTAAACCGATCAACACTGCAACCGAAGCGTCGCTATGGCAAATGAAGCTTAAGCGCGGCAAAGTGCATTTTGCCGAGACTGTCGTTCCGTCATCAAATGCCAAAGACTTCATCGAGTTCGAAAAACTCTTTGCGGCCATTGAGCAGTTGATTGCACAATATGCTGTTGTTGATGAAGAAAATATCGGCAAGACAGCAAGTGCAGAAGTTCCCGAGGTCTTTGGTTGAGGAAAATTGTCTTGGAGTTTCTTGGACAGACAATCCCTGTCGCCTCACCTGCTCTCAGCCTGCTTCCTCACCGTCGTCTTTTGTAGGAAACAGAATATCCAGCCAAGTTTTGGCTTTTTTTCCTTGCAATAACTCTGTTACTTTCCGAACGTACTCGTAATCACATGTTTTGCTGAGTAGCCTCAAAGCAGGATCAAGAGTGTCTTTTGTGCTTTGATCAGCAGATCGAATGAAATCTGCGACGGTCTTGCGTCCGAGAGCGAGGAAATGATCAACAACACTGGCCACTCCGCCTTCCAAGGATGGCCGCAGGATAAAGCGTACAAGTTTGTCCTTTTCCTGCCGCGATTTATCTCCGGTCTTAACACAGTTCAAAATCACGACCGGGAATAATCTGGCCGCTAGCGCAATAGTTCCAGCCGTCACTCCATTGATTTCTTCACGTATCTGCTTGAAAAACTCCAGACGATATCCCTTATCAATGGCATCCATCACGATGTCGTAATCTGTGGATTCGAGCGTCGGGGTGATCGATCCATCTAATACTCCCAAGACGAATCGGAGAAACGCACTCTTCAATGCGGTCGACTCGGGGCTGTAGCTTGATGATTTTATCATTTCACACAGTAAGCGTAAGTAGTCATCGCCCATGGAGAGGTGAATGAGCCAGTCGTCTTCAGAAACATTATCTAAAATTTCTCTCGCGCGGTCGTGGACAGCCTTCCATTCACTTTCAGAAAACTCTCTGGTATCCATCAGGATTCCGACTGGATAGGAGGCGGCGTCAAATTCCGCCAAAGTGTCAGCTTCGATCTCTGCTCCTAATTTTGGTAGGACTCCCGCAAAGTCGTCTGCAAGGACAGCCTTCAAATACGAATAATTTTGAAACAGACTTCTATCGCTCATCCACGGGACCTGCTCCCGAGCAAACGCTGCACGTATGACAGAGACGGCCAACTTGTTATCTGGATTGGCCTTACCAAATACGACCCAATCAGGTACGTTTAGGTGTGCCACCGCTTCGTCAGCAATTAAATGATATTGGTGAAGAGAAAGAGGAGCTGAGCCTTCAAGAATCTGACCGAACCAGGCGAACTCCTCTTGTGCGGCGGGTTGCCTAATATTATTGGCAACGACGCGCGTCGGCGAAGATAGATTACCTTCAAGATATGGAATCGACGCCAACGAAACGGCATGGGCTAGCCCGATATCCTCCAAATTATTCGAAAATGCCTTCGAAAGGCTCTCGTAAAACGCCGAGCTACCGAGCAGTTGGGATAAGTCGATTTCCTCCAACTTCTTATATGATAGAAATGACCTCACCGTGCCCAACAACGTCAACCGTTCGGCATAACCCTGATGATTCTCCGAACTACCGTCGACAAGCGACCTTACTAGATGGTTTGAAATTGCGATCCAAGCTGGATCACTGACAAGACGAACGCTCCGAAAACTAGCGAAAGCTGCCAAACAATCCGCAGTTTGGCTCAAAGCAACCGTTTCGAGGAAGGTGACATCCGAGGATAAATCAATTGTCGGTTTGGTCACATCCGTCATTTTTATCGCAGCGGCGACATGAGCTTCGACCGCGAAGCCAAACAGAAAATCTGGATCCTGCGGCAGGATCACCTTTTTCAAAGCCAGACCCGTCGATAAACCATCGTCAATTTCGAGTGATGTTTTTGTAAACTCCGACAAGAATCGGACAAATTCACGCCCCTTCGATTGATTTAGGCCGTCAGACTTTTTCAGACTGGCAGAGGCGGTCAACACCATGTGGTCAAAAACACGTTGGCGGTCCGATGTATGGCATATATGGATTAGCCTCTCATAACGTTCGGCTTCTTGTCCCAAAGTGAATGCTGGAACCTCGCAAAACCCTTCGACAACGGAGGTTTTCAATTGAGCGGCTGCTTCACCTGAATAGGTTTCGAGAAGATCGCAGACGTTCTGAACCGCTAAAGCAAATCTGCCACCACTGGTCCATTCACCAACGTTGACCGAGAACACCTCATTTACGCGAACGTCAAATCCCGGTGCGGCAGACAATTCAGTCAGCCGGTTCGAATTTTCGGCGTTTATCGCACTCTTAATTTCATTATCAAGTAGAATCTGGAAGGCTAGTTCTGGCTCTACATTGAATAGTATCGCCGCCAAGTTTTTCTCTAGATTTCGATCATTGGCCAATGATTTTAGGTGGTCGTCAACAATCTTTTCTTTTGCGAGTGCAGCTGGCCGACTCTCAAGTCTGTCCTTAACGGCCAGATAGACTGCAACGGTGGGCAATCCGATTCTTCCGTCGTGAAGAACGTAAAGTCCCGTTAGCTCGTTCACATATGATATGACCTGACGAGGCGTAGCACGTCCGCCATCGCTGTCTGTGATCCAATTGAACACCAGATACACTCGAAAGAGAGCATCGCCATCCTCAAAAACGGGAAGAGCTTCTTTGATTTTCTCGTGGAAGAAATCACGCGTGTTCGACATTACAGGAGGAGCGACAGTCAAGACTTCATCAAAGGTTTTGGCAAAGAGTCCCCGTGCTCTAAGAGTCGACTTGCCACTGACCTCCGAGGGCTCCAAGGTTTTAGTTTCAATTAGACGGCGATCGTATGGCACGACAGCGGTAATATGGTTGTTATCAGTGGCGATGTTATCAGAATGTGTTCTGGAAAAAATCGAGCGGACAAGCGCCCAATAGCCGCTTATCTCGTCGGCCGGCAGCCGATCAATGTTATCCAAAACAATCACTACCTTGTTGTGCTTATCTTGGATGGTCGCCAAAATTTCTCGGAGAACTGACTGAAATTCAAAATCGTTAGGATCGGTCTCCCGAATGTACTGAGTAACCTTTTGGTGTTCGTATTGTTTTGCACCTATCAGGAGAGTCCTGGACAGCGCAAATTGGAAATGCCGCCAGCGACCAACACCAGCAGAGGATTTACTGATGGCGTCGCCCGTTGAGTATTTCCATAGAGCCACAGCAAATGTGCCGATAAGAAAGCAATAAACAAGCCACATTGGTAACGAGAATAAGAATTCGCTCTCTGAGCCGGCGGTAGCCAATTTATCGAATGTCGATTTGCTCCAGAGAACGTATATCGGCAGGAACGGTACGGCGAGCAAAATTATGATTCCATACCAATCCAGGATAAGGTGATTGTCGGTGTCTACCTCGCGAACCTTGCCTTTTATTTTGTTGTCGATACCAGCGAGTTTTTTGGATTTCTTTGGAAATTGGGTTATCGACCAAGAGACGAGATGTCCCAAAAAGGAGCGCCGGAATGCAGAGCCTTGTGATTTCCAAATATCAAAGGTAAAAAAGTGAAACCTGATGTCGTCGCCCATGGACACTTGAAGTTTACGTTCGGCAATTCCCACGACACTTGACTTCCCGCTACCCCAAGGGCCATCAAGTCCTATTGCCCTATCAGCGTTACTGAAGTTCCGTATGGCGGACGCCAGAGCCGCGGCGGTTCTATCGTGTCCTTTTCCGTGAAATAAGTCTTCTTGGGAGGGTTCATCTAGAAGTATCTTACGACCCAACATTGCACTATCCATTTGAAGAGCTTTACAAATACATTTCTGTCGGAATCTATTGTAACGCCTGTGATGCAACAAGTGGCGAAGAACAAATGAGTTGGTTCTCCACATTATGCATCAGCCCGGGACTTGCAAATGCTCCGTACCATTCCCATCTCGGCTGTCCACCCGTAGAGATTATTGAGCAGCCAGCAATGACGCTCGCTTTTCTCCGGGTAATACGGCGCTCCTCGGAAACGAGTTGAGCGCCGTCTTGTTTTATGTCGATTTATCGGTTCTCCACCCATCGGTAAAACTCGCCTTCACAGTCATCGACGTCGTGTGTGAGAGCGAACGTAAGTCCCATTCCGACGATAGTATCCGCGCACCAAAGTAGTTCCGCCTGATGTCGCACGATAGCTTGACCGGTAGGACGGTGTCCAAGATCCGTATCCGTCATAACCGCCTGACCGGGAGGCGGCGCTTCTACCACCACATCGCCTGCCAGCAGCGTCATAGCTATCGGGAGTAGGACAGTTTCCGGCATACGCTCGCGACGGTGTCGACGGGTAATTAGGTGTTGATGCGGCATAAGCAGGGGAATAAGTCGTCGGATAAGCTGGCGTAGAGCCATAGACTGGTGCAGTCGGGATTGATGAAATCGACGACCCTACGAAAACAGGGCTGGTGGTGTTTGGTTGAGCAACGGAGGGTTGGGTCAGGATTGAGCCCGCACTGTTCCCAAACGCAACAACACCACGTTGCCCATCTGAAGTTGTGACGTATCCGCTGCCGCTCAATCCGTCGCGCGAACGAGTAACAACAGCCGTCCCATACCTTCCGTCGCTACATGAAACAGGAATGGAGATTGTGGGTCTTGTATCGAGTGCGTTGTAGTTACCACTGCATGTAAGTGGACTGTTTGGTGACGATAGTTGGAAAGTCCCGCCCGAAACCGCCGCTGTGGTCGTGCCGATTAAGGCCGTGCCGTCATCAAGCCTAACGGCAGCAGGCGCTGTGTACGTGCCACAACCAGCGAGCGCCGAAAGTGCCAGCAACCAATACGTTTTCAAAGTAGCCCCCAAATTCCCCAATTTATGAAAGCAAATTAACTGTCATGAGTCGAGCGGAGTTTTGGGCTATCCTTCCACCACCAATACATGCATGTTTCTGTGTCGTTCTAAGCCAATCCCTCCTAGATACTGACAGCTAGAGTATATTGCGCTTCGAATATTCTTGGTCTGCTGACCTTCGCAGGCATCAACAAGGCGCGGTCTAGATCTTTAGAGCATCTCTTTCCACAAAGGCGGTTCAAGGGATATTGCCGTTTCCAACGGCAAATCACCGGAACCGCGATAGCGTCCGGAGAACAGGTAACGGTCCATGCACAGCAACTGAAATAGAGACACTCCCAATCCGAATGCGTCGTGATCGGAGCTGCGGATAACGTTGCTTAAGAATTTTACTTGGAGAGCTTGCTTTATGATTATGGCTTCGATCTCATGACAGTTTAGATCGGCGTATTTACGAATCTTGGGAGGCCACTATAGCGATAGACTTCAGCAAGCATCCGAAATTCGAAAAACAAAACCAACACTACGTCCCAAGGTTTTGGCAGAAGCACTTCCGTGATCCCAATGGTCATCTCTTCAAGACTGAACGTGGTCATTATGTACAGGCTTCCGTGGCTGACACCATGACTTCTGACTGGACTTATCTAGATTTCGATGAGGGCTGGCGGCCGACTGATGGAGTAGAAAACCAGCTCTCGCAATGGGAAGGGCATGCCTCAAAGTTAATCAAGCGATCTCTACCCACCAACACTGTTCTAAACGATAGCGACTGGGACTCACTCTGTGCTTGGCTAGGCATTTCGACCAGCCGCCATCCCAACGTCTTGAAGCGACACAGGCTTCTGACTTCGGCTTTCACATTGGAGCTCGCCACAGCTCACGATTATCAAGACCTCAACGCCTTCAACAATCATCTACAGCAAAAGTCCGGAGCTAGAATCGATGAGGAAGAGTTTCGATATCTCCTGACATTAACACAAGAAGCCATTCTCGCCACTGCCGAGCACGTAGAAGCGATGTCACCATACGACCCTCTGATGCCCCAGACAGACGCTCTTCTGGCACGGTTCCCAGTAGCTCAAACCATCCGCAAAATGGATCTTCGTTTGATCGACATTCCTTCTGGCAGCGATTTCGTCCTCGGCTCCAACCCGTTACCAAATAAGGATCTTTCCCACGGGTTCAGCGTACCATTGAGTAAAGACGTTGCGCTTTTATGTACCCCTCCTAAGAACGCAGATGCCCCTGCGCGGCTTAGAAGTAGCGCCACGCCGCAGGAAGTGCAGCAGGTCAACCTGGAACAGATAGCGCGATCAGAAGAGGCCATTGCGTCTTCGATGGCGACCCTGAAATACTGGGTGGAGAAATTTGATTCCTTGTGAGCGGTAGATGCCCGACAAAAAGCCCACCATTCCAGATATGTTCAAGCCAGAAGACTTCACGCTGTCCGAACCTCCGCCACCCGTTCTCTATAAGTATATGGTAGCGGATCGTGTTAAAGACGTGCTCGACGGTGGTATGGTGCGATTTACGCATCTTCTCGACACGAACGACTCTTTTGAAGTTCGCAAGACGTTTAGGCAGTTTGCGGGACCAAGATTCATGGAGATAATGAAGAGTGCGGCTCTGGCAAAAATGACGCCTGACTATATCGAACAGCAGATCCAAAAAAAATTGGCTGAGGCTGGGTTGAATATTCCGAGCACTCTCGTCAGGGAATTGCTGCAGCAAAAACACGGGATGTCCATAGAAGAGTTCATGCGATCACAAATGGGCAGCCTGATTGAAATGTTTTCTGGTGGTCTTAATTTGGCTAAGTCACCGGAAGAGTTCCTGACGGAGATTGGGTCAATACTGTTGTGTTTCTCGCTTTCAGAGCGGTACGACATACCCGCGATGTGGGCGCATTACGGTGGAAATCATACGGGGTTTGTGGTCGCATTCGACACAGACCATGCTTGGTTTGAGAGCGACAAGAATCCCGCCGAGTCAAAACTACAGAAGATCAAGTATCTGGACGACCAAAATGATGAGCTCTTTGATGATTTACAAGCGGCGTTCTCATCAAAAGCAACAGATTGGGCATACGAACGGGAATGGCGCATAAACTGTGCCATGAAACAGGTAGAAAAGACCATTAATCTAGGTGCCAATAAGATCCACTTGCGATCTTTCCCACCTGAAACTGTGACCTCGGTGATCGTGGGAGCTAAGGCATCAAACGAAACGGTCGAGCGTATTCGTGATGTTCTCAAGAGAAAGTACCGTCATGCGCGGCTTCAGCGAACAATACCGCAGCGAATGACAGGTACCTTTGTATTGAAGGATATATAGTTATTCATTAGGTAGCGAAACCCATCAAGTCGATCGTCATGGTCAGGCCTGCCGAACGATCGTGCCAATCGCGTTAACGAGAAGGCGCGCGGCGGGGCCGACAGGCCGTCAATGTCGGCCGGAGGATAAAGCTCGACAAGGTCAAATCCTGCGATCCTGGCCTAATTTCTGCACCGTCGCTTTTCCCCTTGCGCCTTCATGGCGTAGCACGGATACCTGAACAGATAAGAGCTCTTGCTCTTTCCAAGTCTGCATTGCGAGGAAATCGTCATGACTGAATCGGTAGAACGCTTTGCAGATGCAACGCTTGTGTTCGTCAAACGGCTCTGTTCTCATTTATCTACCAGTGTTGAAAACACGAGAGACGCTGATGAGATACTAATCAGTGTAGTATCAATCTTGATGCAATCGCCGCGTGATCTGGCGACGCTTATCACGGCGGATGCCACTGAGATTCATGTTGGAAAGCCCGAGCGGCCTGAAGATGGCGACGAATCTTTCGTGACATTGTATCTCAGAATTATGATGACGCGTGATCGAAGGCGTTGCGATTAGAATGCGGCAGAAAGTCAAACCACAAACTTTCACGCTCGCTCGGCTGGAAGTCTATCTGGACTGGCTTGCGGTTGGAGCGGGAAATTGCCGATCGCAAAAAGTCTGTCGACAATATGACATTGATCCGCGAGCGTGTCAGACAATCGAGGGATCAAAGGACAGCTCCGTAGCTTCGCTACGCGAAGATTTGGCAGGCAACCCCTATGTTCAAGTTTCGTCTGTCTCGATTGTCATCCCTTGGGGCGTATCAGTAGACTTCTCGTTTCCAGCACCTGACAAATGACAAACCTTGATAAGCAGTCGGGGAGAACCGGCTTGAATAAGTATTCAAAGCGCTGCGTGATTTGTGGAGAAGAGCCCACCGTAAAATCCCACATAATGCCCCGCGCTCTATCGTTTGATTTAAAGCAGAATGACAAACACCTAATTCACGCTGCGCCGCGAGAAGGGACGGTAAAGTTCTACCAAAACGGGCGATGGGACAACATACTCTGTCACAACCACGAGCAAGCCTTATCCTTTGTCGATGACTATGGGGTCAGTTTTGTTCGGCGAATAGGATCAACAATTGCAACCCAGGACTTCCTGGTTCCCAATCCAAACCCGAAGCTTCTGAAGCAATTCGCGTTAAGTATCATATGGAGGGCAGACGTTTCCCATCAACTTCGCACTGGATTTTCGCGACTTGGGCCGTACGCTCAGCGTATCCAAAACGTCTTGTTTCTCAATAACGATTTCGATGCGCAGCTTTTTCTGGTTCAACCTAACTTTACTGCGAATGGCAAAGACTATCGATCGCTCTAGAACCCACAATGCTACGACAGCACGGAAAGATTCTATGGAAGTTCGGTTTTGGAAACGTGGATTTTCTGTTGCAGTTCCATCGGCAAATACCTGTTGGTCAACTTGCGGAGTACGACGCTGGAAACTGTGACCCCGTACGCGTGTTGGCAGCTTCAACTATGGAGATTTCATCTGTTCCTGCTTTTCGACCTTTGCTCCAGCAAGTAAAGAGCCGAAAGCTACCACATTCACGATAGCTTAATCAGAAAGACAGAGGCTGAGCCAAAAGATTTGAGAAGCCGAGCCAAAAGTCGTTCCCCTGGCGTCTATCTTCCCTTTACGGTTCCTCCCCAGCAAGGTTAAGTTAAAGCGCGCATAGAATACGACTGCGCTACTCTTGCCCAAAGATTTTTTTAGACATAAGCCGTAGTAATTATTCGACTATTTTAGGATGGAGGTTTGTGTGACATCGCATTGAGATAATATCGAAAACTTGGGAGGGTGATGGTGTCCACAATGTTCTGGTTTATTGGCGCGGTCGTATTAGTCGCTATTCTGTGGTTTTGCCTCAAGCTTTTGGCTGCAGTTGTCTTCAGTCCAGAATATTCTGGACGCGCCCTTCTAAAGCAGAGTTTGAAGAAACACGGAGTGGACATCTCCCGCATACCTGACGCTGCTATCAACGACATTGTTAAAATCTCTATCAACGGTGCGCGCGGGATCGCTAACTATAGCGACCATGCTGACGACAAGAACTGGCGCGCAAATTTCGTCCGGCAGATTGAAGGCCAAGCAATGATTATCGGTACCATCATGAATAGCCAGCCCAGTTCCAGCATTGCTGGCCCCACAAAAGAAATCCTGGCGCGATATGGCGTCATAAATACCCTCTAAGGCCTTATAGAAAGGTTTCCTGCAAATGATCGAGTCCTCAAGCTTACCGCCAAGAAAATTATCATGAGTTCTCATGTAGCAAGATCAGTAAGGCTTCATCTCACGGAAGGTACACCCCAGGGTATCTTGACTGCCGAGGTCGTAAATTGGACGGGGCACGTTTTAAGCGCCCCGCGTTCAAAGTTGGCCGGACTCCTGCAACGACCGGAGGTGGCCAAATCTGGTGTCTATTTCCTTGTCGGTCCTGACGCTGATGGCAGTGGTCGCAACTCAGCCTACATCGGTCAAAGCGAGAACGTTGGCAAGCGACTTGCTCAGCACAGCAGGGATGAACGAAAGGTGTTTTGGGAACAGACCTGCATTGTCACGAGCAAAGATCCCAACCTGACCAGTGGGCACATCAAATATATCGAAAGCCGCCTGATTTCGATTTCGGCGCGATCCGGTTTGGTGGCACTTACGAATGACACCGCACCTGAAGCGTCCAATCTTCCCGAGGCCGATATAGCTGATATGGAATATTTCATCAGCCAACTGAGATTGGTTCTACCCCTTCTCGGATTGGGCTTCTTGCGTGAAGCGGCAACAATTACTTCACCTCCCTCAACGATCTCTGCGGTAAGCGAGGCTCTAGAAAACAGATCGCCTGTCTTTGAGATCAGCAGCAAAACTCATAGCCTTCTCGCCCTTGGTCAGGAGGTCGACGGTCAATTCATTGTCCAAGCAGGCTCAGCATGCCGATCTGCTTGGGAGGGTTCCCCACATCACAATTATCGCAATCTCAGGAACACGCTGGCAGAACAGGGCAAGATCGGTCAGGGACCGACCACCGGGAGAATGGTATTTCTAGAAGATGTCTCGTTCACCAGTCCCAGTGCCGCGGCTGCAATGATCTTCGGTCGGGCATCGAATGGGCGAACAGCTTGGAAAGTGAGAGGCCAACCCACAACGTATCACGACTGGCAGATTAATTCATTGCCTCGAACCGATACATTGGAACAGTAGTCCCTCTCGATGGCATTTTCTGCATATTTCTTAAATTAGGCTCGGGCAATCTGACATGATGCATATGTGTGAAATCGGGGGCAAAAATGGGTGAACCAAGCGTGGAACTCTTCGTGAAGAAGGGGCTTTTACCCGAAAATCTACCACCTGTTTTCAGCTCCAACCAACTTTGGGCGCAATTCGAAAATTATGGCACCACCTACATTGTCTCGAGCAAATGCGTAGGTGAAGCGGCACTGTTCAATGCGAGCAAACGAGGCGGTCAACGGAGAATTTTCTCTATACAGCATCCAGCGTTTGTTAGAGACCAAGCACTGTTTTTTGAAAAAAATTGGGAAAATATCTTGCCTCTTATTGAGTCATCAAAGGGATCGGCATCTAAACCAATATTTTCTCAGACCGGGAATCGTCACGTTAGGATCACACCTCACACGGCCCTTCCTAAAATTCGGCTGAAAGCATTTTCCCGTTTCAAATTTTGTCTTGTAACAGATGTGGCGAGGTTCTTTCCATCAATCTACACGCACAGTATTCCTTGGGCGTTAAACGGAAAAATGTCGTCGAAGGAGGACAACAAAGCAAACTCTGCACAAATCTGGGGAAACAGGCTGGACTTTATACTTCGACAATCTCAATCAAGGCAAACTATTGGTATCGCGGTAGGTCCTGACACATCCAAAATTGTCTCGGAGATTCTACTAGCCTCCGTTGACCAGTCATTCATTAACAGAAGTGGGAAGAACATCCCCATTTTTATTCGCCACGTCGACGATTATTGGGTCGGTGGCAATACGCAAGAGGAGTGCGAGAAACATCTTCAACACTTAAGAATGGCACTTCGAGAATTCGAACTAGACATAAACGAGTCAAAAACAAGGATTATCTCGACGAAGCTGGTGTTCGGCGATGACTGGCCATTCGAACTTACGCGGGAAGTTGTGCGTAGCCTTGCGGAGAAATCGGAACGAAGCGAACCATTATCCATTTTGAGCAGCATCGTTGATAGGGCAACAATCGATAATGACGAAGGCATCATTCGTCACACAATAAGGGCAATCGATCGAAAGAAGCTTTGGTCAAAGGACTGGGAAATGCTCGAACACTTCTTAGCTCAGTGTGCAGTCCAATTCCCCCATTCTATAGATTATGTAGCGAGAGTCATCGCTTGGCGACATCGCGTATGGAGCGACGTCGACCTCTCATTATGGCAAGATGTTGCATTACTCACGATAAATCAAAATGCTGCCACGGGCAGGGATTCGGAAGTCATTTGGTCTTTGTGGTTGATGAAAGAGCTCAATATCAAAGTGTCAAGAAAAGCGACAGACGTCATCCTTGCCAACAGCGGTCCGTTGCCGCTTGCACTACTCAGTCACTTCAGCGCTAACAAACTGACTTTGGATCGGAAGCTCCGGCAAAAGCTGTGGGCTACGGTAGCGGGAAATCCCTATTCTGGTCCGTCATGGCCTTTAACGCTTGAGATGGTACACCTCGGGATCTCCAATCCAGCCTGGGAACAAACGCCGGCGTCAGACAGTCTGATGGGATTGCACAATGCTAAAGTCAGCATCATTAATTGGAACGCGCAGCCGCGAGTTTTTGAAGAAGAAGAACCAGATGGAGACGGTGACGCCCAAGGCGACGACGATCCCGATTATGCCATCGAAGATTACGGCTCCGACTATGGCGACGAGGACGAGGACGAGGACGAAAACTTGCAGATGGAAGAAACGCTAAAGGGAATGGGGTTTTTACCCCCCGTTGTGGCAAGCGATGAGGACGATATCCCAATCTGAAATCGCATTTCTCAATAGTCTGACAAGATTCTCAGTCTTGCCGTAGTTGAGGGTCGAGAAATGTACGGGCGTTCCGGTCAAATTTTTACCGTGGAATCAATGCTCCATGCAGCTATCGTTCTCAGTCTCACGACCCTGAGGATGCACATAAAGTTGTTGCTGATAACTCCAGGACGGTTAAATCGCAGTTTTGGCAAAGACCTTCTCCTTTTTCAAGTTTCGATCTTTCCAGTACTTGTTGTAGTCTGGGCCTTTTGAATTAGGTGCTACTTTTGGCTCATGAATTTGTACGGGCATCGGGGCCGGAAGATCCGGACCTACGATGATGGCCTCACCTGGTGCCAAAGTGGGAATGAACATCGCCGCATTTTTATCCAAGTCGCCACACGCGCGCTCAACTGCTTGACGGTCTTCATCGTTGGTAAGGCGATGAACAATCAATGTTCCAAGCTGGCTAAGAACGTCGTGCGGGATATCCCTGGGCCGTTGGGTTGCCAACAGGGCAGTAAGCCCATATTTGCGGCCCTCTTTGGCAACGATCCCAAAAGCCTCTAATCGAACGCTTGCATATTCATCTCCGATGGTTCGTCCGAGAAATTGATGAGCCTCATCAAGCGCAACTATAATGGGCCGGGTTCGGAACAGGCCATCTCTTGCTTTGCTAAGCAAATATCGACCAATAACATTCAGAAGAATTTCGCGCGTATTGTGCTCGAAATGAACCGAACGAAATGAAATGCGGACTATGTCGTCGTCATTTTTATCATCAAAGAAGTCCGTTAACACCTCAACGAGTGACAGACCAGAGGTCCCGAAAAGGCACGCCAACTGATGAGAATTTACTAGCGTTCTTATTCTAGCAACAAGAGTCTCACAATGTGCAACGGAGCTGTCTGGACCACCCCAGTTCTCTGGAGGGGTCCCGCTTGACCATACGCATTCAGCAATAACCTGATCCGCCAATCCTCCGATCCTGAAATTGCATAATGGAGAGTTGATGGCTTCTTGATGAGCATCCACCGCCTCAAAAAATGGGGCCCGTGGCCTATTCGCCTTTTCGACTGTGCCGCGTTGAGTTATAGAGACGCCATCTGGAGCCTTTCCTTTGCAGGCCCTCACCAGTTTCAAACTTCGGATGGCTTCTCTCAGTTTCGGACCTTGAGATTGTCCGGATGGTCGAAACAGCGCGAATAAGTCTTCCTCGGTTGTCTGGATATACGGAAAATGAACGCGCTCCGTTCCATCTTCGCCTGCGTTGAATGCATAGTGTTTGGAGATCGATGGAAGGCCGGAAAACTCGCCTGTTGGATCAAAAAGAATACATTTTCCCCCACTCAACTTAATCTGGTCAAGTATGGCGGCGATGGTCCAGCTTTTACCGCCTCCGGTTGCTCCGAAAACTCCGCAATGTCTTCCGAAAAGTTTTTCCGGGGGCAGGCGAAGATGTATTCCACCCCCCGTACTCAACAGGCCCAAATCGATCGAAAGTTGATCGTCTTTTGCAAGTGCATTTGCTGCGAGCTCTCCAAATAGTTCCGGCTCCGCCAGATAAACAGCGTCTCCCACACGTGGATGGGCGCGGAGCCCGCGAACCAGCCGTTTCTGGCGTTGATCGACCGACGCCAAAAGTTGAATTTTTCCGATTGGATGGGATACAGGCGGCGTACCCATAGACGGTTCAACCGTGAGCCGCTCGTTATCCGGAAGACTAACCTCGATAATGCGCCCAAGCAATTTTACGCTATCGCAGTCTATGAAGATGAAATCGCCTACAACGCCCCGAGCCAGTGAACGATGTTCTGGCCGTGCAATTGCCTGAGGCAAGTTTGCTTGCGCGGTGGAAGCTCCGACAGCGGTAATCGTTCCAACATATCGAATCGGATCGACAAGACTTTTCATGATCATGGGAACACACTTGCGGGCAGTTCATATAAAACCTTGACGCGCTCAGCGTGACGTTCCCGTTCAGTTTGCGCAACCAGGTCGGGTATCGCATGAGCTAAATCCTCGAAGCGCCCGTTCAAAAGTGAAATCCGCTGATCCCCGATGTCCACGAGTTTCTTGAGCTTTGCGTGAAACAGGCTCGCGTACTCTTGCGTACTACTGTCTTGGGATAGTGTGTGCTCGCCTTTCTCAAGTTCTGCATCGGCAAGGAAGGCAGGATCGCATACGACCACCCGGAGAGTCATGTTCGCTTCAATCGCAGCCATAATCGGCTTGCTGATATGATCGTCATTAAAGCCAAAGCCAGACACAATCAATGCGGTGTCAGGCTCTCGCAGGGCCGTTTGGAATGCGGACATCATATCCAGATAAGGAGACTCAAAAGCCTCCTGATACTTGCTGTCCCGCGGATAGATCAGTGTCGCTGTGCCGTCTTCGTCGCTTCGTGACCGCAATAATTCGGAACCCTTACGCCGCCAATCAACCGAGCCATGCAATTTGTATAGATGGAATACATTTTCTATGTAGTCAGGGCTGTCCTTCCCTCCGTCCCGCCGGACGATATCGTGTGCGAAATGACCCCGGTCATAGATTTGCGGGATCGAATGAGAGAAACCGTCGATAACCGTAAACCGCAAACTCTGTGCGGCATATTCGAAGCAGAGATCGTAGTTGGTCGTAAACATGCGAACGCGCGTCTTACGCACGCCTCGCCTTGCTATTTTCCGAACGATCGCTTGGTGAGCAGTCAGGTCGGTCTTCTCAGTTACAAAATCGACGGATGCTGCGATCGTTTTTTCAGCGAGGATGGTGAATGCCGAAATGTCTTTGGCATTTTCGATTCCAAACAACTCGAGGTAAAGCTTGCAGTGAGTAAGAAATTTTTCGATATTTTTGGCATCGGCGATTGCTTTCGCATTTGGTATTTTTGCAGCTATTGCATTAATGACAGGCTGTGTAGCGGCATTCGCAACGGAATCCCAAAGATCTCGCATTCCAGGAGCTTGCTTTGCGTTGCTAACTTCATTTCTGGCGCAAAAGGAAGATCCCGCTCCCGTTAACAGAACAAGATTTGAAGCGTTGAGTGCCAGAGTTAATACTTCTTCAATTGAACGCGCACTTCCGCGATCTAGAGTTTCGTCCTTGTCGTTCTTTCTATCTTCGCTAGCAAGCCAACCTTCGCCGCGTCGATATTGTCTGATGTTGGCAGGTGTTGCTGCTTTATTGTCCCAATAGCCCATATAATCCCCCCAAAGTACAATGAATATCCTCGAATTCGTGTAGCGCGCCAGGGATAAAATCTTTGACGAAAGTCCGAAGCTGTATCGGCCGATGGATTTCCCAAAGCATCACGATTCCAACCGGGTAACGGCGAAAAAGTGAATTGAGCAACGTTGTGACTAACTCCATTTTCCAAACGAACTTCCGTTGAATTTGCTGGAAGTACTATTTTGCCGTTTTCAATCTCCTGAGTCAGTTGCGCGAATGACATACAGAGCTCCGATGGGCCGCCGATATGGAAAAGCTAGCCCGTCATGTCATTAGGCCCGAAAGGACACTGCTGCCAGTTTTTGCCTCTTTGATAGCGTTATGGCGCATTTCTCCGATGACTGATCGAAGGGTGTCGACATCTTGGTCTGCTATAGCTTTTTGGCCCCTTGTCACCAAGGCATCATGTTTGTTCTTGTCGACTGCGTTGGTTCTGTCTTCAGCGATGTCTTCAAAGAACCCTACCCAGAAACCCGGATGCTTCGTAATAGCACCGTATGCAAGCGCCTGCAGTTCTCGCAATGATTTTCGACTTTCGTCCACTGCCACTGTGACAGTGCTATTTCCATCCAGAACGGTGCGCGCGTGTGCCGCAAGTCGTCCGATCTTCGCGGTCGTCTGCTCATCAAAAATATTGCTGTTGTAACTCGATAGATCAGAAACGAAGTCTTCGATCTCGTTTCTGAGGACCTGCTTTGCGTTCTCTGGACGGTCCTTGATTTTGCTGATTTCCTGACGAAGTGAACGGCAATCCTCCACTACAGACCTCCTGACATCAGGATCGTTGGTCAAGGAAAGCTGTCCCTTATGCCTGTCCAGCCTCTGCCGGAATGAATTTACGTCTTCGGCAACCTTTGATCCAAGGGCTTGATCCAAGGTGTCGATATCGGATTGAGCATGATTCATTGCCGCCTGAGCGTAGGCATTACCCTCGGATCCGTCGAAATTCTTATGGCCCGCGGTGGATAAGTATCCAATTTCATAGACCTGCGATATCGTTGGGAATTCGACACTGCAGTCCATCAATCCACTGCCGTCGATCGTCCAATGCAAAAGAACATCCTCACCACGCCGGATAATTTCGCCTTGTTGAAGACTTTCAGATGTCAGAACGAAAAGTCCTATTGGCAGGCTAAGTTCTGGGTCTTTGATATCATCCACATGTTCGTAGAGTTCGACTTCCAATGTCATGCCGTCCCCGGCGCGCAATGTCTTGGCCGCTCTTAGCTTGTAACTGCCGCGAACGGGGGTCGGCGTTCCCTTTTCCACAAGGGTTTTCACCCTGTTGATTTCCAGGCCCTGACCGCCTTCGGCAATTTTTACACCAATATTGTGCATCAGGGGCATGCCGTCGGATGTTGCCTCAAGCCGAGAGATTACGATCTCCGGAGATGATTCCGGCACTGATCCTCCTGAAGCGTCGAATATGGTGGCCTTGATTACGTTGCGCCCCAACTGAAGAGGAATCCCCTTAACGTCCGTGGTCGCTGTCAGTGCAATCTTCCCCGATGTCCAACCGCCATCTGTGTCGATTTTGACGTTATACCCCTTTACCGAGGACGATCCCTGGCACTTGACGCGAATTCTGGCCTTCTCGTCGGCTGTCCGTTCGACATATTCGTAGCTGATATCGAGCTTAGAGTTTCCGGCCGTATCGGATTTATCCGTTTTGACCGCCTTGGTTGTTGGTGCAATACCCGTCCAGTCCCTGCTCTCGGCATAGATCGCAGCACCCATAGCAACCGCGGTCATTGGGTCCACTGACAAATCGAGTTCAATTCCAAGTTCGAAAGACACCCTGTCTCGAATATAAGGCATTCGGCTTGGACCGCCGATCATGATGACCTTGTCGATATCGGCTGACTCATATCCGT
Organism: Phyllobacterium sp. CCNWLW109; assembly: GCF_037203905.1. Classification (NCBI taxonomy): domain Bacteria; kingdom Pseudomonadati; phylum Pseudomonadota; class Alphaproteobacteria; order Hyphomicrobiales; family Phyllobacteriaceae; genus Phyllobacterium; species Phyllobacterium sp. CCNWLW109. The sequence continues at coordinate 892,130 of NZ_JBBCBK010000003.1, read as the reverse complement.
TATCGGCGAGCAGGCTTCTGCAGAGCGCTATGGATTTGTCCACCTGTGTGGAGACCAATGCGACCAAATCGTCGCGAGTGATCTCGACATCGATAAAAATTTCCTGATCGGCGCGATCTTTCAACCCGATCTGGTTCTCGTCGGCAAATATTCGGTCTGTCTGATGGGTGGACAGCGCGATCTTGGCGAGTTCCGAGCGATAGGTCGCAATGCGGATCAATCTTTCATAGCCCGCCGAGGTCTGGAAATCGTCCGGCAAGTCGAAGTTCGCCAGAAGCCAGGGCCTGACGATGTTGTTGACAATTTCCCGATCAAAGTCACTGCCACCGAGCATGTTGATGCCGGCATGTGCAATGACTGTCACGTTGCCCGATATGCTCTGTACGATAGCGGCATCGAATGTCCCGCCTCCAAGATCGTAGATCAGATATTGTGCGGATTTGTTCGTAGAAGCAGCGATGGCGGCCATCGCAGCGGCGATGGGTTCTTGAAGCAGAGCCACCTTATCCAGTCCGGCGAGGCTGGCCGCCCGCATGGTCGCTTCGGATTGCATCTGATTGAATGCGGCGGGGACAGTTACAACGGTTCCGAATACCTCGACATCTCCGGCCGCCATTTTCGCCTGTGAAATGAGTTCTTTCAGAACTTCAGCACTGGCTTCCTCGGGCGTTATGGTTTTATCCAGCGACTTGAACGTAAGCTCGCTCGACGTTCCCATCATGCGTTTGAAACGCATTTTTACGTTTTCAGGCGAGAATGCCGCGTGATCATAGGCTTTGCGTCCGACAAACATGCCTCCCCGGCGATCGAACATGATTGCACTGGGCATGACATCCATGCCTTCAGGGGTTTTGAAATAGCGGAAACGGCCGTCTTCATTGCCGACAATGGCCGAGTTGGATGTTCCAAGATCGATACCGAAATACATGTGTTACCCCTGCTTTTCAGTGTTTTTGACAAGAAACACTTTGCCAATTTTCAAGATATCCATGCCTCTCATAACGGTCGGCTCGATCGTCTTTTCGATGAGCACGATATCGGTGTCCGCGAACCCGTCGTCATTGATTGCGGTTACAGGAAGGTTGGGTTCGAAAACATTTCCTTCATAGGTGACCATTCGCATGTTTTCGGCCTCGAGTATTGCGCTAAGGCGCGCTGCTCCAAAACGGGATTGAGCCGCCAGTCTGGCTTGTGCGCTCTCAGGGACGACCGAGATAAAGCGGTCATAGTTCTGAAGCAGCTTCCAAAATTCAACTGCAAGATCAGCTAAAGGCTGTGACAAGGGCGACGCTCCTTTGTTTTAAGGGTTTCCAGCCAAAAGTAGCTGCTCAACCCGCCAGTCCCATACTGCGTTGTCGGGCAGTCCATTGCTGATTTTGAACTTCGTCAGCGCATCACGCGAAAGTCCACTCCAAACGTCGCGTTGCTTCCCTTTGTAAATGCCAAAGGCTGCAAGTGCGTTGTTGATCCGTATCGCATCGCTTGGGTTTAGCGGATTTAATCTTGCACCCGGCGGTGGTGGGTAGGTGTATGACGAAGTGGTGAAGTCGGAGTAGTCACCTGCTTCTGACCTGATGGCATCTCCGAACAACTTTGCCTCGGTCTCGGCATCAAATCCGTCATTGTCGGCCAATCCATTTGCCCTTTTGAATCGACCGAGAGCGCGGCGGGATTTTTGACCCCACGTACCGTTCGTCGGGCCATCGAAATAGCCAAGATCCGACAAAACGGATTGTACGATTGAGGCATCTTCGAGTTTCAGCAGATCGAGGCTCGCAGGTTCCGAAACCGGGTGGGCGATCTCGGGCTGTGTTGGCTCGAAATAAGGTTCAGCCGGCTTTGAAGGCACGGGTGCAGATGGATTTTTAATTGCCCTCCAAACTGCAAGCCTTTGTTCCGCATCTTTCCGTAGAATAGATCGAATGGCCGGCATTTCTGCCTTCACCTTGTCCATGTCAGCAGGGAGATAGCTGTAATTCGAGCATCTGGAGTTCAGGTCGTTGATGTCGAAATTGAAAGCGTCGACGATTTCGTTCACGGAATTGAGACCAGTCACCATTGAACGGATGATTTCAAGTCTTTCCGACTCTCGCATGCAATACCGGATGTTCTCCACTGTTGCTCGTGAATTAATGCCGACATTGGGTTGGACCTCCCGCCCGCTGTCCCTTGAAGCCTGAGGCAATGGTTTTGAGATCGGATCATTGCTTCTGGTCGTTGGCGCTGACGTTGATGCCGGCCGATAGGAAGAGTTCGGTTTCTCATTGAATACATTTACGGCGATGATGACCGCGACCACTGCGATCACGATGTAAGCGAATTTTCTGCTCTTTGGTCGGTTCTTTTCACTCAGGTTCCGATGAATGATGGCGTATTGCGCCCTCGTCTTTGGGTCCGCGGCGACGCGGCTCAGTCGTTCGGCTGCCTGTTCTGCCTTTTTCAGATCATTTGATTTTATTGCTGTGTTCAGTTCGAGTTCGAGAACGTTTTCTCTAACGGCTACTTCATCGGCAGTTATTCGGTTTCTGGTTTCATTGGATACAGAGGCGAATTTGGGATGATCGACCATCCCTTCGATGATCGCCAAACTCGACACCGGATCATTGTGTTCGTTATTGAAAACAAGGGCCAGATTTCGAAGCATGGTCCAAGGAAGGTCGGACACTTTTGTATCATGGGTCTTGCTTAGAGCCGATTGGAATGCCGCGTAAAGTTGGCCGGAAACACCTTTGGCTGCCGCATCGAAGCCCGATCTTTTGAGTTCGAAAGCAAGGGCGCGGTGATCTTTACCCAGTTTCTCTACTAGGTTTGCAAGTGGGCTGGCTGCCGATTCCAGCACTCTGGAATCAAGGATTTCAAGGTCCCCTTGCACTTGGGCAACTGCACGCGGCAACTCGGCAAAAACCTTCAGGCACAATCGAGAAATTGCCTGTGCCGCCTCAAATGCCTCGCTATTGTTGGCCAGATCAATTGCCGCTCCCCTGACCTGCTCAAACATTCGCCGAGATTCGGGCTCATCCCGGTCAAGACTTTGTTCAAAGAGCTGAAGCGGTTGGCTGAGACGGTCCCAATTTTTAAGTGCCTCCTGCAATTGAGCGAAAGCAGCGGTGTCATCTGGCCTCTTTTTTATCGCGTCGAGGGATGCTTCTATTTCGGCGGCATATTTTGACTGATCAGGAACGACGATGGAGCTATATGCTTTCAACACCCATGCAAGGCTGTCGACGTCCCCACTGGAACGAGTTCGGAGTGAATGCTCCACACATTTCAGAACATCGTCGGCGGCAGTGGCGGCAGAACTGTACCTGCCAAAGATAGATTTACAGTGCCGCTCCACCAGTGTGAGTACCGTTCGTTCAACGGCATCTTCTGCTGGAGGCGACATACCGGCATCTGCTCGAAATTTACCGCATCTCTTGACGACTGCTGCGGTATCGATCCCTGCTTGCGCTTCGACAAAGGCGATCAGCAACTCGCAACTGCTTGAAATCGACCCGATGTGGCCAAGAACGTTCAAACGCGACAGCGGAGGCAACGTCAGCGCCTGTGTCATCAGATCGGTGGTGTCAGCATTCTTACGGATGCGTTCAATCGTGAGCCGCGCAGACTTCACTGGCGTATCGATCAAATAGGACAGTTCGGCAATCAGGCGCTGGTTCGGAATGAGCAACACCCTGCGCGCATCTCGAAGAGCCTGTTCGCTGACCAGCCCGTCCGCAAGACGTTCGTCGAAGGCTTCGGCGACCTGCTCTTTGGAAGCCGATGGTGTTATCGACAGAAGTACGAACGGGTTCGATAGAAGGTCCGAACTCCCTTTCCCGGCGACATCCGACACCACGATTTCTAAAACTCCTGAGCTGGTACGCGGTGAAACCAACTATTCCAAGTTTGGCTCAACTGGGATACCCAATGCGCTCGCATATCGCATCCGGGCTGTCGACTACGCTGAGTTGGGCGTTTATCTAAATTATTGTGACGTCCTGTAGTAACGTGCCAATCGGCTGTAAATACTCGAATTTTTGCTGCCCACACCAAGAGCGCAAGCACAGCAACGACGAGCGCGCTGACAACGGATTTTCTCAAGACTTCCCCCAATCCCCTGCATGATTTTACAGACACACATCCCTTCGTCAATCGTTGCAAAAAATCAATTTGATATTGTCCTTAAAATCGAACTAATTTGCATCTCGATTCGATGGATGGAATTTATTCACGGTGGAACTATTGGCCTTGCACAATTGGCTTTTAAAGTCCTTACCACTGCCTGTGCATCCATCGGCATTTTGGAGAAGTGCGCTTGTACGTCTGGCATCAGTAGGCTCACGAATGCCAAACCTTCCGTTTTGCTGAATTCAAGCAGGTATCAGCAAGTGATATGATTTGTGGCTCAGTCCGGCCGTCGATTACACTTTGCAAGTTTTGGTGCGATCGATATCCACCATGTTTTTCCCCCAATATCTAGAAACATTGTGTTTAGTTCCGTTGCTGATTGTGTGGCACAAAGTGCGCTAGTAGACCCTCTTAGTTGTCGTTTGAGAGCTGCCGAAGACCAGCCCTCAACCCTTATCTCATATGCGAGGCCAGAACACTGCGATGTAACTTGGTGTCGCAAGCAATAGTGAATTCGCGATGTGGAGCCGAGATAGCTTCCGCGAAAGTCACAAAACACGTTACTTTTTAATTATCGGCAACCTGAATCCTGGGCCAAACACATCAGATTCGGTCAGGAACTGAATACCTTCACGCTCAAGGGCGGCTTCAACCTTCTCGATTGATCGCGTCCCAACGTTTGCATCAGAACGCTCAATCGTCGTCAACGTCGGGCGACTTACCCCAGCCAATGCAGCCATCTCTTCATGGTTGATGTCCAGCGCGATTCGAGCTGCGCGAAGAAGGTTTCGTTTTACGTACTTGGCCATTTTTCGCAGTAGTGGTGAGGGTAAAAAAGTTGTCAATTTTTTAGCTTAACGCCAATCTTTTTTAGCATTATGCTAAAATTTCTTAGCTTTTAATCCGGATTATGGTACTCAGCTCTTAAGAAGTGATTCGGTAGGCCTGCGTTTGTCAACATTTTATAACGCAACCAGACAAAACAGCTTTCCTTAGGATTCAAGCCATGACCATAGAATTCGATGTCAACAATTTAACTTGCAAAAACGTGAAGGACGAACTCTTGCGTTTAGAGGCTTTGAAGAGCGATCTTACGTCGGTGTTGATAGGTGTTGAGCCCGCATCTCTTTTAAGCGCACCCAAATTAAACCATTGGCTCTACTCGGAACGTTTTGTTCACACGATAATTGGGTTTGTTGACGAGCATCCTGAGTTTCCAGACGAAAAGATGCACATGACATCCCAAATAATCTGTATCAACCAAGATGCTGGCTGGGCCCGATCCACTTCACGTTTATACCGCCTTGGTGAAAGAATGGACGATTGATATGGCCAAGCCAGATATGACTAATCGCAATAATCCAAGCCCCCTTGTTCATCTTCTATTGAAACGGCTTCGGCGCGAAGCCGTTTCAATAGCCACTGGGAAAGCGATCGCTGTTGACGTGCTTTCGGCAAAAACCAAAAGGATCGGTGAGCATCGTGTCACCGTATATAAGGCTGGCATTATCGCTGTGTTATCGGACGAAGCAGGAATTCGGCATAGGCTGGAGATCGCGCGCCGAACCGTAAGCCATCAATCCATTCGTTACGAACTTGACAGCGACGAGCTTATGACGGTTTTCGAAGACGCTGTTCCGGATATTGGGACTAACGAGAAGACTGTCGGGACGCCAGTTCCCCCAGACCAGGTCTCTAGGTTCGACGTTCTCCGGTTGATCGGCATGGTCAGGGATAGCGCTGATCCGCCCTATGCCGCCGATGTCGCAACGCTGCTCATGCTCGCCGACGCGGTGAACCAGTACCCTCCCAGACTCCAAGGGATTCTAGAAGTTCTTCGCCGCTCTCGACCGATCATCGTAATCATCGGTGAGGTGCCTGGTTTTGTGAACACCTTTCTATCTCTGATGAAACGAGGACTGTTAACGTTCGGCGCAATTACCAAGGCCAACGGATATGCCAACTGGAAAAAAAAAGACCTTCAGTTCGATTATGTCCGAGCGCCACGTAGCAAGGTGATATGTTTTGCCGAACAGGACTATGAGAAATCCCATTTAACCGACCGGGTCGGCTATGCAGCAAACAGCCCGCATCCAATAGTAGCGATTGCGACGACCGACGAGAAAGTACCCTCGACTTTGATTGAGGCGGCACAGCTGCACTTGACCTGCGGCCCGCTGACTGCCGAGATCGTTAGTAAAACAATTGAGACCGTTCTTGGGGCACCCCCGGTACTTGAGCTGAGTGACGCCGACTGTAGCCTGCTCGGTCTCGCGGAACTTGAGCTAGCCATTCGCCCGGGCGTTTCCCCCACCCGGGCTATCGAAATTCTGGCGGAGTTCATCGCTGAAAAAAGAAAAGGGGGGCCAGGCAACGACTCTCAACAAACATCACGCGACAACTCCAACGTCGGTCAAGCAACAACGACTTCTTCCAGCAGAAACAACGTGAAAAGCACTGGCAGCGAGATCATCCAGCCAGTCAAACCCGAACATGGCAAAAGCAGCAAGCTGCTTCCCTTGGTCGAAACGCTGTCCGGATATGGTGATGCCAAAGAATGGGCAGTGGATTTGAAGGACGACCTGGCACTCTGGCGATCCGGCGAGGTGGAATGGTCTGATATGTCGACCAAACTCTTGCTCTCGGGACCGCCGGGGACGGGCAAAACGTTCTTCGCCCGTGCCCTTTGCAACAGCTTAGAAATCCCTCTCGTTGCAACATCGGTCGCAACGTGGCTCGAGGGTGGACATCTTGGCGACGATCTCCGGCGCATGGGGGATACCTTCAAGGAAGCGTCGGCACATCGTCCATGCATCCTCTTTGTCGATGAAATCGATGGCATTGGAACACGAGGCAACGACAGAGGCCGGTACAGCGACTACTGGAACACGCTGGTGAACAGGGCTCTGGAACTTTTCGACGGCGTTTCCAAGACAGACGGGGTCATCATTCTCACGGCAACCAATCTCCCTTCGCTTATTGATCCGGCATTGCTGAGGTCAGGAAGACTCGAGCGCCATATTCCGATCCCGCCGCCCGATATCGATACTCTCTGCGGCATTCTCAAACATCAGGTCGGGGCCGACCTTGCACGCATCGTTCCAAGTGGGTTGGAAGCTTTGAAGATATCGCGCGAGAACAATCGCTCGCCATTTCGCCAAGGAACCTCCGGATTGGATTTGTGATGAGCGACCAAACCAATTCTGTTGATATCGATGCTGTCGTTCGCTCTCTGGCGCTGAAATCCGTTGGCCTTACAGGAGCCGATGTCGAACGAATTGTCCGCGAAGCTCGTCGGACGGCTCGCCGTGAAAAACGGGACCTCGTTTATAACGACATCGCGGCTCGGCTGGAGAGTGGGAAGCCAAAACGATCAGACGCATCCAGATGGCGAAGAGCTGTACATGAAGCTGGACATGCCGTGGCGCGATATCATCTCCGGCAAGGTAGCATCGACACGATAACCATCAACGGGCCCAATGGGCGGTCCTACGTGGACGGACACATGGAACTTGATTCCATTGAATTGGAAGAGCCCTATGCTGCGATGATGATTTCTATTCTTGCCGGTAGAGCTGCTGAAGAAGTCATCCTTGGAACACCAAGTCTCGGCAGCGGCGGTTCCGATCAGTCAGATCTTGCAAAAGCAACCGAAATTGCGCTTGCGTTGGAAACTGTCTTTGGGACGAGCGCTATCAACCCCCTCTTACACGTAGCAACAGTGATTCCACTAGATCGAACGATAACGGCTAACATTGGGGATGCCGTCAATAGAAGGTTGGAAGCTGCTTATGCTACAGCTCTCGAGTTAGTGGAACGCTCACGGCTTCCGTTGTTAGCCATCGCGCGAAGGCTTTTAGAGGCCGAGGCGCTAGCGCCCCACGATTTGAACCAGTATCTTCCTGCGTTGAAAACACACTGCCTCGATTAAGGCCGCCACAATACCATTCATGCACCAAGGGCACGCCGCCAAAACTAGCATCCCGCGGTCTGACACGATGTCTGGCTACAAAACTAATTCAACATAGGATCATGACCAGCAGGCCATTGAGAAACAAGTACATAAATCAGTAAGCTTGAATCTGCCGGATCCTCTATTTGAACAACGAAACCAGGCCAAGCTTTGACTGACTCTATCCCTACAAGCACACCATTCATCCATGCTTCGCCGTGCTCAACTGCACCGAAGTCGCTAACGCGACGGCATATTTCGTTGTATGCACCGTTCAATAGGTTATGACCAAACGCGAGCCTCTCTTCAAAAAGGGAAAAGCTTCTACTCCGAACAGTTATCGCGGTTTCTCCCGCAGCAACTCCGTCCTTTCTGCCCACCTCAAACCAATAATCAAGCGACTGAACCATAGACGTGTTGTCCTCAACAAATCAAAACAGAAAAATTGAATCCGCCTCCGGCGGATAAGTTTATCCTTAGTGCCACTCCCGGCTGACCGCCTCAAGGCACACTGCGCTTACGCTTGTTCTACGGCCTTGACCCGGTCTTCCGCTCGTAGCGTTGGCTTTGGAACAGCAATGCCACTTTGTGGCACTGCTGCCCTGGCCAAAACCCGCGAAACCACAACGCTCCGACAGCGGCATATGGCTGTTTAATCTAGCCCTAAGGAACCGCCTTATGATACTGGTAACCTATGGTAACAATCCGTACACTCCTAAAAGAGCGACAGATTCCTAATCTGTAGGCCACTGGTTCGAATCCAGTCGGGATCACCAAAAAATTTAAAGCTCGCGCAGACAGATAGCGGAACAACGCTAGGAATGCCTCACCGCCTCGATTTCGGCCCCACTATACTGCTCCAAGGCGTCGGCAACCTGATCGGCAAAACGCACGCGATTACGCCCAGCCTTTTTAGCCTGATAAAGCGCCAGATCAGCCTGATTGACTGTTTCACTCCAGGACTGATCTCCGACTTGCGCAACGCCGAAGCTCGCCGTGATTTTCAAAACGCTCCCATCCGAAGTCGTCATGGCAAGGCGCTCGACCGCCAGCCGCAATTTCTGGGCAATGATGGCTGCATCCATGCACGAACTGTCATTCAGCAATATTGCAAATTCCTCCCCGCCAAAACGGGCCACGTAATCGCTGTCGCAAATATTGTTTTGCATCAGCTGTGCGATTTCTCTCAAGACCTCATCCCCCACAACGTGCCCATATTTGTCATTGATGGTTTTGAAATTATCGATATCCACAAGCATCAGGAAAGGTATCGACTCCAGATCGGTGTAGTTTTCTGTTGCTGAATTGCCCAAAATATCCAGCGCCCGCCGGTTGAGAAGCCCCGTGAGCCCATCCGTATGTGCCAGATGTTCAAGCCGGGCGACCAGAAAAGATCGTTCTTTCAGCTTGATGGCAATGACCTCAAGCGCAGAATAAAGCGTCTGGATTTCGGCAACATGCCTCGTCTCCCGGTGCAGATCCGTCGGCAGGTCATCGGCAAGCGACACGATTGCTTCGGCTCCGCGGAAAAGCGGCTTGAATATATAATTCTGCACCACCACCACCAGACCGACGACCAGCCCGAGGATCACAAACGCCATCGCACTTGTATAATAGAGCGCTTGGCGCGCAATCCGTTCGCGCTTTTCAAATTTGGCGACGGATGCAGCAAAATAAATATCCCGCAATTCTGCCAATGGCTTCATTGCAGCGGAATATTGCTTAGTAAACGTAACCGCATCAAGAGCCGGAACTCCATTCTGCTGAGCAGTGCGAATCTGATGATCAATCAGCGCAAGCCCTCCAATCATGTAGCGTGAATTTGCTTCTTCGTGTTTTTGATCATCTGATGAGGCTTCAACGTCGGGTTTTCTGCCGAGTTCCAGCAAATGCCAGATTTCACGGATCCGCCCCCCGATAATCCGCATATGGATCACATTCTCGGCAGGAATTGGTTTTCTTACGGCCATTGGCGCAATCAAATATGATCCCAACCTACCAGCATATTTCCGCAAATTGCTGAGCATCGTCACCCTGAATACAACGGCGGCCAAATCCTCATCATGGCGTAGCAGCTCGGTTCCTTGCTGCTGAACAATTTTGTCGTAACTCTCTCGGGCCTGGAACAGGTGAACAATGGCCTCATGGATCTCGCCATAGCGTAATGTGCCTGGATTTGTGAATTGTGCCGCCTCGACTTTCATGCGTCCAAGCCGCAACTGCTCGCGCACATCCTTGAGGAGATTTCTGGGAACACTGCTTGTGTCCAGTTTGCTGAGCGCAGCGTCAGTCTTTTGCAGGGCGATCTGCCAGTTTTCATAGGCTTGGTCGCGGGAAGCATCGTCCACGCTCATCAAAATATTGGCAGGGCCGCGTTCCGCTGAAATAAAACTTGCAGCCATGAAAACAAAGGAAAAACCCTGTATATCCGCCAGATTAGTCACGGCTCTGTTAAATGCCTGAATAGAATTATAAATAGACATGCCTGCCATTATCAAAGTGAATATCATAACAAGCAGAGCCATGCACCAAAGGTGCACTTTCAAGCGGCCTCTTGTCGATTTTCTTGACCGCAAGCCTGCGTATAGAATATCTGGCTTGTTCACGTTTATGGCTTTCTGAAAAGATATGTACCTATATAATTAAAATACTACTGAAAAACAAAACAATCGTATAAAATACTTATTATTATTACAGAACAATACTTTCGATCAGCTCGACTGCATGATTTGGCTTCGTACAAAATAAGTCTATCAACCCGAAACCGGGGAAGCGTAAATATAGTATAATCTTCGAAGGTTACAACCATACCAATGGATTACAAGGAATGTTATTTCAGGCCTCCTATTACATCCTCACACTACTTAAAGTAGTTTCAATATATTAAATTTCTGCGCCATCATTTAAAAGTAACGAACGTAAAAACCATTGTTACAACTGCAGCAAAGCTATTAGCCCGAAGCTGATTGTAACAAGCGATGCAAGGGAGAGGGTTGCCACCGCCATCACTCGCCCGCCAGCATGAGCAACGGAGCGAATATCAACCGATAATCCAAGCGCGGCCATGGCAATAATCGTCAGCACGCTGGAAAGCTGCCCCATTGGCGCAATTGCCGCCTCAGGTATCAGTCCGGTCGAGCGCAGCATCATCATTATGCCAAATCCGCTGATGAACCACGGCACCAGGGCAATCCGCTTCCCGCTTGGATTGGCGTAAAAGCGGAAATCATCTTGCGGGACTTCGCGCCCTCCAATGGTTTCATGGCGCAAATCGGCCTTCATGATCGCACCAAGTACGAGAAGCACAGGGCCAAGCATAAGCACGCGCACCAGCTTGACCAAAGTTCCGGTTTGTACACCCAGCAATCCTGCGGGAGCCGTCGCAGCAATGACCTGCGGCACGGCATAGACGGTCAGGCCCGCCAGCGTCCCATATTGCGGTACGCTCATTCCGGTGCGGAAATAGAGCAGCGGCAGGAAGAACACGGCTGCTATGCCCAGCACCGCCGTAAAGGTCAGCGCGGCGGCAATTTCCTTGCGGTCTGCCTCTATCACTGGCGCGACCGCAACAATGGCGGAGTTTCCGCAAATTGAATTGCCGCAGGCAATCAAGGTCGCAAGTTTTGGTGGCAATCCGAAGAGCCTGCCAATGCCGTAGCTGATGCTGATCGACAAAATGACAACGCCCGCTATTCCGGCAATCAGTGTGGCGCCTGCTCCTTTCATCGCTGTCAGGCTGATCGATGCGCCAAGCAAAACGATTGCCAATTCCAGCAGGAGTTTCGCGCTGAAATCAATACCAACGAGCAGCGATTGGCCCGGTTGACGCAATGATCGGATGGCAATGCCAATTGCTATGGCCAAAACCAGGCTTTCCACCCATCTCACGCCAAAAACCGCGCTCTGGATATATTCGCCAGCCACCGCTGCAAAAGCAACGGCGCAGCAAAGGGCAAGCCCAGGGAGAACAGGAAGGAGGCGATGAGGAATGGTCATAAGCTTGCCATTTTAGAAATTTCAATCATGGCAGACTTATCTCATGCAATATTATCGACTTCTATCGAATATTCTGTCATATTTTGTTCGGTAAAATCGAATGGTTTTCTGATGACCTTTGAACAACTCTCCATTTTCGTTGCCGTGGCAGAACGCGAGCATCTCACTCAAGCCGCGGCAGCAATTAACCTCACGCCGTCGGCGGTCAGCAGCGCCATTAAAAACCTCGAGGTTTTTTACGGCGTCGAGCTGTTCCACCGTGTTGGACGACGTATCGAACTGACGCAGATTGGCCGCGTTTTTCTTGGTGAGGCCAAGGCAACTTTGGCGCGGGTACGCTCATCTGAGTTGATGCTATCAGAGCTTGGCGGTCTGCGGCGCGGCAAGCTTAGCCTTTATGCCAGCCAGACAATCGCCAGCTATTGGCTGCCGCCTTTCCTGATGCGCTTTAAACAAGATTATCCCGGCATTGAGATTGACCTGACCATCGGCAATACAAGGACGGTGGCCGAAGCGGTCACGGAAGGCGGGGCAGAGCTCGGCTTTGTCGAGGGGGAGATTGATGCACCGCTTCTCGTCTCGAAAGTCGTGGCGGAAGATGCTCTAATTATCGTTGTCGCGCCATGCCATCCTTGGGCGGATAAACGTCCGTTGAAGGCTGGGGATATCGTCGGCGGCACTTCATGGGTCATGCGGGAACAGGGTTCGGGCACGCGTTCGGAGTTTGAACATGCCATCGATAATCTCAAAGTCTCCCATGACGATCTGAAGATCGCGCTGGTTCTCCCCTCCAACGAGGCGGTTCTTTCCGCTGTTTGCGCCGGAAATTGTGCCGCCGTCATTTCCAGCGCTGCTGCCCGCGCCTATTTACGCGAAGGGCTTGTCGTCGAGGCCGCCTTCAAGCTGCCGGTCCGCCGCTTTCGCATGTTGCGGCACAAACAACGGCACAGCAGCAAAGCATCGGAAATATTGGAGGGGCTGTGTGGGTAACTCATTCTCTTTGATTGCCATGTCGTTGTGCGTGGTTCGACGGCATGGCAAAACAACCTCAAACCGCACGCACATACCAGCTCATGCTTGAATATCGCTTTTGCGGGCCATGAACACGCCACGCCTCCACCCAAGCATTGCTATTCTCAAACAAAAACCGTCCATTATAGAGATCACTGCCGCATAGATGCGACACACGTTGTGATGGGCCATATCGCAGGCCGACAAATTCATTGCCGCTCGGGTAGAGCACCCGCACTGCCCCATCTTCAAAGGCAAGCCGATAGGTCCGGACTGCCTGCAGCACATTTGCTCCGACAGACATTTCGCCGCGCTCTTCAAAAAGCTCGGTGGTTATGATGGCGCGCCCGGTAAATCCATATATCGCTCCGGCGCGATGATCGATCACCTTGCGTTTTACCTGCCATGCGCCGCAGATTATTTTTGCGTCAAATTTTTCGATCGCCTGGCTTGATCGATCAAGCATGGAAATCAATCCGCCTGTTCTTCCCAGACGCATGCGGCCGTGTAGATTGCTGCCAATCTTTCCACCCCTGCCTGATCATCCTTGTCAAAACGCGATGGTATAGGACTATCGAGATCAAGCACGCCAAAAACCCGTCCATCATGGATCAAGGGCACCACCAGCTCGGAGCGGGAGGCCGCATCACAGGCAATATGGCCCGGAAAATCGTGCACATCGTCAACGAGGATAGAGGATGCTTGCAGAACTGCGCTTCCACACACGCCGCGCCCCACGGGAATGCGCACGCATGCCGGTTTGCCTTGAAATGGCCCGACCACAAGCTCACTTTGTGAGCGCAGGAAATAGAACCCGGCCCAGTTGATGTCCGGCAGCATCTGGAAGATCAGCGCCGAACTATTGGCCGCATTGGCAGTCGGATCATTCTCGCCCGCAAGCAGCGCTTCCAGTTGATCGCCGAGTTCCCTGTAGAACTGTGGCTTGTCGCCTTCTGTGATCGCTTTTGCAGCAAACATGAAAAATCCTTCCCTTATAGCCTGCGTAACATGGCCACATTTCTGCCGATGCACCTGCCTTGTCAAGCAAACGAAACCCGATCCGGCAATGTACACTCCCTCGCGCCCTGCTATAGATAGGAACCGATTTCCACAGGTGCAATTACAATGAGTTCAAACGCCAAAGGCGACCTGCAAACTTATGTGCGCATCGACTTTCCTGACAAGGAACGGTTGGGGCCGGGGAAAATGCAGCTGCTTGAACATATTCGCGAAACCGGCTCCATTTCTGCGGCAGGCCGCGCCATGGATATGTCCTATCGCCGCGCATGGTTGCTGGTCAGCGCCATGAACACAATGTTCGCAACGCCAGTGGTCGATTCGCAGCGCGGCGGCGCGCAGGGCGGCGGCGCTGTCGTCACGGAATTCGGCGAAGAGCTTTTGCGCCGCTATCGAAACATGCAAGCAAAAGTCGATACGGCCCTTGAGTCTGATTTTGAATGGATCAACCGCAATCGCAGCAGCCACTAAACGTTCGCAGAGTTGTGCTGTTTGCGTGGTTTTGCAAAGCTGACACGGAAGTACATCATATAGGCTATCACAGCGAAAATCATTGTCAGACCGCCAAGGATGGCAGAGCCGCCCCAGAGCGAAAGCCAGTCATTGATAATCGCTGATTGCGGATTGCGCGGATCGTAATACACGCTCACGCTTTCCCCCACGCTAAAGCGCGGCGGCGATGTGCCCAGCCACGAAGTAAACTCGACAGTGGCACCCTCAACTGTTTGAAACTCAACAACCGGCTTATAGACATTGGACTTAGTTGAGTGGCTCTTGACCAGATTTGTCACATGGCCTTTACCTTCCATTGCATTGTTTACGAAGTGACGGACATACAATACGGACCAGCCGAAACTAAAAAACAAAACAAAGCATATGGTGCACAGTAGCACTTTGTGGATGACGCGTTTTTCCATTCCAGCAATCCGGATCAGCGACTCATGCGTAAGCCAGTTTTCGCAATTTTTATCATTTGCACAATTCTCTGCGTTCTCTCTTTTCCGCCGGCCATGATGTCATTGGCCTTCACTGGTGCCTTTCCAAAGAAGTATTTTTACATTCTCAGCGTCTGGCCGGTCAGTGCAGTTCTGGGCCCGATTCTCGCCTGGAATACGCGCCGCCGTTTCGGCACATGGGCTTTGCTCTGGTTTGTCCCATGTCTTGCCTATGCGCTGTTTTTCCTGACAGGACATGACCTGGGGACTTAGTCCGGCATTTTACCCGCTTCCATCTCATCATTCTTCCGCTCCAGCCAACGCATGACTGGCGTAACCGTGATGCCATGCAACACGACAGATATAAGCACGACGAGTGACACTGTTACCCATAGAATATTGGCATTTGAAAACGGCGCGTGACCAAGCGCATAGGCCAAATAATAGAATGAGCCGAGGCCGCGAATACCGAAAACAGCGATAACGGCCTTTTCCCTTTTTTCGATGGGGCTTCCCAGCAGCCCCACCCAACCGGCAATCGGGCGGATAAGAAGAAGGATGATCAGCGATGCCACCACGATCCGCCAGTCCAGCGGATGAAATACGCTGCCTTCCGCAATGGCGGCGCCAAAGCAGACAAGCACGACCATCATCATCAGACGTTCGATCTGTTCGGCAAAACTATGCAGATTTTCGTGATAGCCACTGTTGCGCTCCGCATGGCGAAGCGTCAGCGCAGTGACAAACACTCCGACAAACCCATAGCCATGCGCCATCTCTATAAGCCCATAGCTCAGGCATGTGATCCCCAGCACCACGAAACCGTCGCCCGTATGGGCAAGCCCCGCCCTGTTCGGGAGCCGGAAGGTCAGATAGCCAAGCAGCTTGCCGGTAGCCCAGCCAAGCCCCGTGCCCGCAGCAAGCCGCCATATGACATCGGTCGTTAGCCAGTCGAAAAACCACGGAGCACCCGTTGTATTTGAAGCCGCGAGCGCGATTGCCAGATGCACGAATGGAAAACTCAGCCCGTCATTCAGCCCCGCCTCGGAAGTCAGGGCAAAACGTACCTCGCTCTTCTCCCCCGATTGCGGCGGCCCCACCTGAACATCGCTGGCAAGCACGGGATCTGTGGGCGCCAGCGCTGACCCGAGCAGCAAGGCCGAAGCAACTCCAAGCCCGAGAAAACTCCAGCCGAGCAATGCGATGGCACCGATAGTCAGGGGCATCGATATGGCCAGCAGCCGCCACGTTGTCATCCAGCTACGCCAGCCCAATATCCGGTCGATCTTCAGACCGGCACCCATGAGGGCAATGATGACGACAAACTCGGTTATTTTTTCCGTTAGAAAGCGGCTGTCGAGGGGATTATCGCCGATCATTGCCGACAGCGGCGTCCAGACAAACAGGGTGCCGAAAGCAATGCAGACAATGGGCAGGGAAAGCGGAAATCCCTTCAATAACATGGGCAACCAGGAGGTCATCAAGACGACCAGCCCGAACAAAGCGATCAGAACGAGATAGCTGTTTATTCCCATACTTCACTTCAAACCATCGGCCGGCGCTTTGGTTCCGTGAACATGAAGTTCCCTTCACTGTAAACGTCAATCATTCGAATTTGCTCTATGGGCGATTTCGTATAGACACATCGCAAACACCGGAAATCCTTTCATGACCGCCCAGAGCATACAGACCGTCAACGCCAATCGATTAGCGCTTGCTGCGTTGCTGCTTGGAGGTATTGCCATCGGCGGCTCACCGATTTTCGTGCGCCTGTCCGAGGTCGGTCCCATGACAACCGCTTTCTGGCGCGTTGCGCTGGCTTTCATTCCGCTTCTGGTCTGGTCGAAAGCCATGCCGGATGTCAAACGCAATGCCCGCCCCGAAAGCCTTGCCGATTATTTCTGGCTCTCCATGCCCGGCATCTTTCTGGCCGCTGATCTTGCTGCCTGGCACCTCGCGCTGCATATGACATCCGTTGCCAATGCAACACTTCTGGCCAATCTCGCGCCGATCTTTGTTACGCTCGGCAGTTGGGCAATTTTCCGCGCCCATGTCAGCAGGATTTTTCTCATCGGCCTTGCGACCGCGCTCATCGGCGTTGTGGTGCTGAAAGGTGGTCCGGCAGCGCTGGGCGATGGCAAGCTTGCAGGCGATGCAACGGCGGCTGTCGCGGCCATTTTCTATGCGGGCTATATTCTCGTCATCGGCCGTCTTCGGGTGCGTTTCTCCACCCGCACGATCATGATCTGGAGCACAGCGTCCGCGGCAATCTGCATGCTGCCCGTAGCGCTGATCTTTGAAACAAACCTCATACCGCTGACGCTGTTTGCCTGGGCAGTGCTGGCAGGTCTGGCCTTCATTTCTCATGCGGCGGGCCAGGGGATGATCACCTATGCGCTCGCCTTCCTGCCTCCCGCCTTCTCATCGCTGACCCTGCTCCTGCAGCCGGTCGTTGCCGCAGCATTGGCCTGGTTCCTGCTCAACGAGCCTATAGGTCTGATGCAGGCCATAGGCGGCGTTATCGTGATCCTCGGTATCCTTGTCGCCCGCCGCGGCTGACTACAATTCCCCGAGCAGACCTGCATCAAGCTGCGCCTCGCCGAACCAGTTCAGCCGGTTAATGCAGACATAGCCACGATCGATCAGATCGTTGTCGTCGCCCTCTTCGCTGGTGTGAGCGCGGCCGCGCGGGACAATCAGCGTGGTCAATTCACCCTCCGCGCTCACCACCTCCGAGCGTAGCGCGATCTTGTCGCGGCCTATGCGCGGCTGGCGAATGTCCGCTGGCAACAGGGTCGGCAGATTGACACTCAGCCAATGCCCTTCCAGCACCCATTCATCACGCTCGTTCCAAAGGGTGCGAACAAAATCTGCCAGCCACTTAACGTCATTCTCCGTCTGCTCCGGCTTCTTCACCCGCGAAAAGCCGATTGCGGCAATGCCCCAAAATGAGGCTTCCCGGGCAATGCCCAGTGTACCGGAATAGGCCAGATCCTCGCCTACGTTCCGCCCATCATTAATGCCCGAAAGCACCAGATCGGGCCGGTCCTCATCCTTGAACAGCCAGCTCATCGCGGTGACGACACAATCGGCAGGCGTGCCAGAACAGGAATAGCGTTTGGGTGCGAGCTCCCGCATTATCAAAGGTTTGCCAACGGTGATCGAAGCGCCTGCGGCAGTGCGCTTGCCATCCGGCGCGACTACCCAGACATCATCCGTTATCAGCTTGGCCGCCTCTGCCAGTACTGCCAGTCCCGGCGCGTCAATCCCGTCATCGTTGCAAACCAGAATTCTCATCGTATTCGCCTTCTATACGTCGATATGGTCGCCGGTGCGCACCGTATCGTTTAGCGCAGGCAGATATTGTTTCAATGCACTTAGCGAAGCGAGCGAGCAGGAATGCCCTAGCGTTGCAGGACGCCCTGCCCCTTCCCATATCGCCACATTGCCTTGCCGGGTCGGATGGGTCGGCAGCCTTATCCACTCTGCCCGCTTTGCCTCAAATAAAGCAGAAGCAGGTGTATTGGGTGGAATATGCCCCGTAAGCAGAATAGGATATCCTTGATCTGCCGCGCGTTTGATTGCCTCCACCGATGGGCCGGCGCTTCCCATGCCATCGAAACTCATGAGCGGGCAGTCCGGCAAAGCATCCAATTCCGACCAGTCCAGCGCCTTGGCCAGCCGCTGTGTCAGCTCTGCTCCAATGCCTGGATGGAAAGCATCTCTTGCAGCGATCTGCGCCGCCACAGCATCGCGCATGCTTGCATGAATCGCAAAGCGCTGAGGCAGGATAGCCATCAGTTCCAGCGGCTTACCGGAAAGCGGCACGGGCAGCAGGCAACCATTCGGTTGCATCTCGATCCATTGCCGGATCGCGGAAACGCGCTCATCGCTCGATATGGCATCATCGCCATAGGAGGCATCAAGCACCAGCAGATCGCAGCGCGGAATTGCATCCATTGCGAAAACCGCGCTGTCCGGCACCACATCGGCGGTGTAAACAGCGGACTTGGCTCCATCACTTGCCGCAAACCATACACCGCCTGCCACATGGCCGGACCGTCCGGTCGAAACGCTCAGCTCTCCAAGCTCAATGATATCACCCGCCGTAAAAACTTCAGCAGAATGAGCGGCAATCTCGAAGGCCTGCATGTGACCCTGCTCGCCATATTGCCCGAGCATAGCAGACGCTTCCAATGACGTTTCCGCCGTCATGAAAATTCGGCCACGAAATCCGCGTGAAAGCAGCCATGCGAGCCCGCCAATATGATCCTCATGCGCATGGGAAACAAAGACGGCATCAAGCTTGGCAATCGCTGCATCGTCAATTGCCGGATAATAGTCGCGGCCCGTCGCCCCAACCTTGATGCCAACATCCAGAAGTATGCGCTTGCCGCCGCCCGAAATGCCGACACTGGTCCGGCCTTTTTCGCCAAAACCGCCATGTAGATCAATCCGCATCAGACATTTGCCTCCGGTATGACCCAGCCCGAGGCGATGGCAATGCGTGTCGTTTCTCCTTCGGCAAGCCGCTTCGGATCAGCCAGATCGAAATGCAGTTCCTGTGTTTCATTGCCAGCAACTGCCTCGATGCGGGAGCCTCCCCCGCGATAGATGCTGCGCTTCACGGAAACTTCGATTCCGTCCTTGGCTGCCGGGATGATATCGGCGGCACGAATGCACACCTTTGCATCGCCTGTCACGCCTTGGCCGGGACGGCAGCGGAAAACAGCCTCCTGTCCGAGCACTTCCACCTTGCATTGCCCGTTTTCTTCGACAGTCAGAACTTTGGCCGGAAACACCATACCCTGGGCAATAAACGAAGCCACCATGGGCGTCGCCGGTTGTTCATAAAGTTCGCGCGGCGTTGCAAACTGCACGAGATGCCCCTTGTCCATGACAGCAATACGATCCGCCAGAGCCATGGCTTCGGCCTGATCATGGGTAATGTAAATAATCGTCGTGCCCGTGCGTTTATGGAACGAGGCAAACTCATCTTCCATCGAGGCGCGCAAATGCACATCCAGATTGGCAAGCGGCTCATCAAACAATACCAGCGATGGCGCTGACACAAGGCACCGGGCCAAAGCCACGCGCTGTCTTTGCCCGCCGGAAAGATTGGCCGGGCGGCGATCGCCATATCCTTGCAGATCGACCAGTTCGAGCGCTTCCAAAATGCGCCGGTCCCGCTCTGCCTTGTCGACCTTTGCCACTTTCAGACTATAGCCAACATTTTCTGAAACGCTCATATGCGGCCATAAGGCATAATTCTGGAAAACGATACCGACACGTCTTTGCTCAGGCGGGACGTTCAATTTCGGGTTGGACATCTCCTTCCCGCCAACGGTGATTGTGCCCTGATTGACCTGTTCAAAACCGGCAACAAGGCGCAAGAGCGTCGTCTTCCCGCAGCCGGAAGGTCCGAGCACGGCGACAAATTCGCCATTGGCGACATCCAGCGAGACATTCGACAAGGCGTCATAGTCGCCAAATGTCTTGGTCACATTTTCAATTTTCAATCCCGCCATGGCAGAACTCCGTTTGGAAGGCTGCGTGCAAACAGATTGGTCAACAGCATCAGCGCAAAAATCACGACAATTGTCAGGGTTGATATGGCGGCGGCGTAGTTGGAATCGCCGCCCTGCTCAAAGGAGAAGATCACCACACCGATCGTCTCCGAGCCGGAAGCCCATAGCAGGGCTGAAACGGTCAATTCGCTGAAGGCCGTCATGAAGATCAACACGCCGCCGGCAAGCGTCGCGGGCGCGACGAGCGGAAATACGATGGTTCGCATGCGCCTTATAAGTCCGGCACCGGCGACTTGCGCCGCCTCTTCAAGCGAGCGGTCAATCTGATGCAGGCCGCTGATTGTGGGCCTCAATGCCAATACGAGAAACCGCGCAAGATAGGCGTAGAGAATGATCCAGATTGTATTGTAGATCTGCAAGCCGATGATCGGCAGTGGCTTCAGGAACAAGAGCAGCGAGGCAATAGCCAGAACCACGCCGGGCAGTGCATAGGGCAATTCTGCGGAGAGATTCAGGAACTTCGTCCACCACCTTTTGCGCCAGGTGATGAGATAGCCAAGCGGGACTGCGACGAGCACTGCGAAGGCCGCTGCGGCAAGGGAAAGACCGAAACTGTTGAAAAATGCGCGTTTCGCCGCCGCGTGGTCAAACAGCACAAAAGCGTAATTGGCAAGCGTGACTGTCTTCATGCTTAGCGGCACGCCATATGCCGCGACAAGCGAGGTCAAAAACAATCCGACAATCGGCAGAACCAGCACAATGACAATCAATAGCCACATGGCGAATTCCGCCAAAGCGCGCCAGCGCCCAAGCTCGAAGGGCGCGGCAGGCAGGGAGGTGGAAGCGATACGATAATCGCGGCGGCGGGAGGCATAATCCTGCGCAAGGATTCCGGCCATGGCGATGAGCCCGATGAGCATGGAAAGAACAGCAACTTCGGAAAGAACAGCGGGACCACCGCCAGCCAGCCGCTGATAGATCAATGTCGGCAAGACGAGATAGCCTGCCGGGATGCCAAGAAATGCCGGGATGCCGAAATTGCCCACACAGGAAACAAAAGCCAATGCGGTGGCACCAATGATGGATGGCGTCATCAGTGGCAGGATGATTGTACGAAGTACCGTTAGACGGCTTGCACCACTGCTTAAGGCGGCTTCCACCAGTTCACGCGGCAGCTTGCGCAAACCGGCCCGAACCATCAGGAAAACCAGGGGGCCATATTGCACGCCAAGCAGTGCAATTATGCCGGTCGTCGAATAGAGCGGATTTTTGCTGCCCAGCGCTGGCGCCATGCCAATCAGCTTGAGGAACGGGCTGGCAGGCCCGAACAATTGCAGCCAGGCCAGTGCCGTGACTTGCGGGGCGATGAGAAGTGGAACGACATAGAGCAGAACGAAAGTGCTGCGACCGCGCACATTGGTCAGGCTCACCAGAAGGGCAACGGCAGTGCCAAGAATAACTGCCAGCAATGTGCCGCCTATGCCCACCTGCAATGAGTGCCACGTGGCGGTCCAGGTGGCCGAACCGGAAAGTGCCGTGCGAAGCGGTGCCGCAGAAAGGCTGCCTTGCGGCATGACGATCTCGAAAGCAAGACGCAGCATTGGTACGATGGAAAGCATCGCGACAATGACCGCCACCCCTGCAATCAGGGCTGTATCAGTACCCTGACGCTTTTCAGCAAATATAGTCATTCACAGTCCCATATTGCATTTTTGCCGTGCGTGGTTCGACAAGCTCACCATGAAGAGGGTGGATAGTTGCAAAACCTATCTGCAACGTCTCAGAACAATGCCCTTTGCAAACCACCACTTTCTCATGGTGAGCTATCCTGAGCTAGTCGAAGGACGAACCACGCACAGCGCGATTGCCAAACTGGAAACGGCAAGAGAACTCAATTGAACTCTCTTGCCGGAATAGTTTTAGCCGCCGAACATTCCGGAGAATTTCGCCTTGTCAGCGTCAGTCGCTTCGAGAACCTTCAGAGTCTCGATTGGCATTACCTTGATTTCAACACCTTCAGGCAGCCAGGAAGGACGGCCAATCGATGGTTTGGCAGGCAGATAGCCCTGTGCAAGCGCCAGTTTCTGTCCATCATCCGAAAGGATGAAGTCTACGAATTTCTGCGCGGCAGGAAGGTTCTTCGTGCCAGACATGATCGCGACTGGTTCCGTCACCGCAGGAACACCTTCCGAGGGGAAAACGAATTCAACCGGAGAGCCTTTGGCCTTTGCATTCAGCGCCATGAAATCGACAAGGATGCCATAAGGCTTCTCGCCGCTGGCTACAGATTTCAGCACAGCACCATTGCCGCGTACGGCTACTGTTTCATTGGCCTTGAGCTTGTCGAAATAGTCCCAGCCAAGTTCGGGATTGCCGACGAAACCGCTCAGCAGATAGGCTGCGGCACCAGAATAAAGCGGGCTTGGCATCACGATCATGCCCTTATATTCCGGCTTGGCAAGGTCTGCCCAATGTTCGGGCTTGGCCGTTGCAGCTGAATTATAGGCGATGCCTGTAGTGATCAGCTTACTACCGAAATAGGTCTTGTCCTTATCAAAAGAGTCTTTGCTGAAACCTTCGACATTGGCCTTCTCATAGGCCTGCAATTTACCCTGTTTCTTCAGGCCTTCCATGCTCACCGCATCGGCGATCAGCAATACGTCGGCCTGTGTGGCACCGGCAGAAAACTCGGCCGCGAGCTTGCTCAAAATATCGCTTGTACCGGACCGGTACACCTGCACCTCGATATCTGGATTAACCTTGCGGAAGGCCTCGACGGTTTTCGCTGCATCAGCATCGGGCTGTGATGTGTAAAGGCTAAGCGTTTCAGCATTGGCCGCACCAAAAGCCAGCGACACAGCAAAAAGAGCTGGCACGCCGAGTGTCATTTTAAGAAACTTATTCATTTTTTCTCCTCCCAAAGGGGATTCGGTTTAATCGGGGGGACATGTGCCCACGAAAAATCCTCCTCCGTGCATTCCAGGTTCTTTTCGACCTGTCATGCCGGAGGAGTGTCCATGTTCAATTGTCTTTTGTCAAATACATTTGAACAATGAAACTTATGTGACAAACAAAACTGAATTCATAAAAAATCGCTGGAGACCCGGTGACGGTTAGAAAACTTAGCCGACAGATTTTAGTGTTCGCATCTCATCTTGATCAGGGTCTTAGAACCGAAAGGCCCGGTCCGGAACCCATAACGGGGCTGATCGTCAAGCTTATGACAAGACATTCGATAGATCGGCTCGACTTATTTTAAAGCACACCTCGGCTGCGTAAAAAATCCATCAGGCCGACATGGGTAATGGCTTCAAACTCGGCCGCGGCAGCGGCAAACTTTTTACGCTGATTAAGCAGCATGCCGAAAACCTGTTTCATCTCTGATGATACGCCAAAACGCTCCCAGCGCTCTGCCACATGAGGCGGCAAATCGAGATCACGGCAAAAATCTGAAATCGTGGCATAGCCCAGCAGCGCGAGATTTGTTTTCACCTCGTCAACGGGCATACGCTCTTCAACGGCATGGTCATGCAGACGCTGGGCAACCAGACGAAGGTCAGCCGGAGAAGATCCAATGACTCGATTGAGGATGGAACGAACCTCATTTGGAAATGACGACATGTGCAACTCCAGATTTCAAATTACATGTAACTTATAATGATGGTGCCGGTCGGGCCAGTGGAATTTATAGGACTGCCCCAACGGCCTCTCAAATATGTGAAAAAGTGGCAGAGAAAATCGGGACCCGCCTCTCTTTTCCCGGAAAGATCCGAAGATTTGCTGAAAAACCTTCGATTCTTGCCCAAAATTTACAATCCAAGGATGTGTTTTAGTTGTGCTTGGTTGAATGGGCGCGCTTCGCGACATTGGCCAACAGACATATCGCCGCCATTTAAATCAAGCCGCGCAGCTTCAGCTCGTCCTTGAGATAAGCATAGTAGATAGGCGCAGCGACAAGTCCAGCAATGCCGTACCAGGCTTCAAAAACAATCATTGCAAGCAACAATTCCCAGGCGGCAGCCTTGATGCGCGACCCAATAATCTTCGCATTCATAAAATACTCAAGCTTATGAATAATAATCAGAAATGCGAGAGATCCGACCGCGGCCCCGAAGGAAACGCTGAGCGCAACAATGACGATTACAGTGTTTGATATCAAATTGCCTATGACTGGAAGCAAACCGACAAAAAATGTTACTGCAATCATGGTCTTGACCAATGGCAAGTGAATGCCAAACGCTGGCAATACTACGGCCAGGAAAATTCCGGTAAAAAATGTGTTTAACGCAGAAATACGCAACTGCGAAAAGACGATATTGCGAAATGCATTGCTTAACAATGCTGCGCGCTCTGTCAGGGCTACAGCCAGAGGGCCGGGCTTTTTGGTCGGCGATACAGATGTCAGCGCGATCAATCCACCAATGACCATGCCAAGGATGATCCGTATGAGCAGGACACCAATATCGCGACCGACGAGCTGTAATTGCCCGGCATGATTGCGTAACCATGCGGCGGCAAAGCTTTCCAGCTCTTCAAGGTTGGATGGAAAATAGTCACGCGCCCAAGTCGGCAGATGAAGCTGCGCTGTATCAATGATCTCAGCCATTTTTTGGAACAGTGAAACTATGCCTTCCGACCCATCGGTCAGCAGCACCATGCCCCGCATCACACCAATAACGACGAGAAGTATAAAAATTAGCGCAAGTATCGCCAGCGCTAATGTTCTTGTTAAACCATTGGAAACGCCCATTCTTCCAAGTAAAGGGGCGGCCATATGCACCAGACTATAGACCAGAAGTCCAGCCAGAAGCGCGGAAAGCAATCCAAGTTGAAGGGCGCCTACAAGTGCGACAAGTGCCAATATATACGAAGCTATTTGAGGCTTTGAGATCGTCTGCAAGAGGTCACCAAACAAGGAGAAAATGGATGGAACGTTCCTAGACTTGAAACCTCTTGCTGCGCAAGGCCAATTACAAGAATTGATGCTCCGCTATGGCAATAGTGGCCTGGCACAGATTATTTTTTGGTATTTCATCCATGAAAACCGATCACTTACCGACGCCATGCAAATGATTTGATTATCCGCTATTCTTTGACATTCAACGCTTTTCTTACGCTCTTGTTCAGCTCGATTTTTGCGGACAGAAAATCCGGGACGGTAGTCCAATATCGTAGCGTTACACTCATCGTCGTTTCGCCCAACTCAGCAATGAATGTATCCGGGGCGGGGGTTTCTTTCACATAAGGACTGTTTACGGCAAGAGCGGTCAGCGTTGCTTGTATCTCGTCGAAGTCGTCAGCATTATCAATAGTAACCGTGATGTCATTTCGTCTTGCACCATTGCGCGTGAAATTCTTCACCGGCTGAGTCCAAAGAGTTGAATTTGGCGCAAGCAAATATATACCATCGGCAGAGCGCAAACGTGTTGCGAATAGTCCGATTTCCTCGACCGTGCCGGAAATACTGCCGACCTCTACATATTCGCCAATACGCAGAGGACGAAGCGCAAGCAACATGATCCCCGCAGCAATATTCTGCAAGGTTCCCTGCAGCGCCAAGCCAATGGCCAGACCGACTGCACCAATGGCAGCTATCATCGACGCGGTTTGAATTCCGAACTGACCAAGAACCATAACGATTACAAGGCCTAAGACCATATAGCGCGCAATCTTTGAGAAGAACCGGCGCAGCGTCATGTCAAACCCGCTCACCTGCCCAAGTCCAGCATAGACCCAGCGCTCTACCAAACGAGCGGCAAGAAAGCCGACGACCAGCAACAAGATCGCGCCTATGACAGAGAATGAATAGGTGACGATCAGCACTCTGGCTTGATCAATCGCTGCCTGAATGGCGGAAAGGGAGTTCTGGGGATCAAGTTCCATAGGCGTGGTCTCCTTTTGGCAAGAAGGTTCAACCCCTATGGCGCTCGGATAGTTCCGTCAAACGGCTAAGCTTCGATAGCTTCCGGATTACGGCGACGATAAATGATCGACGAAACCAGCGAGAATACTATCAGCGTTGCACCAATCAGACCGGTGATTACTTCCGGAATGTGGAACAGTGTCTGGCAATACATGATGACTGCTAGAACGAGGATCGCATAAAATGCGCCGTGCTCCAGATATCGATACTGACCGAGCGTTTCCTTTTCGACCAGCATGATGGTGAGCGACCTTACATAGAACGCACCGATACCAAGGCCGATGGCGATGACAAAAAGGTTGGTTGAAAGGGCAAAAGCGCCAATGACACCGTCGAAAGAGAAACTCGCATCCAGCACTTCGAGGTACAGGAATGCGCCCAATCCACCCTTGTGAACAGTATCCATCTGCTCCTGAGTGGCGTCCAGTACGGCACCAATACCTTCGACAACAAGGAATGTAAGCAGCCCGTAAATGGCCGATGTCAGGAACGTTACCGAGTCTTCTCCAACGAGTTGGCGGGAGAAGAAAATGATCAGGACAAGAACAACGCCGACTTCAATGCCCTGAATTGATGCAAAGCGGGATGCACGGCTTTCGATGAGCTTGATCCAATGAACGTCTTTCTCATGATCGAAGAAGAATTTAAGCCCCACCATCAGGAGGAAAGTACCGCCAAAAGCAGCAATTCCGACATGCGCCTCCTTCATTATGCGCGCATATTCTTCAGGATTGGAGATGGCCAGTTTCATCGCGGAAATCGGATCAATCCAGGCGGCAACTGCCACAATGGCAAGCGGGAAAACAATGCGCATGCCGAAAACGGCTATGATGATGCCCCATGTCAGGAAGCGATGCTGCCAGACCGGGTCCATGTCCTTGAGTATTTTGGCATTTACGATGGCGTTGTCGAATGACAGCGATATTTCCAATACACCAAGCACAGCGCAGATAAACAGCACCGACAATGCGCCCTGTATATTTCCGGAGTAGATGAAGCCTATCCAGGCCCCGGCCGCCAATCCGAAAATTGTGAAAAGAATTGGCCAGATGAAATATTTATAAGTTGCCATGCGTGTTTCCTGCTCCTGACTCCCTGATTGCCATCAGGACGGGACTTCAACGTTTTTTATTACGTTAAGAATATGAATTTCCACCCGAATGCAATCTCCCACTACCCTTAGAAAGCATAATCCTGTCTTAATCCTGTCGCGAACTCCTTACACCTGCTTGCGAACGGTATAAATAGTAACGGGCAAGGCTGATCGCCAACTATCAAAGCTTCCAAGCGGCTGCGCATGCGACACGCTTAGCTTGATGAGATCTCCACCATGCACTTCCCGCCAACCGACCAGCGCCATTTCGCTTTGAATGGTAACAGCATTTGCGACAAGCCTGCCACCCGGCTTCAATGCAAGCCAGCATGCATCCAAAACCCCGGGATCAGTCACGCCACCGCCGATGAAAATCGCATCGGGAGTGTTGAGCTCCGCCAGTGCATCCGGCGCTTGCCCCCGCACAAGTTCGAGGCCGGGCACGCCAAGCGTTTTACTATTCTGGATAATCAGAGCCTGCCGCTTCTCGTCGGCCTCGATCGCAATCGTCTTGCATGTCGGGTGCGAGCGCATCCACTCAATGCCGATCGAGCCGCATCCTGCTCCGACATCCCAAAGCAATTCGCGCGGCAAGGGTGCCAGATGCGCCAAGGTTACTGCTCGCACATCCCGCTTCGTCAACTGCCCGTCATGTTGGTAAGCCTCGTCTGACAGACCCGCCATAAGGGGATATGAGAGCGAGAATTGATCAGGCTGCCCACAATCCACTGCAAGAACATTGAGGTCTGCACAACGCAATTGGTTCCAGCTTTGTGCAACACCATCAATGCGCCGTTGATTCTCGCCTCCTAAATGCTCGAGCACAGTCAGACGAGCCGTAGTAAAGCCCGACTCGATCAAAAGCCGTGCCACATGGGTAGGCGTTTCACCATCATTGCTGAGAATAAGTAGCTTTGCATCAGGCACAAAGGACTTCGCCAACGTTTCGAGCGCTCGTCCATGAACACTGAGCAACTCTATGTCTTGTATAGGCCAACCCATGGCAGCAGCAGCAAGCGAGAATGATGAAGGCGAAGGCAAAACCAGCATTTCGTCCGCGCTCAGGTACCGCGTGAGCGTTGCCCCCATGCCGTAATGCATCGGATCGCCGCTTGCCAGAACGACAACTGCGTTTCCACGCAAGGCAAGCAGCATCGCATAGGCGTCTGAAAACGGTGTCGGCCATGCTATACGCTTCGCGCCAAATTCTTCGGGCAGGAGATCAAGGTGACGCTTGCCGCCGAATATGGTGCCCGCAGCCTTCAGGGCGGCCCGTGCATTCTGCCCAAGCCCCTCATATCCGTCTTCACCAATCCCGATTATCGTAAGCCACTGCGCCATCATCTATCCCGTTGAAAGTTCAATGCCATGCATGCCCGAAAGCGCAAGATGGGTCAACGAAGGTTACAGCGATGAGGATGGTTGGCACACCCTGCGCCATCCTGTAAAACCGTCAAAGCCATGAGCCTGATAATGAAACCCGTCCGCAAAACTTTAGTCCATGACCGGCGCTCCGCCTGTCCGGGGTTGTTTCGTATGGCACAAGCGCTGGATGGCGGAATATGCCGGGTAAAACTGACGTTCGGCAACCTCACTTCCGATCAGGCAAAAGGGATAGCCCGGGCCGCTGAAGAGTTTGGTAATGGAATCATCGACATTACCAATCGGGCAAATGTGCAAATCCGCGGCGTTCGCCCGGACAGCGAAGACGCGCTTGTCGACAGTTTGCTCGCGCTCGGGTTGGGGCCTCTGACTGACAAGGGGGATGACATACGCAATGTCATGATCAGCCCGCTTGTCGGACAAGACGATAAAAAAAGCGACATCAGGCCTCTGGCTACGCGCATTCTGACAGAATTGCAGACAAACCCTCGCTATCAGACGCTCTCACCCAAATTCTGTATACTCATCGATGGAGGTGAGGATGTTGCTATGGTCACTCATCCGCATGATCTTTGGCTAAGCCCGATCAACCCGGAAAATCCGGCTTCTGCCTACGCCCTTGGTGTCGCTGGCACTCCCCCTGTTCTTGCAGGGGATCAATCCGCTCTGGGACTAGTCAGCACAGAGAAATCCTTCGAACTGGTAACCGCCATTCTCGATCTTTTCATCGAATGGAACATTGCCAATCCAGATGCATCGCGTTTACGCCATATGCTTGCGGATTTGGGCCGGGATCACTTTATTGGTCGTGTTGAGGGGCGATTAGACGAGTCTCTCCGCAATGCAGATCTCGGTCAGTGGCGCAGGACCCCACCGCAGACAAATGGTCATCTGGGTATCGTGAAAACCTCCAATGCGAATTTCCAGATGGTCGGTGCAATGCCACCACTTGGTCGCTTAAATCCCGATATACTGCGTAATCTGGCCGCGATTGCCGATCGTTACTGCTCAGGGGCGCTGCAATTTACGCCATGGCAAAGTGTGCTTTTATCCGGAGTCGCGAAGGATCATGCCGAAGATGCGCTCGAAGCACTGCGTGCACTTGGGCTTACCAGTGATCCTCTGGAGCCCATTGCAACGATGATCAGCTGCTCCGGATCGGCTGGCTGCAAATCCGCGCTGGCAGCGACGCGATCGGATGGCATCCGCCTCGCCGCCCTGCTTGCCGGCAAATCCGAGATGCCGCAAATACACCTTACCGGATGCAGCAAGTCCTGCGCCTCACCTATGGCAAAACCCGTAACGCTCGTAGCAACCTCATCGGGTCGCTATGATATCTTTCTGCAAGCGACCAATGGACCGTCGCGATTTGGCAAGCTATTGGCTAGCAACCGCACTATCGAGGAATCGGCCGAACTGATCGGCGCTAATTTCGGCTCCGGGGGGCCATCACATGCTTGACTACATTCGCGATGGCCAAGCGATCTATGATCGCTCCTTCGCTATTATTCGCTCTGAGGCTGACCTAAGCCGCATTCCTGCCGATCTGGAAAAACTTGCCGTGCGCGTTGCCCATGCCTGCGGGATGGTTGATGTGATTGAGGATCTGGCATTTTCGGATGGCGCTGCGACAGCAGGACGAAACGCCTTGCTTGCAGGCGCACCGATCTTGTGTGATGCGCGCATGGTTGCGGAGGGCGTCACACGCGCCCGCTTGCCTCGTGATAATCAAGTCATCTGCACATTGAACGACCCCTCCGTGCCAGCACTGGCAATGGAGATGGGTAACACACGCTCTGCTGCGGCTCTTGAACTCTGGCATCCTCATCTGGAGGGGGCTGTCGTTGCCTTTGGCAATGCTCCAACCGCGCTTTTTCGGCTTCTCGAAATGATTGAGGAAGGCGCTCCGCGTCCCGCACTGGTGCTTGGCTTTCCAGTTGGCTTTGTCGGTGCAATGGAATCAAAAGCTGCGCTTGCCGAAAATACCCATGGCATTCCTTTTGTCGTTGTTCATGGGCGTCGTGGTGGCAGCGCCATGGCTGCAGCCGCCATTAATGCGCTTGCGTCGGAGAAAGAATAATGGCGGCGCAGGGAAGACTGTTCGGACTGGGCGTCGGTCCCGGCGATCCGGAGCTCATCACATTGAAGGCGTTGCGGCTACTTCAGTCTGCGCCGGTCGTAGCCTACCATGCCGCAAAGGGCAAAAAGGGTAATGCTCTGACCATTGTTGAAAAATACCTCAGCGACAGCCAGTTGCTGGTGCCGCTGATTTATCCGGTTACAACCGAGATATTGCCAGCCCACATGAATTATGAGGCGATTGTCAGCGATTTTTACAGCGAAATCACCGGCGTTTTGCGCACTCATCTGGATGCGGGATCAGATGTGGCAGTCATCGCTGAAGGCGATCCCTTCTTCTACGGCTCATTCATGTATATCCATGATCGCCTGGCCGAAGACTATCAGACAGAGGTCGTGCCCGGTGTGTGTTCGATCCTGGGTGGCGCGGCAGTTCTTGGCGCACCGCTTGTCTACCGCAATCAAACCCTGACGGTTCTCTCCGGAGTGCTTTCGGCGGAAGAATTGAAGACAAGACTTGCCGCCACGGAAGCCGCAGCGATTATGAAGCTTGGCAAAAACCTCGCAAAGGTGCGTGATGTTATTGCTGAGCTCGGCCTGATGGACCGCGCACTTTACGTTGAACGGGCGACTATGGACGCCCAGAAAATCGTACCGCTCAGCGAAGTGGATCCGGCGTCATCCCCCTACTTCTCGCTGATTCTGGTTCCCGGAGAAAAGTGGCAAGGCAACGGCGAATGATGGCCTCCCCCATTATTTTGGTTCTCTCCGCCTTAGGTTTGCAAACAGCATTGCAAATTAAGTCGGCCTTGGATGGAAGCACCATCTACGGGCTTGATACGCGCGTCGAAGGGGCTGACGAAAGCTTCGAAAATTTTGGTGACACTGTCCGCCAGCTTTATCAGGCAGGCCATCCCATTATCGCACTTTGCTCGGCAGGAATTATCATTCGTTCGCTCGCATCCATCTTGGAGAACAAGGGCGGGGAGCCGCCTGTACTTGCCGTCGCGGATGATGGTAGCACAGTGGTCCCGCTGCTCGGCGGAACGACTGGCGTCAATATTCTGGCGCGCCAGATTGCTACGATTCTCAATGTTCCAGCTGCTATCACTACCTCCGGCGAGCTTCGTTTCGGGACATGCCTGCTAAATCCACCGCCCGAATTCCAGCTGAAGAATCCCGGAAATGCCAAGAAGTTCATTGCCGATATGCTTGCCGGAAAGACCGTGCGCATAGAAGGAAGTGCGCCCTGGCTTGCCGATGCACGTCTGCCGCTGAATGATGAGGGCGAATTGCTTATCCGGGTGACACCCGATGACGTGGTCGCAGGCGAAAATGAATTGGTATTTCAATCAACAGCGCAGGTCGATCAGACTCGTCCACGAGGAAAACTCAGTGTTATAGGTCTTGGCCCGGGCAATCCCGATTTTATGGTTCCCGCCGTCAAACATGCACTGCAACAGGCTCAAGACATTCTTGGCTATGAAACCTATATTCGCATGGCTGGAACCTTTCGGCCCAACCAGACCATCCATGCGACCGATAATCGCGAAGAGATGCAGCGTGCCCGCCATGCTTTTGAACTTGCTGCAACAGGCCGGTCCGTGGTCATGGTTTCTTCCGGTGACCCCGGCGTTTTCGCCATGGCTGCAGCGGTGATCGAAGCTTTGCACGACTCCGACAATCCTGCATGGCATAGTGTAGAGCTGGAAATATTGCCGGGTGTCTCTGCTGCACTTGCTGCAGCGAGCAAAAGCGGTGCGCCCCTTGGTCATGATTTTTGCATCATTTCATTGTCGGATAATCTGAAGCCTTGGGAGATTATCGAAAAACGCATTTCACTGGCCGCCGAAGCAGATTTTGCTTTTGCCTTTTACAATCCGATTTCCAAGCCGCGGCCCTGGCAATTGCCCCGGGCAATAGAGTTGCTGCGCCAGCATCGCAATCCCGATACGCCGGTTGTCCTGGGCCGTGATATTGGCCGCCCGGCGGAGACCCTGCGGACGATACGGCTGGAAGACTTAACGCCAGAACAGGTCGACATGCGCACGGTCATCATTGTCGGCTCGTCATTAACGCGCAGTTTTCCCAAAACGGATGGCGGGGAATGGACTTACACACCCCGATGGTATGGTATCAAGCCTGACTCCTGATGCAATCCATCATCTAATCGACAAAAGATAATCGCCTCGGTCAAGGATGCCGGAAAAAGGACTGAGCACTTCGTTTTTGTGTCGACGCATTTCAACGGTGCCCCCTATGATCCCGCACAATTGCCAAGATCACTGAATGACGACAGACGGAGTTCCCATGCCAGACCAGAATTATGTCCTGACGCTTACCTGTGAAGACCGGCCAGGAATTGTTGCCTCGGTAACCACAGAACTGGCAGGCATGGATGCCAATATTGCTGAAAGCAATCAGTTCTGGGATCGCCAAACCAACCGCTTCTTCATGCGCATTGCGTTTACGGCTGCCGAAGGAACATCGAAAGACGATGTAGAGCGAGCGCTCAAACCTGCTGTTACTCGCTTCGATATGAAGACAAGCCTCATCGATCAATCAAAGAAGCCAAGAATCATTATCATGGTCTCGCGTTTCGACCACGCTTTGCTGCACTTGATTTATCAGATCAAGGTAGGCTGGCTCGATGCGGAAGTCGCAGCGATCGTCTCCAATCATGAAGACAGCCGACGTTTTGCCGACCACGAAGGCATCCCATATCACGTGCTTCCCGTGTCAAAAGACAACAAGAAAGAGCAAGAAGATGCGCTGCTCAAAATTGTCAAAGACACTGGTGCTGATCTTGTGATTCTTGCCCGCTACATGCAGGTCCTTTCCGACAATCTCTCGAAGCGGCTGTTTGGCAAGGTTATCAATATTCACCACTCCTTCCTGCCAAGCTTCAAAGGTGCAAAGCCTTATCACCAGGCTTTCGAGCGCGGCGTGAAGCTGATTGGTGCAACGGCTCATTACGTGACGCCCGACCTTGATGAAGGTCCCATTATCGAACAGGAAACTGAACGCGTAACCCACGCCATGAGCGCAGAAGATTTTGTAGCCACGGGCCGTGACATCGAAAGCCGAGTGTTGGCCCGCGCGGTCAAGAAGCATCTTGAATCGCGCGTTATGCTCAATGGCCACAAGACAGTCGTCTTCGGCTAAAGCTTTCTTGCCTGAACGGAAGTTGCTCGCGGCCTACTTGGCCGCGAAATAATTATCCAGATTGGAGACGACACGATCAGCCATGGCCTTGCGGGTTTCAACCGTGGCGCTGCCCATATGCGGCTGTAGAACTACATTATCCAATGCGAACAAGTCCGCAGGCACGTTGGGCTCGTCAACAAAAACGTCAAGACCGGCCCGGCCGAGTTCCTTTGACTTCAACAATTCGACCAGTGCAATTTCATCAACGACGGTTCCGCGAGCAACATTGATGAATGTTCCCTGGGGCCCAAGTGCCTGCAAAACTTCGCGAGAAATGATACCCTGCGTTGCCTCGCCGCCCGGCAGGATAGCAATCAATGCTGCGCAGTCGCCGGCCATCTCAACCAGATTGTCATAATGCTTAAATGAGATGTCGGGCTTCTTGTTACGCGTGTGGTAGACAACATCGCAGCCAAAAGCCAAGAGCTTGGTCGCGATTACGCTCCCAATCCGCCCCAGCCCGACAAGCCCGACTTTCTTTCCCTCAATACCGAGCGCCAGAGGAGCGGCTTCGCCCTTCGCCCACCGGCCTTCCCGTACAAACCGGTCATTGGCAACGATGTCTCTCGTTGAGGCAAGCAAAAGTGTTATTGCCATGTTTGCTGTGTCTTCGTTAAGAACATCCGGCGTATTGGCAATTTTTATGCCCTTCTTATTGGCATAGGCCACGTCAAGAGAGTCGGTGCCGACGCCAAATGACGAAACAATTTTCACGGCGGTTAGAAGGTCAATCATGTCTGCCTTCAGCCCCGTGAAAGTGCTCGTCACAGCCGCCTCAAAGCGTGGCGCATGGGCTTGCAGAAAACCCAGGGCATCCTTCTCCTCATATAGCTTCTCGATCTCGTACTTTTTACCCAACTCTTCAATGAGATAGGGCATAAGCGGTCCGAGAATGAGAAGTGGTTGCTTTGACATGAGAATGAGTCCTATGGATCATGCGTGAAGAATATGCTGAACATAACGATGTTTCGATCACAATGACAAACCATTTACTCGT
Source organism: Phyllobacterium sp. CCNWLW109 (assembly GCF_037203905.1). NCBI lineage: Bacteria > Pseudomonadati > Pseudomonadota > Alphaproteobacteria > Hyphomicrobiales > Phyllobacteriaceae > Phyllobacterium > Phyllobacterium sp. CCNWLW109. The sequence goes on along the minus strand of NZ_JBBCBK010000003.1, from coordinate 856,899 downwards.
GAAGCGCTCACTCGTATATGATTATCGCGTACAAAGTGCTTGCCTCACCGAGCCACTCATATGAAAAACAGATATTTAAAGCGGGAAGAATATGGCCAAGAATCTGGAAATAGGTGACCTGAAAAGAATCGCGCAGCGTCGCGTTCCAAAAATGTTCTTTGATTATGCTGATTCAGGCGCCTGGACCGAAAGCACCTATCGCGCCAATGAGGAGGATTTCGCCAAGATTCAATTACGTCAGCGTGTTGCTGTCGACATGGCAGAGCGGACCTTGGAGTCAACAATGGTTGGCCAGCCGGTTTCAATGCCAGTCGCATTGGCACCGACAGGCCTGACCGGCATGCAGCATGCGGATGGCGAGATGCTCGCAGCTCAAGCCGCAGAAGATTTCGGTGTTCCGTTTACCCTGTCCACCATGAGCATCTGCTCTATCGAGGACGTTGCATCAGTTACGAAAAAACCATTCTGGTTTCAGCTTTATGTCATGCGTGACCGCGACTTTATCAATAATCTGATTGATCGTGCCAAAGCGGCCAAATGCTCAGCTCTTGTCCTAACGCTGGATCTTCAAATTCTCGGCCAGCGCCATAAGGATATTCGCAATGGCCTGTCCGCCCCACCCAAAATAACACCATCCTTTCTCTGGCAGATGATGACCCGTCCACAATGGTGCATGGGCATGCTGAAAACGAAACGCCGTGGGTTCGGCAACATCATCGGTCACGTCAAGGGTGTAGAGAGTATGGCGTCGCTGGGTGTCTGGACCGCTGAACAGTTCGATCCGCGCCTCTCCTGGAGTGACGTGGCATGGATCAAGGAAAGATGGGGCGGCAAGCTCATCATCAAGGGTATTCTTGACGTTGAAGATGCCAAAATTGCTGCGGCCACGGGCGCTGACGCAATCATCGTGTCCAATCATGGAGGACGGCAGCTGGATGGCGCTCCCTCTTCCATTTCCGTGCTTGCCGAAATCGTCGACGCCGTCGGTGACAAGATTGAAGTTCTGTTTGATGGCGGTATTCGTTCTGGGCAGGACGTTCTGAAAGCACTTGCCATTGGCGCCAAAGGAACCTTCATTGGCCGGGCTTTTCTCTATGGTCTGGGCGCTGGCGGTAAGGCCGGTGTGACGGAAGCGTTGGAGATTATCCGCAAGGAGCTCGATATTACGATGGCTTTGTGCGGCGAACGGGATGTGAAGGTCCTTGATCGCAACAATCTCTATAAGAGCGGTCTTGAAACCAAACCGCGCATGGCTCAGGTCAAGAAAAAGAAAACTGGCTGATAAAATGACGCGTTCGCTCTCAGGTCTGTTCAAAAGGATTGTCATCGTTGGCAATGGACCTGTAGGGCCGGGCGTGGCTCACGCCATAGATAGCGCTGACATCGTTATCCGGTTCAATGAAGCTGTTATCATTCCTGAATTGACCGGCAGCAAGACTGATATTCTCTTCCTGATGAACTCCGGCAAATCAATGCAGGCACGTTTGGAAACGCCCTCTTATTGGCAAGAGCCGTTTGTGCGAGATGCGAAGGAGATTATTCTCCCCTACCACCCGTCAATCGTCAGACAGTATCATCCGCGGCCAAACCTCCTGTCCCGTTTAAAGGGTCGCAAGGCAGATTGGACGGCAGAAACATTGAAAAAGGTCCAGGCACTGGGCAAAAAGACGACCGTCCTCTCCGCCGAATTCTACTACGAAACCTGCCGGATACTTGATATCTCTACCAGCGATTTCAGTAAGGTTTTTCCAAGCTCCGGAGTACTGGCTATCCGCTATGTGATTGAAACTCTCGGAACGGATTCAACCCGTGTTGAGTTCTGCGGCTTCAGCTGGCAAGGCTGGAAAAGGCATTCTTGGGGAAATGAACAGCATTGGGTCGACGAACAGATCCAACAGGGACGTATTTTCCCGCTGGTTTAAAGACCTGACAATAAAGATGAATTGGTACGCCCAAGGGGAATCGAACCCCTGTTTGCGCCGTGAGAGGGCGCCGTCCTAACCGCTAGACGATGGGCGCATCGCAGTCGATGTCGCGGGTATAATCAAGGCAGGCGAAAAGTGCAATGGTCATTTGCAACCACCACACTCTTTGCCTAATTACCGGTCGCTTCGGCAATACGGGCTACGACGCGCTTGGTCGCTATGTCATAAATAAGGATTTGCCGAGTGCCGTTGGCCAATCTGGTTTCCAGTGAAAGCGTGTTATCGGAAAGGTTGTGCGACAATATTCGGGTGCCGGGATCTAGGACAATCGATTCTCCCGTCAGCGCTGCACCAAGAGCCTGGCCGGGCGAAACGACGCTAGGCGCAACTGGTACATCCGCTACAGGCTGGTTAATCTTGTAGACAATCGCCGCAAGCACCGCCATAAGACCAATGACCATAATACCGATGGACACAGCTAGCAGCCGGATCATCTTGCGGCGAACCCGCTCCATTGCCGGGTCCAGAGGCTGTTCTTCGCCATCCAGGTCTGGATTTATATTTGCCATGCACGGCATCTCCGAGTTTTAACTCGCACTCGCATCTCGCTTAGGCTAGCGGACGCAGCGCGGTAGGCCTCTGTAACGAAGGGACTAGGTTTTTGAAAGCGCTAATTACCGATATCGATGCTGCGGGCAAGCGTCTCGACGCTTGGTTGTCTGCTCAACTGGCGCCTGACCTGTCGCGAAATCGTATTCAGGCGCTGATAGGCGGCGGTCAGGTAACCATTGACGGCAAAGTCATCAGCGAGACCAAATATAAGCTTCGCGACGGCATGAGCATTGAGATCATAATTCCAGAACCGGAAGATGCAGCGCCATCCGGGGAGAACATTCCTCTCGATATTCTTTATGAAGACACAGATCTTATTGTTATCAACAAGCCGGCTGGCCTTGTCGTTCATCCCGGCAATGGCAACTGGTCCGGCACGCTCGTCAATGCCTTGATACACCATTGCGGGGATACGCTATCAGGCATTGGCGGCGTAAAACGGCCCGGGATTGTTCATCGCCTCGACAAGGAAACCAGTGGTGTCATCGTGGTCGCTAAGAACGATCTTGCCCACCGGCATTTGAGTGCACAATTTGCTGATCATGGCCGCACCGGAGACCTTGAGCGTGCTTATCTGGCAATAGTCTGGGGCACGCCCGACAGAACAACTGGTACGATAGATGCCCATCTTGGCCGCTCGCACCGAGACCGGACCAAACAAGCTATTGTTCACGAAGAACGGGACGACGCCCGCCATGCTGTCACGCATTTTGAAGTGCTTGAACGTTTTGGTGCTCGCGAAGATTCCACAGCGCTTGCATCCTTGGTCGAATGCCAGCTTGAGACCGGCAGAACACACCAGATCCGCGTACATATGACTCATATCGGCCATCCGCTGGTAGGCGATATGGAGTATGGCGGTGCGTACAAAACCAAGGCAAATAAATTTGATGAGCCATTGCAATCTATTGTCAAAGGCTTCAATCGCCAGGCATTGCACGCGCGGCTTCTGGCCTTTGAACATCCGGTGACAGGCGATCTTATGCGTTTTGAAGCCCCGCTTCCCACCGATATGGCTGAACTGCTTGAGGCATTTCGCGGATATCAATAACAAGGGAACCTTTCGGCTTCTGGCGCGTTTGGCTCGGTGAACATATATGACACGATTGTTCACATTTATGTGACGCTTTGTTTCATGACGAAATGCACCGTGTTTTTGACAAAATGATACCTATATATGCATAGCATTAATCTGCTCGCGCCAATGTTTCTGGGCGGGTGGTTGCTGCGAACCTGCCGATAATGGAGGTTCATTTCAAAATGAGGAGGGGTGCTCTGTGGCCCAAAATCTTCCAAGTATTCTAGGCGGTGACGGCGGACTTACCCGTTACCTAGAAGAAATCCGCAAGTTTCCAATGCTTGAACCGCAGGAAGAGTACATGCTCGCCAAGCGGTATCTGGAGCATACTGATGCTAAAGCCGCCCATAAGCTGGTAACAAGCCATCTGCGTCTCGTTGCAAAAATTGCGATGGGTTATCGCGGATATGGCCTGCCAATCGGCGAAGTTATTTCCGAAGGCAATGTCGGCCTGATGCAGGCCGTCAAACGCTTCGAGCCTGAGCGTGGTTTCCGTCTGGCGACCTATGCCATGTGGTGGATCAAAGCTTCCATTCAAGAATATGTCCTGCGCTCCTGGAGCTTGGTCAAAATGGGAACGACCGCCAATCAAAAACGCCTGTTCTTCAACCTGCGTAAGGTAAAGAGCAAGATTCAGGCGCTGGATGATGGCGATCTGAATCCTGAACAGGTCAAGGAAATCGCAACCCGCTTGAGCGTGTCCGAGGATGAGGTCATCTCGATGAACCGCCGTCTTTCCGGCGATGCGTCACTTAATGCGCCAATCCGTTCTTCGGATGGCGAGGCAGGTGGCGATTGGCAGGATTGGCTGGTTGATGATCACGACAGTGCCGAAACCATGCTCATCGAACAGGACGAGCTGGAAAATCGTCGCGAAATGCTCTCCGGCGCCATGTCGTCCTTGAATGATCGTGAACGCCGGATTTTCGAAGCCCGTCGATTGGCGGACGATCCAATTACGCTCGAAGATCTGTCTACCGAATTTGGCATCAGCCGCGAGCGTGTCCGGCAGATCGAAGTTCGCGCTTTTGAAAAAGTTCAGGATGCTGTGAAGGCTGCAGCCATTCGCCAGCAGAAAGCGCTGGTTTCCAGTGGTGCCGACGCAAACTGACAGACATCTTTACTCAATTAAAAAAGGCCGCTTAAGCGGCCTTTTTTATACCTATTAACCGCCGACCTTTGTCGCCCATGATTTGAGCACGTCATCAAAGGCCCGTTCGCCCGGCAAACCCTTTTCAAGGGTGATAAGCGCGCGGCGGCCAGTCTTGTATGCGATAGGAATATCAATCCAGGACATGCGCCGCATCAGCGAAGTGTTGGTATCGACAGCCGTTTTTGCATCGTTCATCGCAATAATGAAGAAATTATCCGCGATCTTGGCTGGAATGGCGACAAGCGGGCTGCCCGGCGCTTCTTCCCTGTCCTTGAAAGTCATGCGGGAAACATTGTCGATAGAGCCACCGGCAAAACCTTCAGGCACCGTGAAAATCATCTCGATGAGATGGCTTGCAGGCAGGGTCTTGTCACCATTGCGGCGGATAATCATGCGCAACTTGATCGCAAGCTCCGGAATCGTCACTTCAGCGCGAATCGCAGGCTCCGGCGGCAGATCATTGCCGGGAGATTCCTGGACGACGGACCATACGACGCCACCTTCTTCGCGTCTTTGCGCATCCTGCCCGGATCGTTCCTCATAGAAGAACGCCTTTTGACCAATCGGCAAGGCCGCAGGAGGTTGGGTCTGTCCTGAAGGTTGCTGACCTGACGTTTCCGGTTGCGCTGCCGGATCGGATGTAGAGGTCGCTACAGACGTACCTTCGCCCACTGACGGCGTGTCATTGGCACGGCCGGGATCGATCTCCTGCCCATCAGGCAACAGCCTTTGCGTGAGCTTTGGCTCACCCTTCGGCTCCGTTGAGTTGGGTGTTGCCGTGGGCGTCGTTGCCGGTTGCGTGGGTTTGGCTGGCTGTTGTGGCGCAGGCTGATTGGCAGCCGTCTCAGCCGGATTTGTGGCCGTTTCGGGCTCAGAGCTGGTCATCAGGCTGGCAATATAATCTTTGGCGGCAACAGCCTGCTTCGAGATATCTTCTCGCCAAGTATAACCCGCATAAGCTACACCGGCGACGACAGCGAGCAGGGCAACGATGCTCAAGAGCGGCGCAAAGGACCGTTTCGGCTCAGCTTGTTTAAGCGGCCCGCGGGTATAGACTCCATAATCATTGCGTGAATCTTCAACACTGCTGATGCCAAATTCTTTCTCGTCAATCTCATTGCGAGAAAGGTCCGAACGGGCAGGCGCGCCTGGGAAGTTCTCTTCTTCGTTATCGGCACTTGGCTTGTCCTGGCTGGAAAGAAAATCTTCAAGCGCGTCTGGTTGCGATTCGATCGGCGTAAAGACTGGCGCAGCGGCAACCGGCTCGCTCCGTGACCACGAAGGGGCAGCTTCCTGCCTTGTGTTTGCAGTGGGGGGCGGTGCAAGATCTGGAACGGGTGGTGGTGGAGCAACCGGCAGCGGCTCCGGAATGGTCACTGCCTTTTCCTCCACCGGTGCGAAACTGGCTTCCACTTCGGCAATGGCATCATCAATCGCAGCGATCTGACGCTTCGACACGGCTTCAGGCGCATTCAATGTGACAAGTTTTTGCTCGATCGTTGCACGAGCCTTTGCATATACACGTTGACGGAGCTCGGGAGTTGGGTCCGCAAGCCCGTCAATTGTCTTCCTCAGTACTGCAACGAAATCTGCCATTCACCCAAACCTATGGTTTTGTTGTGAGATTAACCTCAAGCCACCCGCACGACTCTAATCATGAAACGGATCGGTAACAAGTATCGTATCGTCCCGTTCCGGGCTGGTCGACAAAAGTGCGATCGGCGCACCGATCAATTCTTCCACGTAGCGGACATATTTGATTGCCTGTGCAGGAAGCTCGCTCCAACTGCGAGCACCAGCCGTGGTATCTTTCCAGCCTTCCAATGTCACATAGATTGGCTTGACGCGAGCCTGCTGGCCTTGGCCTGCCGGAAGATAGTCAATGACCTCGCCATCCAGTTCATAACCGGTGCAAACCTTGATCTCATCAAGCCCGTCAAGGACGTCGAGCTTGGTAAGAGCGATACCGCTGATGCCGTTATTTGCCACAGCCTGACGAACCAAAACCGCATCGAACCAGCCGCAGCGCCGCTTGCGACCTGTGACCACGCCAAATTCATGGCCGCGCTGACCGAGGAACTCGCCGACCTCATTTTGCTGCTCGGTCGGGAAAGGCCCCTCGCCTACGCGCGTGGTGTAAGCTTTCGTAATGCCAAGCACGTAATGCAGCGAACCGGGTCCGATGCCTGAGCCAGCCGATGCCTGACCTGCCACGGTATTTGACGAGGTAACAAACGGATAAGTACCATGGTCGATATCGAGCAATGTTCCCTGCGCGCCTTCGAAGAGAATTCGCTCACCTGCGCGCTTCTTCTGGTCAAGGACGTACCATACGCGGTCCATGAATGGCAGAATATGCGGGGCTGCATCTTTCAGTTCGGCTAGAAGCTTTGCTCCGTCAACTTCTTCAATGCCAAGGCCACGGCGCAGCGGATTATGATGTGCGAGCAGACGTTCAATCTTTGCAGGCAGTGTATCGGGATCGGCCAAGTCAAGAACGTGAATAGCGCGACGTCCAACCTTGTCTTCGTAGGCAGGTCCAATGCCACGGCCCGTCGTGCCGATTTTGGTGCCCGAATTCGAAGCTTCGCGGCGGCGGTCCAACTCACCATGGATTGATAGAATAAGCGTCGTATTTTCGGCAATCTTCAGCGTCTCTGGCGTAATTTTAACGCCCTGCGCTTCCAGTTTTGCCTTTTCCGCGATGAAGGCGTGAGGATCAAAAACGACGCCATTTCCGATAATGGAAAGCTTGCCCGTACGAACAACGCCCGAAGGTAAAAGCGAAAGCTTGTAGGTGACGCCATCAACAACGAGCGTATGGCCGGCATTATGCCCGCCTTGAAAGCGAACGATGACATCAGCCCGCTCTGAAAGCCAATCGACAATCTTGCCTTTGCCTTCGTCACCCCATTGCGAACCGATCACGACAACGTTTGCCATTCAAAACTCCTTGAGTCGAATCCTACCAACGCATTTTGCTTAAATGCGGTGCTTCTATACAGGCTGGTTTGAAAAAGCGCGACTATTCTTTACGCTTTGCGAGCGACTATTTGGCTTTCTGTGACGAATAAACCTAATGTTGCTCCAAATGGTTGTAGCAATCGTGCAAACAGAAAAGCTGATCCCATGCATCGTACCGCCTATATCTATCTTCTGATCACTGCTTTCCTCTGGGGTGGCAATGCAGTTGCTGGGAAATTTGCCGTTGGACATATTTCTCCAATGCTTTTGACCGTGCTGCGCTGGCTCTTTGCTTTTCTGATCGTTGCCATTATCAGCAACCGCCAATTGCGGCAGGATTGGCCTGTTCTGCGCAAATACATGCCTTTGCTTGCCGCACTCGGTGCTTTCGGATTTACTTTCTTTAATATGGCCCTCTACAGCGCCTTGAATTACACGTCGGCTATCAATGTCACCATTGAGCAGGCAGGTATTCCGATGGTGATCTTCATTGCCAATCTTATCCTGTTTGGGACACGTGTTCGCCTGGGGCAAGTGCTCGGCTTTAGCCTGTCGCTCATCGGCGTCGCATTGACAGCTGGCCATGGCGACCTTGCCAGCCTATCGGGCTTGAAGGTCAATCTTGGCGACGCCTTGATGCTGATCGCCATTCTTGTTTACAGCGGATATACGGTGGCGCTACGTTTTCGCCCGGAGCTAAACTGGCAAAGCCTGATGGCGGCGATGACCTTTTTCGCCTTCCTGACCGCAGTTCCTTTTGCATTTTGGGAATGGCAAGTCGGGGCGGCAATGCTGCCGGACACAACGGGCTGGACTGTCGTGATCTATACAGCCGTGTTGCCTTCAATTGTAGCACAGGTGCTTTTCATCAAGGGTGTCGAATATATCGGCGCAAATCGCGCCGGGCTTTTCATCAATGCCGTGCCAATATTTGGCACTTTTCTCGCAGTCTTTCTGCTCGGTGAAGCGTTCCAGCCTTACCACGCCGTGGCTCTCATACTCGTTCTTGGCGGCATATGGATTGCGGAGCTTAGTGGCCGCAAACATGCAACAGTCAGCCCAGATATCGCACCATGAAACGCGCATCGTCAGAATAGGTCCGAAGCTTCGTTTCGAGCTCCGGTCGATCATCCGGTTCAAATCCCTGCTTTTGCCAGAATCCTGTGGAGCCATTTACCGCAATCAAGGACATTGTTGCGAATCGGGACCTTTGCGCATGATCAGCAAGAATAGACACGATTTCTCGCGCAGCGCCGGTGCCTCGGGATTGAGGCAGCAAAGCTATGTCGTGCAGATAGTACGTCGTGGGTTCGCTGGGTAATTGATCAAGCAGGCTATTGAGCGCCGGCATTCTATAGAGAAGCCATGGATGGGTAAGAGCATATCCAATCAGCTTCCCATCGCCATCCTGCAGGACATGACATCCATCCGGATAAAGCTGCAGCCGTTCTTGATAAACGGCATCCGCCTCGAAGAAATCCGTATGGATAATATTTGCCATGGCGCTGACAGAGGCAAGATCGCTCACCTTCATCGGGCGCCATTGCAATATTTGTGAACCGGATACCATAAATGGCTTCTATACTATCAGGAAACGTCGAACTCCAGCGGCTTGGCGGAAACGATCGCTTTATTGTCGATCAATTCCTGCAGAACTGCCTCTGGAATACGTTCGTCAAGATAAAGCAGTGCGATCGCATTGCCGCCTGGATGATCGCGGCCAAGCGAAAAGTTCGCAATATTGACTGCGTTCCTGCCGCAAATAGTTCCCAACGTGCCAATCATGCCAGGCGTATCATTGTTGGTTGTATAGAGCATGTGTTGGCCCACTTCCGCATCGAGGTTGATTCCCTTGATCTGAATGAATCGGGGCTTGCCGTCAGAAAAACAGGTTCCAGCAATTGAACGCGTGAGTGACGCGGTTTTAACTGTGAGCTTGATATAACCATCGAATACGCCCGACTTGTCGCGGCGCACTTCAGACAGCACAATCCCACGCTCTTTTACCATAACTGGCGCGGAGACCATGTTGACGTCGGCGACCTGCGGGCGGATCAAACCAGCCAGGGCCGCACTGATCAGCGCGCGTGTGTTCATCGCGGCTGTTGAACCATCGAAAAGAACTTCAACTTCCTCAATAGGCTCTTCGGTAACCTGGCCGACAAATGCGCCCAACACTTCCGCCAGTTTGACAAATGGCTTCAGTCGAGGTGCCTCTTCAGCGGTGATCGAAGGCATGTTTATCGCATTGGATACTGCGCCCTTGACCAAGTAATCCGCCATCTGTTCGGCAACCTGCAAGGCGACATTTTCCTGCGCCTCACTGGTTGAGGCACCAAGATGCGGCGTGCAAACCACGTTTGGAAGATGGAATAATTCGTTTTCAGTCGCCGGCTCAACTTCAAAAACGTCAATACCGGCTCCGGCAACCTTGCCGGATTTCAAAGCTGCGACGAGATCTTTCTCCACGATCAGACCGCCACGTGCGCAATTGATAATGCGAACACCATCTTTCATCTTGGCGATAGCATCAGCATTGATGATGCCACGGGTCTTGTCCGTCATCGGCGTATGTAGACTGATGAAATCTGCGCGCGCCAGAAGCTCATCCAGTTCAACTTTCTCAACACCGAGTTCCTCGGCGCGTCCCTCCGAAAGGAATGGATCGAAAGCTATGACATGCATTTTGAGGCCAACACCACGCGTGGCCACGATTGAACCGATATTGCCGCAGCCAATGACACCGAGGGTCTTGCCGGTAATCTCGACACCCATGAAGCGGTTCTTTTCCCACTTGCCTGCACGTGTCGATGCATCAGCTTCCGGCAATTCGCGAGCAACGGCAAACATCAGCGCAACGGCGTGTTCTGCCGTTGTGATCGAGTTGCCGAACGGCGTATTCATCACAATGATACCGCGGCGGGATGCAGCCGGAATATCAACATTGTCGACGCCAATACCAGCGCGTCCGATGACTTTGAGGTTCTTGGCGGCAGCTATGAGCTTTTCCGTAACCTTGGTCGCAGAGCGGATAGCAAGCCCGTCATACTGATCAATGACGTCGAGCAATTTGTCTTTGTCCTTGCCAAGATCAGGAAGGTAATCGACTTCAACGCCGCGATCCTTGAATATTTGCACGGCAGTTGGAGAAAGCTTGTCGGATACGAGTACGCGTGGTGCCATGATGGCCTCCATCTTAAGATCACATGATTGAATGGGAATGGCCGCATGGTTGCGGCCACCACTGAATGAAATCAGGCTGCCTGCTTCAACGCGGCTTTCTGTGACTGGAAAGCCCAGTCAAGCCACAATGTCAGAGCCTGGAGATCCGAAGCCTCAACCGTCGCACCCGCCCATATACGCAGGCCTGAAGGCGCATCGCGATAGGCGCCAATATCGAAAGCGACACCCTCTTTTTCCAGTGCCGTCACGATGTTCTTGGCAAAGGTTGCCTGCGCGTCTGGTTCGAGAGCCGTGATTTCTGGGTCAATAATCATCAGGCAAACTGAAGTGTTGGAGCGCGTTGATGGGACAACAGCCAAATTGCCAAGCCATGGCGAATTTTCAACGAAGGCATCAAGCACCGCAAAATTTGCGTCGGCGCGGCCAACCAGACCATCGAGCCCGCCGATAGACTTTGCCCAGTTCAACGCATCGAGGTAATCCTCGACGCAGAGCATTGAAGGCGTATTGATCGTTTCGCCGGCAAAAATGCCTTCGATCAGTTTGCCGCCAGATGTAAGGCGAAAAATCTTTGGCAGAGGCCATGCGGGCTTATAGGTCTCAAGACGCTGTACGGCACGCGGGCTCAAGATAAGCATCCCGTGCGCGCCCTCGCCGCCAAGCACTTTTTGCCATGAGAAGGTCACGACATCGAGCTTGTCAAAATCCAGACGCTGCGCAAATGCAGCCGATGTTGCGTCACAAATCGTCAAGCCTTTGCGGTCAGCGGGAATGAAATCGCCATTCGGCACACGCACACCCGAAGTTGTGCCATTCCAGGTAAAGACCACATCGCGGTCAAAATCCACCTTGGAAAGATCCGGCAACGCGCCATAACCTGCTTCGATAAGACGGGTGTCGGCAAGTTTCAACTGCTTCACGACATCTGTAACCCAGCCAGAACCAAAGCTCTCCCAGGCAACCATGTCGACACCGCGCTCACCGAGCAGCGACCAAAGTGCCATCTCGACAGCACCGGTATCTGAGGCAGGAACAATGCCGATACGATAATCGGCAGGCACCTGCAGAATTTCACGGGTAAGATCAATTGCCTGTTTCAGCTTGGTCTTGCCGACCTTCGCGCGATGCGAGCGACCAAGCGGTGCGTCGGCGAGCGCTTGGAGCGACCAACCGGGACGTTTGGCACAGGGACCTGATGAAAAATTGGGGTTAGCCGGGCGCTGCGCCGGCTTGGAAAGCGTCGTCATGTTTTCTCCTATCCTCTCAGATAGCTTGCCTCTCGTTGGGGAGAGGTGGCCCACTGCGGGAATTAGGAGAAATGTCGTTTGCAGTCAAGAAATATGTTTAGGTGCGACACAGAAAACAAAAACGGCGAGCCATCCGCCTCGCCGCTTTGTTGAGATTAACCGGTTCTATCAGAATGCGTAACGCACGCCGAGCTTGAAGTCATGCGAAGTAATATCCTTGAACTTCACTGACTCACCACGATTTGATCCATTATTATTGTAGAACGTGCCCGTCTTGGCATCACCGAGATCGACGTAACTATAGCCAAGATCAATAGTCATGCGTTCAGTCGCCTTGATGCCCACACCCGCATGCAGGGCCCATGCAAGGTTCCATTCCGATTCACTAGCTGCATAACCGCCGCCATTTGTCACAACATTGACATCCCGGAACCCGGAGATTGTGTTGCGCGATGCACCGATACCAGCACCGAGGTAAGGTGTTATGCCCGCATAGGTTCCAAGATCGGCATAGGCATTGGCGAGGAACAGCCATTCGGATTTTTTCGCGCTATAATCATTGGTGCCATTATCGCCACCACCAGGAACGCCGTCTGTATCGTAGTAATCCTGCGCACTGAAATCGGTTTTCCCGCGATACTGCGCCGTGACGTCTGCACGAAGCCAATCATTGAACTGATAGCCGACACCGATCTGACCGGTCATCCCAGCGTCAAACTCGCCATCATTGTTCCACCCGAAATCCTCGGGACCAGAAAAAGCTGAGTAGCTGAGGCCTTTCAACCGCTGGTTGCTCATACCGAGATCGCCGCGCAGATACCAACCACCGAATTGCTCTACCTCGACGATGGGTGCCTCCTGAATATCCGCAGCGAAGGCCGGGGCAGCCCCCAGGCAAAGAAGTGCTGCGCTCAGTGCAGCATATTTGTTAAAGGCGCTCATTTCTGTTCCCTCATAGGCCAAAGTCATCGCAGCGGATGCCACCAATAGTTGTGATCCGTACTATGAGTGGAAAAAGTTAAATCACGCTTAACCGTGTTTATTCACCATATCTATTAACGTTAATAAATTCTCACCGCGACAACGGACAATAAAAAAGGCCCACAAGGGGCCCTTTCTTAACTTGGTGAAATTCACATTCTATGCAGCTGACGAAATGACCGAAATAATGTCATTTACAACTGACTCCACCAGCTTGCGATCGTCCCCTTCCGCCATGACGCGGATCAATGGTTCTGTGCCAGACGGTCGAATGACAAGGCGGCCCGATGTGCCCAGACGACCGCGTGCGTCGTCAATCGCGCTTTTCACGTGCTTGTTCTCAAGCGGCTTTGTTCCCGTCGTGCGAACGTTCTTGAGAAGTTGCGGGACAGGTTCGAATTTGCGGCAAACCTCACTGACAGGTTTTTGCAATTGTTGAACGACTGCAAGTATTTGCAAGGCTGATACGAGACCGTCACCCGTGGTCGAGAAATCTGAAAGTACGATATGCCCCGATTGCTCACCACCAATATTGAAACCATGGTTTCGCATATGTTCAACGACATAACGATCCCCCACTTGCGTGCGCGCCAGCGTCAGGCCCCGATTGTCAAGGAAGCGTTCAAATCCAAGATTTGACATGATAGTAGCGACAACCCCGCCCCCGACAAGGCGGTCCGATTCCTGCCATGACTGGGCAATCACTGCCATCAGCTGATCGCCATCAATGATCGCGCCGTTTTCATCAACAATAAGCACACGGTCTGCATCACCATCCAGCGCAATACCAATATCGGCGCGAACCTCATGCACCTTCTTGATTAGGCCCAAAGGATGGGTGGAACCGCAATCTTCGTTAATATTTGTGCCGTTCGGTTCATTGTTGATGGTAACAACCTCGGCGCCCAGCTCCCACAGGGCGGCCGGTGCCACCTTGTAAGCTGCGCCATTGGCACAATCGACAACAATGCGCAGACCAGCCAGCGAGATATTCTTGGGCATGGTACGCTTGGCAAACTCGATATAGCGATAGATGTCACCATCCACACGCTTGGCACGCCCAAGCGCTTCGGAAGCAGATAGCCGATCGGCAAGATTTTCATCCATCAATCGTTCAATTTCGAGTTCGATAGCATCTGAAAGCTTGAACCCGTCCGGCCCGAACAGTTTGATGCCGTTATCCTGAAACGGATTGTGCGAAGCCGATATCATTACACCTATGTCAGCGCGCAACGACCGGCACAGCATCGCCACTGCGGGCGTCGGAATCGGGCCCAGAAGGAAAACATCCATTCCGGTTGACGTGAAGCCAGCCACCAAAGCGTTTTCGATCATATAACCGGAAAGTCTGGTATCTTTGCCGATAACGACGCGATTGCGATGCTCACCGCGTTTGAAGGCGAGTCCGACAGCCATGCCAACTTTCATGGCGATATCGGGTGTCATGGGATAGGCGTTTGCCTGTCCACGAATGCCATCGGTGCCAAAATATTTGCGAGCCATATAAGGTTATCCAGTTGTTGCGACACGTAGGCGTATAACGGCTACGATTATGGTTGAGTGATCTTGCTTATTGCAGAAGGACATCTCTTTCGCAGTTCACAAATTGTGTGAGGATTATACTAGAGCAAGTTTCGTTCACAAATCCCTCCTGCAGAACAATTCTAGTTAAGCAAGAAGGACTCTAAATACCGAGGCCTAAACAATTCGTGCAAAAGCGGCCGGTTTTCACCAGCCGCCTTTTTCATTCTTGTTGCAATCACGATTGCGGTTGAGGTTCTAGACCTTTGTCCGGCTCATCGCCTTTACGTGGTTTCTTGGCTCCGGCCTTGGGCACAGCCGATCCACGCGAAGGCGGTGTATCATCCCCAAGGTCGCGGGCAGGCTTGTTGCCAGCCATCAATGCCTTGATTTCTTCGCCGGTCAGCGTTTCATATTCCAAAAGGCCTTCCGCAATCGCAATCCATTCCTTTTTCTTCTTCGTCAAAATGGTGCGAGCAGCGCTATAGGCATCGTCAATCAGCTTACGCACTTCCGCATCAATCAACTGCGCTGTTTCTTCAGAAACATTCTGCGTGCGAGCGACTGAATGGCCGAGGAACACTTCTTCCTGGTTCTCGCCATAAGCAACCTGTCCGAGTTTGTCGGAGAAACCCCAACGCGTAACCATGGCACGGGCAAGCTTCGTTGCCTGTTCAATATCTGACGAGGCACCGGAGGTGATGTTTTCCTTGCCGAATTTGAGTTCCTCAGCAATTCGTCCACCCATCATGATTGCAAGGCGGGAAATCATCCACTTGTAACTCATGGAATAACGATCCGCTTCCGGCAACTGCATGACCATTCCAAGAGCCCGACCGCGCGGAATGATCGTCGCCTTATGCAAGGGATCTGCCAGTGCTACGTTCAGCGCCACGATAGCATGACCTGCTTCGTGATAGGCGGTCAGTTCTTTTTCTGCCTGCGTCATCGCCGTCGAGCGGCGTTCGGCCCCCATCATGATCTTGTCTTTAGCGTCTTCGAATTCCTGCATGGTGACAAGGCGTTTATTGCGCCGTGCAGCCATCAAAGCACCTTCATTGACAAGATTCATCAAATCGGCGCCCGAAAAACCCGGCGTACCACGTGCCAATACTTTAAGATCGACATTTGGTGCCAAAGGTACGTTGCGCACGTGAACCTTGAGAATTTTCTCACGACCGGCAACATCAGGATTTGGAACAACGACTTGTCGGTCAAAACGACCCGGACGCAGCAATGCTGGATCAAGAACATCCGGACGGTTGGTGGCGGCGATCAGGATAACACCCTCATTGGCCTCAAAACCATCCATCTCGACCAGCAACTGGTTCAATGTCTGTTCGCGTTCATCATTACCGCCACCAAGACCTGCACCACGATGGCGACCTACCGCATCGATCTCGTCGATGAAGATAATGCAAGGAGCATTCTTCTTGGCTTGCTCGAACATGTCGCGAACGCGGGAAGCACCCACACCGACAAACATTTCCACAAAGTCCGAACCGGAAATGGTGAAGAACGGCACATTGGCTTCGCCGGCAATGGCGCGGGCAAGCAAGGTTTTACCGGTACCGGGCGGCCCGACGAGCAGGACACCGCGTGGGATACGTCCGCCCAAGCGCTGGAATTTTTGAGCGTCACGCAGGAACTCGACGATTTCCTCAAGATCTTCCTTGGCTTCATCGACACCAGCTACATCCTGGAAAGTAACCCTGCCATGCGCTTCGGTTAGAAGCTTGGCCTTGGATTTGCCAAACCCCATAGCGCCACGCGAGCCGCCTTGCATCTGCCGCATGAAGAAAATCCACACGCCGAGAATAAGGATCATCGGCAGCCAGGAAATCAACATACCAACCAATGAGGTCGAACCGTCAGATTCAGGGCGGGCAGCGATCTGAACATTCTTGCTTTCCAGACGGCCGACCAGACCCGGATCGCCGGGTGAATAGGTCTGGAAGTTGGAGTTGTTGTCCGTATACGTGCCTGTGATGCGATCACCAGTGATGGTTACCGACTTCACGCGTCCGCTGTTCACATCAGTGATGAATTGCGAATACGGCACATCACTCGATGCTGAACGCGATGTAGGGCTTTGGAAAAGATTGAACAACGCAATCAGAAGCAGAGCTATTATCGCCCACAGCGCGAAGTTCCGGTAGTTAGGATTCATGTCAGGTCCCATCAATTGCACCCGCAAACGCGGAATTTGCATGTAACATAGGTTCGAAGCGCGCCCTTGCCAAGGCTAGCATTCGACTTCAGCTCAATTCTTGTTAATCTGGTTTACAGGATAGCGCTTGTAAGCCGGTATTTTGAGCATTGTAGCAACGCATTGCGCCAATAATTGGTCGTATCCTACGAGAATATTGTCAAACAAGCCAACATAACGCTCGATTATCAATCCTTCAGGCAATTTACCGTGATCATCGAAGACAGGACTGTGCCTGACGCCGTTCATGACAATAGCCGGGCTCGACTGGGCTGACGGACCATGAACATTGTCCATCCGGCTTTTCAATTCAGCAAGTCCCTGCACGCCGCAAGCATCAATGATGACAGAGCGCTTTCCGGCATTGGTCAATCTATAGCGTCCGTCCCAGATCACGGACATTCCCGGCTCAACGGTCAGCGTAGGAATTGAACGCATTTCGCGATAGAGCAAAGTATTTTCTGGTCTCGTTTCAATGATGCAACGCCCGATCGAGAGCTTGCTATGCGTGTCAGCCTCTTCGATAAATTTCAGTGCTTTTCTGCATGATGTTGCAGAGGGCAAAAAAGATTGGCCTCCCATGATAGCAAGCAGCACGCCAACAGCCAATTCTTGCACTTCCAGCTTCTGCTGATCCCAATTTTCCCGGTTGATCTGCGCCTTGATGCCGCCCAATACCGTTATACAGCTCGGCAATGCCGTCGTTACCTCCGCGTTGAGATTCAGCCGCTTTGATGCCTTGTGCTTGATTTTTGATTGAAGTTCGTCGAGATCATTTTCCTGAATGCTTTTTCTAACCCGGACACGTTCATATTTAAGACTATCGTTCGAGGGGTCGTCTTTCCACGTCACTCCAAGCATCCGCAGATAGTCTCGAAGCTCTTCACGGCGCATGTTCAACAGCGGTCGCACCAGCCACACTTCGCGCTCCAGCAAGGTCGCAAGCGCCATGCCTGCCTGCCCACGCTCGCTGCTATCAGCAACGCTGCGATCAGAGCGCATCAGGAATGTTTCAACCTGATCATCAAGCGTATGGCCCGTGAGGATTATCCCTGCTCCGGCATCGCGCGCTGCATCACACAGAAGCTTGTAACGTATCTCACGCGCCTTGGCAGAAAGGCCCGTGTCTGGTTTTTGTCCGTGCCATGACAATATCCGATGGGAAATTCCTGCTTTTTGGCAAAGTTCTCCGACATAATTTGCTTCATCGCGGGATTCTGGTCGAAGCCCATGATCAATTGTTACAGCTACTATTTCGGGAAAGGACGGCCGGGATTTACGATACTCGAGAAGCAGATGGAGCAACGCCAAAGAGTCACTACCGCCGGAAACCGCAACGACGATCGATAGCGAGCCTTCAAAATCAATTGCCGAGAAGATGCCGTTCAGATCGATCGTTTTTTCAGCACTTGTTGGCAGCACGCTCATTCTTCACGCGCTCTTTGATCGCCGCCGAAATGTTTGGATACCTGGAAGTAACAGATGCAAATGTCGCGCAAGCCACATCATGATCTTTCATTTTTGCCAGCGTCATGCCTAGTTTGAGCAGATTCTCCGGACTTTTCTTTGAATCCGGAAATTGCTTGTGATTGTCCAGAAAAACCGATGCAGCCTGTTGGTAGCGGCCCTGCCCGAAAAGCGATTCTCCAAGCCAGTAGCGGGCGTCGGCATCAGCTGGATCATTGGGAAAGCGATCGACATGGCTACGGAATGCAACCTCTGCGCTGCGATAATCGCCCGACAGGAAAAGTTGATAGGCCTGGCTGTACAGCGCTTTCGGGTCATCGGTCTGCGGTAGAGCAGCGACAGTTGTGTTATCCGCCTGCTCAGGATTTTCGTTGCGCGTTCCACCGATTACGTTGCCATTGGCATCAAATTGAATCTGTCCGAGCGTTTGTGGCGGTACGCCAAACACCGAATTGTTGGAAGGATCAATCTGTGGGTCAATAGCAGCGGAATCGGTGGAGGCATCTGTCGATGCCTCCGTATTATGCGGAGCGCGGGGAGCTTCGGCGACCGTCCGGTCGCCCTTGCCGCCAGCGTCGGAACGCTTGCCCTTTTCAAGTTCCTGAAAGCGGAACTCATTATCGTCCTGAACTTTCCGCATTTGCTCTTGCATTTGCAGAAGCTGGAAGTTCAGTTCTTCGATTTTACCGGTCAGTTGCCTGATCTGCTCTTCCAACTGGCTGACACGAGGATCACCCGCTTGTGCCATGAGAACAGGCGCATCCATAGCGCCGACCGTCGCCTTGGGAGCTGGCGGAAAAACCCCGCCGCCTCCACTGGCCGCGTGGCTCGCGCCGGTTGCCAATAATGGCACCAGCGTCATCGCCACTACAAAACTCTTCAATCGTTTGTTCATTCCTTTACCGCCCCTGATATGGGAATTTAACACTGCAACCTTTTGCAGCAGCCCTATCTATCATGAGCAAGGCGACTTCGGCCAAATTTTGTTTCAACATGTTATAAAATACAAAAAGCGGCCCTAAAGCCGCTTTTTATCAACTTTTAACAGTAGGCTTAGCTGCCAGCGCCACCGAGAACGGTGATTGCACGACGGTTCTGCGACCAGCAGGATTCCGAATCGCAAACCGCGACAGGGCGTTCATTACCGTAGGACAGTGTCTTGATGCGCTGGGCTGGAACTCCGCGCGCCGCCAGGAAGTTGCGGGTAGCGGCTGCACGGCGCTGGCCAAGGGCCAGATTGTATTCGCGAGTGCCGCGCTCGTCGGCGTGACCTTCAACAGTGATTGCATAGTTAGGATAACGCTGCAGCCATTGCGCCTGCTTTGACAGGGTCTGCTGAGCATCAGCACGGATAACTGACGAGTCAACGTCAAAGAAAATACGGTCGCCAACGTTAACTGTGAAGTCCTGCGTCGAACCGGGCGTTGCAGCGCCGGCACCCAGGCCGAGGTCGCCGGCACTGTTGACTGGCTTCTTGGCGCAACCCGCGATAGCGAGCGACAGGAAGAGGGCGACGAAAACTGGACTGCGAGCGATCATTTCGAAGCGGCGCATGAGCCTGAACTCCTTGAGAATTGGATTTGTTTCGGTGAACAAGCAGTAACCATATTGAGGTTAAGACCAATTCAAGAAACAGGGTTAATCCACTCTTAACATCAGGATTAACGGCGAAACTTAATGGTTGTGCCGCATCCTTAATGCAAGGAATGCGGCGGAAAAACGACATTCCCGGCGATGTTGGAAAACAACGCCGGGAATCGCCTTAATTCATCAAAACAGGTGCCTTTATTCCAGCAATGGCGACCAAGCCGGGTCAGAAGCCAGATTTGGAGTCTGGATTTGCCGCAAGTTGCGTCCTGTCAGATCGACGGTCATGAGATGCGGACTGTTTGAGCCGGGAGGCATGCGGAAGAACATCAGCACGCGACCGTTTGGCGCCCATGTAGGACCTTCATCATGATAACCGCTTGTCAGAATACGCTCGCCGGAACCATCGGTTTTCATCACACCGATGGAAAATTGTCCGCCGGATTGTTTGGTGAAGGAAATAAGATCACCGCGAGGAGACCAGACCGGAGTTGAATAAGAACCGTCGCCAAATGAGATACGCTGCGGATTGGAGCCATCGGCGCCCATCTTATAAATCTGCGGGCGTCCGCCGCGATCAGACTCGAACACGACCTGCGTTCCATCTGGCGAGTAGGATGCGCCGGTATCGATTGCAGAAGTACTCGTCAGACGTGTCGTCGTGCGGCTGCGCAGATCCATCGCATAAACATTGGCACTGCCGTCTTCCTGCAGAAGACTCATCACAACCTTTTGCCCATCTGGCGAGAAGCGCGGCGCAATCGTCATGCCGGGGAAATTTCCGACAAGTTCGCGCTGGCCGGTCTCAAGCTGCAACAAGTAAATCTGCGGCTTGCCACCTTCATAGGACATATAAGTGATTTCCTGACGGCTTGGTGAGAAGCGCGGTGTCAGAACGAGGTCCTTGCCATTGGTCAGGTAGCGCACATTCGCGCCATCCTGATCCATGATTCCAAGACGCTTGATGCGTTTTTCCTTGGTGCCGGATTCATCAACGAACACGATGCGCGTATCAAAGTAGCCTTTTTCACCCGTCAGCTTTTCATAAATCGCATCGGCGATAATATGAGCAACACGGCGCCAGCTGTCAGGAGCGGTAAAAAACTGCTGACCTTCAAGCTGTTGGCCGGCAAATGTATCCCAAAGCCGGAACTCTGCCTTCAGCCTGCCATCACCTTGCTTGGTCACGCGGCCGGTGACCAGTGCTTGCGCATTGATAACCTTCCAGTCTTCAAAACGGGGTGCAGCATCTGGATTGGATATCTTCTCGATGAAGGCTCCCTTGTCGACCGGAGCAAACAATCCTGAGCGTTCAAGGTCAGCAGCGATAACGCCGGAGATTTGAGCGCCAAGCTGATCGCCGGACAGAAAATCTGTAATCGCGATGGGCATAGGCTCCACAACACCTCTGGTGATGTCGAGTTTAAGCTCAGCGCGGGCTGGCAAAGTTGCAATCATGGACGTCGCCATGACCAGCGCAACTGCGGAGAGGAATAAACGGGATAATTTCAGCATTAGTTCAGGGCCCTCTTTTGGCTGGCCTATGGTGATTTTCAGGTTGCACCCGGATAGAATGTCAATTCGACAGTCGACCAGGTATCATACTTGTCTTGCGGCAGGTTGAACGGCGCAGATCGCATAACAGCTCGCAATGCGCTGCTCTTGACTGCATTCAAAAGTCCGGCATCCGCTCCAGTGCCGCTAACTTCAGGGCTGCCGTCAATCTGGCCGTCCTGAGTAAGGCGGAACCGCACAATAATCTTCATATCCGGCGATTCTTCCGCGCCAACCGGCTTGTTCCAATTGCCTTCAATGATACCACGCAATGCGTCCATCTCGCTCTGGCTGAGAGAACTGCCGCCCGTCGTTTTACTTGCACCCAGCGAAGCTTGGTCGGTTGAGCGTTTTGCCCCGCCAGCTGATGCTTTTTGCTTGTTGAGCAAATCCGCAACTTGATCCGCGATACCGTCCTTTTCCTTTGATGGGGTCGAAGCGGTCTGCGTTTTCGGTTTCTCAGGCGTTTCCTTACGATCAGGTGTCTTGGCGGTCTGCGCTGGCGGCGTTGGCTTGGCTTGCGGCATCGCAACCTTTTCCGGCAACTTGAACTCTTCTTCGGCAGGCTTTTCGGCTTGCGGAGCAGGTTCAGCCTTTGGCGTTTCAGCGGGTGCCGGTACAGGTTTCACATCATTAATTGCTTCCGCAACAGGATCAGGCTTGACCTCCTGCTTGGGCTCCGGCTCTGGCTTGACTTCTGTAGCGGGTACAGGTGTTGGCTTCGGCTCAGGCTTTACTTCCGGCTTTGGTTCAGGCTGAGGGTCCGGTTTGGCGACAGGCGTTTCCGAAGGCTTGGGCGCTTCTGCCGCCTCTACAGGCTTCGCTTTTGTCTCGGTTGCGGGTTTGGTTTCCACATCCGTCTCGCTGTCACCGACATTTTGTGCGTCAGGAATCGTTTGCGGCTTCTGTGTCGGCTTTGGTGCCGGCTTCTCGTTCTTCTCGGCTTTCTTATCGCCTTTTTGCAGCTGGCTCACATCGGACACAATATCAATGGGCATAGATTCCGAGTTAGCCATATCCATCGGGGTTGGCGCAGAAAACGACAACAGACCCCAGCCGAGCAAAGCGGCGTGGATTATTGCTGAAGATGTGATGCTGCCCCGCATAATGGATTAGTTACCTTCCGGCAGACTTACGAGACCGATGTTCTTGAAACCCGAACCCGATATCTGTGCCATAACCTTCATGATCGTACCGTAGTCAGCAGCCTTGTCGCCCTTGACGAAAATGCGTTCTTTATAGCCTGTCTTGGCGATTGCCTGCAGTTTGGGCACGATTTCTTCAAGAGGAATTTCTGTTTCCTGGAGATAGATCTGACCTTGCTGGTTGATCGTTACATAGATCGGATCCGCTTCGCTATTCAGCGTCTGCGCCGATGTTTCCGGCATATCGATCGGCACACCAACGGTCATCATCGGTGCGGTTACCATGAAGATGATCAACAGCACGAGCATGACGTCGACCAACGGTGTCACGTTGATCTCGCTCATCACGCCCTTGCTGTGCCGACCGCGACGGCGGCGACTACCACCAGAACCATTATTTCCTATAGACATGCCCATGGCATCAATTCTCGCAATTGCTGTATCTGTTGCGCAGGCTTATGTACGCGGCAGTTTCTCATCGATTTGCCGCGATAGTATGGCGGAAAACTCATCGGCGAAGCCTTCCATGCGGGCGGTCAATTTACCGGCATCACTTGAAAGCTTATTGTAGGCAATAACCGCAGGAATAGCGGCGACGAGACCAATTGCCGTCGCCAAAAGCGCCTCAGCAATACCCGGTGCGACGACAGCCAAACTTGTCGACTTTGAACCCGCAATACCCATGAACGATGTCATGATACCGATAACAGTTCCGAACAGACCAATGAATGGACCGGCGGAACCGATGGTAGCGAGCGAAGTCAGCCGGGCAGCGAGATAATCGCTTTCGCGGGCAAGTGCCACGTCCATCGCCTTGTCGATACGCATCTGCAAAGCAATGGGTGAGCGGGCGCCCTTTTCGAACGACTTCTTCCATTCGCGCATCGCAGCGATGAAAATAGCGCCCATTCCCGTTGTGCGCTTATCGCCAAGATTGCGATAGAGTTCCTCAAGCGATTGGCCGGACCAGAAAACCTGCTCGAAGCGGTCAAATGCACGTTTGGCCCGCCCAAAGCCGAGACTCTTGTCGAGAATGATACCCCAGGTCCAGATTGATGCACCCAGCAATCCCACCATCACGAGCTTGACGATAAAACCTGCCTGCCAGAACAATCCCCAGAGGGAAACATCTGTATGAACGGCAACGGCTGTTAGATCTTCCATATTTATCCTCGAATCCGAAAACCCGGCTTGTTGACCGGGGCACAATCGTTTCAATCCAGATGAGCCACGTTTAAAAACCGGATTTATTTCCAGTAACCTTAACGCGGCTTCTTTACGTTAATTTTGGTAAAACGAAGGCGTTAACGCCAAACGCCCCGTTTCATAGCCTTATTCATGATTTGTTATGGTTAAGGATCAGTTATGATTCATGGGACTGATCAATATAAATGGCAATATCTTATGTCCGTGGATTGAAAAGCTTGACCCACTCTGCCGGAAATCTTCGCGGACGACCTGCATTATTGACCATCGCTGCCTCGACAACAGCCGAGATGAGCAAATCACCGTTGCGTTTTATAGCCTGATGCATTTCCACCCGTGCTCCCGATATGGCGGCAGTGTGAGTTTCAACCGTTAATACATCGTCGATGCGGGCGGGCGATCTGAAATCGATTTCCATCCGGCGAACGATCCAGACGAGATTTTCACCGAGTTTTCCTTCGGCAAGTTCCGTATGGTGTACCCCCAGCAAGCGCAGATAATCCGTGCGACCGCGTTCCAGAAACTCCAGATAACGCGCGTGATAGACGACACCTGAGAAGTCCGTATCGGCATAATAGACCCGGGCCTCAAGCCTGTGCCCCTCATCTGTCAGCGCGCCAGCCAACCCGCTCATCAGTTGTCATCCTGAAAAAGCGCGATCTGCTGCTGAACAATGTCGGCAGGCGCGGTCAATCCCAGATGTTTCCAGGCATTCACGGTCAATACCCGTCCGCGCGGCGTGCGTTGGAGAAAGCCCTGTTGGATCATGTAGGGCTCAATGATATCTTCAATAGCGTCACGCGGCTCTGAAAGCCCAGCGGCTATTGTTTCAATGCCCACAGGCCCGCCACCAAAATTATGGGCGATCATCGCCAGATAGCGTCGGTCCAGCTGGTCAAGGCCAAGCCTGTCGACTTCCAGCCTTAATAGCGCCGAGTCGGCAGTTTCACGGTCGATCTTGTCTTTACCATCGACAATGGCGAAGTCCCTCACCCGGCGAAGCAAGCGTCCGGCAATGCGCGGTGTCCCGCGTGAACGCCGGGCAACTTCCAGTGCGCCATCATCCGTCATGCCGATTCCCATGATACGCGCACCGCGACGCACAATGTGCTCCAGCTCCTCAACGGTATAGAAATTCAACCGGACGGGAATCCCAAAACGATCACGCAAAGGCGTTGTCAGCAAGCCAAGCCGGGTGGTCGCGGCAACAAGTGTAAATTTTGCAAGATCAATCTTCACGGATCGGGCCGCTGGTCCCTCGCCAATAATCAGATCGAGCTGATAATCTTCCATAGCAGGATAGAGGATTTCCTCGACTGCAGGATTCAACCGATGGATTTCATCAATGAAAAGAACGTCATTTTCTTCCAGATTGGTCAGGAGCGCCGCAAGATCGCCTGCCTTGGCGATCACTGGTCCGGAGGTCGAGCGGAAATTGACGCCAAGTTCTTTGGCCATGATCTGCGCCAATGTTGTTTTGCCGAGACCGGGAGGGCCAACAAAGAGCACATGATCCAGCGCTTCACCGCGCGACTTGGCAGCTTCGATGAATACTTTCAAATTGGCGCGCGCCGCTGCCTGACCCACAAAGTCGGCAAGGGTTTGCGGGCGCAGCGAAGTATCAAGATCTTCCCCGCGCTTTTCCGGTGTTATCAGACGGCTTGCATCACTCATGCGCCTGTCCTCGCATAGACCGAACGTTCAGACAATGCATCACCGCGACAGCTCTTTCAGCCCCAACCGTATCAATTTTGCCGAATCCGCATCCTCGCCGGCATTTTTTAACGCGGCGGCAATGGCATTGGCAGCCTGGTCGCGTGAATAGCCAAGATTGGTCAGCGCTGAAACAGCATCTGTAACTGGCGCAGGGGCGACGCCCTCACCCAGTTCCTGTTTGAGCCCGATGGTTCCCATTGCTTCACCCGCAAAGGCGGGAGCTTTGTTCTTCAGCTCCGTCACGATTCGCTCGGCAACACGCTTGCCGACGCCGGGGGCTCTTGAAACCATCGCAATGTCACGCAGCGCGATCGCGTTGGCAAGATCAGATGGCGTCAGAGTGCCGAGTACACTCAAAGCAACCTTGGCACCAATTCCCTGAACGCTCTGCAAGAGCCGAAACCACTCGCGCTCGAGAGCGGTTCCAAAGCCGAACAAGCGGATAAGGTCTTCACGCACATAGGTTTCAATCAGGAGCACAACCGCTTCACCAGCCGCCGGGAGATTGGACAAAGTGCGCATTGAGCAAAATACAACATAACCAACACCGTGCACGTCGACGATCACGTGATCTTCGCCAATTTCGTCTACAGTACCCTTGAGTTTACCAATCATGCCATTGCCGCCAATTTTTGTTCGATCAAAAGACGGCCGATTGCGCTCTGTCGGTGATGTGCATGGCAAATGGCGACGGCTATAGCATCGGCCGCATCATCCGTATCGAACATTGCCTTCGGCATCAAAACCTTGACCATCATATGAATTTGCTTCTTCTCGCCATGGCCGACACCGATGACGGCTTTCTTGACAGCGTTGGGAGCGTATTCCGCAACCTTCAGTCCTGCAAGCGCGGGAACGAGAAGAGCAATCCCTCGTGCCTGCCCCAGTTTCAGCGTAGCAGTCGCGTCCTTGTTGACGAAAGTGTGCTCGACAGCCGACTCGTGCGGTTTCTGATCGTGGATGACACCGGCAAGCCCATCATGCAACTGGCAAAGCCGGGAGGCGAGATCAAGTTTCGCATCGGACAAAATCGTCCCGGAAGCAACGAAACGCAGCGAATTACCCAGCGTTTCAATGATGCCCCAGCCTGTGCGGCGGAGGCCGGGATCAATACCGATGATGCGAATCGCTTCTTTCATTGCCAAACCTTATCTGCGTGTCATTTAACATGACAGCACAAAGGTGAACAAAAGCGAAACAAACGTTGGAAAAATTATCGATGCCCGAAAGCAGTTGCCAAAAGGCTGATTTGATCCGACACGGGATTCGTCGACATGAAGCGATCATGCTCAATGCCCGCTCCGTCATTGTAGATTTCATCATCCATCTGGCGAACACGCGCTTGCAGTCTCAATGAACGATGAACAATCTCGCAGTAGGAAAGCGGAATCTCATCCCAGCCCTCCACTGTTTCAGGTGCCGAATCCGTATCAAGCCGAACCTTGGCTTTTTCTGACATGACTTGTTCAAGCGTCATCTCGCCACTGCGCGACGCCCTTTGCAGCAAAAGCCACGAAGCGACCTGCATCAAGCGTGTCGTCAAGCGCATCGATTCGGCAGCGTAAAGCGTGGCTGCGGTCCGTGAAAGCCGACGCGCGGCCTCGCGACCCTCGCCGTCAAGATAGGCCGCCGCCTCCTCAACAAGGTTCATTCCTTCATCGTAGATGTGATTGAAACTTTCGGAGCGAACCATACGATCTGCAAGCCGGATCGTGTTGTCTGCCTTGAATTCCTGTTCACCCATCATGTGCCCTGTCATCTAAAATATGCGCTGCCGCAATCCGCTATTTTCGTCAAAGCAGTAGCCCCTTACTGAAGGAGGAGCCGGAACAGCACAACGGTCGGCGGGCAGTAATCCCCGCAACCTGCCCGTATGTGCACAGTGACGCAAGTTTATCCTTAATAAAGGGTTAACGGCAGGGCGATCAGCGAATGGACAGAGGATATAAACATAAAAAAAGAGCCGCAAAAACGAGGCGGCTCTCAGGAGTCTAACAGGGAGGCGTCAAACAAAGTGGCCAAACCACTTGGTAAGAATCCAGAAAACTGGATGACTTATTTATAGATTGTAATGCTTAACGAGTGGTTAACCTGAACAAGTCGAGAAAATTTGCCTAAAAAGCTGCATTCGTTGCTGCTGGTTACAGATCACCTATTTCACGTGCCCTTTTGCGCAATTCAAACTTTTGGATTTTGCCGGTTGATGTTTTGGGTATTTCCTCAAACACCACATGCCTGGGACATTTATAGCCCGCCAGCAACCCTTTACAATGAGCCATCAACTGCTCGGCAGTCGCTGTATATCCCTGTTTCATTTCGACAAAAGCCAAGGGGGTTTCGCCCCACTTTTCATCAAGTCGGGCCACTACGGCACAGGCACCCACACCCGGAAATTTATAGAGCGCGTCTTCTACTTCTATGGAGGAAATATTCTCTCCGCCCGAGATAATGATGTCCTTGGAACGATCCTTAAGTTGAATATACCCATCCGGATAGGTCACGCCCAAATCGCCGGAATGAAACCATCCGCCCGCAAAGGCTTCATCGCTTGCTTGGCGATTTTTCAAATAACCTTTCATAACGATATTGCCGCGAAACATGACCTCGCCAATAGTTTCGCCATCTGCCGGCACTGGCTCCATGGTTTCCGGATCGAGCACTGCAAGGTTCTCCAGCGCTGTATAACGGACCCCTTGCCGTGATTTCTTGACAGCCTGTGACGATGGAGAAAGCAGGTTCCATTCATCCTGCCATTCATTCACCACCGCAGGGCCATAGGTCTCCGTAAGCCCATAAAGATGCGTCACTTCAAACCCTGCCTCTGCCATACCGGCCAGTATGGATTCAGGCGGCGAAGCTGCCGCGGTGTTAAACGAAACCGTCTGGGGGAATGTCCTTTTATCGCTCTCGGCGGCATTGATTAAGGTCGACATGACAATGGGTGCGCCACAAAGATGCGTGACGCCATGATCGGCAATCGCATCGTAAATCGGCTTTGCCCTGACCCAGCGAAGACAGACATGGGTCCCGAACTGCAACGCCAACGTCCAGGGGAAGCACCAGCCGTTGCAATGAAACATTGGCAACGTCCAGAGATAAACGGGATAACGCCCGAGCCCTGAGGCAACAATATTGCCATAACCCATCAAGGCTGCGCCGCGATGATGATATACCACACCCTTGGGATTGCCCGTGGTGCCGGATGTATAATTGAGCGTTATTGCATCCCACTCATCATCAGGCATCGACCAGAGATAGTCCGGATCGCCGCTTTGAACGAAAGCCTCATAGTCCAGTTCGCCAATCCTGGGTCCCTGTGCATGAGGCGCATCCTCGGCATATTCCGTATCCACGAAATCAATGACAATGGGCTTAACCTTCGCCAGCTTGAGCGCTTCGTTGAATACCTTTGAAAACTCGGTATCGACAATCGCGATCTTCGTTTCCGCATGGTCGAGTTGAAAAGCAATAATCGCCGGATCCAGCCGCGTGTTCAGTGAGTGCAATACGGCTTTTGTCATGGGCACGCCAAAATGTGCTTCAAGCATAGGCGGCGTGTTGGAGAGCATCACCGTAATGGTGTCACCTTTACCGATGCCCTTGTGGGCTAAGGCGGAAGCAAGTTGGCGCGTCCGTCGATAAAAAGTGCCGTAATCAGTCTTTTGCGAGCCATGGATTATGGCAGTTCTGCCAGGATAAACACGCGCCGCACGCTCCAGATAGGAAAGCGGCGTCAACGGCTGATGGTTTGCCGGGTTGCGATCCAGATCCTGCTCGAAAATATTGCCCATACAGGTCGCCTCCCACAACGATGAAGCCATCTTAACTTAGCTTTGTCGGCGGGGGCTAGAGCCTTTCCTGCTTAAATGGAAGCAGTTCTGTTTCTAGTTAAACAGGAAAGGCTCTAGTGGCCACGCTCACAACAAAATTACGAGCGCGATCTGATTGGGCTTGGCTGCTTACGTCACGACCTTCAAAGTGGTCACGGCCATGGTTTTTCCGACCAGCACAGGTTTTGCCGGACTCGGTTTTTGAACCGGACGCCCGCCCCAACCAATGCGGGGCAACCATTCCAGATAATAGGCAAGGGCAAATTGGGCCATGATACCACTGGCGACCAGCAATGTGTCATCCAGCAGCCCACCTGGGTTCATGACCTTGACGACCTGGGCAACCATGGCAAGGATCGTCCCTGCCACAAACACTGGCAGTGAATGTTTACCCAGGATCGCTAGTGGATGATCCTGCGAGGTGCGTGCAAGATTGGAAAGCGCAGGCACCGAGACGATCACATAAGCAAGCGCCAGAACATGAGCCAAGCGGGTCAAAGACAAGAATGTCTTGTCAAAGCCTGTCAGAACCATGGGCAGTCCAAGCGACGTATCCACGCCCCAAAGCGGCCAGCGCACCCAAACCAGCGCGATCAGAATATAAGCGATCGACAGACCAAACAGATATTTGTTGAAGGCAATGGCGCCGCCACGACGAACATGCATGACACCCGCAATACCGATGACGAACAGGAATTGCCACGACAGCGGATTGAGGAACCACACACCATCCGTCGGATAGTTTGGTGGTGCGATCTGATAGATACCTGAAACCAGCCACAACACGCCCGAAACACCAATCATGGCGCTCAGACTGATGCTGCCAATTGCCAAGAACAATGGCAGCATCAAAAGCAGCACGCCATACATGGAAAGAATATTATTATAGCCTAGCTGATGGCCCATCGTTGCCAGCCCGATCAGCGCCTTTGCAGGCTGATCCATCAGCGGTCCGATATTGATAAAGGACATGAATTCAGGACGTTTCAAATAAAGACCTGCGGCACAGAAAACGGTGAGCGTCGCTATCGTCGTCAGAATATGTGTGCTGTAGAGCGTGGCCGCGCGCCGCCAAGCCTTCAACGTCATAAGCATACGATTGCCTGGCTCGAATTTGGAGCCGTAAGCTAAACCAACGGCGATACCTGAAATCAGAACGAATGCCTCTGCGGAATCGGAGAATCCCAGATTCTTATGCGTCAAATGCTCGAAAATAGTGCCCGGAATGTGATTGACGAAAATGGTCAGCAGCGCCAAAGCCCGAAAGACGTCAATGCGGGTATCCCGCTGTTTTGTCATGGACTGTGTCATGAAATTCACCATTTCCTATCAATACTATGCAAGCATTGCGTTCCCGGCCTCGTTGGGAACGACTCATTTGGGCAGTTGCGATTTGATAATGCCTAGGTAAGGCAAAAGTTGCGGCAGCGCCGATCAACTTTGGTTCACGAATATAACAACGAGGCAATTCCGTCGTATGTTAACTTGAGCCCCATCAGCAAAATCATCCCATACATGAAGGGGTAAAACACCTCCGGCCGCATGCGTTTGACGATCCATGCTCCCGCAAAAGTCGCCAGTGGCGCGAGCGGCATGAGAACCGCCGATGCTTCAAGATTCGTCGCATCAAATTGCCCAAGCGCGAAATATGGTATGACTTTCACCGCATTCACGACAGCGAAGAAAATCACGCTGGTACCATTATAAACCTTGGGATCTTGACGCAGAGGGAGAGCGTAAACCTGATAGGGCGGCCCCCCGGCATGAGCGACAAAACTTGTGAACCCGGCTATGGCTGACCAGAAAGTCGCTGCTATCGTATTGTGAGGCTGCGCCTTGGCTCGCCGTTCAGCGCTGGCAAAAACATATCGCGCAAAAAAGATGATCGCGACCAGGCCGACGATAAGTTTAACCATGTCGTCAGTTACGACAGAAGCCGTCAGCCAGCCGATTCCAATGCCAAGCAAGCCGCCTGGCAGCATCAGCTTGAGCGTTTTAGCATCGCTGTGGCCGCGCCATGACCAGAGGCTGGCAACATCCATGACGATCAGTATGGGCAACATGATTGCTGCGGCCTGAACCGGCGGCATGACTAAAGCCATGAGCGGCACGCCCACTTGCCCCATAGCGCCACCAAGACCGCCTTTTGACAATCCTATGAGAATAGTCGCAGGCACGGCAGCGGCATAGAACCAAGGGTTTAATAAAAGATCGGACATGGCAGGAAGACCCGTAGAGAGGAGATTTGTCTTAATCCTGATCGCAGATATTGAGAAATGCTTTCTCCGGAAAATCACCGAAAAAAATCAACTTGCCGTTTTCAGAAACCGCGCAGGGTCTGTTCAAAGCACACACCATCCTTTATGCCCGAATTCGATCATGATTTAACAGTTAAAGAAGAACGATAGTCGGGGTAACAGATGAACAGCGAACCGAATCTAAAGCGTTGCCGTATTGTTCTGGTTGCGCCCAATGCCGCCAGTGTCAACGAGCTTGTAGCAAAACTCGGCGCGGCGCTGAGTGGCGGTGACGTGGCTTCGGTGCTGTTGCCTCCCTATGAAATGGACGAAACCACATTCCAGAATTTGGCCGAGGCTGCGGTTCCGCTGATTCAGGAATCGGGAGCGGCTGCCATTATTGTTGGCAACACCCAGATTGCGGGCCGGGTCAAAGCTGATGGGTTGCATTTTGAAGGCCCCGTTGCCGAGCTTGCCGACACTATTACGCGGCTTTCGCCCAAGATGATCGTTGGGACAGGCAACATCAAAAACCGGCACACCGCGCTTGAAATTGGCGAGGCAGCTCCAGATTATGTGCTTTTCGGCAAAATTGGTGCCGACAATAAACCGGAAGCGCATCCGCGAAATATTGATCTGGCTGATTGGTGGGCGTCGATGGTCGAAATCCCCTGCATCATCCAGGCGGGGAACACGCTGGAAAGCATCCCGGATGCAGTTGCCACGCGCGCCGAATTTATTGCTTTGGGTGCCGCGATATTCGACGGTGCGGACCCTGCCGCAGCGATTAAAGAGGCCAATCGCCTGCTTGACGAGCACGCACCCGTATTTGAAGACGGAAACTGATGAAGGCGAAGCAGGACTGATGGAATTGAAGCGCGTTGCTCTCTTAAGTTTTTTTTCGGCAGCTTTGATGGCAGTGCTGGCAGGCTCTGGTTTTGCGCAGCAAACGCCTGACCCATCGCCATCCATCACTAGCCCCACTCAAAATCCAACCGATCCTGCACCCGCACAGCTTGAATCACCCGACACAACTCCCAAGCAAGATAAGCCCAAACCTTTGGGCGCTCCCGTTACCGAACCAATTAATCCCACCCGTTTTGGTAAAGGCGCCGAGGACGAAGCTTTTGGCGCTTATCAACGCGGGCTTTACAAGACCGCCTATAATCTGGCGATGCCGCGTGCCGAAGCTGGCGATGCGACAGCGCAGGTACTCGTTGCAGATATTCTCGCCAGAGGCTTGGGTGTTCCCGCCAGTCTTGCTGAATCGGCAAAATGGTATGCCAAGGCGGCCGAGCAGGGCCAACCGGAAGCACAATTTCGCTACGCAGGCATTCTGCTTGAAGGCAAATATGCAACTAAAGATCCCGTCAAAGCCAAGGAACTAATGAAAGCGGCAGCCAATGCGGGCAATGCCGCAGCGCAGTTCAATCTTGGACAGATTCTCATGCAGGAGCATCCGGGCGAAACCGGGCTGGACAATGCTTATCCGTGGTTCCTGCAGGCCGCAGAAAAGGGCCTCGCTGATGGCGAGTATGCCGTCAGCCAGATTTTAGCCAATGGTACAGTCAAGATTCAACGCGATGAGCCTAAAGCGCGCCAATATCTGATAAAGGCTGCCATTAAGGGTTATGATACCGCCCAGATGGACCTTGGAACATGGCTTGTGGAAGGGCGCGGCGGCAAACGCGACTATAAGTCCGGTTTCGGCTGGATGCTTCGTGCTGCGGTGGGAGGCAATGTTGCCGCACAGGCACGGCTTGCAAAACTATATCGTGATGGCTTGGGCGTGGAAGGCGACAGCATCAAGGCAGCAGCATGGTACATCGTGGCACGACGTGCCGGACTGAACGATCCTGATCTGAATTCTTTCATGGATGGGCTGGATGACGATCAGATGAAAGCAGCAATTACCGAGGCAAATAAGCTCCGTTAGTAGCTGTTTTTGCGCTTTCGCTTGCCTATTGCGCGAATTTGTGGTCTTGGAGCGCCATTATTGGACGCCGCTTTTCATGTTGGCGCCAACTCTCAACTTCAATCCGGATAGACAAATGAAAATCAACGGTAATGAAATCCGTCCTGGCAATGTGATTGAACATGATGGCGGACTTTGGGTCGCGGTCAGAACAAACCATGTCAAACCCGGCAAAGGCGGCGCCTATAATCAGGTAGAGCTGAAGAACCTGATCAATGGCACAAAGTTGAACGAGCGTTTCCGTTCCGCTGAAACAGTTGAAAAAGTTCGCCTTGAACAGAAGGACTTCTCCTTCCTTTACGAACAGGGCGATGCCCTGGTCTTCATGGACACAGCCAGCTACGAACAACTGGAACTGCAGAAAGATTTCGTTGGCGACCGCGCCGCTTTCCTTCAGGATGGCATGATGGTTACCGTCGAGCTTTATGATGAGCGCCCGATTGGTATTTCCCTGCCAGATTATGTCACGCTTGAAATCACGGAAGCTGATCCTGTCGTCAAGGGCCAGACCGCTGCGTCCTCTTATAAGCCTGCTGTCCTCGAAAACGGAATTCGCGTTCTTGTGCCGCCATTCATTTCGTCCGGTGAACGTATCATCGTCGACACCAATGAACTGACATATGTTCGTCGGGCTGACTAAGACCGGACACAAGCGGCAGCACATTGAAAGCGTGTTGCCGCACTCATTCTATACTACGGAGAAATAAGTCGAATGGCGCGTTCAGCGATACTCAATGTGATGGTTCAGGCTGCGATGAAGGCAGGCCGGTCGCTCGCTCGTGATTTTGGCGAAGTTCAGAATTTGCAGGTATCTCTTAAAGGCCCCGGCGATTATGTTAGTCAGGCCGATAGGAAAGCCGAAGAAATCATCTATACCGAGCTGAAGCGTGCCCGCCCCGATTATAGTTTCCTGATGGAAGAAACCGGCGCGGTCGAAGGCACTGACGGACAGCATCGCTGGTTGGTTGATCCATTGGACGGTACGACAAATTTCCTGCATGGCATCCCGATGTTCGCCGTTTCAATCGCGCTTGAACGTCAGGGCCAGATCGTTGCCGGCGTAATCTTCAATCCAGCCATGGATGAGCTTTATACCGCAGAACGTGGCGGTGGAGCATTCCTCAATGATCGCCGGCTGCGCGTTTCGGGACGCACAAAACTTGTGGACTCCATCATCGGCACAGGTGTTCCTCATCTTGGCCGTGGTGACCACGGCAACTACCTGCTCCAATTGCGCAACATCATGGGTGAAGTTTCGGGCGTTCGCCGGATGGGCGCTGCTGCACTTGACCTCGCCTATGTAGCCGCCGGACGTTTTGACGGCTTCTGGGAGGACGGCTTGAACCCTTGGGATATCGGCGCAGGCATCATCATGATCCGGGAAGCTGGCGGCTATGTGACCGACCTTAATGGCGGTCAGGATGTGGTTGAGAGCAAAGCGATCGTGGCTGGCAATGAAGCAGTCCAGAAGGCACTGGTAAAAGCCCTCAAGAAGCCCATCTGATCCGAACCACCGCCTGCGTCACTCGAATGGAATTTATTGTTCCATCGTTGCCCTATTGCGTCTTTCAATTGCAGCGCATTTTCGGTTAGGGTTCGCAGAAATCGATTTGGCACGCGCTTGAAGCGCGCAGCCAACCGAACCGCGGAGACGATATGATGGCTGATTTCAGTTCGACCCGCCAAGGGCTGGACCACGATGATTACGATCCCTACCGGCTTTCAAGCCCAAGGTTCGTTCTTTTGTCGATGGCGATTTTCCTGGTCATCGTTGCATTTCTGGGCGCCATCCTCTTTCGCCAAATATCCGGGTTTTTCACCACCAATCCCGGCTTGAATGGTCTCATCATCGGCGTGCTCGTTGTCGGCATCCTTCTAGGCTTCGGTCAGGTCATCCGTCTGTTTCCCGAGGTGCGGTGGGTCAATTCATTCCGGCGCGGCAATGTTGATCCGGATGCACGACCTGTCATGCTTGCGCCAATGCGCGCGCTGATCGGCCGGCGTCAATCCATGGCTCTTTCAACAAGCGCCATGAGTTCAATGCTTGACTCCATTGCAGCCCGGTTGGACGAAACGCGGGATATTTCGCGCTATCTCATTGGGCTTCTGGTTTTTCTCGGTCTGCTCGGTACATTCTGGGGTTTGCTGGAAACGATCGGTTCTATTGGAACAACCATTCAGTCTCTCGACCCGCGCGCGGGCGACGCCAATAGTGTTCTGGATTCCTTGAAGGCTGGTCTTGAGTCGCCGCTACGCGGCATGGGCACAGCATTTTCCTCATCCCTCTTCGGTCTTTCCGGCTCATTGATCCTTGGTTTTCTCGACTTGCAGGCCGGGCGCGCCCAGAACCGTTTCTATACCGAGCTGGAGAACTGGCTTTCCAGCGTCACTGATCTCGGTTCCGACCTGCACGCAATTGATGCGGTGAACAGCGGGA
The DNA here is from genome assembly GCF_037203905.1 of Phyllobacterium sp. CCNWLW109. Lineage (NCBI taxonomy): Bacteria > Pseudomonadati > Pseudomonadota > Alphaproteobacteria > Hyphomicrobiales > Phyllobacteriaceae > Phyllobacterium > Phyllobacterium sp. CCNWLW109. The sequence continues at coordinate 820,872 of NZ_JBBCBK010000003.1, read as the reverse complement.
CATCCGACGAATTGCGCGCCCTTTCCGAGCGCTTGCAAAACATCCAGGAAACCGGCGGTTCAAGTCAGCGAACGACGGCTGCCTTGGCCAGCCTTGCCGAAGGTATTCAGGGCCTCGTCAAAAACATGCGGGCAGAACAACAAATCATGCGCGATTGGGTTGAGAAACAAGCCGACGAGCAAAAAGCCATCCGCAAGACGCTCGATAAGCTCGGCGATTCTATCGAACGCAACAAGGCAAGCTGACGATGGGTCTTGGTCGCAAACGCCGCCCCATCCGTCATGTGGATTATTGGCCGGGCTTCGTTGACGCTTTGTCGACGCTTCTGCTCTCCATCATGTTTCTGCTGTCGGTCTTTGTTCTGGCTCAATTTCTCTTGAGTCAGGAAATTACGGGCAAGGACGCGGTACTCAACCGGCTCAATTCTCAGATCAATGAATTGACGCAGCTGCTTTCGCTTGAGCAAGGCAATAAGCAGGATCTGGAAGACACGATCGCAAATCTGCAGGCATCCTTGACCAATGCGCAAAGCGAGCAATCGCGTCTGCAATCATTATTGTCGCAAGGTGCTGGTGCCGGTGCCGCGGCAGAAGGCAAGATCAACGAACTGTCGACCGGGCTGGAGAATGAAAAACAGATCAGCGCCCGCGCACTGTCCCAGGTGGAATTGCTCAATCAGCAAATTTCGGCCCTTCGCAGACAAATCGGTGCGCTCGAAGAAGCACTGAACGCCTCTGAATCGCGTGATAAAGAGTCTAATGCGAAGATCGCTGATCTCGGCAAACGGCTCAATGTTGCCTTGGCACAGCGTGTACAGGAGTTGAATCGCTATCGTTCTGACTTCTTTGGACGGTTACGCGAAATCTTGTCGGATCGTGAGAATATTCGCATTGTTGGCGATCGTTTTGTTTTCCAATCCGAAGTGCTGTTCCCCTCGGGCGCTGCTATCTTGAACCCCGCCGGTTCGGAAGAAATGAAGAAACTGGCGTTGGCGCTGATCGATCTGCAAAAGGAAATTCCCGACGATATCAATTGGGTCCTGCGTGTGGATGGTCACACGGACGATATTGCATTGTCCGGCACAGGCCAGTTCAAGGACAATTGGGAGCTTTCTTCGGCACGCGCAATTTCAGTGGTAAAATTTCTGATCGCGAATGGCGTACCTGCAAACAGGCTTGTAGCAGCCGGTTTTGGCGAATTCCAACCGCTTGAGCCGGGAGAGACACCTGAAGTACGCGCAAAGAACCGCCGTATCGAACTGAAACTGACTGAGCGTTAAATCCCGAACAGGGTAGCCAACAACGCCAGAACGGCTGGGAGAGCCTGTACATAGAGTATTTTTCGGCCGACTGTTGCCGCGCCGAAAAGACCCGCAACGACCACGCAGCCAAGAAAGAATATCTTGATTGCAAAACCATCTTCGCCGAGCCACAGCCCCCAAACAAGTCCAGCAACCAGAAAGCCGTTGTAAAGCCCCTGATTCATCGCCAACGCTTTGGAGGCGGTAGCAAACTCCTGTTTAAGGCGAAATGTTTTTAAACCCAGCGGCTTGTCCCAAGCAACCATTTCCAAATACATGAAATAGATATGAAGCAGCGCCACCAGCGCGATCAGAATATTGGCAATCATCACTCATCCCCTGCTTATTCGGCTGCACCTTTGAAGGCATCCGCCCCGGCTTCAAACTGCAGTTTTGCAAGATTGGCATAAATGCCATTCTTTTTCACAAGCAACTGGTGCGTTCCTTCTTCGACTATACGGCCGTTTTCCATCACCAGAATACGATCTGCTTTCAGCACGGTTGCAAGCCTGTGAGCGATCACCAGCGTCGTGCGTCCTTCCATCAGGTGATCAAGCGCCTTCTGCACGAGCATTTCGCTTGCAGCATCAAGTGCGGAGGTCGCCTCATCGAGCAGCAATATCGGCGCGTTGCGCAAAATCGCGCGGGCAATTGCCACGCGTTGGCGCTGCCCACCTGAAAGCGTTACGCCGCGCTCTCCGACTTGCGTATTATAACCATGATCCAAAGCGCAAATGAAATCATGTGCCAAGGCCGCTTTGGCAGCAGCTTCAATATCAGCCTCGCTCGCACCGGGACGGCCGAAACCGATATTCTCACTGACAGTGGCCGCAAAAATAGTTGTGTCCTGCGGGACAATGGCAATGCGGGCGCGCAAAGCCACAGGATCAACATCCCGAATATCAACGCCATCGACTTCGATCCGCCCAGAAAGCGGATCATAATAGCGAAGCAACAGTGAGAAGACCGTGCTTTTTCCAGCGCCGGAGGGGCCAACAATGGCGACTGTCTCACCGGGCTGGATGGTAAAGTTGAGTCCTCTTAGCGCAGGAGCATCAGGGCGGGCCGGATAGTTGAATTGGACATCACCAAAAGTCACCGAACCCACAGGCGGTTGCGGCAAGGCAACTGGATTGACTGGCGCTGCAATAGCAGGCTGTTCGTTGAGAATCTCGGTCAAGCGTTCCGCGGCACCGGCTGCCTGCGATAATTCTCCCCAGACCTCGGAAAGTGCACCCAAGGCACCTGCAGCAAAAACGGAATAGAGCAGAAACTGCCCCAATGTACCGGGTGTTATGACGCCGGACAGCACATCGCGTGAGCCAAACCAGAGCACCGCGACAACGCTGGAGAAAATCATGAAAATTGCAAACGCCGTCAGCACTGCGCGCGCCTTCACCGACGCCCGCGCCGCCAGAAACGCATCCTCCACCGATGCGCCAAAACGCGATATCGCCAGTTTTTCATTGGTGAAAGCCTGCAATGTTCGCACAGATACAATGGATTCGCTGGCATAGGCTGTGGCATCGGCAAGTGTGTCCTGTGCCCGGCGCGAGCGCCTGCGCACGGAACGGCCAAAGGCTATCAGCGGAATAATGATCACGGGAATCGCCGCGATGACCAGACTGGAAAGTTTTGGGCTTGTGATCACCATCATGAAAATAGCGCCAAGGGCGAGTATCAGATTGCGCAAGGCTATGGATGCTGTTGCACCTACCGCTGACTTGATCTGCGTTGTATCGGCAGTCAGACGGGAAACGATCTCGCCCGATTGCGTGCCGTCGAAGAACGCTGGAGAAAGCCTGGTCAAATGCGCGAATACATCACGGCGAAGGTCGGAAATAATCCTCTCGCCTAATGTGATAACGAAATAATAGCGCCCGGCCGAAGCGACCGCCAGCAAAGCGGCGAGGAGCACCAGCATTCCAAAGTAATTGTCAATGAATGCACCATTGGCGCCGGTGAAGCCGTGATCAATCATGCGCCGGACTGCAAGCGGCAACGTCAATGTCGTCACGGCGGCGAGTATCAGGGAAGCCAAAGCTCCTGCCAGCATGCCTTTATAACGGGACATATAGGGGAAGATCCGGCTCAGCGGCTTTAGCGAGCGGCGCTTTCTCTCTGTCTCATCAAGGCGAGATTGAGCCGAATCTGCCATTAATCAATATCCTCACATCGCTTTGGCGACTTTGCAGCCAGATGGCCTTGTTATTGCTTGAAGGCTGATGTATAGGCTCGCCAACAGTTTTGGAAGCCCCAACCGTCTGCAGTTTCTGTGGCGTTTGGCTTCATCTTTAACAATCGGCTCCTGACCAGCACTACCACAATCAAAGTGGTGCCGGTTTTGCGCCCTCCAGTTTAGGACACTACCGATGAAAGCCAACATTCATCCTGACTACCACAACATCAAAGTCGTCATGACCGATGGTACAGAATACATGACCCGCTCCACATGGGGCAAGGAAGGCGATACGATGAACCTCGATATCGATCCATCCACACATCCAGCATGGACTGGCGGCAATGCGCAGCTTTCCGATCGCGGCGGCCGTGTTTCCAAGTTCAAGACACGCTTCGGCAATCTCGGCATATAATTCTTTTTGCCTTTATGGCATCTTTAAACGGCCCTGCTCTGCGGGGCCGTTTTTGTTTGCGGATTTTTTCGGGGGACACCATTCGTGAAAATTGCTCTGCTGCATACCGCCGAAAGCAATATTGCGGGCTTCGAAGAGGCTGGCATGAAAATCGGGCTTTCTGCCGGGACACTTATGCACAAAGTGCGGGCCGATCTTTTGCAGGCCGCGCGTGAGGCAGGCAAGCTGACGCCATCTATCGCACAGGAGACGGCAGCGGCATTGCAAACCCTGACCGGGGATGCCGACGTGGTTATGCTGACTTGCTCCACACTCGGCCCTTCAGTTGAACAGCTTGGATCAACCGGCGTCCCTGTCCTGCGCGTCGATGCGGAACTGGCAAAACGCTCTGTCCGCAACGGCGGCTTGGTGGTTGCGCTTTGCGCTCTCGATACAACGATCGAGCCAACGACGCGGCTTTTTACACAAGCTGCGGAGGGTACTGATGCAACGATTGATGTGCGCTTGATTCCGGAAATCTGGGACCTTCTTCTGGCCGGTGATCACATCGCCTATTGCGCGGCAATTGCCAAGGCAGCGGATGCTGCATATGAAGCGGGAGCCGATATTGTGGCCTTGGCTCAAGCATCAATGGCGGGCGCAGCCGGCAATGTTACCAAAGGCCCAAGACCTTTCGATTCGCCAAGTTCAGGGCTGGCGGCAGCGATTGCCGCTTGTCGCCCCAGCGTTTGACAAGCTGCTGTTTCGCCAATAGCTTTTCTCATACATCTGCGTGCATAGGGAGGGACCATGCAATGACTGACGTGACTTCCGGAGCCAGCACAGTGCCTGGCGCGAAGATTGAGCCAAGCTTGCATAGGGTGATGGGACCTTGGCTTCTCCTGCTTTTCATTGTTGGCGATATTCTCGGCACAGGCATTTATGCATTGACCGGACAAGTCGCAAAACAGGTCGGCGGCGTAGTCTGGCTTCCATTTTTGATCGCTTTCGTTGTCGCCGTTGTCACGGCATTCAGCTATCTGGAACTGGTAACAAAATATCCGCGGGCTGCGGGGGCAGCTCTCTACACGCATAAAGCCTTCGGAATTCACTTCGTTACATTCCTCGTTGCCTTTACGGTCATGTGTTCCGGCATCACCTCGGCGTCGACAGCCTCGCGCGCATTTGCCGCCAATCTCTCCGGTGCATTCCAACTCAATCTTGAGTCCGGGATAGGTATCTCGCTCGTTGGCCTTGGTTTCATGGCGCTGGTTGCAATCGTCAATTTTCGCGGTGTCGGAGAAAGCGTGAAAGCCAATGTGGTTCTCACAATAGTTGAGCTTACCGGCCTTCTGATCATTATTTTCATAGGCTTATGGGCCATCAGCGCCGGTCAAGGCGACGTTTCCCGCATCACCCAATTTGCCAGCACCCCAGATTCCAGCATCTTCTGGTCAGTCATGGCAGCGACCACCCTGGCATTTTTTGCAATGGTCGGCTTCGAGGATTCCGTCAATATGGCTGAGGAATGCAAAAACCCTTCCGGGATTTTCCCGAAAGTACTCCTCACCGGGCTCTTCATTACCGGCGCCATCTATGTGTTGGTTTCGATTTCAGCCATCACACTCGTTTCGCCTGCCGATCTTGGCGAAGGCGAAACACCTTTGCTCAAAGTGGTACAGGCTGGAGCTCCCAATTTCCCGCTTTGGATTTTTGGTTTCATAACAATGTTCGCAGTAGCCAATAGCGCCTTGATCAATATGCTCATGGCAAGCCGATTGGTTTACGGTATGAGCCGCGAACATGTCCTGCCGCCCATATTCGGTAAGGTGCATCCAACGCGTCGTACGCCCTATCTTGCCATCGGCTTCACGACCCTTCTGGCCTTTGGGCTCATCCTGTTTGTCGGCGAGGTCCCTGCACTGGGCGGGACAACCGCGCTACTGCTGCTGTTCGTATTTACAATCGTCAATATAGCCGTTCTGATCTTGCGCCGGGAGAAAGTCGAGCATGAGCATTTCCGCACACCGACCTTCCTTCCTGTTATAGGTGCCATCTCCTGCGCTTTCTTCGCAGGTCCATGGACTGGCCGCGATCCGGTTCAATACAAGATCGCCGGAGTTTTGATAGCTGTTGGGGTTGTGCTGTGGATCGTCACAGTACTCGTCAATCGCGCTACCGGCGTTACGGAAAAGTCCGACCTCAGTGCTTTGGGCGGCGACGGACCAGTGAACTAAGTTAAATGCAAAAAACCCTGCCGGATTTTCATCCGGCAGGGTTTTTAGCTTGTACGGAACCTCAAATCAGGCGGCGCTTAACTTGGCGAGAACCTCGTCACTAACCTCGAAATTCGCATAAACATTCTGCACGTCATCATCATCGTCCAAGGTCGCAAGCAGACGCAGCACAGACTGTGCCTTCTCTTCATCGACCGGAGCCGTTGTTGCAGGCTTCCAGATGGCCTTGACGGATTCAGCTTCGCCTAGTGCCGCTTCCAGAGCCTTCGATACGTCGCCAATGTCTTCAAAGGCGCAGATAATGACATGGCCTTCTTCATCGCTTGTAACATCTTCAGCGCCAGCTTCGATGGCTGCTTCCATAACCTTGTCGGCGTCGCCAACATCAACCTTGTAGGTGATTTCCCCAACTCGGTTGAACATGAAGCCAACCGATCCGGTTTCACCCAACGCACCGCCCGCCTTCGTAAAGGCTGCACGCACATTGGACGCTGTGCGATTCCGGTTATCTGTCAGCGCTTCGACGATGACAGCAACGCCGCCCGGGCCGTAACCCTCATAGCGCACTTCATCATAATTCTCGGCGTCGCCACCGGATGCCTTCTTGATGGCCCGCTCGATATTATCTTTTGGCATTGATTGCGCGCGGGCGTTCTGTACAGCCAGACGCAGGCGTGGGTTCATCAGCGGGTCAGGCAGACCCTGCTTGGCAGCGACAGTGATTTCGCGACCCAGCTTGGAAAAGATTTTCGACCGCACGGCGTCCTGACGCCCTTTGCGGTGCATGATGTTCTTGAATTGTGAATGGCCTGCCATGGCACCCCTGCATGCTTGTCTGCGGTTTTGGAATGGGGGCCCTTATAAGTAAAAACAGCCGCGCCGTCCAGCACCGCCAAAATTCATTCAACAATGTGCAGTTTTACACTGTCATAGCCGTCTGCGGATACCGTCGTACAAAGTTCGAACCATTCGCAGCCTACACAGGCCGTGCGCGTCGTTCCACCAGCAAAGCTTTGGCGCAATCCTTCAAGCGTCGAAAGATTTATCTTGAGCCGGTCACCGACCTGCAATGTCCGCCCCAGCAGCTTGCCAACGTCGAGCAGCGCTTGCGTATCGCGCTCTGTTACACTCACATTGTGGCAGTGTGGCTCAGTAGTTTCGAGAAGGGGCTGACAAATCTCGTCCGGCCCCTCCCCGATAATTATTTCTTCGCCCCCAGCCAGCCTTTCGATGACCCTGTCGTAATTGTCGGTAAAGGCCTGACTATAGCCTTTGCCGACATAGGTCAGCATGCAAAGCAGATGGTGCGAACGAAGCTTTACCGTCAAGACAAGCGGATACCCGAACGACGCACAGCTTCAAGCATTGCAGCAGCCAATGCAGATTTGAGAACACCGCCAAGAATGAATGGCGCAACGCCCGAAGCCCAGGCGACATCAAATCCAAAAAGACCTGCCAGCCACAATCCGCCGACAGCAAGGCAGAGCGCATTGCCCATAAGCATGACCACTGCCGAACTGAACGGGTTGCGTGTAAACCCGCGTTCAGCCAGATAACCAACCATCGCGGCAACAACTGGGAATGCAAACAAGTAACCTGCCGTGGGCCCGGCGAAGGCCAGTTGGCCGGGCATCCCTTCGGCGAGAACCGGCAGTCCGATGAAGGATTGCAGAAGCCATGCGACCACGGTAATTCCGCCCAAACGCCAACCATACAGTGCGCCAACCATGGTGACCGCAAAGGTTTGCATCGTTATCGGCACGGGAATCATGGGTACGGATATCCATGAACTTACGGCCAGAAACATCGTACCTATAACAACCGCCAAAGCTTGAAAGCCGAGCGAACGATTGGCAAGCTTCAAAGGCACGAAGGCTTGAGCAGGATTAGTCTGTGTCATTTTCACTTTTCCCCAGTGAGGTTGAATAAAGTTCAATGCTTCTTGCGGCGGCGCGCAAACATATTGAGCGCCTCGACAAGAGCAGAGAAGCCCATCGCGGCATAGATATAGCCCTTCGGTACATGGAAGCCGAAACCATCCGCAATCAGTGTCATACCGATCATGAGCAGGAAGCCCAAGGCCAGCATGACAATGGTTGGATTATTGGCGATAAACTTCGACAAGGGCTCCGCTGCAAAAAGCATGACAGTAACAGCAGCAAGAACCGCGATAACCATAATCACGATCTCGTCGGTCATACCCACAGCCGTGATGATTGAGTCGACAGAGAAAACCAGATCGAGCAATAGAATCTGACCAATGGCGGCGCCCATGGTCAAGGTGACCTTTCTACCGATAATGTCATCCTTGGCGTCTTCATGATCGACCGTATGATGGATTTCCTTCGTAGCTTTCCACACAAGGAAGAGACCACCGGCGATCAGGATGAGATCTCGCCACGAGAACCCATGGCCGAAAGCTTCGAAGACCGGTTCTGTCAACTGTACGATAATCGATATGGTAAACAGCAGCGCAATGCGCAGAACCAGCGCGGCGCCAATACCAAGACGGCGGGCGCGGGCCTGCTGTTCTTTCGGCAATTTGTTGGTGAGGATCGAGATAAAGATCAGATTATCGATCCCGAGCACAATCTCCATGACGACCAGCGTTACAAGCGCGATAAGGCCTGCTGGTTGATAAATGAAATCGAAATAAGAAAGGAAGGTTTCCATGGGGTCGTATGTCCCTTGTTAAATGACCGGATGGGATGCAAATATCAATTCACTCCACTGGGAGTGTACGGAACCAAACGTCAACTTATTTCCAGAATGCGGGAATTGTTTCTTCAAGTCGCGGACCGATACGCAATGGAGCGATCTTTTCGGCAAGTCCCGTCCTATCAGAAATTTCAACACCGACACCACATATTGTAGCCTTGCCGCTCGCCGCTTCAAATCGCCCCTTTGGCACCTTGGAAAGAAACCGGTTCAGCGGCTCTTCCTTGTCCATGCCCAGTGACGAGTCGTAGTCGCCGCACATGCCCGCATCAGACATATAGGCCGTGCCGCCATTCAATATCTGTGCATCAGCAGTCGGCACATGAGTATGCGTACCCACAACAAAGCTGGCGCGACCATCAACGAAATGGCCGAAACATTGCTTCTCGCTGGTGGCTTCCGCATGAAAGTCGAAGATCACGGCATCGGCCTGTTCACCCAGAGGGCAGGCTTTGAGAATTTCCTCGGCTATCGTAAACGGGTCATGCAGATCGGGATGCATGAAAACGCGACCCATAATGTTGGAGACAAGAACACGCGCGCCATTCTTGGCAAGAAATACACCAGAACCCTTGCCTGCTGTGCCAAGCGGAAAATTGGCGGGGCGCAGAAAGCGTTGCTCCCTATCGGCGAATATCAGGGCTTCGCGTTGATCCCACACATGATTTCCGGTGGTGACGACATCTGCGCCGGCATTGATCGTATCGTGGAATATTTCTTCGGTGATACCGAAGCCGCCCGCGGCGTTCTCACCATTGACGATGGTAAAGTCGAGTTTCAGATCGGAAATCAAACCGGGCAGTTGTTCGTAAACTGCTGTCCGCCCGGACCGGCCCACCATGTCACCAAGAAAAAGTAATCTCACGCATACATCCTGAATTTCGTTAATTGGCTTTATCGATACTGCCAAAGCTGCGCAACCCGCTTTCCGTCAAGATTGCTTCGAGCGGCACATCATGCGGCTCGTCAGGCACAATTTCGACTTTCTGGCAGTCAAATGCGACCCCAAGCAAGGTGGGATTGGCGCCGAGTGCCAGTAATCTTGCTATTGCCCTGTCATAATAGCCCGCACCATAGCCGATACGATGACCGCGCTCGTCAAAAGCAGCCAAAGGCACCAGCATAAAGGAAGGGTCGACGACAGGTGCATCGTCAGGCGGTCCCGACGTTCCAAATCCTGTTTCAATCATCGGCGCGTCTTGGGTCAGCTCCCGAAATATGATCGTCTGCTTGTCGATAATGACTGGAAGGCAAAGCCGGGCACCCTTATCGCGCAAAGCAAACAACAGCGGACGCAGATCAACTTCCGAACGTATCGGCCAGAAACCCGATACAATTTCGCCCGGTTGCAGCGAGATGCCCGACAGGCCGTGGGTGGCAAGCTGTAATGATGCGTTGCTCCTATAATCTGCGGACAAGGCATCGCGGCGCGCCAAAGCTTCGAGACGCAGCGCTTTCTTCAGTTCTTTGATCGGGGATTGGGTTTGCAAAGCGATAATTTCATGAGGCGCCGGAAACCAGCTCGGGATGAAACAGTGGCGTCCACACAACCGATGGAGAAGTCGATCCCGGGAACCTACAAAGTAGGTGGGTGCCGTGTGAAGAAGCCCACGGGCCTCTCCAGGGACAGCTCCCTAAGGGATCATTAAGGCCCCGGGGAATATGTCTCTCCTGTCGTGAGGCGCAGAGCGCCGATCCGAATATAGGACGCCTGTAGCAATAGCGCCAGTAGATCGAACACGATTTTCTGTTCCTGACACAACATTGTCTGTACCCATGTTGTTGATAGCCGCCTGTCGCGATAGTTTGTGCGCGTTGAGGGGGAGACTCGATATATGACGATCACAATGTACCAGGCATCCGTTCCGGTTTTTCAGCGATTGCTGGATAATTGCATAGCGATTCTCAAGAAGGCCGAGGCTCACGCCATTTCAAGCGGCGGTGACACACGGCAAATGATCGAGGCGAAGCTGGCCTCCGATATGTTTCCGTTGAAAGTTCAAATACAAATCTTGGCCGACGGCGCACGCGGTTGCGTGGCGCGACTTGCAGAGCAGGCTTTGCCTTCACCGGATGCCGGGCAGTTTGCGGTGTTCAACCGCGGGTATCATCAGGATTTCGTCGAGTCCCATCAGACCTTTACATCACTGATTGCCTATCTTCACGACGCAATTGATTATCTGGATGCCATTCCGCCGGCTAAGCTGGAAGGCAGCGAAACCACACCCGTTGAGGTTACATGGCGCGGCAATACCCGCTATTTTCACGGGCTGCCATTTCTTCGCGATTACGCGCTGCCGAACTTTTATTTTCATTTGACAATCAGCTACGCGATCTTGCGTATTGCCGGAGTTCCTCTGGGGAAACAGGATTTCGAAGGCACCCCCGTCTATTCCACCGGGCCAGCAGGCCCACACCAGACTTGGCAGCATTAAGGATGCATGATCATGAGCGTTCAAATACGCCCGTTGCAAAAATCGGACGAAGCAGAATGGCGCCGTCTATGGACCGGTTATCTCGATTTCTACGAAACGAAAGTATCGGAGGACGTTTACCAAACCACCTTCGCCCGTTTGAACTCCGGTGATGATCATGAATATAGCGGCCTGATCGCTGAGGTTGATGGCAAGCCGGTCGGCCTTACTCATTATCTGTTTCACCGGCATAATTGGAGCATTGAAAATGTCTGCTATTTGCAGGATCTCTATGCTGACCCTGAAATACGCGGCAAAGGCGTTGGCCGGGCATTGATCGAAGCCGTTCACGCTGAAGCAAAAAAGGCCGGTGCCCATTCGGTTTATTGGCTGACCAATCAGAACAACGACACCGCTCGCCAGCTTTATGATCGGATCGCGAAAGTAACGCCCTTTATCAAATACGTTAAATCAATCTGACTGAACTCCTCACCTAAGAATTCCAAGCAGTAGTAATCGCCCACCTTGACGCGGGCGATACCCAAGCATATTAATCAAGTCATCAGATGACTTGAGGACTTTGGAATGCAACCTGCCGCGCGAACAAATCTAGCCGACAATGCGGTCAGTAATATACGGGCTGAAATTACCGCCAAACGGTGGCAGGTGGGCGAGCGCATTCCCAATGAAGCGACGCTGGCGGACATGCTGGGCGTCAGCCGCGGAACCGTACGTGAAGCTGTCCGCGTTCTCGTTGCGCAGGGCTTTCTCGATACGCGGCAGGGCTCTGGCACCTATGTCCAGTCTATTACCGGATCGGAAGACCGTCTTTTGCGTATCCGCCGCACGGGCCTGCGTGATCAGGTCGAAACCCGCTGTGCTTTGGAGGTTGAAGCGGCCCGGCTGGCTGCCACGCGCTTCACGCCGGAAACAATCATCAAGCTACGCGACATACTTGCAGATCGCGGCGAGTATAATTCTGCCGCTCATGATCGTTACATTGAGCGTGATCTGAAGTTCCACAAGGCAGTGGTGGCCGCATCGGGCAACCGGGCTTTGATGGAAGTCTATGATTTCTTTTCGCTGTCCATAGGGGAAATCATCAAGGCAACCGTCACGGGCGAATTGCCCGAACCTGATATGGCGGCTCATGCCGCGATCATCGACGCCATTGAATCGGGAAATCCCGAAAAGGCCGAAGCCACCACACGCGCCTTCATGGCACCTATCCTTGCTGAACTTGATCGGCTTCTCACATCATGAACCAACATATGCCTTCCAATGACGCTCAGCCCGCAACGATCGAGCAGTTGATCGACGCCGAAATCGATTCCACGCCAACACCGCGCGCACCGGTTTTTGCAAGCAGGACGATTGAGATCATAACCGGCATGAGTCTCGTCCTGATCGCATTCAACCTGCGACCTCTATTTTCCAGCGCCTCCGCACTCCTGCCGGAAATCATTGCGCAAACCGGATTATCGTCATTCGGCGCTGGCGTTCTGACAACGCTTCCCGTTGTTTGCCTTGGTGCGTTTGCACCCATAGCGCCGAGATTGGCACAACGGATTGGCGCGGAGCGCACATTGCTTGGCGTTCTCCTTTTGCTGGCCTTGGGCACGGCCTTGCGTGGCTTCTCCTCCCTGCCCTTGCTTTTCATTGGAACTGCGCTCGCCGGTGCATGCATAGCCGTCGGCAATGTCCTGCTTCCGGGATTGGTGAAGCGTGACTTCGCCAGCCGCACCGGCATGATGACCGGCCTGTACACAATGGCACTTTGTGCAGGCGCGGCAAGTGCCGCAGGCGTCACAGCACCATTGCAGCATGTATTTGGCGGGTCCTGGTCTTTAGCACTGGGTGCTTGGGCGGTACCGGCTTTGGTGGTTGCGCTCATCTGGTTCCCGCATGCATTTTTCCGTAAAGTTCGAACCAAGCATGCGGGATTTCGCGTTGAAGGTCTTTGGCGCGACCGCCTCGCCTGGCAGGTCACCCTCTTCATGGGCCTGCAATCATCTCTTGCCTATTGCATCTTTGGCTGGCTGTCGCCGATCCTGCGTGATCGGGGAATGGACGGCGTTACGGCAGGTGTGGTGGTTTCAGTTTCCATCATGGCCCAAGTGGTCACGTGCCTTGGCGTTCCCTCCGTCGCCGTCCGGTGCAAGGATCAACGGCTTGTCAGCGTCACTCTCGTCGCATTTGCTCTGATTGGGCTACTGGGAATGCTGTTTGCACCATTGTCAGGCGTATGGCTCTGGGCAGTCATCCAAGGCATAGGCCAAGGTGGTTTGATCGCACTGGCTATGACGATCATCGTTCTGCGCTCTCCGGATTCTCACATTGCTTCTCATTTGTCAGGCATGGCGCAATGTGTTGGCTATACACTTGCTGCGATAGGACCATTGCTTGTTGGCCTCATCCACAAATTGACAGACAGCTATAGCGCCACATCGGTACTATTTGTTTTGCTGGCTCTGGGTGCTGCCTTTTTCGGTTGGGGTGCCGGTCGTGCACTCCATGTCGGCGCGCGCACTGTCGAGCTTTCTGGCAAGCCATCCAATAAGTAGGCGCTTGGAACAAAAACTCCTTACCCGCATTCTTCCAAATGGCGTGTAAGGAGTTGAGCTTTGGCACCGAGAGCAAATTGGAAGGGCTATTTGAAAGTTGGCGAACTGACTTGCCCTGTCGCGCTCTATACCGCGGCTTCGACATCTGACCGCATCGCCTTTCATACCCTTAACCGCACGACCGGCAATCGCGTCCATCGCCAATTCGTTGATAGTGACAGCGGTAAGCCTGTTGGACGGGAAGATCAGGTAAAAGGCTACGAGGTTGGCGACAATGATTATATTGTGCTTGAACCCGAAGAAGTAGCGGCCGCCGTACCCGAAAGCGACAAGACCCTTTCGATTGAGGCATTTGTCGGAGTTGACGATCTCGACGACGTCTATTTTGACAAACCATATTATCTCGCGCCAAGCGATAAAAACGGGGAAGAGGCTTTCGCTTTGATCCGGGAAGGAATGAAAGCCAAGAAAGTTGTCGCTCTTGCCCAGACAGTGATTTTCCGACGCGCTCGAACACTCCTCATTCGGGCTGAAGATCAGGGCCTGATCGCAACAACCTTGAATTTTGACTACGAAGTCCGTTCCGCCAAGGATGCTTTCAGCGATATTCCGGAAATGAAGATCAAGGGCGAGATGCTCGATCTCGCAAAGCATATTATCGAGACCAAAAAAGGCTCATTCGACCCGTCAAAATATGAAGACCGCTACGAGGCAGCCTTGGCCGAACTGGTGAAGGCAAAACTTGAGGGCAAGAAGATCGAAGCCAGAAAACCGGTCAAGTCCGACAAGGTGGTGGACCTCATGGAAGCGCTGCGCGAGAGCGCCAAAGCGCTGGGCGGCAAAAAGCAAGCCACTGCCAGCAAAACCAAAGCCAAAACCAAAGCAGAACCGGCACGACGGAAGGCAAGCTGATCCATGGTTGCGCTTGAAACATACCGCAAGAAACGCGACTTCAACACAACATCGGAGCCTAAAGGACGCAAAGCTCGCAAAGCCGGAAACAGCTTTGTCATACATAAACATGACGCCACGCGGCTGCATTATGATTTACGTCTGGAAATGGATGGCGTTTTGAAAAGTTGGGCAGTGACACGGGGCCCAAGCCTTGTACCAACGGAAAAGCGGCTGGCGGTTCATGTCGAGGACCATCCGCTCGAATATGGCGATTTCGAAGGCACAATCCCAAAAGGCGAATATGGGGGCGGTACTGTCATCGTGTGGGATCGCGGCACATGGGAGCCCATCCATGATCCCGAACGCGGTTATGCCAAAGGCCATTTGGAATTCGAGTTGCATGGCGAAAAACTGAAGGGACGCTGGCATCTTGTACGTATGCATGGAAGGCCGCGCGAAAAACGCGAAAACTGGCTGCTGATCAAGGGTGACGACGATGTGGCCCGTACTTCCAAAGATCCCGATATTTTGAAAGAACAGCCCAATTCTGTGAAGACCGGTCGTGACCTTGCCGCTGTGGCGGGGGAAGAACCCGGCTGGTCATCCAAGACGGGCAAAATTGAAAAGAAGAAACCAACAAAATCCAAAACTGCAAAAGCCGCAAAAACAGAGCTTGTCCAACCCGATGTGCCAGACCCTTCAGATGTTAAAGGTGCCAAAAAGGCTCCGCTTCCCGAATTCGTCGAACCCACTCTTGCAACGCTAACCGCAAAACCGCCGGAGGGAGACCGCTGGATTCATGAGATAAAATATGACGGCTATCGCCTCCAAGCGCGCATTGAAGCCGGACGCGTTAAACTGCTCACGCGCACCGGCCTCGATTGGACAAAGAAGTTTGGCAAAGAGGTTGTCGGCGCATTTCAGGATTTGCCGATAGGTACAGCGATGATTGACGGCGAACTGGTGGTCGAAACCTCTGCTGGCGCATCAGACTTTTCCTCATTGCAAAACGATTTGAGCGAAGGTCGCACCGACCGTTTTATATTCTACGTGTTCGATCTGCTCTATCTCGATGGTTATGATCTACGCGCACTTCCGCTCATTGAGCGCAAGGCAATGCTGGAACAACTCGCGGCCAATTCAACGGACCCCATTCGCTACAGCGGTCACTTCAACGAAAATGGTGCCACCGTCCTCAGTCATGCTTGCCGTCTTAGCCTCGAAGGCATTGTCTCAAAATTGCGAGACGGCCCTTATCGTTCCGGGCGCGGCAAAAGCTGGATGAAGGCAAAATGTTCGTCGCGGCAGGAGTTTGTCATTGCTGGTTACGTCCCTTCAACAACTTCCCGCAGAGCCATCGGTTCATTGGTCATGGGCGTCTATAATGGTAAGAAGCTCGAGCATGTGGGCCGCGTTGGCACAGGCTATAGCGTCGCCGTGGCAGAAGACCTGTTCAAACGGCTTGAGCGCATTCGCTCCCCGGAAAGTCCCTTTGCCGAGCGCTTGAGTGCTGATGCGTCAAGAAAGGTCCGATACACCAAACCACAGCTTGTTGCCGAGGTGGAGTTCCGTGCCTGGACCGGCGACGGTAACCTGCGTCATGCTGCTTTTCGCGGTTTGCGGGAAGATAAAGTGCCAACCGATGTGGTGCGGGAAATACCGAAATCCGCAGTCACTTCACAATCTCAACCTAAGAGGCGCACCGTGAGACTCACCCATCCGGATCGCATTTACTGGCCAGAGGAAGGCGTGACCAAGGAAGGTCTCGCCGATTATTACACCGATATATGGAAATATATCGAGCCATTCATCACCAAAAGGCCCTTGGCATTGCTGCGCAGTCCTGAGGGTATAAATGGACAGGCTTTCTTCCAGAAACATGCGTGGAAAGGGCTGAACCCCAATATCACGCTGGTCAAGGATCCAAAGGACAAGGATGACGAGCCCCTGATCAGCATTAATGATCTCGATGGTTTGATCGGTCTGGTCCAATCCGCAGTTCTTGAAATCCACCCGTGGGGCTCGACCGTGGCGGATTGGGAGCACCCGGATATGATCATCATGGATCTTGATCCGGGCGAAGGTGTGGATTGGGAAACAGTCATTGCCGGAGCTTATGAAACCCGCGACCGGTTACAGCAGGCTGGACTGGCCGCCTTCGTCAAGACATCTGGCGGAAAGGGCTTGCATGTCGTCTCGCCAATCAAGCCCAAAGCAAATTGGCCCGATGTAAAGGCTTTCACCAAAGCTATTGCAGACAGTATGGCAGCCGACAGTCCTGATAAATATGTTTCGACCATCACCAAGTCGAAGCGTAAAGGCAAAATACTCATTGATTATCTGCGCAACCAACGAGGCATGACTGCGGTAGCACCGTATTCCACACGCGCAAGGCCCGGCGCGGCCGTGTCCATGCCGCTCGCATGGGATGAGCTTACCCCCGGGATCGGCCCTGCCTATTTCACAGTGTTGAACGCGCCGACCCGAATGGCATCGATCAAACGCGATCCTTGGGCTGACTTTCGCGCCGCCGCAGCACCAATCGAGAAGACCAAGACCACGCGAGGCAAGAAGCAGGCTTAGCTCTTTTTCTTGCCCTCGCTGGCAATGCTCTTGCGCAGCGCATCCATAATATTGATGACATTGCTCGGCTTCTCGGCCTCGACCTTGGGTTTTAGCGGACGCTTCTTACCCTTTTTCTTGGCTGCGATGATCTCAAGCAATCGATCTTGAACCGGATCATCGACCATTTTTGGGTCCCAAGGCTTGGTACGCTCATCGATGAGGGTTTTGACCAGCGCCATCATCTTGCTCTCGGGCTTGCCATTCTTGGTATCGCCAAAATATTCATCGCGACTGCGAACCTCGTCGCCATATCGCAACGTCCATAAAATGATGCCTTTGCCGCGTGGTTCCAGCATGACTGCCCGCTCGCGCCGGTACATGACAAGTCTTGAAATGCCAACGCGCCCCGTTGCTTCCATGGCATCCCGGATTACTGAAAAAGCCTCCTCGCCGACGGGATCATCCGGCGTCAGATAATGAGGCTTGTCATACCATATCCAATCGATGCTATCGCGCGGGACAAACATTTCAATATCAATGGTTCGGGTGCTCTCCAGACCAACGGCGTCAATTTCGTCCTCTTCGAGCATGACATATTCATCTTCGCCGCGCTCATACCCCTTGACCTCGTCATCCTCGTCGACGGCCTTGCCGGTAACGCCATCCACATATTGGCTGACGACGCGGTTGCCCGTCTTGCGGTTCAAAGTACGAAACTTGACCTTTTCATTGTCGGTCGTAGCCGGAGCCATGGCGACGGGACATGTCACCAGCGAGAGCTTCAGGTAACCTTTCCAGAATGAACGCGGTGCCATGAGCGCAAACCTTTCCCATACGTTTCACGCAACGGATTCATCCTGCATTTTGTTCCGGCAATGGTTTTTTCCAGCTGGCGGAACAGCAGGACCGGATCAGCGTTACACTCCGGCGACAAGGGGAGATAATATGCAGTTCGACCACGCTTACTACGCGAAAAAATTGGGATTGAAGCTGGTCGACCCGGAAACTTTTACACTCAAACGCGAAACGGCAAAAAACGGCGCCCGCTACATTCGCGTGGATGGCCGCCCTGCCGCAAAGAAGCATATTGAACGTATTCTCGCCCTTGCTATCCCACCGGCCTGGACCAACGTTTTATGCTGCGACGACGATTGCGGACATATTCAGGCCATCGGCTACGATGTCCTTGGGCGGCGTCAGTACATCTATCATCCAAACTGGGAAGCTGTCCGCAATAGCACGAAGACCCATCGCCTGCTGGCATTCGGCAAAGCACTGCCGCGAATCCGCAAACGGATTGCGCGTGACATCCAGCGTGCCCCCACATCAGGTAAATCTCTTGCAGCCCTGGCCGTAAAGCTCATCGACAAGAAGGCTTTTCGGGCCGGGCATGAAAAATATGCCAAGGATGGGGGACGCGGCATTGCCACGCTCAAAAGCAGTGACTTGAAGATCAACGGCAATATCGCCAACTTTATTTTCGCCGGGAAATCAAAGAAAACGAACAAGATTTCCATCGCGGATCGCTCTGCCGTCAAGCGCTTGAAGGCGCTGAAACGACGTGGGCGATTGTTTCAGTACAAGGACAATAAACGATGGCGCAGCCTTCATGCTCAAGAGCTCAACGATTATTTACGCGAAGTTTCCGGCTCAAAAGTTAGCACCAAGGATTTTCGGACATTCCACGGATCTGCACGCGCACTGGCATTTCTTGCGGAAGTGGAAGCTGAAACCGATACGCAGAAAAAACGTGCGGTCGCGGCAGCCATGCGCGATGTAAGCAACTTCTTGCGCAATACCCCAGCGGTTACCCGCTCAAGCTACGTCCATCCCCTGGTCACGGAGAGTTTCTTTGCCGGCGAACTGGATCGTTCCTTGCTGCGCGCGCCCCATCGCAAGGGCCTGACAGGACCCGAAACCGGCCTTATGCGCCTCCTTGAGAAAGCTGGCACTTAACCGAAAAAACAGGCCACGCTAAATTTTCTGTTCGGCCGGAAATTTTGCATTGCGGTAAGTAGCGCACAGATAAAGCAAATTAAATGCAGTTTGCGGGACGTGAGAAAATACGCTTAGCTTGGCAGGATTGCCGAGCATCAGGGACGTGTCCCACGTACGCTTGATATGTGCTCGCGCCCAACAATGGAGGCGTATGATGGCACTATTAGATAGAGACAGGCGCATATTTGCAACCAGTGACTGGGAGGTCATGCAGCGAGCACACGACAAGGCTTCGCAAATGTTGGACCGCTGCCCGAAAACCCATTCCCGCTGCAACGAATTGGCGAGAACCGTTATGGCGCTCTTTGACAGTGGTATTCGAGATGTCGACGAATTGGCGGCAATGGCCGCCAATCGTGAACTCGGTCATCTGGCCGTAACGGGCTATTTTCAAAAGCCCTTCGCCTTCAAATCATCATCGGTGATAAGCGAGAATCGTCATTAAAAAGACTGCTGCAGACGGAACATACGATGATTGAATCTTGCCAGCAAGATTCAATCATATTTGCCTGACGTTGAAACGACCATATCAGACAATTCATCCGGACCCCGACATCCGTTGAGGCCCTCGGTCGGCTATTTCACCCTCCCCCTCGCATTTTCACCGCCTCAAGTGCCTTTTCGCCAAAGATTAGTCCGTCTTCCCCCAATATCTTCAGCCGGAAAACTGGTTTGGAACAAATTCTCTGCTACATGCAATTGAACGGCTAAATTCAATACAATCATTGGGGGTGATTACATGCCGACACTTTACTCGATAAAACCGGCTTTTCAGAATTTGCTCCGCCCCTTGGTTGGACGTCTTGTGGCAATCGGCGCCACTGCAAATCAGGTCACTGTCGCCGCTACGCTCATCTCCGTGGCGACAGGTGTTGTGATCGCGCTTTTCCCCGATAACACATTGTTGTTCTGGCTGTTGCCCTTGGTACTTTTCGTTCGCATGGCCCTTAATGCGATTGATGGAATGATGGCGCGGGAATTTGGTCAGGCATCGAAGCTTGGTGCCTATCTTAATGAGATCGGCGACATTGTTTCGGATGTAGCTCTTATACTGCCGTTTACGTTGGTATGGCCCTTCGAACCTGTCGAGGTTGTGGCGTTCGCCATTACCGCAATCATAGCAGAATATGCAGGTGTGCTGGGGGTGATGACAGGCGGTGGCCGCGCCTATGACGGCCCATTCGGAAAAAGCGACCGCGCTCTGGCGCTGGGCATTATCGCCGCCTTGATCGGCAGCGGTCTTGATCTACCTTCGTGGTTTGGCTGGGTCTTCCCGGCTATGGCGCTTCTATCTGTCTTTACCATGATAAATCGTATCCGCGCCGGTCTTCGCCGCGCCAATTCCTGAAATCACCTCTGCCGGAGCAAACCCATGTCCGTTGACTCAACTCTTGATCCCGCAACAGATGGCGTCGAGGAAACTACCTTTCGCACCCACGACGGAACCGAGCTCTTCTATCGCAAGTGGCCAGCGAAATCCAAAAAGCCGAAGGGTGCGATTGTCCTTCTGCACAGGGGGCATGAACATGGTGGCCGTGTTTCCCATCTGGTTGAGGAGCTTGGTCTGAGTGACTTCGCATTCTATGCCTGGGATGCCCGTGGTCATGGCCGTTCACCTGGCGAACGTGGTTATTCTCCATCCTTTGCGGCCTCTGTCCGCGATCTCGACAGCTTTGTAAAACATATATGCGAAACGGGTGGCTTTGCAGTCAAAGATATCGCGGTCATTGCGCAATCAGTGGGTGCCGTTCTGGCGGCAACATGGGTCCATGACTATGCGCCGCCGATCCGCGCGCTGGTGCTCGCATCCCCGGCTTTCAGCGTGAAACTCTATGTGCCATTTGCGCGTGAAGGCATCTGGCTCTGGCAGAAACTGAAGGGGCAGTTCTTCGTAAACTCTTACGTTAAAGCCAAATTTCTCACCCACGATCCAGCGTGTATTGCCTCATTTGACAATGACCCGCTCATCACTCGCGCTATTGCCTCCAATATATTGCTTGACCTGTACACAACTGCCGAACGCGTTGTGAACGATGCGCGCGCCATCATTGTGCCAACGCAAATGCTTATTTCCGGCAGCGACTGGGTGGTCAGACATTCTCCCCAGCATCGGTTCTACGAGAATCTGGCCCATCCTTTAAAAGAACGGCATGTGCTTAAGGGCTTTTACCACGATACTCTTGGCGAGAAAGACCGCGCAATCGCCGTTGCCCATGCAAGGCGGTTCATACTTGAATGTTTTGATGTAAAGCCAGAGGCGCTTGATGTCACAAAAGCCCATCAGACAGGTTTTACCCGCGATGAACAGGACAGATTGTCATCGCCGCATGACCTGCTTTCCTTGAAAGGCCTTTACTGGGCGCTCTATCGCGCCTCCATTCGCTTTAGTGCACTTTTTTCAAAGGGCTTGAAAACAGGCGTTGATACCGGTTTCGATTCCGGTTCCACACTTGATTATGTCTACGAAAATGAACCGCGTGGCATGGGTCCCGGCGGCAAATTAATCGACAAGCAATTTCTGCAAGCCATCGGCTGGCGAGGTATCCGCCAGCGCAAAGTGCATCTGGAAGAGCTTATCGACACTGCTCTGTCAAAGTTGCAGCAAGCAGGCCGAAGCACCAATATTCTCGATATTGCTGCTGGTCATGGCCGCTACGTGCTTGATGCGATTGCTAAATCCACGCTGAAACTGACAAGCGTCCGGCTGCAGGATTATTCGCCGATTAATGTGGATGCCGGGCGGAAATCCATCGCAGAGCGTAAGCTGGAAGAGATCGCAAGTTTCCATCAGGCTGACGCTTTTGATGGCGAAAAACTTGCCGCGATCCAGCCCGCGCCGGATCTGGCGATTGTCTCCGGTCTCTACGAGCTTTTTCCGGATAATGCCCTCATCGAACGCTCGCTTGGTGGCCTTGCCAAATCCATGCAGGCTGGCAGTCTTCTGATCTACACCAACCAGCCATGGCATCCTCAACTTGAAATGATTGCACGAGCGCTCACTTCGCATCGTGGCGGCGAGGCCTGGGTCATGCGCCGCCGCACTCAAGCGGAAATGGATCAACTGGTCGCGGCGGCTGGTTTCAGGAAGATTGACCAGCGCATCGATGAGTGGGGCATCTTCACTGTTTGCGTCGCCGAACGCATATGACGGAACAAACCACACCCATCGGAGCATGGCGCTTCGACCAGACTGTCGCCAAACGGGCACTGATCTGGCTTGTTTGTCTTGCGCCCTTGTTTTATGCAAGTTACGGAACTGCCAATTGGCTGGCATCGCAGCGTGCAGATGTTCCCAACATCACCTTTGCCTGGGAACATGCCATTCCCTTTATTGCATGGACGATCTTTCCCTATTGGTCGATCAATCTGTTTTATGGCCTTTCGCTGTTTTTCAACGACACCCCACTTGAAGTTGATCGTTTGGCAAAACGCTATTTAACAGTGCAACTCATCGCCGTTGCCTGCTTCATCGCATTCCCACTGACCGCAATCTTCCAGAAGCCCGCCACCAGCGGCGCTGCCGGGTTTCTTTTTGATATGCTTGGAGGCTTCGACAAACCATTCAATCAAGCGCCATCGCTGCACATCGCCCTTTTGGCGATTATCTGGTCGCATTGGCGCATACGACTGTCAGGCATCACCCGCTGGATTTGGCATATCTGGTGTGCATTGATTGGGCTTTCGGTTCTCACCACCTACCAGCACCATTTCATCGACATCCCGACAGGACTGCTTCTGGGCCTGTTTGCGCTATGGCTCTTTCCGGCGCGGGCTCCTTCACCTCTCGCGGCGTTCCGCCTGACCAATGATACCAAAGCGCGACGCATTGGCACTTATTATGCAGCGGGGAGCCTGTTGTTTCTGCTAGCTGCCATTTTTGGAACGGCATCATCGCCCGCATCTCTGTTTTGCCTGTGGCCAGCTCTTGCACTCGCAATAGTGTCTCTTGGCTATTTGGGTGCAGGGCCCGATGTCTTTCAAAAGAATTTTCAGGGCACGTTTTCTTTTGCCAGCAAATGGCTGCTGGCGCCCTACCGCTTCGGCGCGATCATCAATAGTCGCATCTGGACACGCAATCTTACGGCCTCTGTTGCCATTCGCAAGAACATTCATCTGGGCCGGCTGCCGCGAAGAGACGAGCAGTCGCGATTTGCAACAATCATTGATCTCACTGCTGAGCTGGCAAAGCCTTCCGGTATAAATGTTGACTGGCAATCAGTCCCACTTCTGGATCTCGTTTCACCGCCATCCGCTGAATTGCAGCGAGCAGCTGACGCTATAGAGTTCGCCCGAAACAAGGGTCCCGTTCTTGTTTGCTGCGCTCTCGGCTTCCAGCGCAGCGCTGCCGCAATTGCCATGTGGCTCATGCAGTATGACGGCGCCAAAACTGCTGCCGATGCTATCCAGATAGTCGCATCCAAAGGCAGGCGCATTCATCTAACAGAAGACATGCTTTTTTCAGCGCCAAATCCGCATGAATGAGCGAGCCGCAGCCTTTGCTTCTCGCCTCCAGCGCCAAGGCATGGGTTTTGGCATCGTCACTATTTGCCTGATGCTGATCCTTCTTTTTGGCGAAGCGCAGCGATGGGGTCATATCGCGACTGCCGCCAGCGGCTTCATCGTCTTGTTTCTCGCCGCCTATATGCTTTTTGAAGCCGCTCTTTTCAGGCTCATAGCTTCAAAGCCAAGCGAAGAAGAAGGCTGCCGTGCCGTGGATAAATTGCTGGCAAAGCTGCATTTGCGAAGGTTTCCGCAGGCGACACGCATGCTGGATGCGCGAATGGCGGGCACAAACCGCCTCTTGTTAAAGCTGCATCTTGCATTTGTTGTTTTTCTTGTTCTATTCGCTGGCATTACAACCTATGGGTTGTGGGGGCACATATGAATTTAAAAGCAATGATGAGACGAAGCTGCGCAATGCTGCTGGCCGGGCTGGCACGCGGTATCACGGGTGTTCGTCCAATCTGGCAAGGATGCTCACCATCAGATCGCCAGCGCATCTATTTCGCCAACCATTGCAGTCACGGCGACTTTATCCTGCTTTCTTCCAGTCTGCCGCCGCGTGAACGCGAGCGCACACGTGCTGTTGCCGGGGCCGACTACTGGAAGCGCAATAAATTGCGGCACATTCTGGCAAAGGACTTGCTGAATACGGTGCTGGTTGATCGCAATTGGGTCGAGCGTGCGGATGATCCGATGGTCATCATGCTCGATGCACTTGCGCAAGGCAGCTCGCTGATTGTCTTTCCCGAAGGCACGCGCAACATGACGGAGGAACCGCTGCTGCGCTTTCGCTCGGGGCTTTACAATCTTGCCCTAGCGCGCCCCGATGTTGAACTCGTGCCCTGCTGGATCGAAAACATGTCACGCGTCCTGCCCAAAGGCGCATTTTTGCCAGTCCCGCTACTATGTCGCGTGGTCTTTGGCACGCCAGTAGTGCTTGAGCCGAATGAGGACCGCAAGGATTTCCTCGCGAGAGCACGCCAATCCCTGCTCGATCTTTCGCCGGAACGGCAGAAGGTGCTTAATCATGGCTGAAACGGTCTGGCTCTTTATCGGCTTGCTCGGCGTGCTCACGCTTGCTAGCGCCATTGCGACCATGCTGACCTGGAAAAGTCGGCGCACAGCGGATGTTCTGCCCTCCACACTGGTCAACCTCAACTCGCGCATCAAGGCGTGGTGGATCATGATTGGCGGCATTTCCGTCGCCTTCCTGTTTGGCAAACAGGGCGTTATCCTCCTGTTCGCTTTCGTCTCATTCGCGGCTTTACGCGAATATGTGACCCTTACCCATACGCGCCGCGGCGATCATCATATCCTCATCGGCATGTTTCTGGTTATCATTCCCATCCAATATTACCTGCTGTGGATTGAATGGTACGGCCTCTACTCAATCTTCGTGCCGGTTTATTGCTTCCTCGCCATGCCAGCCCTGACTGCGATTTCCGGTGATACGGAGCGCTTTCTTGAACGTGTCAGCGAGCAGCAATGGGGCATCATGCTGTCAGTCTATTGCATCAGTCATGTACCCGCGCTGCTGACATTGCCGATCCCAGGCTTTGAAGGCAAAGGCCTGCTTCTCATCGCCTTCCTGATCGCCACAGTCCAAGGCAGTGACGTGCTGCAATATGTATTTGGCAAGCTGTTTGGAAAGCACAAGGTTGCGCCCAAAATCTCCCCTTCCAAAACTTGGGAAGGTCTGATCGGCGGCATTATCAGCGCTTCATTGCTGGGAGCGTCATTGGCGTGGCTGACACCATTCACCGTGATTCAAGCCGGTCTGATGGCCGGTCTTGCCTGTATCATGGGATTCTTCGGCGGCCTCGTTGCTTCAGCTATCAAGCGGGATCGCGGCGTCAAGGATTGGGGCCATATGATTGAAGGCCATGGCGGCATGCTCGACCGGGCGGACAGCCTGATTTTCGCCGCCCCGGTCTTTTTTCACATCGTTCGCTATTTCTGGGTTCCCTAGGTCAGACCCTAGAGCAAATCCGCCTTGGCGAGATCACGCAATAAATGGCTTGTTCCGTAAGTCCAGGCTGCACACTCGGTCGAAAGCCTGACACGGTTCGACAATGTACCCAACGTCGGCGTGGAAATTGAAACCACGTCATTCATCTTATGGGTGAAGCCCTTGCCCGGGCCATCGCGGTCTTTGACCGGTGCGAACATGGTACCGAGATAGAGCACCAGACCGTCCGGATATTGATGGTGTCTGCCAATAGTCGCTTCCACCAGCGATTCCGGCGTGCGCGAAATCTTGGCCATGTTCGACGCACCATCCAGAACAAAGCCATCCGTGCCCTCGACACGCATGCTGAGCTCGGCGTTCTTCACCGTTTCGATTGTAAAATCTCCATCGAAAAGACGAATGAGCGGCCCGACTGCCCCTGATGCATTATTATCCTTGGCCTTGCCGAGAAGCAGTGCCGAACGACCTTCTACGTCGCGCAAATTCACATCATTGCCAAGCGTCGCACCGACAATCCTCCCGGCACTCGAAACCACCAGCACAATTTCCGGTTCCGGATTGTTCCAGCTTGAAATTGGATGGAGACCCACATCAGAACCGTAGCCGACTGTCGACATCGGCTGGCCTTTGGTAAAGATTTCCGCATCGGGTCCAATTCCCACTTCGAGATATTGGCTCCACGCGCCTCGGGCAATCAAGGCTTCCTTGACCTTCATGGCTGCCGGGGAACCTGGCACGATCTGTGATAGATCCGCACCAATCAGATTGAGAACATCGGAACGCAGCGAATCCGCCTTTGCCTTGTCGCCTTTGGCTTGCTCTTCAATGACACGTTCAAGCATTGATGCCACAAAGGTAACACCTGAAGCCTTCACGGCCTGCAAATCGATTGGCGATACCAGAGACGGTGCGCCTGAATTGCTGGTTTCCGACCAGCTGTTTTCAACAATCGTGTTGATATCGCCGATTTCCACGCCTTCAGCCTGCGCCACATAAGCTGCGGGGTTTTCCAGTTCAGCTATATCGCGAACCGTTGGCGCTGATTTACTCGTTATATCGAAGACTGTCCCCCCACGCACAGTGATGACACGCGGATAGTTGCAACCCGGCAATTTGGCTCTACCGAGTAGAATACCCTTGTCAGGAACAGTTGCACTGGACATGGCTCGACTTCCTTCAGACTTGCAATAAGAATTCATGGGCGGGGATAGGCTGGTATCATTTATGCGGCACAAGACTGCGCCAATCAAGGCCGCAGCGTAAACTTTGCCAGAAGCAGATCTGCTGACACCGATATGTCAGCAGGCGTGAGTTTGCTGCTGCCGCTTCATTGCATGTCCAGTCGAACCCGGCTCTAATTGTTTTGGATATACGACAGATGGAACAACCAGAATGATATCTCCATACCGGCTGGGGCTGATATTTGTAACGGCTTCTGCAATCGCCTGGAGCCTTGCCGGATTGTTCACCCAAATCATACCCCTGGACAGTTGGACCATCCTGTCGTGGCGAGGCATATTTGGTGCTATCGGCCTTGCCGTGGTGATCTTGATCACCGAGCGCGGCAAGCATTGGAAAGAAATCTTCCGTATCGGCAAGCCGGGCTGGCTCTTTGTAATTGTGTCGGGCATCTGCATGGTCTTCTTTATAAATGCACTCAAGGAAACCACCGTTGCCCATGTGGCGGTAATCTACGCGACAATTCCTTTCTGTGCGGCGACGCTAGCTTGGCTCGTTATGGGCGAGCAGCCGGAAATCCGCGCGATAGTGGCCAGCTTGGCCGCGCTCGCTGGTGTGGTCATCATGGTCGGCTTGGGCACTGAAGGTACACTCTTCGGCGATCTTCTTGCTTTTGGCATGACGTTGGGAATGGCAGTCCTCATGATTATTGTCCGCCGTCATCCAGATATCGCCGTCATGCCTGCAACTTGTCTATCTGCCCTGTTCAGTTCGGTCATATGCTGGCCGTTTGGCGATGCTCTTGCAGTATCCAATCAGAATCTGCTGCTGATCGCCCTCTTTGGACTGATGGTGTCCGCGGTTGGCGTTGCTCTCTTCGCGCTCGGCGCCAAGCATCTTCCACCCATTGAAACAGCCCTTATCGGGTCGCTGGACGCGCCACTCGCTCCGCTCTGGATATGGATCGCATTCGGAGAAATACCGGGCAGCAGCACCTTGATTGGCGGCAGCATTGTCTTTGGCGCTGTCATGCTTCACATCATTTTCAACGCGTCGAAAAGCAAGCCAGCACCCATTCTAAGTTGAACATCCCTGCTCTCAACGGTTGACGATTGGCCGCTCTCCGGTCATTCCTGAAGCATATCCTACTTGGTGCCAACCGGCGCCTCAGCGTACTGGCAGACAATAATGGCCGCGACCAACATTTCCTTCGCCCGCTCTACCTTGATCATGCTCACCGTGGGGGTTCTTATCCTGCTCGGTATCGTTGCCTCGACGATCTGGCTGGTTACCGAAAGCCGCCAGCGCTTCGATAATGTTGTCGCTGCGCGCAGCATTCGCAGCAACTCAGCCGATCTTCTCTCAACCATGCAGGATGCCGAAACAGGTCAGCGGGGCTATCTTCTCTCTCAAGAGGACAGTTTTCTAAATCCCTATAAAACCGCATTGGCAACCCTTACCGCACGGCAGGAGGCACTGGGGCGAAGCGTTAAAAACAGCCCGAAATTTGCCGCCCGCCTGCCGGAGTTGAACAGGCTCATCACGCTGAAGACAGAAGAAATGAACCGGACATTGGAGCTAGCCGGTAGCGGCAAGACAGCCGAAGCCATTGGCATCGTTCGTGCAGGCTCCGGGCAGAGGTCAATGGACGGCATCCGGGAATTGTTAAGTGCGCTCATGGTCGAGTCTGAGCTTGATCTCCAGCGCGGAATGGACGAGCAGTCCAGTGCGATCGCGGCATTGCAACGGGCGACAATAGTGGGCGCAGTAGCCATTGTGGCTGTACTTGGCGGCGCGATCTTTATTATTTTCCAGCATGTCCGCGACCTGTCGACGGCCCGCCGCGAGGTTGAACTTCTCAATACCAGCCTTGAGGAACGCGTCAATGAGCGCACCGAAGACCTCATTCGGGCCAATCAGGAAATCCAGCGATTTGCCTATATTGTTACCCATGACCTGCGCGCGCCGCTCGTCAATATTATGGGCTTCACCAGCGAACTTGAAACCTCTCTCAAGGCGATCCAGGGCTATATTCTGAACGACGGCGAGCCATTGACTGAAGAAGACGCAAAACTTGCACGGATCGCAGCCAGCGAAGATTTGCCGGAAGCCATTTCCTTTATCAGGTCATCAACGAAGAAAATGGATGGGTTGATCAACGCGATCCTTAAAATCTCCCGCGATGGCCGCCGTGAATTGAAGCCGGAGCCAATCGATCTCAAGGCTCTGCTGGAAGTGAGCGCAGCCAGCATAAACCACCAGATCGCTGAACTGGACGGCAAGGTGGATATCTCTGGTAAAATGCCAAAGATCACAACTGACAGGCTGTCTCTTGAGCAGATTTTTGGAAACCTGTTCGACAATGCCGTTAAATATGCCAGCCCGGACCGACCACTGGAATTATCAGTCCGCGCCTATAATGACGGATACAAATTCATACGCGTAGACGTTTCCGATAATGGACGCGGCATTTCCGAAGACGACCTTGAACGTGTCTTCGAACTGTTCCGACGTTCGGGCCAGCAGGACAAGCCAGGAGAAGGTATCGGACTTGCCCATGTACGCTCTCTTATCCGAAAGCTTGGCGGCGATATCTTCGTAAAATCAACATTTGGAAAAGGCAGCACCTTTGTGCTACGGCTTCCCTCGGATTTGGCTAAAGTAGTAGGAGTTTAGCGGCGTGCAAGGTACTGGCAAAGAAGTCACTATCGTTATGATCGAAGATGATGAAGGTCACGCACGCCTCATCGAAAAGAATGTTCGGCGTGCTGGCGTCAACAATCCGATTGTTCCCTTTTCCGACGGCAATTCCGCGCTCGATTTCATTTTGGGCAAGGAGCGTACCGGCGAAGGAAACAAAAATAATTATCTTCTTATCCTGCTGGATCTCAACCTGCCCGATATGTCTGGCATTGATATTCTGGAGAAAATAAAGAGCAATCCGCATACCAAGCGGTTGCCCGTGGTTATTTTGACGACAACCGATGATGAAGGCGAGATCCAACGCTGTTACGACCTCGGGGCGAATGTCTATATAACCAAACCAGTTGAATATGACAGTTTTGCCAATGCCATCCGGCAGTTGGGTCTATTCTTCTCCGTCATGCAAATTCCTTGATCGATCCGAAAATCATGCCGGGCAAAATTCTCTATGTTGATGATGATCCAGCGCTCGTTCGTCTGGTGCAAAAAGCGCTGGGTCGTTCGGGTTTCGAGATCGTTCATGCCGATAATGTTGCTACCGGGCTGGAAATACTCGGCCAGGGCGACATCGACGTCATAGTCCTTGATCATTATTTGCAAACCACGACTGGCACCGAATTTCTGAAAATACTGCGCGAGAACGGGATAACTGTTCCTGTTGTTTACGTGACAGGGTCGAGTGAAGCGAAGATCGCCGTTGATGCCCTGAAGGCGGGCGCTGCCGATTATGTCATAAAGACAGTCGGCGAAGAGTTTATGCCCTTGCTTGAAAGCGCCGTAGCGCAGGCTATTGCAACTGCGGAATTACGCCGTGACCGTGAGCGGGCCGATATGGAAATTCTACGCGGTAAGGAACGTGCTGAGGTACTGCTTGCCGAAGTCAATCACCGTGTTGGCAACAGCCTTGCTCTCGTTGCGGCCCTGATACGATTGCAAATTTCAAGCATCGACAATGAGGAAGTCAAGCACGCGCTGACCGAGGCGCAAGCACGCATCACGGCCATTGGCGGGATGCATCGCAGTCTCTACAGTTCCGATGACGTGCGTCAGGTTGAGATGGACAAATACCTCGCCAGCCTCACCTCGGAACTTCGCAGTTCGTTGGAACACGCTGATCGTAAACTTGTGATTTCGCTCGATGTGCAAGACATCCGGCTTTCGTCGGATCAGGCTGTATCTGTCGGCATGGTGGTAACGGAACTGGTCACAAATGCCTATAAATACGCGTATCCCGGAACCAATGACGGTGAGATCAGAATATCGTTTCTTCGCTCCGGAGACGACAAGGCAGTGCTGGCTGTCGAAGATGATGGCGTTGGCTTGAAACAAGGCGACCAGCCAAAGGGCACTGGACTTGGCACCCGCATCGTCAAGGCCATGGCTGCAAGTCTCGGTACTAAAATAGATTACACTGCACGCGATAAGGGAACGCGGGCCGAAATGGCCGTCAACGCTGCTGGCTGATCGAAACGCTCGGATTCCGTCATTGCATCGTGCAAATCCATGGGTTAACTCTGTACTCCGCAAAAGCCCCGCTGATATCCGCAAAGGAACTGTGGGCGGCAATAGCGCAGCAAATTCGAGGATCTGCGTAACTGATATGGGAGGGGCCTGAATGTCACCGTTGCTGACTGTCACCGGTTGGATCGACGAACTCAGTCGTCGGATAGGTATTGTTGCGATTTATTTCGTTCTCTTTGCCTCATTGGTTTGTGCGTTTAATGCCTTCTTGCGCTACAGCATCGGAGGCCTGATCTGGCTGGAACAGAATGTGGGCGGTGCCGGGCTTTTCCGCGGAATTCTGGGCGTTTATGGACGCAATTCCAATTCGCTTTCCGAGGCGCAATGGTACCTTTTTGCCGGAATGGTCATGTTAGGCGGCGCTTGGACCTTCAAGCTGAATGAACATGTCCGCGTCGACCTCGTTTATGGTTCGGTCAGCGAAAGAACCAGAACATGGATCGATCTTCTCGGTGGGATCTTCTTTTTGCTGCCGATCTGCGCCTTGATGATCTACTTCACCTGGCCGTGGTTCGTTCTTTCATGGGTCACCAATGAAGCATCGTCAAATTCTGGCGGCCTGCCACTTTGGCCGGTCAAGCTCAGCCTGCCCGTAGGATTTGCGCTCGTGGGCCTTCAGGGCATCTCGGAAATAATCAAATGCTATCTCGCCCTCACATCCGATTACGTGCGTGAATTCGCCTACGAGAAGCCTGTTCAATGATAACATTTTTTGCTGATAATCTTGCCCCGTTGATGTTCTTCGGGCTGATCATCTTTATGGTGATCGGCTATCCTGCCGCCTTCTCTCTTGCAGCTGTTGGCCTGTTTTTCGGGTTCATCGCCATCGAGATGGGGGCTATCGGTCCGGACTTCCTTGGAAACCTGACCTATCAGATGTTTTCGGTGCTCTCCAACGAGTTGCTCCTCGCTATCCCGTTCTTTACCTTCATGGGCGTGATTCTCGAACGATGCGGCCTTGCCGAAGATTTGCTCGATGGTTTCGGACAATTATTCGGCGGCGTACGCGGCGGCCTTTCCTATGCGGTCATCCTTGTCGGCGCCATCCTTGGCGCAATCACCGGCACGGTGGCTGCCTCTGTCATCGCCATGGGCCTCATATCGCTGCCTGTCATGGCAAAATATGGCTATAATATCCGGCACGCCACGGGTGTCATCGCGGCATCCGGAACAATAACACAGCTCATTCCACCGTCGCTCGTCCTGATCGTTCTTGCTGACCAGCTCGGCAAGTCGCCCGGTGACATGTATATCGGCGCCACCGGCGCCAGCATCGTTCAGGTTCTGTTGTTTGCCGGTTGGGTATTCATCCTCAGCATTATCAAGCCGCATTACGTTCCCGCACTTCCTCCGGAAGCTCGCACCCTGCGCGGCTGGCCGCTATTTGTTCGTTGTGCACGCGGCATGATCCCCTCGCTTGCCCTTATCTTCATCGTTCTCGGCACCATTTTCATGGGCCTTGCTACGCCGACAGAAGCTGGCGCGATGGGCGTTGTTGGCGCCATGCTCATGGCTTGGCTGAACAGCCGCCTCACATGGAAACTCGTCTATGAAGCAATGACCATGACCATGCGGCTAACCGCCATGGTTGTCTTCATCCTTCTCGGCGCGCGCGTTTTCAGCCTGGTTTTCCAGGGTGTGGGCGGCAGTCACTGGATCGAAGGCATGCTGACATCCTTGCCTGGCGGTGTTGTCGGCTTCCTCATCTTCGTCAATATCTTTATCTTCGTCATCGCGTTTTTCCTGGATTTCTTTGAAATCGCCTTCATCATTATTCCGCTTTTGGCCCCCGCCGCCAGCGCATTGGGCATCGATCTGATCTGGTTCGGCGTCATGATCTGCGCCAACATGCAGACCAGCTTCATGCACCCGCCATTCGGCTTTGCACTGTTCTACCTGCGAGGTATTGCACCCAAATCAATCAAGACCAGCGATATTTATATGGGCGCAATCCCATGGCTGGTGCTGCAATTGATTCTGGTTGGCCTCCTCATTGCCTTCCCCGGCATGGTGACCTATTTCCTTGATCCTGCTGTGGCCGTGGATATGGAGAACTTCAAGATCGAGCTGCCCAATGCGCCAGCGAATGATCTTGGCAACGCACCATCATTTGACCTCGGCCAGCCACCCTCGTTCAAATGATTGCTATAAACCGGCGAAGTATAAATTTCGCCGATTTAACCTTCCGCAAATTTTCTGCTGAGGAAGCGGGAGCTCTTCGCGCCAAACCGCCAAGGCGTTTCCGCGCCCTTTGTGATGCCGATACGCGGTCCGATGCTTAGTTCAATCGGATCCGCGCGCTGTTCCAGAGAAAAGGGCGCTTCCAGAATAGGCAAACCATCGTGGGACTTGGTAACACCGAGGGCCTGCGCAACCCTGCCCGGCCCCGAGCACAATAGTCGTGGATTGTCGGTTGACCGTCTCTCACTCATCGTCTCCATACCCAGCAAAGGCTCCAATGCTCTGATCAAAACTGCGGAGCCGGGCAGGCAGACAATGTTCAGGCACCAATGAATGCCGTATGATCGGTAGACATAGGCGTTTCCCGCTGGCCCGAACATTGCCTTGTTGGAAGGGCCAGGGCCTCTGAAACTATGCGATGCCGGGTCGTCTTGCGTATAGGCTTCAGTCTCGACAATCCGTCCGCCGACACCATGAAGAAAGAGCTTCGCGCCAATAAGATCTCTTGAAACTGTAACCGCGTCACGTTGAAAGAACTCCGGCGTAATCATCGCACCTCCTTTAAATTAGCCGCCACAGTTTTCATCCTTCAACGCTTTGAAAAAAATTTAAGAGCACTTGTAGGAGATATTACCCATGGTTCGTCCTTGAGGCACTACATCACACTCAAAAGGACGAACGAAGATGGAAAATATCGCATATGCCGGCAACATTTCCGGCAAGAGCCTGTGGGCTGGCCGTATCCTCAGCGGCATTTTTATACTGTTCATGATCTTTGATGGCGGCATCAAGCTCGTACCACTGGATATTGTTATCCAGACAAGCGCTGAAATCGGGCTTCCAACCACGGTGGCATTCGCGCGCGGCCTTGGTATTTTGGGTTTGGTCTGTACCGCTCTCTATGCCTGGCCGCGCACTTCCATACTGGGTGCGATCCTGCTCACAGGCTATCTCGGCGGCGCAATCCTCACACAATTGCGCATTGGCAATCCGCTGTTTACGCATCTGTTCTTCGGCGTTTATCTTGGCCTGATCATGTGGGGAGGTCTTTATCTGCGTGACCGTCGCCTTCGGGCTCTTATCCCATTCAATTAGGAGTGGCGCAAACTTTCGATCGCGTCAGAAATCGGACTTCCCGGCCATTATCCAGCGAGAACATTCCGCCGCGGCCGGGAACCACATCGATAATAAGCTCGGTATGCTTCCAGACATCATATTGCGACGCGCTGATATAAACCGGCGCACCGCCAATCTCACCAAGCTTCACATCATTATCGCCGATGATAAAGTCACCCTGCGCATAGCACATGGGAGACGAGCCATCGCAACAGCCCCCAGACTGGTGAAACAGGATTGGGCCATATTCGGATTGCAAAGTTGCGATCAACTCAAGCGCCGCTGGTGTCGCGCTCACCTTGTTTTCAACCATATGGTCCATGCACACCTCCAACCTCTCCTCGGCTTACCAATCCGGTAGTAAAACCATTTGAGAATTCAGCCTGACAAGGCATGGTACGCCCGTCAGGCTGTATTCACATCGGTTTTTTAGAAGAAGCCGAGTTTCTTTGGACTATAGCTTACCAGCATATTCTTGGTTTGCTGATAGTGATCAAGCATCTTCAGGTGGTTTTCACGGCCGATGCCCGATTGCTTATATCCGCCAAACGCGGCATGAGCCGGATAGGCGTGATAACAATTGGTCCAGACGCGACCGGCCTGAATGGCGCGGCCAAATCGGTAGCACCTGTTAGCATCACGGCTCCAAATGCCTGCGCCGAGGCCGTAAAGCGTATCATTGGCGATAGACAGGGCTTCGTCATCATCTTTGAACGTCGTCACTGAAACGACAGGGCCAAAGATTTCTTCCTGGAAAATCCGCATCCGGTTATGACCCTTGAACACGGTCGGATGCACGTAATACCCCCCGGCAAGATCGCCGGACAGAACATTGCGTTCGCCGCCGATAAGAACCTCAGCGCCTTCCTGTTTGCCAATGTCCATATATGACAGGATTTTTTCCAGCTGTTCACTGGATGCCTGCGCACCAATCATGGTCGCTGGATCAAGCGGATCGCCCTGTACGATGGCTTCCACGCGCTTAAGGGCACGCTCCATGAAACGATCATAGATTGACTCGTGAATGAGCGCGCGGCTCGGGCAGGTACAGACCTCGCCCTGGTTAAGCGCAAACATGACGAAACCCTCGATGGCCTTGTCAAAGAAGTCATCATCCTCAGCCACCACATCCTTGAAGAATATATTTGGTGACTTGCCGCCCAGCTCCAGCGTAACGGGAATAAGGTTCTGGCTGGCATATTGCATGATCAGACGACCCGTCGTGGTCTCGCCGGTAAAGGCGATCTTGGCAATGCGCGGGCTCGACGCGAGCGGTTTTCCTGCTTCCAGACCAAAACCATTGACGATGTTGAGAACACCCGGCGGCAGGATATCGGCAATCAGTTCCGCAAGTACCAGAATGGAGGCCGGGGTCTGCTCGGCAGGTTTAAGCACCACGCAATTGCCCGCCGCCAATGCCGGGGCGAGTTTCCACACAGCCATCAATATTGGGAAATTCCACGGAATGATCTGTCCGACAACACCGAGCGGTTCGTGGAAGTGATAGGCCACAGTATCGTGGTCAATCTCTGAAATTCCGCCTTCCTGCGCACGGATGGCACCGGCAAAATAGCGGAAGTGGTCGATTGCAAGCGGCATGTCGGCTGCCGTCGTTTCGCGGATAGGCTTGCCATTGTCCCAGGTTTCAGCCTGCGCCAACACAGCAAGATTATCTTCCATTACCTGTGCAATCTTGTTGAGCATGACGCTGCGCTCAGCGGCACTTGTCCGGCCCCAGGCATCCTTTGCAGCATGAGCGGCGTCCAACGCGGCCTCCACATCGCTGGCATCAGACCGGGCAATTTCGCACAGCACCTGCCCGTTGACCGGCGATGTATTCTCGAAGTAACGGCCTGCCTTCGGCTCGACGAATTTCCCGCCAATGAAGTTGCCGTAGCGTTTCTTGAAGTTGGGTTTGACGGTTCGGTTGAATTCTACCTTGTTCATTGAACTTCCTCCCTGAAGCAACGCGTCAGGGTAAGGACCGGACGCATTGCACGATTTCCATACCGCCTCCTCGCGGCATATTCAGAGGATCGCGCTTTACAGCTTGAGTGTCATCCCTGGCAGGCAAAGCGAATGCAGGATTTGTCGCAATATTGAGACACATGAAAGTCTCAGTTCAAGCCAAGCCGTTTAAGCTTGCGATGCAGGGTAGCTCTGCTCATGCCCATCATGTTCGCGGCAATGGAAACATTGCCATCTGCTTTTCGCAGAACTCGCTGGATCACGCTGCGTTCGGCGGCTGCAAATCCTCGTTCCGCATCGGTATCCTGCCCGAGCAGATTCGCCGCCGGCAACGGACTGTTCAGGCTTTCGTCAGTCAGCCCGAGAAGTGCACGCGCCGAACGCGATGCGCCAACCACAAGATCGTCTTCGTCCACTGCAATTAATGCGTTCAAAGCCCGGTCATGGCCGCGTTCGCTACCCTGTGCCATGACGATGCGCGCTTTGGGAAAGGCCAATCGGAAATTTTCTGCTTCCACCCGCCGGGCGGCATCCACCACAGCCATGGCAATGAGTTTGACAAAGCCCTCGGTCAGATCGGAACGTGCCGACGATACGTCAATCGCCGCCATCAGCCGCCCGCGATGATCGAAAATCGGTGCTACAGTACAAGAAAGCGCTGTGTTGCGACTGCGGAAATGCTGGTCGCGGTGGATCGTCAGGGCACGTTGTTCAGCCAGCGCTGTGCCAATGCCATTGGTGCCCTCGCACTCTTCGCTCCAGACTGCTCCCGTCCAAAGTCCCGCCTTGCAAAAGGTGGCATCATCGCCCTCATAGCCCCGGCGGTCGACAGGAACACCATTCTTATCTGCCAACAGGACGCAACATCCCGCACCACCCACCGCCGAATAAAGCCGGTCGAGTGCGATTTCTGCGGTTTCTATGAGAGATCCCAGCTCTTCACGCGCTTCACGCAATTCCTGATCGGTTAGCATGTTTGGCGGCGTGCCCTCATCAGGCTTCAAGCCGTAGAGACGCATTGAACGCCCCCACGATGCAACAACCGCTGACTGCGCAGCAGCGTCACCTGTCACGGCAGATTGGATATGCTCGGCATGTAAGCCGTCATCCTGCGTTCCCATGGTCCTCCTCCGAAGTCCATGCACAGGGTGACGCCTGTTCTCGCCTACGTCAAGTCACCTATTGATGGCGGCAACCGGGGCTGCTCTACCGACGCGATTTAAGGGCGTAGGTCCAAAACGCCCCCGGTTATAATCGCAGCTATTCTCCATTCTCGTCATATGACCTTTTCAGCAAATATGTATCCATGATCCAGCCCATTTGTGCGCGCGCAACATTTCGCAACCGCTCAATATCGTCAACGACATCGCGCAGTTTGCCGGACATGAGAATCTCGTCTTCCGTTCCTATGTAAGCACCCCAATAAATATCGACGTCTTCATCAATTGCCTTGAACGCGCCCTCGCCATCGAGCATCACAATCACGCTTTCCGAATTGTTCGGAAAACCTTCGGCAAGCTTGCGCCCTGTGGTTATCGTAATGGAGTCGCCGATTCGATTGAGCACAACCTTATGCTTTGCCGTGAGCGCCTGAATGCTGGTAATGCCGGGAATGACATCATAGTCCAGTTCGAAATTGCCCTTGGCGTTCAGCCGGTCGAGAATACGGATCGTGCTGTCATAAAGCGACGGATCACCCCAGACGAGGAATGCGCCGCATTCATCATCGCCCAGTTCCTCCATCAGCAGATGCTCATAGGTTGCCTCCACCTTATCATGCCAGTCATTGACACTCGCACGATAGGTCGAGGAAGGCTTCTGGCGCAGCGGTGTTTCAAAATCCACCATGCGGTAGTGGGGGGCGGTGATGAAACGCTCGCAAATTTCCCGACGGATGCGGGACAGCTGCTCTTTCTCAGCTCCCTTATCGGGAATGAAAAACACATCGACCTGATTGAGCGCATTGACTGCCTGTATGGTCACGTAGTCTGGGTTGCCCGCGCCAATTCCGATGATGAGCACTTTGCGTTTCACTGGGGCACACGCGAGGCCGACGATAGTTCCGGCCTTTGACTCTCTTCGATCAAAGCACAGAACAGTTCGTGGAGGCGTTTTGCCCCCGCATGTTTTCCGGCAAAGGCCTCAAGCTTTATAAACTCCTGACTTGCAGCTGCAACGATATTGGTGCCGCGAGGCCGGGAAAGCAGCCAGGCAAAAAACACGTCTTCCGGCACAGTTGCCGCGTTGACCGATT
Source organism: Phyllobacterium sp. CCNWLW109 (assembly GCF_037203905.1). NCBI lineage: Bacteria > Pseudomonadati > Pseudomonadota > Alphaproteobacteria > Hyphomicrobiales > Phyllobacteriaceae > Phyllobacterium > Phyllobacterium sp. CCNWLW109. The sequence goes on along the minus strand of NZ_JBBCBK010000003.1, from coordinate 782,215 downwards.
GTGGGTTGTTATATTGATTAGTATTGGCGCCGAGTATCATGCTTAACCCCGATTGTTGGGAACAAGGGTCAAGCGCGAAGATTGCAGATAGTCAGCCTGCGGCAAACCATTGCAAGCGACACACCGGGACACCCCGCCCGTGGACGTTCATCATGTTTCGGCAGGTCTCCTGGCTCACAGGTCAGTATTGCTGTCTTGCCTTCCCGGGAAATCCCAGTGACCTTTTGCCTGAACGAATTCAAGCGACAGCAACTCGCTGTTTACAGTTGCGGGGGCAGCGCCGGCATTGGTGAATATCACTTCACCGGCTTCCCTCTTAGCTCCCGGCTTTGCAGCACGGGAGAACCGGAACACTCTTATATGAACCCAGCCCACCTATTGAGGTCAACAGGCAGGCGTAAATTTATCGGGGGGAAACCGGTAAACGGCTGAATGCGGCGCATCACCAATAGAAAATGGCGCAGGCTGGTGCCCGCGCCATTCCAAACTATTCAAACAAGATCAAGCGGCGAGAACTTCTTCCGCATCTTCCGGCACTTCAGAAATTGTCCGCAGGATTTGCGACGCGATCTGGTAGGGGTCGCCCTGCGAATTCGGACGGCGATCTTCAAGATAACCGCGATAGCCATTGTTTACAAAGCTGTGCGGAACGCGGATTGATGCACCGCGATCAGCAATGCCGTAGCTGAACTGGTGGATCGACTGGGTTTCATGCTTGCCGGTAAGGCGCATATGATTGTCCGGTCCATATACGGCGATATGGGCAGCGCAATTCTGCTCAAATGCCGCCATGACCTTTTCGAAGTAATCCTTGCCGCCGACTTCACGCATATAGGTGGTGGAGAAGTTGGCATGCATGCCCGAACCATTCCAATCAGTATCGCCGAGCGGCTTGCAATGATATTCGATATCGATGCCGTATTTTTCAGTCAGGCGCTGCAGGAGATAGCGTGCAATCCAGACCTCATCGGCAGCCTTCTTGGAACCTTTTCCGAAAATCTGGAATTCCCACTGGCCTTTTGCCACTTCAGCATTGATGCCTTCATGGTTGATGCCGGCATTCAGGCAGATATCGAGATGTTCTTCGACGATCTTGCGTGCGATATCCCCAACATTGCTGTAGCCAACGCCTGTATAATATGGGCCCTGCGGCGCAGGAAAACCTGTCTCAGGGAAGCCGAGCGGGCGGCCGTTCTTGTAGAAGAAATATTCCTGTTCGAAGCCGAACCATGCGCCGTCATCATCAAGAACAGTTGCGCGGGTGTTGGAAGGATGCGGTGTCTTGCCATCGGGCATCATGACTTCGCACATGACGAGAACGCCATTCTTGCGTTCACTGTCCGGATAAAGAGAAACAGGCTTCAATACGCAATCCGAGCTTTTGCCCTCTGCCTGCATTGTCGAGCTTCCATCGAAGCCCCAAAGCGGCAATTGTTCCAGCGTCGGAAATACGTCAAATTCCTTGATCAGCGTCTTACCGCGAAGATTTGGCGAAGGGACATAACCGTCGAGCCAGATATATTCGAGTTTATATTTTGCCATTCCGTTTCTCTCATATTTTATTGTGCAGACCGGTTGCGAGGCCTGCATCGTGGAGCGCAGTTCGCAGATAGAATTGACAATGCAAACAGCGTGCCAATTCGCTCAGCCGGATCGCAAAAATTTGAAAAACATATTAGCCGGATATTTTTAGCGGTGCTTTTTGCAGTTTGAAGCTGCCATTGCTATGCTGACGGCTCAGAAAACCGCTTTTACCAATCGCCACGTTGATGCATTTTTAGGCAGGTGCGGAATTTCTAGGCATGATAAGGCGCAAATTCTGTCGCGAGCTTGGAACCAATAACTCACTTCCGGATTAACGATCTGGAATGAACGAAATGGAGAGTATTATGGAAAGTGCCGGAATCGGGTGGATCGCAGCAATCATCATTGGTGGCGTTGCGGGCTGGCTTGCAGAGATGTTCATGAAGAGCAACATGGGCGTCATCATGAACATCATACTCGGGATCGTGGGCGCGATAATCGCCAACGCGATCCTTTCCATGGTCGGCGTCGTCCTTACAGGCTGGCTGGGCTATTTGATTGCAGGCTTTATCGGCGCCTGTATTCTTATCGCTGTTGCCCGCATGTTCAAACGAACAGCCTGATTTGATTAATGAGAAACGGCAGCGAGTATAGCCTCGCTGCGAATTTCCTCGGTCAATTGAAGCCGTATCCGGGCAAACTCGGGTGCGGCTTTAACCGTGTAATGGCGCGGATGTCCCAGCGGTACCGGCGTGATCGACTTGATACGGCCCGGCCGCGCTGACATCGTAACCACGCGTGACGCCAGAAAAATCGCTTCTTCAATATCGTGCGTGACAAAGATAACTGTCTTTTGTTCCCGCTCCCAAATACTGAGCAGCAGTTCCTGCATCAAGCCTCGCGTCTGGTTATCCAGCGCTCCGAAAGGCTCATCCAGAAGTAGTATTTTCGGATCATTCGCCAAGGCGCGGGCAATTGCCGTGCGCTGCTGCATGCCACCGGACAATTGCTTTGGCCAATGGTTTTCAAATCCTTTTAGTCCCACCTTGTCGATGTAAGAGGCGACAATTTCAGCTTTTTCCTTTGCGCCGACGCCGCGTTCTGTCAGGCCGAAACCGATATTCTGTTCGATCGTCAGCCATGGAAACAGCGTATAGGACTGGAACACGACACCGCGATCTGCGCCTGGACCTTTCACCTCTTTGCCATCAAGCGTGACCGTGCCCGTGGTCGGCCGGTCAAGCCCCGCAACAATACGTAACAGCGTGGATTTTCCGCAGCCGGATGGTCCGAGGATGGACACGAAATCATTGTGCGGAACAGTCAAATCCGTCGGTTGCAGCGCCTGCACAGGCTGCCCGCCGCGAACACCCGGAAAGACACGGCTCACGCCTTTAATGATGAGCGTGCTCATGCGAGCCTCCATGCAAAAAGGCGGCGATTGACCGACTTGAACAGGAAATCTGAAATCAAACCGATAATGCCGATAACAATAATGCCGAAAATAATCTGACCTGTAGCGAGCAGCGCCTGACTGTTGATGATCATATACCCGATACCGGAGGATGCGCCGATCATTTCAGCCACGATGACATAGGTCCACGCCCAGCCCAGAACCAGCCGCAATGTCTCAGCCACGTCCGGGGCATTGGCAGGAATAAGCACGCGCTTGACCACACCTCGGTCATTGGCGCCGAGTGTATAGGCCGCTTCCACCAGGTCTCGCCTTGTATTGGCAACGGCAACGGCAACCATGAGAATGATTTGAAAAACGGCACCGATGAAAATCACCAGCAGCTTTTGCAATTCGCCGATACCCGCCCACAAAATGAGAAGCGGAATAAATGCCGATGCAGGGAGATAACGCGCGAAGGATACAAATGGCTCAAGAAGGGCTTCGATCGGTTTGTAAGCTCCCATCGCAATGCCAAGCGGCACGGCGATAATGGCAGCAATGATGAAGCCGCCAACAACACGCCAGATCGTCATTCCGATATCATAGAGAAAGTTCTGCTCCGACAGCAAAATCCAGCCATCATTCACCATGGTCAGAGGGTCTGCAAGAAAGGTGCTGGATACAAAGCCGCCGAAAGTCGCAAAAGACCAGCCACCGACAAAGAGAATGAAAAACAGAATACCCAGAAGTATCCGCGCTTGCGCCCCGATGGGCTGTAAAGGTCTGAACATAAAGTCCCCTTGGCAAAAACGAAGAGCGGACAATGCCCGCTCTTCGCGCAAGCCTCATTATTGTATGAAGCTGGTATCTACAATTGTTGAAAGATCGGGCTTCTTTTTGATGATGCCAATTTCAAGCAGCAATTCTGCAGCTTCCTCAGAAAAGGTCATGAATTCCTTTTCGAAGAAGATCTTGTTTGCAGCCTGATCCTGCCACTTCAGGTATTGGGCAGATTCTGCGAACTTTGCACCGGACTGCTTTACATCTGCTCCCATGATCTCAAAGGATTTATCCTTGTCTGAAGCAATCAAGGCCAATGCATCAAAATAGCTTTTGGCCAGCGCTTTTGCAGCTTCAGGATTCTTCTCCAGAAACTCATTCGTGCAGCCGAAAGTATCCATCACAGCCGGATAATCCAATGTGGTGGCGATGATCTTGCCCTTGTCTGGCGCAGCGCGAACAGTGGACAGATATGGCTCATAGGTCATGGCCGCGTCATTCTGCCCAGCGACAAAAGCCTGTGCCGCCGGTCCAGGTTCCATATTGACTACTTTCACGTCTTTGATCGAAAGACCATTCTTCTTCAGCATCCATGCCAGCACGAAATAAGGCGAGGTGCCAGGTGCAGAGGCCGCAACAGATTTGCCCTTGAGGTCAGCAATCGCGTTGACATCGCTGCGTACCACCATTCCGTCCGCGCCAAAGGATTTGTCCATCTGGAAAATCTGCTTCGTCGCGACACCATTGGCATTCCACGAAATCCATGTTTCCACGGTGGTTGCCGCGCATTGAACATCGCCGGAAGCAAGCGCCAGATGACGGCTGGCTTGCGGAATTTTGGTCAGCGTCACATCAAGACCGTTCTTCTTAAAAATTCCGGCCTGCTTTGCCAGCGTCAGCGGCGCGAAACCTGTCCATCCAGAAAGGCCGACGGAAACTGCTGTTTCTGCAAGTGCAGCGGTGGGAAAAAGTGCAAAAGCAACAGACGCGATTGCGATGTATTTTTTTAAACTCATCGTGACAAAACCCCTTTGTTTATTTTTTTGGCAAGCAGATATCTGACTATATGATAGGCAGGCCGGGTTTCTTTTGTCTACACATATTCGAAGAATTTATGTTAACCCAACTCACCCGAGCCGCGGCGCATAACTTGCAGGATCAATATTTTCTGGCCTACCTGTAAGATCAAGCGCGCTCACCTTTGCCGGTGTTTTCGCGATCACTTTGCCGCCCTTTATAACAGCAAGGCGGGTTGCCTTCAGGCGTATGGCTTCTATCGTATCGGCGGCTTGCAGCAGCACCATGTCGGCCTTGCAGCCGACATCAAGCCCGTAGCCTTCAAGATTCAAAATCTTGGCCGGCTCTGTCGTCACCGCAGCAAAGCACTGGCGCATGGCGTCGCGGCTGGTCATCTGCGCCACATGCAGTCCCATGCTGGCAACGTCCAGCATATCGCCCTGCCCCAGCGAATACCAAGGATCCATCACGCAATCATGGCCGAAGGCGACAGTAACGCCATGAGCCAGAAGTTCCGGAACGCGTGTCATTCCGCGGCGCTTGGGATAGGTGTCATGGCGGCCCTGAATGCCAATATTGATCAGCGGATTGGCGATTGCGGCCACACCAGCTTCTGCAATCAGCGGCAAGAGCTTGCTGACATAATAATTATCCATCGAATGCATGGATGTCAGGTGCGAGCCTGTCGAGCGACCGCCAAGTCCGAGCCTTTGCGTTTCATAGGCCAGAATTTCGATATGGCGTGACAGCGGGTCGTCAGTCTCGTCGCAATGCAGATCGATCATCAGCCCGCGCTCAGCAGCGATTTCGCACAAGGCCCGAACGCTTGCTGCACCATCTGCCATGGTGCGCTCGAAATGAGGAATGCCGCCGACAACGTCGACACCCAAATCCAGTGCGCGCTTAAGCAGATCGACCGCACCGGGATAACGATAGTAACCATCTTGCGGGAAAGCCACGAGTTGCAGATCAATATAGGGCGCAACGCGCTTTTTAACCTCAAGCAAGGCTTCGACGCCAAGCAGGCGCTCATCGCAAATATCGACATGGGTGCGGATAGCAAGCAGCCCTTGCGTGACCGCCAGATCGCAATAGCGCATTGCGCGCTCAATCACGGCTTCATGCGTCAGGAGCGGCTTCAACTCACCCCATATCTGAATTCCGTCCAGCAGCCTGCCGCTCTCGTTCAGACGCGGCTGACCCAGCGACAGCGTTGCATCCATGTGGAAATGGCAGTCGATGAAAGGCGGCGATACCAGGAGACCGGCCGCATCGATCACCTCACCCGCGTCGCCGGTCAGATTGGCTTCAACCGCTGCAATACGCCCGGATATTACGCCGATATCCATGCCTGAGCGACCATCAGGCAGGGTTGCATTGGTTACTTTCAGATCGAACATAATGAAACCTTTATCTTTGACCCTTGAACCAGGGCACGAGCAATGAACGCGGATAGTCAGCCTTGCGGGCAACCAGAACCAGCGCCAGAATGGAAAGGAGATAGGGCATCATCAGGAAAACCTGTCCTGGAACGAATGCTCCCACTTCGGTTTGCAGCCTGATTTGAAACGCATCAAATGCGCCAAACAGCAAGGCTCCGAGTAGCGCTTTTCCGGGTTGCCATGACGCGAATACGACGAGCGCAATGCATATCCAGCCACGTCCGTTGACCATGCCGAAGAAGAAAGCATCAAAGGCTGACATTGTAAGGAATGCACCGCCAAGAGCCATAAGCGAAGATCCGGCAATTACCGCACCTATGCGCAGGCCGCGCACCGAAAGGCCCTGCGCTTCCACTGAGGATGGATTGTCGCCAACAGCCCTCAATGCAAGGCCAAGCGGCGTGCGGTAAAGCAGCCACGCGACCACGCCGACCAGGACGAAAGCCAATAGGGTCAATGCTGTCTGTTGAAACAGCACCGGACCAATAAACGGGATATCGGAAAGAACCGGGATATCAAGCGGCTGAAACGGGACAATGCGCGGTGGCGTCGAAACATTGGGCAGGGCCGTGCGATAGGTGAAATATCCCATGCTTGTTGCCAGCAGCGTTATGCCAATGCCGGAAACATGCTGCGACAGACCCAGCACCACCGTCAGAATTGCATGCAGCAATCCGAAGATTGCTCCTGCCAGCGCCGCGACCAGCACGCCGGTCCATAGGCCGCAGCCCATCCAGACCGCCATCCACCCGGCCATCGCGCCAGCAGTAAAAATGCCTTCAATGCCGAGATTGAGCACGCCGGCACGCTCACAGAGCAATGCTCCGAGCACGCCAAAAATCAATGGCGTTGCGATGCGGATGGCTGCCGCCCAGAAATTTACTGTCAACAGGATTTCGAGAATTTCCATTCTACTCTCCTGCCTGCAGGGGCGAAATGCCACGTTCGAATTTCAAACGGTAGCGCAAGAAAAATCCACCCACGAGAACACAAAGCAGCGACAGCGCGACCACCAGATCAGCAAGATAATTGGACACACCAGTCGCCCGGCTCATGGAATCCGCGCCGACAAAGACTGCCGCCACAAACAGTGCCGCAAGGACGACGCCAAGGGGATGCAGACCAGCAAGCATCGCAACGACAATGCCGGAGTAACCGAAACCGGGAGACAGATCGGCTGAAAGATAACCTTTGACCCCAGCCACCTCGCTCACCCCTGCCAGACCCGCAAGCCCACCGGAGATCAAGGCCACTTTCAGCACAGTCGCATTTACAGGCACTCCGGCAAATCGCGCCGCTGGCTTGTTTTCACCCACAGCCCTGATTTCAAAACCGAGAACAGTTTTGGAAACGGTAATCCACAAAATGAGCGCTGCGACCAAGCCGATAATCAGCCCGCCATGGACACGCATGCGTGCAAACAGCTTGGGAAAGGCAGCTGCATCGGCCAATGGCACCGATTGTGGCCAGCCCAACGCAAGCGGGTCCTTGATCGGCCCCTCTATCAGCATCTGAACGAAGAGTATGACGATGAAATTGAGCAGCAATGTCACCACAACTTCATCGGCACCAAAGCGTAGTTTCAGCAGCGCAGGAACGATCATCAGCAGACCACCGGCAATGATACCGGCAAGGATGATGGCGGGTATCAGCAAAGGTCCCGGCAAGGATAAAAGCCCGCTGCCCACACCAACTGCCGCGAGAGCTCCGGCATAAAGCTGGCCCTCCGCACCAATGTTCCAGAGCTTGGCACGGAATGCGATGGCAGCGGCGAGGCCGGTCAAAACGAGCGGTGTTGCCCGGGTAAGCGTCTCGGAAAAGGCAAATATGGAGCCGAACGAGCCCTTGAACATGAGCCAATAGGCCGTCAGCGGCGATACGCCCGCAAAACTCACCGGCACAGCCACCAAGGCAAAAGCGGCAAGCGCAGCTATAACGGAAATGATGATGCGCGCATTGAGCGAAACATCATTACGAGGCTGCAACGATATCCGCATCACGATGCCACCTGTAGGGTATGTCCCGCCATCATCATTCCTACTGATCCCCGGTCCAGTCCTTCTGCTGGTCCTGCATCCATCACTTCGCCCGTATGCACCACGAGCAGCCGGTCGGAAAGTGCAAACAACTCATCCAGATCTTCCGAGATCAGAAGCACGCCTGCACCACGATCCCGGGCAGCGAGAATACGCTGATGGACCTCCGATTGGGCGCCAATATCGAGGCCGCGCGTTGGTTGATTGGCGAGGATAAGTTTGGGAGAACGCTCCAATACACGCGCCAGAATGAGCTTTTGGATATTGCCGCCCGAAAGAAGCCGCGCCTGTGCATCTGGTCCCTGGCAGCGTATGTCATAGGCCTTGATGGCATCGCTCGCCCTTTTGCGCATGGCCTTGCGCTTGATGAATCCGGCGGTCTGAAACTCTTTGCCGTGCAGATCTTCTATAGCAATATTTTCGGCCACCGACATGGACCCGACCACACCATCATGCTGGCGATCTTCCGGCATGCGTGCAACGCCCGCCGCAACCAAAGCGCGCGGATCGCCAGTTTTCATGGGCTTGCCATAGAGCCGTACCGAACCTTTATCGACTGTCTCAAGGCCTGAAACCAAAGCCGCAATTGCCGATTGGCCATTGCCTGACACACCCGCCACGCCGACAATTTCCCCTGCCTTGATGAAAAAGGAAACCTCGTTGAGCGATTGACGCACCGATCCGCGTTTCAACGACACTTGATCAAATTCCAGCACTGCCGCGCCAATCTGCGATGGCTTGCGCTGCAATGGCGGCACAGCGCGCCCGACCATCATATCAGCGATCGAACGTTTATCCGCAGAAGCCGTAGTCAATTCTCCGGCCTTCTTGCCGCCCCGCAACACCGCGATGCGGTGTGAAACCGCCAATACTTCACCCAGCTTGTGCGAGATGAAAATAACGCCCAATCCGCTTGCAGCAAGCCGGCGTAGAATAATAAAAAGCCCGTCCGCTTCCTGCGGCGTCAATACTGCGGTCGGTTCATCCAGAATCAACACCCGCACATCGCGGTAAAGCGCTTTAAGAATCTCGATACGTTGTTTTTCACCGACACTCAGTTGCGCGGTTTTCACGTCAAGATCGACGGTCAGTCCGCTTTCATGCATGATTGCGTCGATCCGTTTGCGCAAGGCACGACGGCTGCGCCAGACCTGCCATAGCGATTCCGTGCCAAGCACAATATTGTCGAAACCCGTCAGATTTTCGGCCAATGTGAAATGCTGATGCACCATGCCGACACCAGCATCCAGAGCTGCACTCGGCGAGCCTTTGGGCAATTCATGCAGAACACCTGAATCATCCGCGACACGTATCGCCCCCTCTTCCGGTACATAATGCCCGAAAAGAACGTTCATCAATGTCGTCTTCCCGGCGCCATTTTCGCCGAGAAGCGCGAGTATCTCACCCCGTTTGAGGGAAAGGCTCAAATCATCATTGGCAACGAGAGAACCGAAGCGCTTGGTGATGTTGTCGAGAGCCAGGACGACAGAGCCATTCTCCGCCTGTCCTTTTGTCTGTGTCATGTCTCTGCCCCACCAAAAGCGATCTTGTCCATTTCCCATATTATCCTTGGCATACACATCATGCGTGGTTCGACAAGCTCACCATGAGGAAGGTGGCGTTTGGCAAGAAGCAATGATTTGCACAGTCGCGATTATCCACGCAATCAACCCACCTCCCTCATGGCGAGCTTCCTGAGCTTGTCGAAGGGCGAACCACGCAGCGCAAACTGTGCAATTAATCCACCCTCTTCAATGCGTTATAGTCTGCCTTGATTGCCCTATTTCGTCGATTTGGGTTCCGCGTCATTGATCTCGATCTTCAGCGTCCCCGCCTTGATCTCGGCTTCCTTGGCTTTTGCGATCGTGATTGATTCCGGGGTTGCAAGCTTTTCATCGACGACGATGCTGCCGCCGCCGGCACCGAGGAATGAATAGATCCCGAAATCAGCCGCTTTGAAGCTGCCCGCCTTCACCTCCGCGATCGCCTTGTCGGCCGTCGGCTCAAAATGCCAAAGCGCGCTGGCAAGAACTGTTCCGGGATAATCCTTGGATGTATCGATCACATTGCCAATGGCCAGAACGCCGCGCTCCTTGGCAGCATCGGACACGCCGAAGCGTTCGGCATACATAATGTCCGCACCGGCATCGATCATCGCGAATGCCGCTTCCTTGGCCTTGGGCGGATCATACCAGGAATTGATAAAGGTCACGAGGAACTTGACGTCAGGATTGGTTTCCTTGGCGCCTTGAATAAAGGCATTCATCAGCCGGTTAACTTCCGGAATTGCATAGCCACCGACAAGCCCGATTATATTGCTTTTGGTCTTGGCGCCAGCAATGAGCCCGGTCAGATAGGCAGGCTCCTGAATGAAATTATCAAAGGTGGCAAAGTTCGGCTCTACCGGCGGTAGCGAAGAACCCATGAGGAATTTGATATCTGGATATTCGGCGGCAACAGCGCGCGAGGGCTTTTCAACGCCAAATGCCTCGCCAACAATCAGATTTGCTCCCTGTTCGGCATATTCGCGCATAACGCGCTCATAATCCGTATTGGAGACATTTTCCGAGTAGGAATAGTCAATATCGCCACGCTCCTTGGCGGCATTTAGCGCCAGATGAATCCGGCTAACCCATTGTTGCTCAATCGGAACCGTGTAGATGCCAACCACTTTGATTTTTTCCTGAGCTGCCGCCGGTCCAAAAGCGGCCATTGTCAAGGCAGCGCCAGCGACGAGCCCGATGAAAGCCCTGCGGCCTAATTGGAAAACAGTTTTCATATCATTCCCCTTATTGTTTATTTTTTGATCACAACCCCATCACCGCTACTTAATAGGCAATGGCAGTTTTTCGCAATGTGAAAGGGAAAATGACAAGAGGATTATCTAGATTCTGCACAGCTCAACTGCGCAAGAGCACCAAAAGAAATTGGCGCCGTGTCGGGCAGGACAGGCGCCATCTCATGCCGGAAGGTCCGGTATATCATGCAGCTCTATTTCGGGCAGCACATTGAACGCTCTGCCGCACCCGGACGATAAAGCCAATTGGGTGGCATTTTCAGAACGTGAAATGCGCGTTCCTGTCTTTGCGGTGCCTGGCTCAGCCTGCCGACGCGCGCCATTAATGTGCGAACCTCATCCGACTTCACGCCATCACTCGCCATCATTTGACGGATGATCGGTTCAGCCAGCAATTCGTTCAGTGTTGGTTCAATCGCTTCCAGCATGATTCTCTCCTCAAATGATGACAGTGCTGGCAATCTGACCGCGCTCAATGTCGCTTGCATGTCGTTATTATGGCAGTTGTAAGAATTGCTTCGGGCGATCTGGAAAATCTCGCCATAAAGTGGAAAACCCCAAAAGCAATCAATGGACGCATGCCCATGCATCATTTGAATTTTGCTGCCAAGCGGCTTAGGGTCAGGGCTTGTCGCTATAACCAAAAGACGCCCGAAACGGCATATTTTCCCGCAGTTCGAATAATTCAAAGACTGTTCCATGCTCCGTAAGTTTACATTGCGTCGTCTCGGCGTCTTCTCCATTTTTCTCGCACCGAGCCGCTTGCGTGCCTTTGCACGAAGTCATGAAGCAGGTCTTGTTCTGGTGGCCGTACTCGTCGGCATTGTTTCAGGTTTCGTCGTGACTGCGATGAGCCGCATCGCCCAATATCTGCACTTGGTGATCTTCAACCTGCAACCCGGTGAACGTCTGTCATCATCAATGTCCGCAAGTCATACGGCGCTCTTTTTCGCTCCAATTGTGGGAGGCGCTATTCTTGGTGTCCTGCTCTTCCTTCTGGCGCTCTACCGTAAAAAGCCGATTGTCGATCCGATTGAGGCGAATGCCCTGCATGGTGGCCGGCTCTCACTCAATGACAGCATCATTGTCACCGTCCAGAATCTGATTTCCAATGGCTTTGGCGCTTCCGTGGGACTGGAGGCAGGTTATACCCAGCTCGCCTCCGGTTTGGCGTCGAAGTTTGGTCTGTCCTTGCGCTTGAGACGTTCGGATATGCGCATCCTCGTTGGTTGCGGCGCTGCCGGCGCTATCGCCGCCGCGTTCAACGCTCCGTTGACTGGCGCATTCTATGCCTTCGAGCTGATCATTGGTTCCTATACTATTTTAAGCCTGACACCCGTTGTTGCCGCCGCACTTGTATCCAATCTTGTCGCGCGGGCACTTGCCGGTGATAATTTCGTTATCGACATTGGCGAGTTCGGCACCGTTGTTCCCGCCGACTATGTCCCGGCGCTTCTCCTCGGCTTGCTTTGTGCCGGTGCTGGTATCGCGCTCATGAAGGGCGTCGCTTTCGTTGAAGAACTCGCCCGCAAAAGCTTCATCCCATTCTGGATGCGACCCGTCCTTGGCGGTGCGGTTGTCGGCGGACTGGCCTTGATTTCACCGCAGGTGCTGTCGGGAGGTCATGGCGCGCTGCATCTCAATCTGGATTACACAGGACCTATTGCCGGCATTATCGGTATTATCCTGCTGAAAGCGCTTGCGTCCGCCATTTCCATCGGTTCGGGTTTTCGCGGGGGCCTGTTCTTCGGCTCACTTTTCCTAGGTGCACTCCTTGGCAAGCTCTTTGCTTTTTCCGCACCCTATGTCTTTGCCCACGCAACCCTGACGCCGGTGACCTATGCGGTTGTCGGCATGAGCGCTCTGGCAGTCTCGGTGATCGGTGGCCCTTTGACGATGACCTTCCTCGCATTGGAAATCACAGGGGACTTTCCGATAACGGTTCTCGTGCTTGCCGCTGTCATTGCGGCATCCATTACAGTCCGGAATACATTCGGCTACTCCTTTGCCACATGGCGCTTTCACTTGCGGGGTGAAAGCATCCGTAGCGCCCACGATGTGGGTTGGATTCGCAATCTGACAGTGGCCAAGCTGATGCGTACAGATGTGCGCACGGCTTCCGACAAGATGAGGATCAGCGAATTCCGTCAGGAGTTTCCGCTCGGCTCAACGCAACGTGTCATCATTGTCAGCGATGAGAATAAGTATGTCGGCATCATAATCGTTGCGGAAGCGCATTCAGGCATCACGGAGACAACCGATGAAGCGCAACCTATTGGCCCATTGATCAAATATCAGGGTGAGTATCTACAACCGCAAATGAATGCGCGACAGGCCGTACGCCTGTTCGACAATGCCGAAGCCGAAGCTTTGGCCGTCGTTAATGACATTGTGGAACTGAAGGTCGTCGGGCTTTTGAGCGAAAGCCACACGCTGCGGCGATACAGTGAAGAGCTCGACCGGCAACGCCGACACGTCTCCGGCGAAATCTGATCGCTCATCATATTCGCAAATTTTAACCCCATTTTAACCACGGTTTGTTGCAATGCGTAACATTGTGTTACTGTAATTGGAATCAAACCGGGGCAATCTCTTGCAATCAGGCACCAAGTCAGTTGGGAAATCATCTCCCGTCAACGGAAACTCCGCATTGGCATCAATGTGCAGCTTCTGGGGACTGCTTAGGGCGTACTGGACCTCCGAGCGCTGGGTTGAAGCCTGGACGCTGACAATCGCCATTGCGCTTTTGACCGCCGCAGCCAGCAAGGCCAGCGTCTGGATGGCGATGGCGTCGGGCGAGTTGATCAACTCGCTGGTCGATATACACGACCCTTTTGTCGTTAATCCGCTCAATGTGATCCTCGCAAATGCCGGTATTCTCGTTGCAATTGTTGCAGTCAAGGAAATTGGCTTCATCGGTGTCCGTCATCTCCTTTCGACAACCTTGCATCGTAAATGGCGCGGCTGGCTCAATGGCCGCTTCGGTGAGGCGCTGCTTGATGAACAGCACACACATTATCATTTGCAGCAGGGAAGTTCGGCGGAGCAGACTCCCGACAATATCGACCAGCGCATTCAGGAATCCATCAAGGGAATGACCGGCGGCGCCATTGGGCTGGCCATGGGCGTGCTGGGCGTCACAATGTCCATTCTTTTCGTGGGCCAGAAACTCATTGAACTTTCAACGCCAATACCCGGCCTTGATTTTCTTGGAGATTATGGCAGTGCCACGCTGGCCTTTACGGCCATTGCGCTCTACGTGCCGGTCAGCACATGGATTGCCATGCGTATTGGCCGCGCTCTTGAAAAACTCACCCTCGCCATGCAGCAATCCGAAGGCAGTTACAGAAGTGAGCTGACCACATTGTTGCGCCGCAGCTTTCAGGTTGCCGCTGCCAATGGCGAGACTGTTCAAAAGTCGTTAAATGACAAGCTCTACAGAAGCGTCGACAATAATTGGGGGCGTTTCAATGTGTTCGATGCCTGCTATATGTCGTTCACCTCGATCTACAATTTCTTTTCCGCCCGTATTGTCGCCTATATACCCGGTCTTCTGCCCTATATGGGTAATACGATCAGCTTCAAGAACTATATTACCGGTTCCGAGCTTGTTGGTTCGATGATCAATGAATGCTCCTGGTTTATCCATGTCATGCCCGCAATTGCCAATTTGAAGGCAAATGCACGGCGCGTTACCGAATTGGCCCAAGCGGTCGAGCGTGTCAGCCAGCCCTCGGAATATTATCGGTCCACCGGTGTCAGTGAGTTCAAATTTGCAACACAGCATGAAGCCTTTGGCGTCTCGGTGCGGGGACTTGAATTGATGCACCGCGACAGCGAGGCCAAAGCTTTTCTCACGCTTGGAAATATGCGGTTGCGCAAGGGCCAATGGGCTTACATCAAGGGTGATTCCGGTAGTGGAAAAACCTGTTTGCTCAAAGCAATGAACGGGCTTTGGGGCTATGGCCGTGGTGAAATCTTTTACCCGAAAGATGCGGCAACAATGTATGCGGCGCAGGAGGTCAAACTTCCCGGCGTGTCGCTGAAACAGCTCGTATGCCTCCCAATGGATGAAAGCCGTTTTGGCGATTCCTCCGTTGCGGCCGCCCTGCACCGCGCCGGCATGGGCGACTTTATTGAAAACCTTGGTGAAGAATGCCGCGATGGCACGTCTTGGGACCAGCTCCTATCGGGTGGCCAGAAGCAGAAACTGGTGCTTGCGCGCATATTGCTGCACAAGCCTGCGGTTTTGTTTCTTGATGAAGCAACCGGCGCGCTGGACCCGGACTCCAAGATCGCCTTCCATCAGGCCATCAAGGATCATTGTGCCGGAACCACCGTTATCAGCGTGATGCATGAGATCGAAGCGCCACGCTCGGTTTCCGGCGAAAACTTCTATACGCATATTTTGGAGATCAATGGCGGCACAGCTATCCAACGGCCACTTCTGGAGACATTGGTCGAGCCAGATCCGCTACCAACAACAAACTTCCCGCTGATTGCCGCCGAATAGCCCTTTTCGGAACACGGCGCTTTTTGTCCGGTAGAAGCAGTTCTGTTTAAATGAGACTACCGGTCATTTGCGCAAGCCATCTCTAGCGCAAATTGGCTCATATAACGCCGATTCTGTTCCCGACCGAGACATAAAGAAAAACGCTCTTTAATCCTATCCGAAGGAATAGCCTGCACCGCGCACGGTCCGGATCGGATCAAGCGATCTGCCAATATTGATTGCCTTACGCAAACGGCCAACA
The DNA here is from genome assembly GCF_037203905.1 of Phyllobacterium sp. CCNWLW109. Lineage (NCBI taxonomy): Bacteria > Pseudomonadati > Pseudomonadota > Alphaproteobacteria > Hyphomicrobiales > Phyllobacteriaceae > Phyllobacterium > Phyllobacterium sp. CCNWLW109. The sequence continues at coordinate 766,469 of NZ_JBBCBK010000003.1, read as the reverse complement.
TGCACGTCAACCGTGCGGTCATCGACGTAAATATCCGCGCCCCATACATTGTCCAAGAGCTGTCCGCGCGAGAACACCCGGCCCGGAGACTGCATCAGGAATTCCAGCAGGCGAAATTCTGTCGGTCCGAGCTTGAGTTCACGCTCTTTGCGGAAAACCCTGTGCTGTTCGCGGTCAAGTTTCAGATCTCCAAAGCTCAACACATGCGACAAGAGACTTGGATTGACCCGGCGTAGCATGGACTTGATGCGTGCCAGCAATTCCGGTGTCGAGAACGGCTTGACCATGTAATCATCCGCACCGGTTGAAAGACCGCGAACACGCTCGCTTTCTTCACCGCGCGCGGTCAACATGATGATCGGCAGGATTTCTGTCTCGCGCCGAGCACGCAGGCGGCGGCAAAGTTCAATACCGGAAAGGCCTGGAAGCATCCAATCGAGGATCAGCAGATCCGGCACCTTTTCGCGCAAGGCGATTTCGGCTTCGTCACCACGGCTGATGGTTTCGACAATATAGCCTTCTGCCTCCAGATTATAACGCAGGAGAACACTGAGGGCATCTTCGTCTTCAACGACTGTGATTCTGGGAGCTATAGGCATGGTCTGCTTCCGGCAATTATGGCGTTACTGGCTCGTCAAGAATAACGGTATGCGACTGATCTTCCTTCGGGCGTTCCGCCGGAAGCTGTGTTCCCGTTACAATGTAATAGACCGTCTCGGCGATATTGGTGGCATGGTCACCGATGCGCTCAATATTCTTGGCGCAGAACAAAAGATGCGTGCAAGCGGATATATTGCGCGGATCTTCCATCATATAGGTCAGGAGTTCGCGGAACAGCGACGTGTAAAGCGCATCAATCTCATCATCGCGTTCACGGACGATATTGACCTGTGCCACCGAGCGTGTCGCATAAGCGTCGAGAACATCCTTAAGTTGTGTCAATGCCAGTTCTGCGATGGTCTGCAGGCCGCGATAGACAGAGAGCGTCTGGCGCGTATCGTTGACGGCTACGACACGCTTGGCAATGTTCTTGCCAAGATCGCCGATACGCTCAAGATCGGATGAAATGCGGATCGTGCCGATTACTTCGCGCAAGTCGATCGCCATTGGCTGGCGCTTGCCGATGATGGTGATCGCCTTTTCGTCAATCTCGCGCTGACCGGCGTCGAGGATAAGGTCGTCAGAGATCACGCGCTGGGCAAGCGCATTGTCCGAATTGACCATGGCCGACACAGCCTGTTCGACCATGCGCTCCGCATGTCCGCCCATCTCTGCAATCTTGTGCGTCAGAAACTTCAGTTCATCGTCATAAGAGCGGACGGTGTGTTGTGCTGTATCAGTCATTGTCTAACCCTCTTCCCGTGAGATCAACCGAAACGTCCGGTAATGTAGTCCTGCGTGCGCTTTTCGGTAGGGCTGGTAAACATCATTTCAGTGTCACCGACTTCAACAATATTTCCAAGATGGAACATTGCCGTGCGTTGCGACACGCGTGCCGCTTGCTGCATTGAGTGCGTGACGATGACGATCGTATAGTTCTGGCGCAATTCGTCGATCAGTTCTTCAACCTTTGCCGTCGCGATAGGATCAAGCGCCGAGCAAGGCTCGTCCATCAAAATCACTTCCGGGCTGACCGCAATGGCGCGCGCGATGCAAAGACGCTGCTGCTGTCCGCCGGAAAGACCGGTGCCAGATTCATGCAGACGGTCTTTCACTTCCGCAAACAGGCCTGCACGCTGCAGGCTTTTTTCCACGATTTCGTCGAGATGACTCTTGCTTTTGACAAGACCATGAATGCGCGGGCCATAGGCAACATTTTCGAAGATCGACTTCGGAAATGGATTTGGCTTCTGGAATACCATGCCGATACGGGCGCGCAACTGAACCACGTCGATCTTGGGATCATAGATATCGCGCTCATCAAGCGTGATATTGCCCGTGACCCTGCAGATCGAAATCGTATCATTCATGCGGTTCAGGCAACGCAGGAAAGTCGACTTGCCGCAACCGGATGGTCCGATAAGCGCGGTGACTTCCTTTTCCCTGATATCGAGACTGACTTCAAAGAGCGCCTGTTTGGCTCCATAAAATACGGAGACGTTTTCGCCCTTCATCTTTATCGCAGGCTGGTTCGAGGAGTTATGCAATTTCTTTTCCACATCAACTTCGGATAACATGTTCATGTCCTTGTACCTCATTACCAGCGACGTTCAAAACGTCGGCGCAGCATGATCGCCGCAGCATTCATCACGAATAGGAACACCAGCAACACCAGAATGGCTGCGGCGGTCTTTGCCTGGAAGGCGACTTCAGGAAGGTCGGACCACAGATAAATCTGCACCGGCAGCACCGTCGAAGCGTCGGTTATCCCACCAGGAATATCGACGATGAACGCGACCATGCCGATCATCAGCAGCGGAGCCGTTTCGCCCAGAGCATGCGCCATGCCGATAATCGTGCCGGTCATGATGCCGGGCATGGCCAGAGGCAGCACATGGTGGAAGATGGCCTGCTGATGCGATGCACCGACGCCCAGCGCCGCTTCCTTGATTGAAGGAGGTACGGAGCGAAGTGCAGCGCGCGATGCAATGATGATTGTCGGCATTACCAACAGTGCCAGCACCAGCCCGCCAACCAAAGGGGCGGAACGTGGAAGGTCAAAGAAATTCAGGAACATCGCCAGTCCGAGCAAGCCGAAGACAATTGATGGAACGGCTGCAAGATTGTTGATATTGATTTCAATGATCTCGGTCACGCGGTTTTTCGGCGCAAACTCTTCAAGATATATGGCAGCGCCGACCCCTAGTGGCAGGCAGAGCAGCAATGTTACGGCGAGCGTCCAGAGCGTTCCGGTCAATGCACCGCGAATACCTGCAAGTTCAGGCTCACGCGAGTCACCCGAGGTGAAGAAGCGGGTCGCAAAAGCACGTTCCACCAGGCCCTCGGACTTCATCTTTGTGAGCCAGATTGCAGCCTGATCCTGCACGCGGCGGTTTGATTCCGGCGTGACAAGCGTCAGCATGGACCAGCTGCCGGGAGCAGCAGCTTCGGCGCTTGCAGGTGTTATCAGCTTGACGCCATCAATACCCGAGGGGCTGATCTGGCTCGCCTTGATCGTCCCGCCATTAACGTTGACAAGCAGGCTTGGCAGCTTCTCATCCAACTCAATAGCGACATTAGCGTCGGTGATGCGGGCATTCAGCGTCTGCGCCTCTGCTTTGATCGCATCGATCTGGCTTTGCAACGAGCTTGCTGCATTTGCATCAAGGCCAGGGATCAGCTTTTCAAGACGTGCGGATTCTGTCGTCAACTTTTCCAGACGCTCAAACAGAAAACCCTGCATTTCCTGAAAAGCCTTGGCGAAATCATCACCCGATGAACGCAGCGAATAGGTCTCGCCGTTAAGGGTCTGGGAAAGCGTTCCCGTACCTTCCAGCACGATTTCCGATGTCTGATAACCCTTCAGGAACTGATCTGCATCATCTGAAAGCAGAACAGGGACGGTCACTTCCTGACCGATCAGCGAAGGATTACCCGAAATCATGCGGCGGAAATCGTCGGATGCACCTGAACTGAGCAGGCCATTCAACGCGCGACGTTCCGCACGGGTTGAAACATCAGGAAACTGAGCAGCCAATGCGTCACGAATGATCTTGTCGTAATTACCAGCAAGAAGCGTCACAGGATCGCGGGTATTTTGCGGGTCCAATGCCGCCTGATCTGCGGTAACCTTCAGATCCACCCGATATTCTGAAAACGCGGGCAAGCCCTTGAACAGAACATCGAGCAGAACAACCGACAGAAACAGTGCCGTCAGAATAATTGCCGCGATCCCGTAAAACTTGAAGCGCCGCTCTGCGCGGTAGCGCTTCTTGACCAATGCATCGCGTGGGTAGTCGGTAACGGGAATGCCGTTGGATATGGTGATGTCAGTCATATTGTTCCCGATATCTCTTGACGATCTGGAGCGCGATGAAGTTGAGGACAAGCGTGAAGAAGAAGAGCACGAAGCCGAGAGCGAAAGCCGAGAGCGTTTTGGCACTGTCGAATTCCTGATCTCCAACCAGAATGGTCTTGATCTGCACGGTAAAGGTCGTAACCGCTTCGAGCGGATTGAATGTGAGGTTGGCAGCAAGTCCGGCTGCCATGACCACGATCATCGTTTCGCCGACTGCACGGGAAATTGCCAGCATGAATGCCGACACGATGCCCGGCAAAGCCGCAGGAAGGATAACCTTCTTGATGGTTTCAGACTTTGTTGCGCCCATCGCATAGGAACCATCGCGCAGGCTTTGAGGCACGGCATTGATCACATCATCCGAAAGCGAAGACACGAAGGGGATAATCATCATGCCCATGACAAGCCCGGCAGCGAGTGCCGATTCCGACGAAACCGAGAGACCAAAGGTTTCGCCCCATCCGCGGATGAATGGCGCGACTGTCAAGGCAGCGAAGAAGCCGAGCACAACAGTAGGCACACCGGCCAGAATTTCGAGAATAGGCTTCACAATTGCACGCGTGCGCGGGCTGGCATATTCAGCCATGTAGATCGCTGCAAACAGGCCGAGCGGACCAGCAACTGCAATAGCGATCACAGTGATCAGCAGTGTGCCGACCACCAGCGGCACAATGCCAAATGCGCCGGATGAACCGACCTGATCAGCCCGGATCGCCGTTTGCGGCGACCATTGCAGACCAAACAAAAAGTCGATCGGCGATACTTTGGTGAAGAACTGGATGGTTTCGAAAACCACGGAAAAAACAATGCCGATTGTCGTCAGGACAGCAATGGCCGAACAGGCCAGCAAGACATATTTGATCAGTCGCTCGACGCTGTTTCGCGCGCGAAACTGCGGCCCGATCAGACGAAAACCCATCATTGCGGCGGCCAATGCAAGGGCAACGCCGCCAATCAGCAATAACCAGCCAGTAAGGCTGACAGCGCTTGAATAGGCCGATGCGGCATTGGCCAGTTCGGGCGAGGCAGTGCCTGCATAAGTACCGGCAAGAATTGAATGAATATCGCGAAACACCGCGCTGCGGCCAAGACCATCAGCAATAGTGGCCGGGTCAATACCCGCAAGTGCCTGCGCCTCGACATATCGATTGGCAAGCGGCGCTCCCAGAACATAGACCAGAAGCATGGACAGCGCGATCAAAGCCGCAAGAAACATGCCGTGATAGGACGGAAGCGAATGGAGAGACGAAGGCTCCGCTCCGGCAAGGGATGACGCCCTTTGGCGACCCACCAGAAACAGCGAGACTGTCAATAGCGCGAGTATCAGGAAATATGTTGCGGTCATAGGCCTACCGATCCAGGTCCAAGGCTTGGCTTCAATGTATTTGAATGGCAGCCGGTCAGATCACCGGCTGCCATTCTTGATATAAAGCTTATTTCAGCTTGTCGCCGTTGATGGTCTCCATGGCCAGAACAGCCTTGGCAGCTTCAGCATGGCGCTCTGCTGGCAGTGGCACGAGGCCCTTTTCGGAAAGGTAACCTTCTTCGCCGCTTGCAGTGTCCGACACGTATTCAGCAGCAAACTTGTCCAGACCCGGGATAACGCCGACATGGGCCTTTTTGATATAGACGTAAAGTTCACGAGAAGGCTTGTAAGTACCGTCGGAAATTGTTTCGAAGGTCGGAACAACACCGTCGATTGGCACACCGGCCAGCTTCGATGCATTTTCCTCAAGGAAGGAATAGCCGAATACGCCAAATGCCTTTGGATTTGCTTCAAGCTTCTGAACGATCACATTGTCGTTCTCGCCTGCTTCCACATAGGCGCCATCTTCGCGAAGTGACTTCCAGACAGCTTCAAATGCCTTGGCGTCCTTACCCTTCAATTCCTTCAGAGCAGGAATTTCAAGCGCACCGGCTTCCATGAAAAGCTCATGCATGGAATCGCGTGTGCCGGATGTTGGAGGCGGGCCAAGTACTTCGATCTTCTCGTTAGGCAACGAAGGATCGATTTCAGACCAATTCTTGTATGGGTTGGCAACGAGCTTGCCATCAGCACCCGGAACTTCCTTGGCAAGAGCGAGGAAGAAGTTCTTGCGCGAAAGCTTCAGAGGAATACCGGCCTTTGCCTGGGCAACGGTCAGACCATCAAAGCCAACAAGAATTTCAACGATGTCCTTGACGCCGTTCTTGTTGCAATCGGCAAATTCGCTCTTCTTGATTGCGCGCGATGCATTGGTTGCATCCGGGAACTTTTCGCCAACGCCTTCACAGAAAAGCTTCATGCCGCCGCCTGTGCCGGTGGATTCGACAACTGGCGTCTTCATGCCGGATGTCTTGCCGAAATTTTCTGCAACAGCAGTGGTGAAAGGATAAACCGTCGAAGACCCGACGATGCGGATTTGATCGCGTGCAGATGCAGTGCCGAGCGAGGCTGCAATGCCGATGGCCGCAATTGCCACCGTTGAAAAAAGCTTGTTCATGGGTTTTACTCCTGTTTGAAAACTTTTGAAGTCACCGCTATCTACAGAAGGTTTATAACAGTCATGTGACACTAATATTACGGTTTGATCACAATGAGCGAGCCGCAAAAGCGTTACGATTAAACATTTGTATTTATTATATATTTTAGCCACGCTTATTCCCGTGGCAGCAAATGAAACTTCGGCGGCGAATTTCAACCCTGTTGAATTATATCACGATATCCGGAGCCCGTCGAAAGGGGATGCAGCTCTCCATTTGATGGATGTCCGTTCTTGTCCTGCGCAATGCTGGCAAAAATTTCAGGCCCGTTTTCGCCCTGCCGTTGATATGATTTACAAATTTCCTATTTAAGGATATTGATTATCCTTAAATCGAGCATTTGAGCCCTAAAACTGTCACGGGCAGGATTGAGCAATGATACTGAAAAGTCAGGTCGAATGGGTACTCCATTGCTGCGCCCTTCTGGCCGGGCTGCCGGAAAACCATTATCTTTCAACCAAGACATTGGCTGAGTTTCATGGTGTTCCCAAGGAATATCTATCGAAGGCGCTGCAAAATCTTTCGCAGGCCGCGATTGTCGAGACGACACTTGGGCCAAGCGGTGGCTACCGGCTTGCAAGACCGACCTCAGAAATTACATTTCTCGATATTGTCGAGGCTGTTGAGGGAAAAAGCCCGACCTTTGTCTGCAATAATATCAGAGAGAACAATCCTTGCCGCTCCGTAGACCATTGCGATACGAAGCCATGCTCCGTGGCTCGCATCATGTGGGATGCTGATGAGGCGTGGCGCAGCAAGTTGCGCAGTGTAACGCTGGCCAGCCTGGTCGAAACACTCGCTAAGGACGTTCCAGCTGATCTTTGGAAAAAGAGTTCCGAATGGGTTATGGCCCGCACGTAGATAACATGCGGGCCAACCCGGTTCGGCGTGATCGGCTATTATATCGACAAGAATGTTACTTGATCGGGGTGGTCAAAGGGGTTTTCTCGTTGGTATCGACGACAAATACGGCAAGCAGCCGTGCCGGGTCGGTTTTACTGTCATTCGCGCTCACACCATGGCGATCACCCGGCATTTCAGAAAAGTTTTCCCCGGCTCGATAGACCTTCACGGGGCCGTCATTGACCTGGCTGCGAATGGCCCCTTCCAGAACCGTCGCATAGATAAAGGCGGAGTTCGGGTGGGTATGTCCCGGCGAAGACCCGCCCGGCCCATATTCCACAAGAATGCCCTTAATGCTTTTACCCGGCACATTCGGCAGTTCATGTTCGTAAACAATAGTAACCTTGGCATCCGTCCCGTCGGCATGTGTGGCAGCGCTGTTCATGAGCAGCAAGCCAAGCGCCAATGTGGTGATTGAGGTTTTGATCATTTCAGTCTCCTTCGATTTTCGCTGTCTGGCGGCTCACTTGCGGCGGGGCGCCGTTGCGAACCATTCTTCAAAACCGATGGATCCAAGCCGCGGATCAAGGCCGGGCACGAGCGATTCATCGTTGAGTTCCGCGCCGAAATATCTGGCGTGAGCATCGACCACGACCGACCTTGGATCATTGGTTGCTTTCAGGTAACGGCCAACCAGATCGCTCAGCCGGACCTTTTCCGGGCCTGCGATTTCCACCGTCCCCATGACCGGCGGTGCAAGCGCCACTTCAGCCATGGCGTCCGCCACATCATCAGAAGCAATAGGCTGTACATAGGCAGGTGATAAATGCACCTTGTCGCCGACCGTCCCGGATTCTGCGATGCCGCTGAGAAACTCGAAGAATTGCGTTGAGTGAACAATCGTATAGGGAATCGGCGACTTTCTGATCAGTTCTTCCTGCGCAAGCTTGCCGCGAAAATAGCCGCTTTCCTGCAAACGTTCGGTGCCGACCACGGAAAGCGCGATATGGTGCTTCACGCTTGCCGCTGCTTCGGCTGCAAGCAGGTTCTTACCGGAGGTCTGGAAGAATTCGAGAACATCCCTGTCCGCGAAGGATGGCGAATTGGCCAGATCAAGGACGATATCCGCACCGGCAAGCGCCTCGGTCAGGCCTTCTCCGGTAATCGTGTTGACCCCGGTATTCGGCGAGGCGGCGACCACCTCATGACCCTTCTTGCGCAGGCGTTCAACGGTCTTCGATCCGATCAGACCAGTTCCCCCAATAATAACGATTTTCATGGCAATTGTCCTTCGATGCCCGTTAATCCGGGTGTTAAGAGATCAATGTTCAAAGGTTTAGTTCAGGCCAGCCTTATCGAGACCAAAGGCCTTGTCCGATGATCCGGGCACAGTCCTGAAGGCCACATTGGCGCGGTTCCAGGCATTGATAGCCATGACCGTATAGGTTAGATCAGACAGCTCCTTCTCGGAGAGCTGGCCGCGAACGCGTTCGTAAACATCATCCGGAACGCCCTGCTCCGGCAGCTTTGTCAAAATCTCGGCCCAGGCCAAAGCTGCGCGCTCGCGCGGGGAGAACAGTGTCGATTCCCGCCAAATAGCAATGTGGTAAAGACGAAGCTCGGTCTCCCCATGCATCTTGGCCTGCTTGACATGCATATCGAGACAGAAGGCGCAGCCGTTCATTTGGGAGGCGCGGATATGTACGAGATCCTCGATCTTCTCTTCAATGGCACTGTCCTTGAGCGCCAGGCTGAAATCCATGAACTTTTTGAAAAACTCGGGCGACTGCTGAATGTAGTTAAGGCGTTGGCTCATATGTCTCTCCATTCGTCTATTACGGATATTTGTTATCCTTAAGGATATTTAATATCCTTAATAGAAAAAATGTAAAGTGGGGCGCCTGCAATAAATTGCGCCTGCGCTCGCTCAGCTGCCCACATTTCACGTAAGTATTTGATTTAACGAACTATCGGCGATCCAAAAAATTGCCATCAAGCCGGTTGTTTTAGACCTGTGCCTCCGTCAGTCGCCCTCACGCCTTCGGGATGCTCTATTTTTCACCAGCCGGTCCTGTGATGCATGGTGCCTACAGCAATCAAAGGCAGGCGACATTGAGAGGCCGCCGAAGCGCTGGACAAAGGTTGTGGCTTTGTATTGCTTGAAAGCTTTTAATGGTTGGAACCAAAATTCACCGACACCGGTTACTTTTCGAAAGGAGGTAACCGTAATATCTTTGGCTTTTTGTTGTGCTCGGCGGACCCATTATTCTCGGGATAATAAGGGCCTATGGCATGCTCAGACGCCGGCGGTTGACCCCGTCCGAAAAAGAAACTCGCAACCGGAAAACCAGACAGCTTTACCAGTCGAAAAATTAGACGGATACGACGATGCCAATTGATCCAATTCCGAGATCCAGCTTTTTGTGCCTGATGAAATCACCACTTCGAATGTCATGACATTTACGACCGCTGCGGAAGCATTCGCGGATATTCATTCGGTGTGGAAAGTTCACATCAATGATCATGGTCCCATGACACCGGACGAACTCAAAACCGAGTGTCTGCGATGGAACTGATCGCTATTACGCTCGTTTCGGGACTGCCAGATAGCTGCCACTGGCAGGCAAGCATGAACGGGCTCAGGGCATTGATGTAATGGGTAAAGTCTACAATGAATTTATCGAAAGACTCCGTCTGGCCGTTCAGGAGCATGAAGAGCGCATTGTCCGGTTGGAGGAAGGTGTCGAAAAAGCCTTTCGTAAATCGCGGTCAGGCGAGAAGGAAGACATTTCCCTGCAAACTGCGGACCATTACCGCCGCCTCGCTCACCATCTGCGGGAAGTCATTTCACGGCACGACCTGAAGCTTGCGCAAAAATCTGAACCCGAAGCCCAAAAGAACGCCGCTCTACCGCGAAGGACAGAGCGGCGTTGATCGATTTTTGAAGCGGAACAACTCGTCCGCTCATCTCCACGCCCCTTGAGGGAAAAAACGGAACTTTTGGTGAATTTCAGTGGTGGTAAATTGTTACCGAAGGCCTTGTTATATCCGGCGACAGGGTTGAGCAGCAAAAACACTATTAAATTGGGCCGTCCTGAAGCTCTCTGAGGCGGAGGACATCGTTGGAACTATCGATGCTGGCGAGCAATACCAGTTTATTCGTGTAGGCCGAAGCGGAGCGGGCGATCAAACCCGCGACACCTATCTGAAGGCTCTGCGCGACATTACCCATCTCGAACTGCTGATCGAAACATTGGACGTTTCTCAACCTTTTCAGGAGGCAACCATCCTTTCAACTGCAAGTGCTGACACCGTCCAAGTGAGTCAAGGAGACCGCTATGGGCCAGATTGAAAATCCAAAACTTCCTATGGGAAGAACTTTCGGGCTGTTTTGTTGTTTGGGGCGACAGTGGTCACATCAGGGATGATTTCACTACCAAAGAGGACGCCACTTCATCCCTAGCGCCGCGCCCAAGCAAAAGGACCGTGCATCGCACGATCCCGCATCGTTCACTAAAACCCAACCCGCAGGCTGGCTATCATTCCATACCCAAGGCGTTCATATAAAGTTCAAGGATCGCTTCTTCTTCCTTGCGCTCATTGGCGTCCTTCTTGCGCAGGCGAACAATGGTGCGGATGATCTTCGTGTCGTAGCCGCGGCCTTTGGCTTCAGCCATCACTTCCTTGATATCATCGGAAAGCGTGGTCTTTTCTTCTTCGAGGCGCTCAATGCGCTCGATGAATTGACGCAATTCTGCTGCCGCTACACCTTCGACACCGCCCTGTGCGCCCAAATCATCCATGCTCATATTTCACTCCGTAAAACGTAACTGGCGACTCGGGGTTAAGCCGCGCGGAGCGTTCCGATGCCCGACGAAGGGCTAGGGAGTCAAGGAAATAGAGTCTGCGACCGCAGCCATCCGGACCTTTCAATGCCCGGGCTTGTTTGTCTCGAAGGCTGCCTTGGCTGCGTCACTTGCTTCGCGTTGATATTTTGCCTGCCAATCGGCATAGGGCTCGCCATAGATGATCTCGCGCGATTCATCCTTGCTGATCGCGATGCCGGAAGCTTCCGCCGCTTCGCGATACCAGTTGGAAAGGCAGTTGCGGCAAAACCCTGCCAGGTTCATCAAATCAATATTCTGCACATCGCTGCGGGCGCGCAGATGCTCCACCAAACGCCGGAAAGCCGCCGCCTCCAATTCGGTTTGCTGTTCCCGGCTTAAATCAGTCATGGATGATCTCCTCAATTATTCCCGTTCTTGAGCCATAATGCCGAACCTCATGCATATCGGGTACTGCATTCATGCCTTCAAGGATCGGCCCCAGACGCTCAGCCCATAAGGTCGTGCCCGCATCATCGCCAATCAGGTCCTGGCGTACCTCAATCAACGCATGGGCATAACCCGGCAGGATGCAATGCGTATACATTGTGTCGCCCTTGAGTGCCCCGTCATAGGGCTCATTATCGCCAACGACCAGCAGGGGATCTGCCCGTAAACCCGCCAATAAAGGCAGCACAGCGCGTGGATCCTTGTCCCAAAGTATGCCGGCGTGCCAGGGCCTCGGCGTCGCTTTCCAGAATGCGGTAAACGAGTGAATGGAAATAACCAGGGGCGCCTTGCCGCTCTGTTCCACCGTTTCCGCGATCGCCGCGGCAACCGCATCATGATAGGGCCTGTAATATTGGTCTATGCGCTTCTTCCGCTCATCTTCAGGCATTGGATTGTTGCGCGGTATCACGGCACCATCAGACAGACGCATGATCAGGGTTGGATCATCATCGCCGCGATTTGGATCAATCAACAGCCGCGAAAACCCGCCAAGCACCGCTGGCACACCAAGCATGGCGGCAAGTTTGCGGGTCAACTGCTCGACGCCAATATCATACGCAATATGCCGCTCGAATTGCGCGGCATCCAACCCCAGCGAGCCATATTCTTCCGGCAGCGCGCGGCTCGCATGATCGGCAAGCAGGACAAGGCCCTTGGCATAATCGCCATCAACCAGATGATAGGGAGAAAAGGACATGAAGACAGGCTCTTGCAACGGTGAATCTGACCGCTTTTGTCTTTCATGCCCTAGGCAGCAATGCAAGGCAGATTGTTCGCCGGCCTATTGGAACCACAAGAGCAATAAAGATTGGAGCACGATATGTTACTTCCATTGCGGCGGGTAAGAAGATAATAGCACTGCATGTCCAGTCGAATATCATCGTTAGAAAACGCCACTAAATATCTCACGCCTGCGGACAGAGATCACTTCTTCAAAATAAAACGTGAGATGGAAAAATCCGGAGCCTCGAAGAAGGATATCGAGGAGCGCTTGCACGCCTTTATGTGGAACATAATTGAGTCTGACGATGAAGACGAAGAGGATGAAGTGACCACGGACAAGGCGCCATAACAAATCGATTAGATCGCAGCCTGAGCCGGATCGTCCCAAAAACACCACAGCCGATCACAATCTTGTCGTGGTACCCCTCTACGACTTATTCACGCGTTGACAATGCGCGCGAAACTACCGAAAAGGAACCTCGTCTACCTGCCCTGAAGCCATTGGCTTAATTTTGGTGCTGGCAGGACCCTAAAAGACCGGACGGAGGCAATATTGAGTATGAGCATAAAGCTAAGATGGGGAAGCTTCCTCGCGGCATTTCTGTTCATATTCATTTCGGGAAGCGTTTTTGCGCCGACCCAGGCCCATGCCGATTTCCGCGTGTGCAATTCCACCCAAAATCTGGTCGGCGTTGCTCTGGGCTACCGCGCCAAGACTGGCTGGATCACGGAAGGCTGGTGGCATGTCAACGCCTCTTCCTGCACCACCTTGGTTGTCGGACCGCTGACATCGCGCTATTATTACCTTTACGCCGAAGATGCTCAAAGCGGCGGGCGCTGGGACGGCAAGATCAACATGTGCGTTGCCGAAAACCAGTTCAAGATAACCGGTATCAATGACTGCTTCGCACGCGGTTTCCAGCGTTCCGGATTTCAGGAATATGATACGGGCGAGCAGACGAGCTGGATGGTCCAGCTGACAGAAGAAAATCCTCCCTCATCTCCAATTGTAACGGATACCCCTCCTCAATGAGACGTCGCCGCAAGGTCAAAATTCTCGCCACGCTCGGTCCTGCTTCCTCCGACGAAGGCATGATTCGCAAACTGTTCGAAGCCGGTGCCGATGTCTTCCGCATCAATATGAGCCATGCCAGCCACGACCTGATGCGTGAACTTGTGCGCCGCTTGCGCAATGTGGAAAAAGAGGTCGGACGGCCAATCGGCATTCTCGCCGATTTGCAGGGACCCAAGCTGCGTGTGGGCAAATTTGCCGAAGGCAAGGTGGAACTCGTTGCAGGCCAGACCTTCACCCTCGACAACAATGAAGCGCTTGGCGATAACACCCGCGTTTACCTGCCGCATCCGGAAATTCTCAAAGCCGTTGAGCCGGGTCATCGCCTGTTGATCGACGATGGCAAGCTGGCGCTTGTCGCTGAAGCATCCGATGGCAAGCATATTCGCTGCCGGGTTGTTTCAGGAACGAGTATTTCCGACAAGAAGGGCGTCAGCCTGCCTGACACCACACTTGATGTCGGCGCTCTGACCGAGAAAGACCGCCGCGACCTTGATGCCGTGCTGCAGGAAGAAATCGACTGGGTTGCCCTGTCCTTTATCCAGCGGCCGGAGGATCTTGCCGAAGTCCGCAAGATCTCGCGCGGCCGCGTTGCTCTTCTCTCAAAGATTGAGAAGCCACAGGCCGTTACCCGCCTTGATAAGATCATCGAGCTTTCCGATGCGCTTATGGTTGCGCGCGGCGATCTCGGCGTTGAGATGCCGCTGGAATCAGTGCCTGGCATCCAGAAGCAGATCATTCGTGCTTGTCGCCGGGCAGGTAAGCCCGTTGTCGTCGCCACGCAGATGCTGGAATCGATGATCACTGCCGCCGTGCCAACCCGCGCCGAAGTGTCCGACGTTGCCACAGCCGTGTTCGAAGGTGCCGATGCGGTTATGCTTTCGGCAGAATCTGCAGCTGGCGATTATCCTGTAGAAGCCGTCGCAACAATGGCGCGCATTGCCGAACAGGTGGAGCGCGATCCAAACTTCCCCGGCATCATCCATGCCCAGCGCCCCGAGCCCAATGCGACCGGCGCCGATGCAATTTCGCTCGCCGCCCGCCAGATCGCCGAAACGCTCAATCTTTCTGCTATCGTCACTTATACCGCCTCGGGAACCACTGCCTTGCGCGCCGCGCGCGAACGGCCACTTTTACCCATCATCGCGCTGTCGCCTGTCGTTGAAACCGCCCGCAAGCTAGCGCTCGTCTGGGGGTTGCATTGCGTTGTAACCGACGAGGCCTATGATCTTGATGAGATGGTCGATCGTGCTTGCCACATTGCCTATCAGGAAGAGTTCGGTAATCCGGGTGATCGCATCATCATCTCGGCTGGCGTGCCCCTGCGTACCCCAGGTTCAACGAATATGCTGCGCATCGCCTATATCGGCTCCGACGGTCTGACGAGCGTCTGACGTCTAGCACTGCAAGCAGTTGATTATAAAAATTCCGGCATGCGTAAGCATTGCCGGAATTTGCAATTTTAAGCTGAGTGTATTGCTGGTTGCTACTATAACGAAAGCCACGGCAGAAAAGAGTGCGGACGGCATTGCAACGAGCCGCCAGCGCATCAGCTATGGAGCTTCCCGCTCATTTTCAGCATCTTAAGCAAAATACCCGCAAAGCTAAATGATTTTCCCGAAAAAACGGGCAAATTTGCCGAAGAATTACAATCGATAGTGGTGATTTAGTTGTGATTAGTTGCAATCACCGAAATTACGTGCGTTGGCCGGTTAATTCATCTGCCAGTTCACCGACTTCTTTCTGAGCCTGACGCATCATCGGATAGACATTCAAAACCTGCTCGAATGCGCCCAGCGCTGCCTCTTTGCGGCCCGTTTCCTTGAGAATGGAAGCCATACCGGCCATGGCTCCAAAGTGCCGTGGTTCCAATGTCAGCGTCTTGTGAATATCAGCCATGGCACGGCCGTAATCATTCATCACATAGTTCAATGTGGCGCGGCGGTTCCAGCCTTCCGCATAGTCCGGCTTCATGACGATGACTTGATCGAGAAAATCCAGCGCAACGGAATACTTCTTATCTTCCATGGCCTTAGAGGCCCAGCCCATCATCAGATCGATGCTTGCGCTGCCGGAATTCTGCCACTGGGCTTGGATTTGCGAGGCAATCCGCGATGCTTTCATCGCGTTGGTTTCCCGCTTCAATTGACCGAAAAGCTCATCCAGCCGGGCGGCACGCTTTTCCGCCAATGTTTTGCCGGGCAATGCGGCCTGTTGCGGAGTGAGGGCCTGGCCTTCAGCAGGTTTCCCCTGCGTATCAGCCCTGTCTTCCGTTCCGGTTCTTTCTTGCGCCCAAGCGCTGTCCGCCATTGAAATCATTGGCGAAAGTACCGTTGAGAGCCCGAGTAAAATAGCAAAGACGTTCCGCATGACACGAATGTTAGTCCGTATCAGCAAAACGTCAAATGCAAATAACCGTGAAACGGTAAAGATCAGCCCTGGCGTGCTTTGAAGCGCGGAGCAGTCTTGTTGATGATGTACATGCGGCCCTTGCGACGGACCAGCTGATTGTCACGATGACGGGCTTTGAGGGCCTTAAGGGAGTTCTTGATCTTCATTTCAGCACCGGTATCTTTCGCCCGAAACCGGGCACCAATAAAAAGCGCGCCTTTTAAGCGCGCCGGAAACACGTTGCGGGGAAATAGCCAAGGAATGCCTGCATTGTCAACTCCCATCCCACGATTCATCGCATGATTCAGCGAGAAAACTTATCTTTTCCAGCATTCAGAGGCGTTTGGTTATGCGAGTCACATGCCCCATCTTGCGCCCCGGACGCGCTTCGGCCTTGCCGTAAAGATGCACCACGGCTCCGCTTTCTTTCAATATCTCTGGCACGCGGGCAATATCATCGCCAATGAGATTTTCCATCACACAATCGGAATGCCGCCTCGTATCGCCCAGAGGCAATCCTGTAATGGCGCGTATATGCTGCTCGAACTGTGAAACGGCGCAGGCTGCTTCTGTCCAGTGGCCGGAATTATGCACGCGCGGTGCAAATTCATTGGCAAGCAAAGTTCCATTGGCAAGCGCAAAGAACTCCATGCCGAGCACGCCGATATAATTCAATCCTTCCAGCAGCTTGCGGGCCGCATCCGCTGCCAGGCCCGCCATTGTCGAAGACACGGAAACAGGAACTGTCGAGCTTGCGAGAATTCCATCCTTGTGAACGTTCTCGGCAATGTCATAAACCCGGATATTGCCGGCCTTGTCACGCGCCGCAATGACCGATATCTCGTGAGTAAAGTCCACCAGCGCCTCAAGAATGGAAGGAGCATTGCCAACGGCGGCAAATCCGGCCTTGGCCGTTTCGCCCGGCACGCCGGAAAACTTCGCCTGGCCTTTTCCATCATAACCGAAGCGCCGGGTCTTAAGGATGCCCTTGCCGCCAAAAGCAAGCAGGGCAGCTTCCAGCTCCACCTCATTTTCGACGACGCGCCATTGTGCGGTCTGAATGCCGAGCTTGTTGAGAAACCGTTTCTCGGTGACGCGATCCTGTGAGACTTTCAGTGCCTCTGCTGGCGGAAATACTGACTTCGTTTCACTCAAAAGTTCCGCTGAGTCGACGGGCACATTCTCAAATTCGTAGGTAATGACGTCGCTTAGTTCAGCCAATCGCTCCAACGCGTCATGATCATCATAGGCTGCGGTAATAACTTCATTGGCAACTTGCGCTGCGGGGCAATCTGCTTGCGGCTCCAGTATCACTGTTCTGTAGCCGAGACGTGCAGCAGCTATAGCCAGCATGCGTCCGAGCTGACCACCACCGATTATACCAATCGTCGAACCTGCAGAAATCATTCTCAAACCTCGTCGGAAGGCCGCATCGCAACCTTCTCGCTTTGTGCCTGCCGGAAAGCATCAAGTCGTTTTGCCAGTTCCTTATCGTGCAGAGCCAAAACCGCTGCTGCCAGCAATGCGGCATTGACCGCGCCTGCCCGGCCAATTGCCAATGTCCCGACGGGTATGCCCGCTGGCATTTGCACTATGGAAAGCAGCGAGTCCTGGCCGGAGAGAGCCTTCGATTCAACAGGTACGCCAAAAACCGGCAAAGGCGTCATGGACGCAGCCATGCCTGGCAGATGTGCAGCACCGCCTGCACCCGCAATAATGACCTTGAAACCAGATTCTCTCGCGCTTTTGGCGAACTCGACCAATCGATCCGGCGTTCTGTGCGCCGAAACGATCCGGTCATCATGAGAAATTCCAAGGCTGTCCAACGTTTCAGCCGCATGACGCATGGTCGACCAATCGGACTGGCTTCCCATAATGATTGCTACGTCAGCACGTGTATCAGCCATTGAGCATCCTCTAATAATGGAATGGGGGAATTAGTGTAAAAGCAAAGAGCCTGCAAGCATAAGTCACAGCACCGCAGATTGCTCTTTGATATCAGGCGATTATGTCGGGGATGATTTTGTCTTCCAGCTCGATGAGCTTATCTTTGATGATGAGTTTCTTCTTTTTCATGCGCTGGATACGCAGCTGGTCGCAACCAACTTGGATCATTGCCTGGATAGCTGCATCGAAGTCCAGATGCTCTTGCTTCAATCTTGCGACTGCCAATCGAATGTCAGCCTGATCTTGATCGGACATGCAGTGATTCCCGGTATTTTGCTGTAGAATTATCAAAAGCGGTCCGGAGTAACACTGTCACTTGCCGGTATGCCGCAATATCACATTTCATGTGACAATAAAATCCTGCGAAACATATTCGACAATTGCTTCAAGTAGTGGCAGAGTGTCACGGCTCTGTCATAAAGCCGCTACTTGGCTGACAGGGCATTACGAGCAAGGAAATTAACCAAGGGAGAAGCCGCATGGCCATTGAGTCTCATCTTGAAACGCTTGAACGTAAGCATGGAGCACTTGAGAAAGAAATCTCCGATGCAATGCTAAGTCCAGCTACGGACGATCTTAAGATTAGCGACCTCAAGCGTCGCAAGCTTGTGCTGAAAGAGCAGATCGAAAAAATTCGTACGCTCGTTACTCACCACTAAAACGACTCCGGGTCGCAAGGCAAGATAGACCCCGAATTCCGCCTGAGTATATCACGCGGCAGATCCGAAAACCCGGCACGTCTGGTCAGACAGCCGGGTTTTCATGTCTTTGGATTAGTTTTCTGCCGGTGCTATGGCGGATTATTCATTCCAGAACTGATCAAGCCACAAATTCAAATGGAAAAAGCCGCTATCGTCGACTGCGTAGATGCGGCGGGTGCCTTCTGATTTCACCGAAACCAGTTGCGCATCAAGCAGTGCTTTAAGGTGCTGGGAGACCGCGGGGCGCGATATAGGAAGACCGGACGCCAACTCATTCACGGTTTTTGGACCCCGCCTCAATTCCTCAAGAAGGTATCGGCGGTTGGGATCGGAAATTGCAACAAAAGCATCTGTTTCGACCATGTTGCAGTTTCGGTTTAAACCGCCAGCAATGTCAACGGATTTGTCGCTATTCGGGCAGGGTTTCCGCACGTGGATCAAGCTTTACACCTTCGGGTGTTGCACGTTCCGAATGCACCGTCTGAAAATTATCCCGCAGTTCGATTGGCACCGGTGCGCGCATTCGCGAGCGAATGATTGCATGACACATGATTGCCGCATGAGCCAGTGCCGTGATCGCAAACAATCCTTCGGCTCCGATGGTCTCCATCGCCCAGGCGCCCAGTACCGGGCCGATCATCGTGCCAAAACCATAGAGCAATAACAGGCCACTCGTCACTTTGACGAAGTTTTCGGAGTCCGAAAAGTCGTTGGCATGCGCAACAGCCACGGGATAGAGCGTATAGGCCAAGCCACCATATATCGCCGTCATGATGAGAATGATCGTGGCATGCCTTGGAGCGATGAAGAAAATCAACAGCCCGATCAATGCCGCAGCACCGCCAACGAAGGCCAATACATAACGCCGGTCGGTTCGATCAGACATACGCCCGACCGGAATCTGCATCAGCGCGCCGCCGAGCACCGAGGCGCTCATCATCAAGGCGATTTCACCGACCGAAATCCCTGTCGCAGCGCCATATACAGCGCCCAGCGTACCGAATGCGCCATTGGCAACGCCAATAAGTATGCAGCCAAGAAAGGCCACCGGCGAATTACGGTAAAGCGCACGCAAATCAAGCTGCACTTCCGTCAATGGTTTTGGACTGCTGGCTGTTGAAATAGCTGTCGGAATCAATGCGAGACAGAACAATATGCCGGACAGCATAAAGAACGTGCCATTGTGCACGTCGCCAAAACCGATCATCAGCTGGCCAACCGTTATCGACCCGAAATTGACCACCATATAGAGACCGAATATTTGGCCGCGATTGGCGTTCGTGGCCCGCTCATTAAGCCAACTCTCAATCACCATATAGGAGCCTGCCATGGCAAATCCGGTGAGGGCGCGCAGGACAATCCAAGCCGTTGAATTAACGAGTATTCCGGTCATCAGCGCAACGATTGCCGCAATCGCGGCAAAGGCGCTGAATGCACGAACATGTCCGACTCTTCTCACCAGTCGCGGGGCAAGAAGGCAGGCTGTTATAAAACCACCTGCCCATGCTGTTCCCAGCAAACCGAGCGATGTCGTTGAAAACCCTTCGGCGCCGCCGCGCAAGGGTAGCAATAATCCATGCAGGCCTGAAGCCATGACGAGAAAAGATGTGCCGCAAAGAAGCGCAAAGACCTGAATGAATGAACGAAACACGAGATATCCTTCGGACGAGCGGGGGAAGACGGCTCTGTATTGATAGGGATGCAGCTTTCTCTCGGTTATCAATGCGGAAACTTGATGGCACCTGCACCAAATTGAAATCAATCAGCGAAAGAGCGCCTCTGCAGCAACCTTGCTATCTCCCTTTCGCGAACGCTCCTCCTCAAGACGTACAATCTCCGCACGCAACAAGCCTATACGCTCATCAAGTTCTGCAACAGATAGCAAAGACAAATCCTGGCCGATATCATGAACAGTCTTGCGCCGGGGCTCTTCATCGAAAAGTGACATTTCTTCCCTCCACTTGTCGCCTCCGCGTAGTAAGATACATTCCAACCACTTGGAATTGCAAATTATTCCAATGAATCAATATCAGGGAAGTTCATAATGGCAGAAGAGATTCCAACAGTGATGACGGCGATTGAGATCAGTTCTCCAGGTGGCCCAAGGGTTCTCAAAGCGGGCGAGAGACCCGTTCCTGCGCCCAAATCCGGGGAGCTTCTTGTGCGAGTGCGGTCCGCCGGTGTTAATCGTCCCGATGTTTTGCAACGGCAAGGCCATTATCCACCGCCACAAGGCGCTTCAGACATTCCGGGGTTGGAAATTTCCGGGGATGTTGTCGCAACAGGGGAAGGTGTAACCCGTTTCCGCCTTGGTGAACGTGTTACGGCACTCGTGGCCGGCGGCGGCTATGCCCAATATTGTACGGTTCATGAATCCAACGCCCTGCCGATCCCGGCAGGCTACGGCTACATAGAGGCCGCCGCAATTCCCGAAACATTCTTCACCGTCTGGCACAATGTTTTTGAAAGGGGCGCCCTGCAAAGCGGCGAGACATTTCTCGTCCATGGCGGCTCGTCCGGTATCGGCACGACAGCGATACAGCTGGCCAAGGCCTTCGGGGCGCGCGTATTTACAACGGCTGGATCAGGCGACAAGTGCGAAGCATGCGTCAAGCTTGGAGCCGATCACGCAATCAATTATCGCGAAGAGGATTTTGTCGAGGCTATTAAGCGACTTACGGACGGCAAAGGTGCCAATCTGATCCTCGACATGGTTGGCGGCGACTACGTCGACCGGAACTATGACGCGGCGGCTATTGATGGCCGTATCGTGCAGATTGCTTTTCTCAACGGGGCAAAGGCAACAACCGATATGACCAAGCTGATGGTCAAGCGACTGCAACATACGGGATCAACGTTAAGGGCCCGAACAATCGAGTTCAAAGCCGGAATTGCCCGCGAGCTTGAACTTAACGTTTGGCCACTATTGGCTGAGCGTAAAGTCGCGCCGGTGATCGATATGGTCTATCCACTGCATGAAGCCTGGCGCGCGCATGAGCGTATGGAAGATGGCCAGCATATTGGCAAAATTGTTTTAGATGTAAGCTGAACCAAGACTGTAAAGGCCGCTATATGCGGCCTTTATCTTATTTCCGGTTTTATCAGTTTGTAGCCTGGACCTTACCGATGCCGAAAAACAGGGTTTCCCCCGATGAGTCATCGACACCATCATTGTCAGTAACGGCATAACCATTGCCATCAACGTCAATAGCGAACCCTTCAAGCTTTTCCGAAATGTAGCCATTGGCGCTCTTGAGATCGTCAATGAAATCATGTGCCAGCACCTTTTCAACGACGGGTAGCTTTTCGCCGATCTTGGCAGGTTTCAAACCCTCTAGCGCCACACGATATAACCGTTTGTTGGCAGCCTTATCACCAATCTGGTTATCGCGTTCAACGATATAAAGCTGACCGTCATGAGCGGTAATTTCGGAAAGACCGACCCAACCTGCTCCGCTTTTATCGAGCGGATAGGAAACAGCAGTCCAGGATTTATCCTTGATGTTGTAGTTCAGCAGTTTGACGAAACCTTTTTCGTCATCCTTCCACTCGCGCTGGATCGCCATCCACAATGTGGCGTCATCACCTTCCCCAACACGCGTAATCCCTTCCAGGCCGAAACGAACCTGGTTTGGCAGAAGTTCTTCGGGAAGTGCTATTTCCTTTTTGATCTCGCCTTTCCCGTTTACGTTGAGAATTGCATGGGGCACGAGCTTGGCCTGGTCGCCTTCATTGGCGAGCCAGAAACCGCCATCGCCATCCGTGGTGATGCCTTCAAGATCAAGTTTCTGTGCCGGTTGCCCACCGCGTTTGACGACCAGTGCTTTGGTGATTTTTGCCGGGCTTTGGTTCGCATCAATCGTGAAGATCGAAGGCGCCGCGGAGTAGAAGGAATCCGATACGGCATAGAGCTTGCCCGCTTCCTTTAGATCAGCAACCAATCCCGATAGAGCGCCCCAGCCAAGCGGCGTTCCATCATCCTTCATCGTCGAAACGATCTGCGGATAATTCGGCTTCTGATCCTTGAGTTCATAAATCATAACATGCGAGCGTACGCCGCCATCTTTAATCAAATCAGCCTCATTGGCTGTTACCAGCAGATTGCGTGATGGGATTGCCAATACACCTTCGGGGGCGATGCCTGATGGCAGCAATTGAACAAATTCCGGCTCAGCGCCCGTGTCCTTGTAGACACCGACAATCGAAGCACGCTCACTGGCAACAAACAGGTAGTTTGTATCGCCGAATTTGCCGACCTCAGCCCCTTCAAGCTCAACGCCCTTCTTGTTGCGCTTATCGGGATAGTGACCAGCTTCAGCAATCTTATGCTCAAGCGATGCGCCGGATTCGTAGGCAACTTTTCCGTCTTTGGTGAATATTGTAAAGCTGCGCGATCCGCCTTTGTAATCGCCTTCATTGGCAACAATCACGCGGTTATTGTCGAGCCATTTGATCGTGTCAGGCTCTCTCAGAACACCTTTTGCACTGCCATCAAACTTGAGAGCGCCATCTTTTTCCACGTCGATTTTATCCAGATCGACAGTGCCGGCAGAGAAATGATTTGTAATTTTTCCGCTCGCCGCATCGATAATTGCGATGTGGTTGTTTTCCTGCAGTGTTACCGCAATCTGATTTTCCCGGTTGATGGAGACAAACTCAGGTTCGGCATCTTCCGGTGCGATTTCGGAAAGTCCGGTAAGTTCAACGGTTTTCGCTGTTGCGCAATCCGGAGCACCATCCTTCAGCGAAATTATTTTGATATTACCGCTTGGAAGCTGGGGTATTTCTCCATCATTCAACTCTTCATCACGTTCATTTTCGATTGCTATGGCAGCAAAAGTCTTGTCGGGAGAGATAGCGACAGAATCGGGCTGTCCACCGAGATCACATGTAGCAATCACCTTGCGGGAGGCCAGCTCGACCACATCGAGGCGGCCTGAAGGATTGGCCTTGTCCTTGGAAGTATTGACCGCGGCAAGGACGTTTGCACCGACGGCTGCTACCGATGTCGGTTCGCCGTCCAGCTTAAGTTGTCCCAGCGGCTGCGGCTTGCCTGCTTCAGTGATATCAATAAAACCGATCGCACCATTTGGGCTGTCAGAATAAACCAATGTCTTGCCATCTTCTGATGCTGTGATGATCTCGGAAGAAGTAACCTGCGAGAGATCGGAATCCTTTGGCAGGTTGGAAATCACGGGAAAGCTTGCAATGCGGTTGAACACTGGTTCTGCCATTGCAGGTATTGCTGTGGATGCAGCCAGAATGGTCCAAAGACCGATGGTGAGAAAACGATGCGACATTGGAACAATCTCCGATTGAATTGAAGAGACTGATCGCGTGCGTCTGTTGCAGTGTCATGACATTTACATGACAGTTTGATGAAACACTTGCCCGAGGGAATGTGCGGTTATTTGGAACATGGCATGAATCCCCAAAGCGATTCTTGCTCATCGATTAAAATACCGCTATATAACGGCTCGAAATCCCGGAAATTGTGGTTGAACCCACGTCCCGCCCCTCCGGAGCGGACGAACAAGAGGACTATATCTATGGCCACCCAGCTTCTAATGCCAAAGGCAACGGCCGTCTGGCTTGTCGATAATACGGCCCTGTCTTTCGATCAGATCGCTGCTTTCTGCACGCTCCATCCGCTTGAAGTTAAGGCTATCGCGGACGGTGAATCGGCCCAAGGCATCAAGGGCCTTGATCCATTGATCACCGGACAGCTATCCCGCGAAGAAATTGCCAAGGGCGAAAAAGACCCGAACCATAAGCTCAAGATTTCGGACCCCAAGGTTCGCGTTCCCGAGACCAAGCGCAAGGGCCCTCGCTATACGCCGTTGTCCAAGCGTCAGGATCGTCCGAATGCTATTCTCTGGCTCGTTCGCAATCATCCAGAGCTCAAAGATGCGCAGATTTCGCGCCTGATCGGTACGACCAAATCGACAATTGAACAGATCCGCAACCGCACCCATTGGAACTCCAACAATCTGCAACCAATGGACCCGGTTACACTGGGCCTCTCGTCGCAGATTGATCTGGATATCGAAGTCGAGCGTTCTTCGCGCGGGCGTCCCGTACAGCCGGGCGAAGGTGGCGATACACTTCTGCCAGCTTCCGCGACTGAAAATCTCGACATTCAGCCAACGGTTCGTGAAGAAGACCAGGAGCTTGACGCAGACAAGGTTTTCGCCAAGCTTTCGTCGTTGAAAGGCCGTCAGGACGACGAAGACGAGGAATAATCGTCTCCGCACCATTCGACTGACTATGTAGCAAAAGCCTCGTCCGTGACGAGGCTTTTTACGTCAAGGAGTGAGCAATGCTTCCAGGTTTTGAAACTGAACGTTTGCTGTTGCGACCTCGGACCATGGATCATTTCGAAGATTGCATTGCCATGGATCGCGATCCCGCTGTGACAAAGTTCATCCCCGGTCCATGGACCGATGACACCAGTCACAGACAGTTTCTGACGGATCGGATATTAACCGATTTCGGTATCGGCCTTGGCTACTGGTCAATCTTCGAGAAAACCCGTTCGGATCAATTTCTTGGCTGGGTGCTGTTGATTCCCCATAATGCTATCGGGCCCGATGTGGAAATCGGCTGGCGTCTCAACCGTCTGGCTTGGGGCAAAGGAATCGCAACGGAAGCAGCCAAGCCTGTTCTTGAACATGGTTTCAAGGCGACCACCGTGGATCGAATTATCGCCGCTATTGATCCTCGCAACAGCGCATCAGTCCGAGTCGCCGAAAAGCTTGGAATGGAGCTGATGGGCGAAACTGAGGAGGACGGCTATCATTTCGTAACCTACGCAATACTGCGCGCAACTTTCCAGACCGCCATTGATCAACTGCCCAGTTAAAAGGCTTTATGAAGCACGGGCTTCGGTATTTGGTGTTTCGCTAAGTTCCACCCTGCGGTAGAAATCGGCAAGCGTCCTGCCGCGCTCCTGACGGAAGATGCGATCAGCCTTCTCAACCTTCGTGATGCGATCGATCCGGAAGGTCCGAAAGTCATTACGCAGCTCGCACCAGCTGATCAATGTCCAGACTTTTCCCCAAAACCACAGACCGAGTGGCCTGATATCCCGCGTACTGTCCTTGCCCTCAAGGTCGGTATAGGTGATCGAAAGCACACGGCATTGTTCGGCAGCATTTTCTGCCAGATCAATCAAAGCGCGTGCGCTATCACTAATATTGGTGCCCGATGCGTGAATATGTGTGTTGGTGATACGCGGGCGATCCTCCTTCGGCAGGACGGCTCCGATCTTTATAATCGCCTCTTCGGCCGCGCGCGCCATGGAAGCACCGCCCCAAGCAGTTATCAGCCGCGCGCCAGCAACAAGCGCTACCACCTCATCCCGGGTGAACATCAAGGGTGGGAGGTCAAAACCTTCCCGTAAAATATAGCCAACGCCCGCTTCGCCATCAATGGGAACACCCGTAGACTGCAAATCGGCAATGTCGCGATAGATCGTACGTTCTGACACTTCAAGCTTTTCGGCAAGTTGCCTTGCCGTTACAAGTCGCCCGCCACGCAGCTTCTGCACAATCTGGAAAAGTCGGTCTGCTCTACGCATCGCTCAAGCCTTCTCACTCCGGGAAGTAAATTCTCTTGCAATCATTTCACGCATCTCGGCGATTTGGGGCGCTTGTTCGGGAAAGAGCGCTTCGAGGAAGACGATGGCAAAGGTTCCGGGCGCAGTTCCCGCCGCGCTTACAACATGCCCATCGCGTACTGCATAGGGCACATCCTGATAATGCTCAGACCCGGCATAAGTATCCAGACGCGATTCGATCCAACCGGCTCCATTGCTGGTATGCTTGCGGCCTGAAAACAGGCCCGCACGCGCCAGTGCAAGAGTACCGGCACATATGCCACCGACAATTCCGCCACGCGCCAAAACATCCTTTAACAAGGGCGCAATGTCAGGAGCGTCGGGCTCTGACCATGTGTCCGATCCAATGACGGCAACCGCATCAAGATCAAGATTGTCTGATGGATCGACACCGCGATCCGGGAGCATGCGAAAGCCGCCAATTGATTTTAGCGGACCCGGAGAAGGTGAAAGGCAGACGGCTCGGCCACCAAACCACTCATTGACCGAGCCGGAAAGCATGCCAAATTCCCAATCGGCAAAGCCTTCAACGAAAACAAATCCAACTGTTCGTTTCTTTTCCATTGAAGCCCTCCTCCATGGCAGTCAAATTCAACATCCCAGCTCTAAGGGGCTGGATTTGCGAGCTTTTAAGCTCTCATAGTGTTTTGGCCAATCCAACTGCCATGGCGTAAGCTCATCACTGGTGGCAGGCACGGCAGTGTCGTCTTCGCCTAGGGAATTGCGTTTTGCCAATCGTTCAGCATAGGCATCCGGCCAGCCAATGTCTTTCAAGAGATGCTCGGGAAGCGAGTTAAGATGCCGTTCCGTACGCAGCTCCTGCCGGTGAATTGCAAACTCGGAAAACCAATGCTTCACACTCTGTACGATATCAAAATCGAGGTAAGCCATATCCCTGTCTCCTTCTGACTACGGGAACATAATGGCATACCCCTCCTGACAACCTTCTGTCAGTAGGATGTCAACAGCCTAAAAAATCATCCATTGACCGGCACTGTATAATTCAATGGTAATCGACCACCATCGGCATAGATCGTTTGCCCCGTTATGTAGCTCGCATCATCTGAAGCCAGGAACGCCGCCACAGCAGCTATTTCGGAGGGCTCTCCCACCCGGCCCAGCGGTGTACGGGACAATATCCGCTGTTTTGCGGCCATATCCGAATTGACCGTATCCAGCATCTGGGTTTTGATCGAGCCTGGACCGATTGCGTTCACGCGAATCCCATAGGGTGCGAGCGAAAGAGCCATGACTTTGGTCAATTGACTGACGCCACCCTTCGAAACCGAATAGGCAATTTGCTCCGGCAAACCGACGACTGCATTGATTGACGACATATTGACTATGGAGCCTGCATTACCTCCGTCTTTTATCTTTTTGACCATATACCGGGCTACAGCCTGACCACAAAGAAACGATCCTTTTAGATTAACCCGCAGAACCCGATCAAAATCATCCTCGTTCAGGTCGAGAAAATCGGCCGTGTGTACAATACCAGCATTATTGACCAGTATATCCACATCACCGAATGCCTCGATTGTTCCAGCCACGAGATTGTGCACATCCAGCCTGCTGCTGACATCTGTTGAGGAAAAGCGGACTTTACCCAAAGGGGACAGCTCTTTTACCGCCGCGGCTCCCTGAGCATCATTGATGTCAGCAAGCATAACACTGGCCCCATCTTGAAGAAAGCGCCTTGCAATGGCCAGCCCGATACCCTGAGCGCCACCCGTTACAATTGCGATTTTGCCATCCAATGCCATTGCCAGTCTCCAATTTGACAACAGAGCTTAACCTTGGATGGCAGATGGTCAACCAGTAACCAGACCAATTCCTCGTGCATTGAGCACCAACTGGATTTCCTCAAGAATCGCTGGATCGTCAATCGTTGCAGGCATATTCCACGGCTCCTGATCGGCAATCTTCTGCATGGTGCCCCGCAATATTTTACCGGAGCGCGTCTTGGGCAGACGTTTTGCCGTTATGGCCATTTTAAACGCAGCAACCGGGCCAATCTTCTCCCGCATCAAAGCAACGCAATCTTGCTCAATATCGGCTTCGCTCCTTGTAACGCCGGATTTCAGCACAATGAACCCGCAAGGAACCTGACCTTTCACACTGTCGGCAATGCCGATAACAGCGCATTCGGCAACATCCGGATGGCTGGAAAGAACCTCTTCCATCGCCCCGGTCGACAGGCGATGACCGGCAACATTGATGATGTCGTCGGTGCGGCTCATAATATAGATATAGCCGTCCTCGTCCATGATGCCTGCATCTGCTGTCTTGTAATATCCCGGAAACTCGCTGATGTACGCCTCGCGAAACCTCTGGTCCGCATTCCACAATGTCGGCAGGAATGCCGGCGGCAAGGGCAGTTTGACCACGATATTGCCAAGCTCGCCGCGCTTGACTGGATGACCTGCATCGTCAAGAACCTGCACGTCATAACCGGGCATTGGGACCGTCGGCGAGCCATATTTTACCGGCAACATTCCAAGCCCCGCCGGGTTGGCTGCCATGGGCCAGCCGCTTTCGGTCTGCCACCAATGATCTATGACCGGAACGCCTAGTTTTTGTTCGGCCCATTTGATCGTATCCGTATCGGCGCGCTCTCCCGCCAGGAAAAGATACTTCAACGAAGAAATATCATATCTGCCTATAAGCTCGCCCTTGGGGTCTTCTTTCTTGATCGCCCGAAATGCGGTCGGCGCGGTAAATAGTACCTTGACCTTGTGGTCAGCGATTACGCGCCAGAATGTACCAGCATCGGGCGTTCCAACCGGCTTGCCTTCATAAAGAATGCTCGTCGCCCCAACGAAAAGTGGCGCATAAGCGATATAGGAGTGGCCGACGGCCCAGCCTATGTCCGAAGCCGCCCAGAACACATCTCCCGGGTAGGTGTCATAGATTGCGCCCATCGACCACGCCAAGGCGACCAGATGGCCGCCATTGTCGCGAACAACGCCTTTTGGCTGTCCCGTCGTACCTGATGTATAAAGAATATAAAGCGGATCAGTCGATTTAAGAGGCTCACAGGGAACCTTACGCCCCGCAGAGGCGGCAACTGCTTGGGCATAGTCAATATCCCGCCCCGAAACCAGTTCATGCGGCTGTTGCGGGCGCACAAGGATCAGACAAGTAGCCACTTTGTGCTGGGCCTGTTCGATAGCCTTGTCGAGCATCGGTTTGTAAGCAACCACCCTGCCCGGTTCCAGCCCGCAGGACGTAGCGATAATCATAACCGGCTTGGCGTCGTCTATCCTTGTTGCAAGCTCGTTAGCGGCAAATCCTCCGAAGACAACCGAATGAACTGCACCAATGCGCGCGCATGCGAGCATTGCAACAACGGCTTCAGGCACCATCGCCATGTAGATAATGACGCGATCCCCCTTCCCCACCCCTTTATCGACCAGCACCGACGCCAATGCCTCGATTTCGGCCTGTAAATCACTATAACTTATCTTGCGAACCGTACCTGTTATGGCGCTATCATGGATCAGCGCGTCCTGATCGCCACGCCCTGCGAGAACATGCCTGTCTACGGCGTTGTAACAGGTGTTGCATTCAGCTCCCGCGTACCAACGGCCATAAGGGCCACTGTCTGGATCAAAAACCGTATCCCACGGCTTGATCCAATCGATGGCTACTCCTGCTTTGGCCCAGAATGCCAAGGGATCGGTCTGCCAATCCTGATAGACCTGCGCATATAGTGATGTCATGAAATTCCTCCCGTAAGAAGCATCCTAAATCCGGAAGGCGGAGTCAAAGGGCGAATTGACAATTCTCCGCGCTTGGCACACTGCTCAATTCAATCAACAGGATATTGCAGACAGATCATCCATGACCAAAATCCTGTCCTTTGTTTTCATCGTCATTATGGCGCTGCATCTATTCAAGCCGCTCGGCTTGCCCGGATTGAAAAAGCGCAAGGATTTCTGGAAAATCGCCGTCGGAGCAGTGCTGGCTATTTTGGTCGTTGGCGTCTCAAGACACGTAGGATAGTGCGTTTAGCCGCCAGCGGGGGAAGCGGCATCCTTCTCATCGACCTGGGGGCGATTGAGGATGTAGGGGACGAGATGTTTTGCCCAAGCATCATAGCCCAATGCCGAAGCGTGAAAGCCGTCCGTGGAAAAACCTTCGGCAGATTCCACTGGTAGGCGAAGCGCTGGAATAGCCATTCGCTCGCGGCACAATCTTTCGCCGAGCTTGTTGATTGCGACAGCGCGTCCTTCCAGAATACGCCCGAGCAATGGAGGCATAGCCGGAACATCGCGAAAATCGATCACCTGTGACCATACCACGTGGGCCTCAGGCCATTTCGCTCTCAGTGCATAAAGAAGCCCGCCAAATTCGCGCTTGAAGCGTGGCAGCGAGTGAAAATTCTTTGTGTCATTTGTGCCGGTTGATAGCACGATATGCGTCCACATTCCGCGTTCAAGATTTGGCACGACATGATCGCGCAATTGTCCCGATGTTGCTGAATTGAACCCTGCAGCACGCCAGATGACCTTACGGCCTGTCCGGCCCTGCAGATAGACCGCCAACCGTACACAAAGCCCCTGCCATGCATCAGTGACACCCACCCCTGCGGCAGACGAGTCCCCCAGAACAAGCAGCCGGATAGCCGGATCTTTGCCCGCAATTTCCCCCACGGGCAGGCCAACAGGCGGAATCATTCGCTCTGTCTTCAATCGTACATTTATCCCCTGCCATGCATAGACAGGATAAAGAAACCAACTCAGCAAAGGATGGAATGGCGCAGGTTTCATTCGTCTCTGGTTGTCCCATAAAAAAGCCCGGGCTGATTCCCCGGGCTCCATGAGATACGCTTTTGGATAAAAAATGCTTAAAGGACCCTTAAGCAGCCTTTTCCAGGTCTTTCTTCCAGCCGCCAGTGGCAGCAAGACCATTCATTTTTGCACGATGTGCAAAGGCGCGCTGACCTGCTGCAACATTTTCTGACTTCCCGTTCCAGGCGCTCAACGCTGCTGCCTGCAAGGCACGACCATAGGAGAAAGTCAGCTTCCAAGGCATGGTGAAATTAGCGTTCATCGCCGATAGATGCGCTGTTGCTTCTTCTTCCGTCTGACCGCCGGACAGGAATGCAATGCCTGGTACAGCGGATGGAACAGTCGACTTCAACAGGCGCACAGTCAGCTCAGCAACCTGCTCGACGGAAGCCTTCTGGGCCTTCTGTCCTGCAACGACCATGTTCGGCTTGAGGATCATGCCTTCCAGAACAACGCGTGCATCATAAAGCTCGTCGAATACGGTCTTCAGAACCCATTCGCTGACTTCATAGCAGCGTTCGATCGAGTGATTGCCCGGTGTGCCGTCCATAAGCACTTCCGGCTCAACGATTGGCACAATTCCAGCTTCCTGACAAAGCGCGGCATAGCGTGCCAAAGCTTGGGCATTCTGCTTCACGGCACCCCATGTTGGCAGACCCTCGGAAATCGAGATAGCGGCCCGCCACTTGGAGAAGCGTGCGCCAAGCTTATAATATTCCGCTAGACGCTCGCGAAGACCATCCAGACCTTCTGTGATGGTTTCGCCGGGAAACCCAGCAAGCGGCTTGGCGCCTGCGTCAACCTTGATGCCTGGAATGCAGCCTGCATCCTGCATGATCTTGACGAGCGATGTTCCGTCCTTGGCATTCTGGCGAATGGTTTCATCGTAAAGGATGACACCGGAAATGTAGTTCTTCATCGCCTCATCGGAGCGGAACAGCATTTCACGATAGTCGCGGCGGCTATCGGCGGTGGATTCCAGCCCGATACTATCGAACCGCTTTTTGATTGTTCCTGAACTTTCATCGGCGGCAAGGAGGCCCTTGCCATTGGCAACCATTGCAACCGCTATATCTTCCAGACGTTCGCTCATAGACTGATGTACTCCTTTTTCCCTTATCCGCCCCATAACAGAAGCCTATGACAAACGAAACGGTGCACCAAGTAACTGAAACGATTGAAATTTTTTCAACCGATTTAACCGGATAACATTTTCTTATAATTGGTAATCAAGCCCGATTTCCGGGCTTGATTAGGGAGCAAAACTTACTTCTTCAGCACATCGACGCCGGGCAATGGCTTGCCTTCCATCCATTCAAGGAAAGCGCCTCCGGCAGTTGAAACATAGCTGAAATCATCGGCGACTCCGGCATGATTGAGCGCCGACACGGTATCTCCGCCGCCAGCAACCGAAACCAGATGTCCGGCCTTGGTACGCTGCGCAACGTGACGGGCTGCGGCCACCGTTGCCTTGTCGAATGGCGTCAGCTCAAAGGCACCAAGCGGGCCGTTCCAGACGAGGGTGGATGCATCATCAATTGCCGCCTTTACGCGCTCAATGGATTGCGGACCCACATCAAGGATCATGCCATCATCGGGGATCGCATCGAGCCCATAGGCGTGGAATGGGGCATTGGCCTCAAAATGCCAAGCCACAATGGCATCCACCGGAAGAATGATTGTGCAGTTAGCTGCTTTCGCTTTTGCCATGATCTCGCGCGCGGTTCCGGCCAAATCGTGTTCGCACAGCGATTTGCCGACCTTGACGCCCTGCGCCGCCAGAAATGTATTTGCCATGCCGCCGCCAATGACCAGTGCATCGACTTTTTCTACCAGATTGCCGAGCAGATCCAGCTTGGACGAAACCTTTGCGCCGCCGACAATGGCCACGACAGGGCGTTTCGGTGCGCCGAGACCCTTTTCCAGCGCTTTAAGCTCTGCTTCCATCGTTCGTCCGGCATAGGCTGGCAGAACACGAGCCAGACCTTCTGTCGAAGCATGGGCACGGTGCGCAGCAGAAAACGCATCATTCACATAGAGATCGCCATTTGCAGCAAGCGCTTTGACATATTCCGGGTCGTTCTTTTCTTCGCCTTTATGAAAACGCGTATTTTCCAAAAGCAGCACATCGCCATTCTTCAACTTGCCGACAGCTTCAGCAGCCTTTTCACCGATACTATCGGCAGCAAAATGCACACTGTGGCCAATTATCTTTGCGGCGGCATGGGCGATCGGCTCCAGCGAAAACTGTGGGTCCGGGCCATCCTTCGGGCGACCGAAATGGGCAAGCAAAATGACCTTTGCGCCCTTTTTCGATAGTTCCTGGATAGTTGGAGCTACGCGTTCTATCCGTGTCGCATCTGTCACGACGCCATCGCTCACCGGAACATTCAGGTCAACGCGTACGAGAACACGCTTTCCGGCAACATCAGCATCATCAAGCGTTTTGAAATTTGTCATGAAACTCACCTCATCTGCACACAGCCGCTTGGGAAAGCCCGTATAGCCGACTGTATAACCATCAAAAACAAAAATGGCGGGTGTGTCGACCCGCCATTTGAAATCAAATCACTTCAAAGCCGGTCAGATCAACTTGCCGAAAGCAACGGCTGTGTCGCTCATGCGGCTAGAGAAGCCCCACTCATTATCATACCAAGAAAGGACACGAACAAATGTGCCGTCCATAACCTTGGTCTGGTCAATGTGGAATATCGATGAATGCGAATCGTGATTGAAGTCAATTGACACGTTCGGGGCATCGGTAAAGCCCAGAATGCCCTTCAGCTTGCCATTGGCCGCCGACTTGATCGCATCATTGATTTCCGCAACGCTAGTGGATCTCTTGGCAACGAATTTGAAGTCGACCACAGACACATTCGGCGTTGGAACGCGAATGGAGCTGCCATCGAGCTTGCCATTGAGTTCAGGCAATACCAGACCGACAGCCTTGGCAGCACCGGTCGAAGTCGGGATCATGGACAGGGCAGCTGCGCGTCCACGATAGAGATCCTTGTGCATAGTATCCAGCGTTGGCTGATCGCCCGTATAGCTATGGATCGTGGTCATGAATCCGTGATCAATACCAACGGCTTCATTCAGTACATAAGCAACCGGCGCAAGGCAATTTGTCGTGCAGGAAGCGTTGGAAATGACCATATGGTCTTTGGTCAACTTGTGATCGTTTACGCCAAAAACGACAGTCAAATCGGCGCCATCGGAAGGAGCCGAAACAATAACGCGCTTTGCGCCAGCTTCAAGATGCGCTGCAGCCTTGTCGCGGGCCGTAAAAATGCCTGTGCATTCCAGCGCAATATCGACATTCAACTCTTTCCAAGGCAATTCGGCTGGATTGCGAACAGCGGTGACTTTGATCGGGCCACGGCCCACGTCAATTGTGTCGCCAGCCACTGTTACCGTACCGGGAAAGCGTCCATGAACGCTGTCGTAACGCATAAGGTGAGCATTGGTCTCGACAGGACCCAGGTCGTTGATGGCAACAACCTCGATGTCGGTACGGCCTGATTCTACGATAGCGCGAAGAACGTTGCGGCCAATGCGGCCAAATCCGTTAATTGCAACGCGAACTGTCATGTTTTTTCTCCTGAGGGGTATGGAGCCCTTGAATGGATCATAGAGGAACGAGATGGATTATTTCAACTTTGCTTCAGCAGCAGTGACGATATGTGACGCCGTAATGCCAAAATGCTCGTAGAGTTCTTCAATCGGACCGCTCGCGCCAAAGCCGTTCATTCCGATGAAAATCCCGTCCGTGCCGATAAACCGGTCCCAGCCCATGCGGATCGCAGCTTCAACAGCCACCCTGACCGGCGCATCGCCAATCAATGTGCGCTTGTATTCTTCACTCTGAGCTTCGAAGAGCTCAAAGCAAGGAACCGAAATCACCCGCGTTGGATGTCCGTTTTTCTCAAGCTGTGCTCTTGCACTGAGAGCGATTTCGACTTCCGAACCGGTTGCGAATATGGTCACTTCAGCCTTGCCGCTTGCAGTGGCAAGTTCATAGGCGCCGTAAGCGCATTTATTCTCATCAAAATGCACGTCACGAACCGTCGGCAGATTCTGACGGGTCAGTGCGATGGTTGATGGCGTGGTGCGTGACTTGAGTGCAATTTCCCAGCACTCAGCTGTTTCAACAACGTCCGCCGGACGGAAGACATAATTGTTTGGAATTGCACGCAGGGCTGCCAGATGTTCGACCGGCTGATGCGTCGGGCCATCTTCACCAAGACCGATGGAATCGTGGGTCATGACATAGATAACGCGGATACCCATCAGGCTCGACAGACGCATGGCGCCGCGTGCGTAATCGGAGAAAGTCAAAAAGGTACCAGAATATGGAATGAGTCCACCGTGAAGTGCGATACCGTTCATCGCTGCTGCCATGCCATGTTCCCGGATACCGTAGTGAACATAGCGCTGGCCGTAATCCTCAGGAGTGATCCCCTTGGTCTGGCTGGTCTTGGTGTTGTTCGAACCTGTCAGATCGGCGGAGCCACCAATTGTTTCAGGAACCACGCCATTGATAACCTCAAGCGCCATTTCAGAAGCTTTGCGGGTCGCAACCTTTGGCTTTTCTTCAGAAAGCTTCTTCTTGTAAGCTGTAATTGTTGCTTCGAAGTTCCCCGGCAGATCACCGCGCATGCGCCGCTCAAACTCCGAACGGATTTCCGCGTCAGTCGCATTCAGACGCTCAGTCCATGCGGTATGTTCCTTGGCAGAACGCAGACCGGCAAGGCGCCATTCGTCGAGAGTTTCTGTAGGTACGACAAAAGGCTCCGAAGTCCAGCCCAACGCTTTGCGCGCACCGGCGAGTTCTTCGGCACCAAGCGGCGAACCGTGAACCTTGTTCGTCCCAGCCTTGGTCGGAGCACCAAAACCGATTGTGGTTTTGCAGGCGATCAGTGTCGGCTTGTCGGATTTCTTGGCGCGCTCGATAGCGGTGGCAATCGCATCCTGATCATGGCCATCGACGCTGATTGAATTCCACCCAGAAGCCTCGAAACGGGCTGGCTGATCGGTATTGTCGGCCAATGTAACCGGACCATCGATCGAGATGTTGTTGTGGTCCCAGAAAACGATAAGCTTGTTCAGCTTGAGATGACCAGCAAGTGAAATCGCTTCCTGGCTGATGCCTTCCATGAGGCAACCATCACCGGCAATGACATAGGTGTAGTGATCGACCAGAGCATCACCGAAATGCGCATTCATGATGCGTTCGGACAAAGCCATGCCAACAGCATTGGCAAGGCCCTGACCCAATGGACCAGTTGTTGTTTCAATACCGGCAGCATGACCATATTCGGGATGCCCAGCGGTACGGGAGCCAAGCTGGCGGAAATTTTTGATTTGGTCGATGTCAATATCTTCGTAGCCGGTCAGATAAAGCAGCGAATAAAGCAGCATCGAACCATGACCTGCGGACAGTACGAAACGGTCGCGGTCCGGCCAGTGCGGAGCCTTTGGATCGAATTTCAGGAACTTTGTATAAAGGACGGTCGCAATGTCGGCTGCGCCCATGGGAAGTCCGGGATGGCCGGAATTTGCTTTTTCCACTGCATCCGCAGATAGAAAGCGGATTGCGTTGGCCATTTGATTGGATTTTTCAGAATTGGTCATAGTCACCGTCTTTCGAAGTGGAAAAGAGATGCCGTTTCTGGATGCCGGTTAGACAATATCCAAAAGGCACGCGACAAATAGCAGGTGTCGAGAGGGAGTCAACAAAAGCTGGCCAAATTGGGACGGTATTGCAGGAAGACATTCATTGGAGCACATTATTATCGGTGCATGAGTGCCACGGCGCCGTTCGGATTGATTGACGCAGCATTAATGTAACCACTAGACTCTCTGTCATAAGTCGTTCTTCTTTTTGCGATTCGCTGAAAAGATTGAGACACAGGGGAAACGTCGAAAATGGCATCTGAAGCCACCCTCAAACAAGTACTGGAAAGATTGGCCAAATCCCTCTCCACGCTTGAGAATGCAGTTGAAATGCGTCTTGAGCATGAGGGCGATTTTGCTGAAGCGGAAGAAGAGGTCCAGCGGATGAACATGGACCGGCGTAAGCTGGCTCAGGAGCTTGATGCGTCTGAAGGGCGGGCTGAGCGTCTTGAGGCGGCAAACAAAGAAGTTTCCCGCCGCCTTGTCGCTGCGATGGAATCCATCCGCACGGTCCTTGATCGATAGAACAGGAAGAAACAACCATGGCTACCGTTACCGTAACGATCGATGGCAAAGCCTACAGAATGGCCTGTGACGAGGGTCAGGAACAACATCTGACCGGTCTGGCAGAACGTTTTGATCGTTACGTGACACACCTGAAATCCTCGTTCGGCGAGATTGGCGATCTGCGCCTGACAGTTATGGCCGGCATCATGGTTACAGACGAACTCCATGAATTGCAGTTGCGTCTGACCGGTCTGGAAAACGAAGCGGAAGCCTTGAGAAAGAGCCGGGACGAGGCGTTAGCCAAGGCCGACAAGAATGATTCGGCTATCACTGGCGTCCTGTCCGAGGTGGCTGGACGCATCGAAACGCTTGCAGCGCGTCTCGCTCCGAAGGCCAATTGACGGATTTCCTGCCCTCCTCAAAGACAGCTCCATGACAGATTCTTCCCGCAGCCTCTGAAGGCTTTGTACAAAAGTGCAGAGCAAGGGAGCTTTCAGGGAGGAAATACATGAAACTTCGCACGCTTGCTTTTGCGCTGGCCTTTGGCATGGCCTCATCGGCTCAGGCCGACGCGGTAAAGAATATCGAAATCATCGCTCCGGCAGGTCCGGGAGGCGGCTATGATCAATTGGCACGCTCGACACAACAATCGCTTCAGGACCTCGAGCTCGCTGGCGACATCCAGGTTGTTAATCGACCGGGAGCCGGTGGCACTATTGGCCTGGCCGAATTTGTTTCGAAGAAATATCCCGATACGGGCCTCATTGTTACGGGGATCGGCATGGTTGGCTCGATCCTGACCAATAACGCACCCGTGACAATGGACCAGACCAAGCCCATCGCGCGGATGACAGGCGAGTATCTTACGCTGGTCGTCCCGGCAGATTCGCCATTGAAAAATATGGATGATCTGGTCAAAGCCTTCAAAGCTGATCCGGGATCAGTATCGTTGGGCGGTTTCGCCGCCGGTGGTGTCGACCATTTGCTGTATGGCATGATCGTCAAGGCAATTGGCGGCGATCTTTCCAAGATGAATTACGTCGCCATCGGTGCCGGAGGTGAGATGCTCGGACAGGTAATGGGAGGGCATATTTCCGTTGGTGCAGGCGGCTATTCCGAGTTTGCCGGACAAATTTCAGCCGGAACAGTGCGAGCACTCGGGATTTCTTCTGCAACGCGGCTCGAAGGCATTGATGTGCCAACGATGAAGGAACAAGGGGTCGATGTTGAGTTGGTCAATTGGCGCGGCTTCCTCGGACAAGCCAACCTGTCGGAAGAACAGACGAAGGATCTTGATGCAGCCTTTTCTAAAATGGCGCAAAGCCCGGAATGGCAAGCAACATTGAAAAAGCATGGTTGGGTTGATCTTTACCAGCCATCCGCCGAATTTGCCGCTTATATCAAAGAACAGCAGGCGACGGTCCTCACAACATTCCGTGAGCTGAAGCTCGTAGAATAAACGCTTATTTATGCTGTCTTTCAAATCGGAACGAGAACTGGAATCCCGGTTTTTCGTTCCGATCATTGGGCACAATTGCGAGTTTAATCTAGCCTTCGATTTCCTCGCGCAGCATTTCAAGCTCCAGCCATTCGTGCTCGAGCGCTTCGTGACTTGCACGCTTCTTGCCGATCTCCTCAACCGTCTTGTTGAACAAGGCCGGATTCTTTGCAAAAAGATCGGGATCGGCCAGCTTCTTTTCCAGATTGATAATTTCGCTATGCAGCGCTTCAATTTTAGCTGGAAGCGTTTCGAGCGCAAATTTCTGCTTGTAGGAGAGTTTGCGCTTTTCATCGCGTGCAGCAGGCGCCTTTTCAGCAGCCACACCAGATGAAGCCTGCGGCTTGGCGGCTTTCAATTCCTTCCGGGTCGCAATGGCAGTTTCCTTGCGCTGCGCCAGCATATCCGTGTAGCCGCCGGCATATTCCAGCCATTTCCCACTGCCCTCGGGAGCAATGACTGACGTTACGGTACGGTCAAGGAAATCGCGATCATGGCTGACGAGCAGCACTGTCCCGGCAAAGCCAGCAACCAATTCCTGCAACAGATCCAACGTTTCCATGTCGAGATCATTCGTCGGCTCATCGAGAACCAGCAGATTGGCAGGTCGCGCCAAGACCCGCGCCAGCATCAGACGTGCGCGCTCACCACCCGATAGCTCGCGGATTGGCGTGCGCAACTGCTCCGGTTGAAACAGGAAGTCTTTCATGTAGGAGGCAACGTGGCGCTGCTCGCCATTGACGATAACATTCTCTCCGCGCCCGTCGGTCAAATAGTCTGACAAGGTTTGTTCAAGATTTAGACTGTCCCGCCGCTGATCCAGCACCGCAATCTCAAGATTTGTTCCCAGTTTGACAAAGCCGCTATCCGGCTTGAGCAATCCTGTCAGCATGGAGAGGAGCGTCGTCTTACCCGCTCCATTCGGCCCGACAAATCCCACGCAATTTCCGCGTTGTATACGGGTGGAAAAATCATCCACGAGAATGCGGTCATCATAGCTCTTGGAAAGATGTTCCGCCTCGATAACAAGCTTGCCAGATTCCTTGGCATCGCTGGCCTTGAGAACCGCCTTGCCCTGCGCGCCACGATGGTTACGAAACTCGCTGCGCATGGATTGCAGGTCGCCGAGCCGACGCATGTTACGTTTGCGCCGTGCCGTAACGCCGTATCGTAACCAATGTTCCTCGCGTACAATCTGACGTCCAAGTTTGTGCAGGTCGCGCTCTTCTTCTTCCAGAACCTTGTCGCGCCACTCCTCGAACGAGCCAAACCCTTGATCGAGCCGTTTCGTAACGCCTCGATCAAGCCAGATGGTAGAACGGCTGACATTCTCCAGAAACCGCCGGTCATGCGATATTACCACGATGGCCGAGCGTATCTGGCGCAACTCACTTTCCAGCCATTCAATGGTTGTCAGGTCAAGATGGTTGGTCGGCTCGTCAAGCAGAAGGATATCCGGCTGCGGTGCAAGAACCTTTGCCAAAGCAGCACGACGTGTTTCTCCTCCCGAAAGATTTTCCGGCTTTTCCTCGCCCGTCAGTCCCAGATGCTCAAGCAGGTAACTGACACGGTAAAGATCATCTGCCGGTCCAAGTCCCGCTTCGACATAGGCCCGCACATTGGCAAATCCATCCATATCGGGTGCCTGAGCCAGATAGCGTACCGTAACGGCCGGATGTTTGAAGACTTCGCCGTCCGTTGGGACGACAAATCCGGCGGCGATTTTAAGCAGTGTCGATTTGCCCGAACCGTTGCGTCCTACAAGCGCAATGCGATCATTCTCGCTGACAGAGATGGCCGCATCGGTCAAAAGGGGCGTGCCACCGAAAGTCAGGGCAATTCTATCAAGGCGTAACAGTGGTGGAGCCATCAAACGTATCAATCCGGGAGTTCGAGCAGGTTTTGTCAGGGCTTGTCGATGAGAATATCTGTTCTGTCAAACGAAACAGGCCGGAAATTCCGGCCTGCTTGCGCTAAATCGATATTCTGTGATCAGTAATTGTCGTCGCGGTATGGGTCGGAACTATACCGGCGGCGCTCAGACCGGTATCCATCATCATCCGGATATCGTCCATTTCCATAGGCACCTCCGCCATTGCCTTGGCAGGGAGCATTGTAAATCGATCCGTCAGGCCGCTGATAACGGCATAGATTCTCGTTTCCACCGCGCGGTGTCGTGGCTGTACCAACAGCCGCGCCAAGCAAAGCGCCACCCGCAGCACCGATCACCGTGCTTTTCGTATCACGCCCCAAAGCCTGTCCGGCCAGGGCACCAGCGCCAGCACCAATCAATGCACCCGTCCCGGCACGTTGATTTTGCTGGCTCGTCTCACATCCGGCGATCGTAAATGCCAGAAGTGCTGTGGCTGCTATGGCAGCAAAACGAATTTTCATAATAACCTCTCCATTTAAAAAGTGCGGGAAAATCCTGCTTCCTCAATACGGCAGAAGAAAGATCAACGGAACACGCGTCCGGTACGCACAAAAAAACAGGCCGGAAAACCGGCCTGTTTTTCGAAAACTCTAGCTGCTTAACGGCAAGGTGCGCGATAGCGCTCGCCGTAGCGATTTTCATATGTGCAGTAACGGCGTCCGCCGTCCGATGTGGCTGCGCCAACGACAACGCCTGATGCCCCGCCGATTGCCGCACCGGCCAAAGCACCACGACCACCACCGATAGCGCCACCTGCCAATGCACCAAGTGCTGCACCACCGACACCATATCCGGCTGTCCGCTGTTCACTCGTTGTACAACCAGCAACCGAGAATGCCAAAACTGCGGCAACTGCAACTGTAGATAAACTTTTCAACATGGAAGACCTCTCCCGTTTCTAAAACCAAACTTACCAGCTTGCGTCCCCAATGCTGTGCTGCACACATTACACTTTCCGCTTATATTGACAAGCGTCAGGCAACTGGCGGCGCTGCAATCAGGATTGCTTTGCCCGAATGGAGCGATACGTGGAGGGTTCCACATACGGCATTCGAGACAGTAAGCGATGAACCGAAAGAAAGTTCCACATTTTCAAGCGGCCAGCGTGCTCCATCGATAAAAAGTCCGTGTAATTGCGAAAATGCAACAATGCTGAACTGCGTTTTATCGACGAAATCGAAAGCATATTCACCGCCCACAAGTGGGTGGGCTTCTTCGCTTCCGCTGGTGAGGATGATCTTATGTCCCTGCGCCGCATGGGCGGTCGCCATCGTCAAATGCAGAAGCGTGTGATCGGTGCGCACTCCACCAAATGCACCGCAAAGTACAAGCTCGGTCGCCCCCAGTCGATATGCCTCGTTCAAGGCCAGTTCGCCATCGGTCATATCCTTTGCTGCCGGAAAAACCTGGCGCGGCACATGCGCATATTCTTTTTCCAGCTCGGGCGATGTCGAGTCGAAATCGCCTAGCCAAAGCTCAGGCGTGAGGCCCAGTGGTGCGGCATGGGCGATACCACCATCAGCCGCCAGAACCCTGGCTCCGGCTACCTGTTTCAAAAGGCGATCGGTGACATGGACGGAACCGCCCAAAAGAAGAACGAATTTGCTCATGACCCGCCCATAGCATGCGTCAAACGCTTCCACCAGACAGCTCTGCGTCCGATATCAAACGCTTGCAAGCGCGATAGCAATGCCCTGTCCAACGCCAATGCACATTGTCGCCAGAGCGAGTTTTCCCTCGCGCAATTGCAATTCAAGCGCTGCCGTTCCCGCAATGCGTGCTCCTGACATGCCCAGCGGATGCCCCAGGGCGATAGCGCCGCCATTCGGATTTACGTGTTCCGCATCATCGGGAATTCCAAGATCGCGCAATGTTGCAAGTCCCTGCGAGGCAAAAGCTTCATTGAGTTCGATAATGTCAAAATCAGCTGGCACCAAACCGAGGCGCGCGCAAAGCTTCTTCGTCGCAGGCGCTGGGCCAATTCCCATAATACGGGGTGCCACGCCCGCCGTCGCCCCGCCCAGGATGCGCGCGATGGGATTGAGGCCGTACTTTTTTACAGCCTCTTCGGAGGCAATGATGAGCGCGGCCGCGCCATCATTAACACCGGAAGCATTTCCTGCCGTCACAGTTCCGCCGGATCGAAATGGCGTCGGCAGTTTGGCCAGAGCCTCAATTGTTGTTTGGGGGCGCGGATGCTCGTCTTTATCAACGATAATGGGCTCGCCTTTTCTTTGCGCGATGCGAACCGGGATAATTTCGCTGGCAAGCCGACCATTCTCCTGAGCCCGACCGGTTCGCTGCTGGGAGCGCACAGCAAAAGCATCCTGATCGGCGCGGGAGACAAGAAACTCTTCGGCAACATTTTCGGCGGTATCAGGCATGGAATCCACACCATATTGCTGCTGCATAAGTGGATTGATGAACCGCCAGCCGATTGTCGTATCGTAAATTTCTGCATTGCGGGAAAAGGCGCTGTCTGCCTTGGGCAGCACAAAGGGCGCGCGCGACATGGACTCGACACCGCCAGCAATGGCAATGTTCATTTCACCGGCGCGAATGGCGCGTGCGGCTGTGATGATGGCATCCATGCCGGAACCGCATAGGCGGTTCATCGTGGTGCCGGGCACCTCCACGGGCAATCCCGCAAGCAGTGCCGACATGCGGGCGACATTGCGATTGTCTTCGCCAGACTGATTGGCGCATCCATAAATCACTTCATCGATTGCTGCCCAATCGACCGATTTATTACGCTCCATCAATGCCTTGATTGGAATAGCCCCAAGATCATCCGCCCTAACTCCAGCCAGTGATCCACCAAAACGGCCAATGGGCGTCCGGATATAGTCGCAGATAAATACGTCACCCATCATGCTGCCTCATATGCTTTTTTCTTGCCTGTTGATTTGAGCCGGTCTGTTGCCGCTTCATCAATAGATAATTATTCGGCGGTTGATCGTCCCTGATCATTCATTCTACAGAACCGTACGCACATATCATTCTGGATAAAAGGGAGAGCAAGGTGCAATTTGCCGATATAAATGGTGTGACGCTGCATTATCAGCTGATTGGCGGACCAGCGTCAAAACCTGTGATCGTTTTTGCCAATTCTCTGGGCACTGACTTCCGCATCTGGCGCGATGTCATTATTCGCCTGGCGGGTGATTTTGCTATCGTCACCTATGATAAGCGCGGCCACGGGCTTTCGAGTGTCGGCACGTCTCCCTATTCTCTCGACGATCATGTCGGCGATCTGGCAGGTCTGCTGGATTTCCTCAATGTTAAAAATGCAATCATTTGCGGTCTTTCTGTCGGCGGACTGATTGCGCAGGGGCTTTATGCTTCCCGTCCCGATCTGGTTCGGGCACTGGTCTTGTGTGATACCGCGCACAAGATTGGCAATGCCGATTCCTGGAACGCACGTATTGCCGCGCTTGAGGAAAATGGTATTGAAAGCATCGCCGACACGATCCTCGAACGCTGGTTTACCCCGACATTTCATCGTGAAAGCAGCCCTGCCTTAACCGGCTACCGGAACATGCTGATTCGTCAACCATTGGCCGGATATGCCGGAACCTGCGCAGCAATTCGTGATGCAGACCTGACAGAAGACGCAGGCCGAATATCGGTTCCAACAATCTGTATTGTGGGGGATCAAGATGGTTCGACACCGCCGGACGTCGTGCTTTCAATGGCTAAATTGATTCCGGGCGCGCGCTACGAAGTCATCAAGGATGCCGGGCATATTCCCTGCGTGGAACAACCCGAAATGCT
Source organism: Phyllobacterium sp. CCNWLW109 (assembly GCF_037203905.1). NCBI lineage: Bacteria > Pseudomonadati > Pseudomonadota > Alphaproteobacteria > Hyphomicrobiales > Phyllobacteriaceae > Phyllobacterium > Phyllobacterium sp. CCNWLW109. Next base: position 722,178 of record NZ_JBBCBK010000003.1, on the reverse strand, counting down.
CGTCGCGATCATTCGCGCCTTTATCGATGAGTTCAAACTTGAGGGCAATCCAATTTTGAGCAACTCAACCCTCAACTAGCTCAAGATGACTCGCCGCGAGTGAGGTGGATAAGCTGCATTCGATATAATGCGTGGTTCGACAAGCTCACCATGAGGGAAGTTTTGTGGGTCGCAGCGACAACTTGCTAGCCTTGCAAGAGTTGGCGCCCTGCAATCAATCGACCTCCCTCATCCTGAGCTTGTCGAAGGACGCACTTAGCTTGTGCAAATCAGACTTTCCAAAAATAATCTCGACAAACTTATCCAACAGCACCCGCTCTGCATTATTCTGTTCCTGTCCTTCCCGCGGGGAACAGCTTCCGGAGCCGTTCGAAGTTTGGGGAAGGATGGGCGCCTCCGATGGCGGGTTACGGACCCGCCATCCGGGGACGTTCTGTCCAAGGGTTCCCCTGCCGTTACTAGGAACGGCGCGTGCTGGACGAGCACTTTAAGGGGCGCAAGGCTAACGCATGGCGCGCCGCAAATGGCACTCCTTGGGTAGCCGAGGCCTCCCAAGCGGAACGGACAGAATGCAAAATCGCCGGACGGGCGGTCTTCGGATCGCTTAACCTACTACAAAGACGCGCTTCGATGACCGCCCGTCTTTCCCACCATCTCAATAGCCAGACGCAAAAGCGGGCGTGGCAAGGGGAAGGCATAACAAAAACAACCAGCTAGGCGATGGGCGCTTGCGTTGGCAGGACACAGTCACTAATCTTGCTTTGCTCTAACGGGGTGCCTGCATCAACAGGCTGAGAGACTGGAACCAATCCAGTCAACCCGCGGAACCTGATCCGGTTTGTACCGGCGGAGGGATTAGATGCGGCTTCACAAGCCGGCGCACCTATCCTTTTGAAGTTCAACTTTAGGAGGCGCCTATGCAGCCACTCGAATTTATGAAATTTGCCCTTGTTTCCAGCGCATTGGCATTTGGCCTTTCCAGCCCAGCAAATGCGGATGGCAAGCTGACAGTCTACACCTATGAAAGCTTTACCTCTGAATGGGGGCCAGGGCCAAAAGTCAAAGAAGCCTTTGAGAAGCAATGCACCTGTACTGTTGACTTTGTAGCAGTCGCCGATGGCGTTGCGCTGCTTAACCGTCTGAAGCTTGAAGGCGCATCGACAAAGGCGGATATTGTTCTCGGTCTGGATACGAACCTGACTTTTGAAGCTCAGCAAACCGGACTTTTTGCGCCGCATGGCATAGATACAACTGCTATCGACATTCCTGGTGGCTTCAAGGACAGCATTTTCGTTCCCTATGATTATGGCTACTTCGCTGTCATTTATGACACAGAGAAAGTCAAAGACGCACCGGTTAGTCTGAAGGATTTGGTTGATGGCGATCCGAAGCAGAAGATCGTTATTGAAGATCCTCGCACGTCTACACCGGGCCTTGGTCTCGTATTGTGGATGAAATCAGTTTACGGGGACAAGGCCAGTGAAGCCTGGGCCAAACTCAAGGATCGCGTTTTAACCGTCACGCCCGGCTGGTCAGAAGCCTATGGGCTTTTTACCAAAGGTGAAGCGCCCATGGTGCTTTCCTATACTACGTCGCCCGCTTATCATCTGATCGCGGACAAAACCGATCGGTACAAGGCAGCATCCTTCGATGAAGGACATTACCTGCAGGTCGAGGTTGCAGCGCAAACTGTAAACGGAGCCAAGAACCCGCTTGCTGCGCAGTTTTTGACATTTGTTACCGGCACGGCATTTCAGGATACTATTCCCGAAAACAATTGGATGTATCCTGCAGCTAAAACCTCAAATCCGCTCAATCCAGCCTTTGACACATTGGTAAAGCCAGCAAAGACACTGACTTTCACATCTGAAGAAGTGGCGAAAAATCGCAAAGCCTGGATCGACGAGTGGCTTGAAGCCATGAGCAAGTAGCATAGATGGCCGCCTCTTCGATGAAACCCTTGGCGGGAGGTCTCGCTCTCGCCTTTCTGGGCGTATTGGCGGGCGGCTCTCTCCTCAGTCTCGCCATTGAAGCTTTCCGTGGAAGCACGGAGGGCTTTGCTACTTTTGACAGCTACATTTGGCGGATTGCACGCTTCACAATCCTTCAAGCGCTCCTTTCCCTGGTATTTTCTGTCGGCCTTGCCATCCCGCTTGCCCGTGCATTGCATGCGCAGCAGAGCTTTCCGGGACGCGCAATGCTCCTGCGTCTGTTTGCCTTGCCTCTGGCGCTGCCAGCGCTCGTTGCCGTGCTCGGTGTCACCAGCATTTACGGACGAAACGGTTTGCTGGCTGCTATCCTCGGATGGCTGGGGCTTGATTTGGTTCCCGATATTTACGGGCTGACGGGCATTCTTCTCGCCCATGTATTTTTCAATTTGCCATTGGCGACACGGCTCATTCTCTCAGGTCTGGATTCCATTCCCGAAGATTATTGGAAACTCTCCTCACAACTGGGGATGAGCAACTGGACACAGTTCAAATTAATCGAATGGCCGGTCATTTTACGCAGTATATCGGGTGTGGCTGGCTTGATCTTCATGCTGTGCATTACTTCATTCACCGTGGTGCTGACACTCGGCGGAGGGCCTCGCGCCACGACACTCGAAGTTGCAATATACCAGTCGCTTCACTTCGATTTTGATATAGCCAGAGCGGTGTCCCTGACGCTTCTTCAGCTTTGCCTGACAATTATCGTGCTCGGCCTTCTATCGCTCGCTGGGCGTCCGACAGAAGAAGGCTTCAGCTTGCGTACCACGACCCGCCGCTTCGACATGCCTTCATTGCCGCAAAGACTATGGAACATTACTCTGATTATATCCGGTTTTCTGTTCGTAACCTTGCCCATGGCAGGCACTGTCGTTTCCGGCTTGTCGGCAGATATTACCCGTCTCCTGTCCGAAACAACCGTCTGGCGCGCAATTGTCACCAGTCTTGTTCTTGGCGCAATCGCGGCCGCACTTTCACTGATAATTTCGCTTAGTCTTGTGATTACGCGGGAGTTTTTGGCAACCCGGCGGCGCTACGCCAGAGCTGGAGTATTTGAGCGCTCGCTTGATCTTGGCGCGAGCTTGATCATGGTGGTGCCGCCTATCATCATTGGTGCGGGATGGTTCATTCTTTCCCGCCACTTTGTCGATCCATTCAGCCTCGCACCCTTCATGGTAATATGCGTCAATGCCGCTATGGCCATCCCTTTTGCGTTCCGGATTCTTCGACCGTCATGGGATACAGCGGCAAGCCGCCACAACAGACTGTGCGAGCAATTGGGCATTGCGGGTTGGAACCGGCTCCGAATTATCGATTGGCCAATTTTAAAACATCCGCTCGGCGTAGCCTTTGCCTTTGCCATGGCTTTGTCCCTTGGTGATCTCGGAACAATTGCCCTGTTTGGCAACGACACCGTTCTGACCCTGCCCTATTTGCTGTTGCAACGCATGGGAAGCTATCGTACCGCCGACGCCGCCGGGTTGGCACTAATTCTTGCTGCGCTGTGCCTCATTCTCATGATCATCGCCGATAGAGGCGCAATTCGACTGGCCAAAAGGGACAGCAGTGCAAATGGCTAAGCCCGCAAAAACAAATGGCGTCTCTGTTCGTCTCAACGCCGTGCGTTTCGACTATGGTGACATGGCAATGCACTTTGATGTGTCCATTCAAGCCTCCACAATAACCGCCGTCATCGGCCCGAGCGGATCGGGAAAATCGACGCTGCTTAATCTCATTGCCGGGTTCGAGAAGCCCGTTGGTGGCTCGGTACTAATCAATGAGGTTGACGTGACCAATCTTCCGCCATCGCTCCGGCCAGTCTCCATGGTGTTTCAGGACAATAATCTTTTTTCCCATCTGGATGTAATGTCCAATGTCGGATTGGGCCGCCGTTCGGATTTGAGGCTTGATGAAGTCGACAAAGTGGAAATTCAGGCAGCGATTCGGAAAGTCGGGCTTGCCGGAAAAGAGGGAAGGAAGCCCGAAGCTCTTTCCGGGGGAGAACGTCAGCGCGTGGCAATCGCCCGCGCATTGGTGCGCAACCGTCCCGTATTGCTTCTGGATGAAGCTTTCGCTTCCCTTGGCCCTGCTTTGCGTCACGAAATGCTGGAACTTATTGAGAATCTTCAAAAAGAAACCGGAATGACAATTATCATGGTTACGCATCATCCGGACGACGCTTTGCGGCTGGCATCGACGCTGCTCTTCGTTGATAATGGGCACATTGCTGCTTCCGGCCCGGCCAAGGATCTGCTGTCAGACGATGGCCCTGCCCTGTTGCGAAATTACCTCGGTAGCAAAGAGTCTGGTCTTTGACATATTTTCGACGCCTTGCCCCGGTCAGGAAAACAATGAAATTCTTGCTCCGGGCCGCACATCGGGCTAGCAAGAACAAAGACATACGAGTCTCCTGGCACTTAATACAAAAAGGATATGATTCTGGGTTCGCACACGTCTCCCTTGAATACAGGATGGTTTCAAGCAGCTAAGCAGGGCAGAAAGCCGGCGCAGCTCATGCTGATGCTTGCCTTTCTCTCAGGTTGCCAAGTGCTGAATATTAGCAAGGAAGATGCGGCGCTTGGCCCGTCATCGAACCCGGTCACGGTAGACAATGTTAATAAGAACGACCGACTCGCCAAACTTAGCGCTGAGCAGCATCCCCGTATTCTCGCGACCTATGGCGGCGAGTATAAGGATGCAAAACTGGAGCGCATGGTCGCCAAAGTCGTTGGCAATCTGACAACGGTTTCGGACAACCCGACCCACACCTATCGCATAACAATTCTCAACTCGCCCAACATCAATGCCTTTGCCTTGCCGGGCGGATATCTTTATGTCACCCGCGGCCTTCTCGCCCTTGCCAATGACAGCGCGGAACTGTCCGCCGTCATTGCTCACGAAATGGGCCACGTAATCGCCAATCACGGTATAGAGCGCCAGCAGCGCGAACAGGAAGCCGTTATTGCCGGACGCGTCGTATCGGAAGTTCTGCAGGGCGACACCGCCGGACAGGAAGCCTTGATCCGCGGCAAGCTGCGGATGGCGCAGTTTTCACGCAATCAGGAACTTCAGGCCGACGCGATCGGCATCAAGATGATTGGCGAAGCGGGGTATGATCCATTTGCTGCGCCACGTTTCTTGCAATCCATGGCTTCCTATGCCGATTTCCGTAACGTGTCCGGCGCTACCGATGCCAGCCTCGATTTCCTTGCCAGCCACCCCTCGGCACCGCAGCGAATTGAACTTGCGCGTGGGCATGCCCGCCGTATCGGTGCCCCCGGCGTTGGCACGACCGACCGCGAATCGTTCCTGCAGGGTATAGACGGCATCCTATATGGCGATACGCCGGAAGAAGGCTATGTGCGGGGCCGCAATTTCGTCCATCCACTTCTGGGCGTGAGCTTCACTGTTCCTGAAGGCTTCACCATCGACAACAGCGCCGATGCCGTTATGGCGACGGGCCCGGGAGAAGTAGCCGTCCGGTTTGATGGGACACAAATATCCGGCAATCCGTCAATGACCGACTACATGCGCAGCGGCTGGGTGACCGGGCTTGTCGACGCCAGCGTTACCGCTACGACCTTTAACGGCATGCCTGCGGCCAGCGCCAAGGCAAAGGCCGATCGCTGGGAGTTTGATATTTTCGTGATCAATGCCGGTAATCGCATTTATCGCTTCCTGACTGCGGCTCCAGCGGGAAGCTCAGCGCTATTACCCGCCTCGCAAACGGTTGTTCAGAGCTTCAAGCTCCTGACGCCTGAAGAGAAAGCCGCGATAAAGCCTTTGCGCATCCGCGTTGTGACAGTAAAGCCCGGCGATACTCTTTCATCACTTTCAAGCAAAATCCTGGGTACAGACCGCAAGCTTGACCTCTTTCGCCTGATCAACGCGATGCCGCCCGGCGGAACCGTATCTGTCGGCGACAAGGTGAAGCTTATCAGCGAATAATAAAAAGCCCGGCATCGCTGCCGGGCTGTGTTTTGGCGAGAAAGACAGCTCTTATGCTGCCTCTTCCTGCTCGTCTTCAGCAACTACATCTGCTTCAACTTCTGCCTCAGCATCATCGGCCTTAGCACCGCGCTTAGGACCCTTAGCGAGATTTACCTCGATAAGACGGACAGCTTCGGTTTCTGACATCTTGTTGACGGCAGAAATTTCACGAGCCATGCGATCAAGTGCTGCCTCGTAAAGCTGGCGTTCTGAATAAGACTGTTCCGGCTGATTGTCGGCACGGAATAGATCACGCACAACTTCCGAAATCGAAATCAAATCGCCTGAATTGATTTTCGCATCATATTCCTGCGCGCGGCGAGACCACATGGTGCGCTTGATACGGGCCCGTCCCTGGACGACCTTCAATGCGCGCTCTACATAATCTGTTTCAGAAAGTTTCCGCATGCCGATGGCTGTTGCTTTGGCAACTGGCACTTTCAGACGCATCTTGTCTTTCTGGAAATCAATAACAAACAGTTCAAGCTTGTGGCCCGCAACTTCCTGTTCTTCAATATTGACAATTTGACCAACGCCGTGTGCCGGATATACAATAAATTCGCCCGTTTTAAATCCAATACGCTGGGCGGCTTTTTTCTGCGGAACTACTGTCATGCGCTTCATTACTCCCTGCTGCGCCCGGCAAAACGCACCGGTTAAACCAACCACTGGAAACCGGAACCCGGTTTGTCGGTCGTCAATAGTGTCGCGCAAAAGCAATCCGGACGGATCAGTTGGGCTGAATGACAAACAAGCATACCCTGAACTGTTGCGTCCGAAAAAAATCTAGCCAAGTGGTGATTTATACTTTAGCGCCACGAAATTGACGTCCAATGATCAACATATTTCAGCACCATAACATGAAAACCGCGTAGAATCAAATTTTTGCTGCAATTGCTCAAAAAATGGGGCTCAAAGCCTTGCTTATTGCACCAACTCCAGTTTAGCCAAGTCTGATTCCTGGGCTATTAATCGCCTTCGCCAGGCTCCGGAGAAAAGAATTTCTCGAATTTGCCTGCCACACCGTCCATTTCCTTGGCATCCGACGGGGCGTCGCCCTTTGTGGAGATATTGGGCCACTTCTCGGAATACTCGGCATTCAGTTGCAACCAGCTGTCCAAACCTGGCTCAGTGTCCGGCTTGATAGCTTCCGCTGGACATTCAGGTTCACAAACACCGCAGTCGATACATTCGTCCGGGTGAATGACGAGCATGTTTTCACCTTCATAAAAACAGTCGACCGGACAGACCTCAACGCAATCCATATATTTGCAGCGGATGCAATTGTCGGTCACAACATAAGTCATTTACTGGCTCCAGAAGACACCACGATCAGCGGGGTACAATCGTGAGGTAACGATTTGCTGCCAAACTGACAAGAGGTAAGAACAAGACTGCGGCACCAGAACGCGGGCGTTGGTTTACCGGCGAGCCTTTGATCGCATTGTTCGCACCTTCAACAAGCGCAAACAAGCAATTCATTCCCGGCGAATGGTGTATTATCGGTATAGTGTACTCTACTTAGGTCAAAACCGAGAAAATTTATTTCGATTAAACGTTGGCCACATTATGAGTTGGAATCATCGTTTTTGCCCTGCATCAAACGATCAACTTGCCGGCGCTCCCTTTTTGTTGGTCGGCCGCTACCGGCATCACGCTTTGGCAAAGCGTCCAGACGGCTAATTTCTTTCGGCATGGGCGGCGGAGACAGATCCCTGTAGAGTTTCTTCGCCTCTTCAGCTGGCCCGCGCCTTTCTCCACCCGCAACAACTTCATAAACCAGGACACGACGGTCCAAGGAAATTGTCAGCACATCGCTTACTTTGACATTCTGCGATGGCTGATCAATTTTCACTTTGTTTAGACGGACATTCCCGCTGGATACCAGTTTGGCCGCAAGGGAGCGGGATTTTACCACCCGCGCAAAGAACAGCCATTTATCGATGCGCCGTCCTTTCTTTCCTTCGTTATCGGCCTCTGCCATCATTTTATTTTTTCATTTGTTCCTTCAAAGCGAGCAGCTTGGCAAAAGGCGAGTCCATGTCGATTTTAACTGGACGTTCCTCACGCTCGGGACGCTTGGTTGGAGCCTTATGTTGTCCCTGTGGTTTTCCGCCATGTTTCGCGCCATCCTGTTTAAAGCGCTCATTGCCTGCGGGCTTGCCTTTGCCCCGGAAATGTTCCTTGCGTTCACCACGTTCATTCTGCGGCGCAGCCGGGCGGTTGGGCTGGGCAGCTCTCTGCTCAGATTGGCCGTTTCGTGCTTGCCCACCGCGCTGATGATCGCGTTTCTCGTGATTTCCACGATTATTGCGATTATCGAAACGTGCCTGACGCCACAAGAGAATTGGCTTTGGTGCTTCTTCCGGCACCGCTGGCGTTGCTGTTTCAGCAGTCGGCTGGGATGGTTTGGCTACAGCTTGCACCACTGGTGCATTTGCAAACCCTGGACCAACCGGTTCTGCAGCAGGCACTGCAGTGTCTTTCGTTGGTGCAGCACTTGCGACCGCTTCTAGCTCCGCCAATTTGGCAGCAACAATCGCAGGTTCAACGGCCTCCTGACGATAGCCAAGATTTTTGAGGATCTCCTCCATATCATCGGCAGTTGCACCGAGGATCGACATCATGGCTGGGATTACCAGAAAGCGTGATCCGTCATAGGCGCCATCGGGACGAGTGCCCGTGCCGGGCTTCCAGGCCAGCGCAGGACGGATGAGATCCGCCAGACGTTCAAGGATGTCGATGCGGACAGCTCTGCGACCAAGCAATCTATATCCTGCCAGACGATAGAATGCGGGATCAAAGCTTGCATCGGTCACCACAGAGGTTCTGCCTGCGGACAATACCTGAACGACGTCGCCATACCCGGGACGGTCCTTGGCATCTTCTTTGAGCGCCCAGAGCAGCGTCAAGAGACCAGCAGGGGCCGGTTTCAGCAGAGCCGGCAAGAATACGTGATACGCGCCGAAGCGCACGCCGAGACGGCGCAAGGCTGCTCGGGAGTCCTGATCCAACCCGCGAACTTCTTCTGCAACATCCCGGCGCTGCAAAACACCGAAGTTTTCGACCAGCCGGAAGGCAAGACCTTTCGTGATTCCAACCAGCGCATCCGCATTGGCAAGATCAACAAGCGGCTTTAACACCGTGTCTATATGGTGGTTGAGAAAGCGATCAACCCGCGCGGCAACCTTGTCGCGAGCCGGGCCAGTGAGCTGCTCATCAGCCAGCAATACGGCGCGCGGCTTGAGCGCTTGCTCTCCGGATACAACGGAAGCAATAGTCGCACCGATCCAGCGCAGCGTCCCATCTGACGCCAAAGCAAAATCGCCATTGGCGGATGCCGAAAACCGCTCAGCGCGATTTTCGAACTCTGCCGCCAGCGCTTTTTGCGCTGCAGCTTTGATCGCCTTGGCGTCCGCTCCATCATCTTGAGCATCCGCAGTGAAACGGAACCCGTCTAATCGTCCAACATGGTGCCCCTCGACAACAACGTCCCCGGCAGGGCTAATTTCGGCTTCTAGCATTGTATTCTCTCTCAGGCGCCTCATAAGCACGCTTGTCCTGCGGTCTACGAAGCGTTTCGTCAACCGTTCATGCAGTGCATCGGATAATCTGTCCTCAATTTCACGCGTCTTTTCTTGCCAATGTGCCTGATCTGCCAGCCAACCGGGTCGATGAGACACAAATGTCCACGTTCTGATCTGGGCTATACGCCGCGAAAGAGCGTCGATATCGCCATCAATGGAATCAGCCCGCCGAACCTCTTCTGCCATATAATTTTCGTTCACATGACCTTTTTCAACAAGATCAGTATATACGGACGCAATGATGTCAGCGTGTTGCGCCGGTGCAATCTTGCGATAATCCGGCAAGGCGCAGGCGTCCCATAAAAGTGCTACACGTTCGGGCGTATTTGCGAGTGGAGCAATATCGGGATCACGCGAAAGAAACTCCAAAGCTTGCTGGTCAACCGCCGGAAGAGCTCTGGTCAGACCATCAATCGGTGCCGGAGTGTCAATGGAGCGCTTCAGCGCATCGAGGCTGGAATAGTCAAAATGAGCACTCCGCCACTGCAAAATCTTCACTGCATCGAAAGCATGGGATTCAACACGTTGAACAAGCGCTTCGGAGAAACCTGACACATGGCCCGTCACGCCAAATGTTCCGTCACGCAAATGGCGCCCGGCTCGCCCGGCTATCTGACCGATTTCTGCCGGTGAAAGATCGCGGAACTGATATCCATCAAATTTCCGGTCCTGTGCAAACGCAACGTGGTCCACGTCGAGATTGAGCCCCATACCAATGGCATCGGTTGCCACCAGATAGTCCACATCCCCGGACTGATAAAGCTCCACCTGCTTGTTTCTCGTTCGTGGGCTTAGCGTTCCCATGACCACCGCAGCGCCACCATTCTGCCGCCGGATCAATTCCGCGATTGAATAGACTTCTTCCGCCGCGAAAGCCACAATCGCCGTGCGCGGTGGCAGGCGGGTAATCTTTTTCGAACCGGAATAGGCGAGATTGGACAATCTTGGCCGTGTAACCACGGATATGCCCGGCAAAAGCTTCTCCAGAATGCCACGCATCGTTGCAGCGCCCAGGAGGATTGTTTCCTGACGCCCGCGGAGATGCAGAATGCGATCCGTGAAAATGTGGCCACGCTCAAGATCGTTGGCAAGCTGAACTTCGTCAATGGCAACAAAATCCATATCCGTATGGCGCGGCATGGCCTCTACGGTGCAAACTGAATAACGGGCGCCAGGCGGACTGATTTTTTCTTCGCCGGTAATCAGCGCGACATTGGCAATGCCTGCTCGCTCCACGACACGATTATAAACCTCGCGCGCCAAAAGCCGCAGCGGCAAACCGATCATACCGGATCGGTGCGCGAGCAGGCGCTCAATCGCAAGATGAGTCTTGCCAGTGTTTGTGGGCCCCAAAACTGCCGTAACATCGCGGCCAGTCAGTGTGAGAGGCAGTTCGGTCTTGGGCATAAGGTTCATCAACTACAATCCAGTACCGCCCAAATGAGCAAACCAAAGTTTGGCGTTCATCCAAACAGCATTCTCAGCATCTACAGAACGTAAGTGGCTCAATCCAGATAAACAATCATTAATCGATTCACGGAATATACCGTTAAGAAATAGAACGCGAGCAGAACGAATCGGCTACGAATCAGCTTTAGGCTCATATTCCCGATTTGTTCACGGCGATATATAGATTTTTTCCAAGCATAATCACTACATGCTGAATCACTCAACTTGTTGGAGGCCCACATCGCGCAAAAAAATTAACTTTTGCGCATCGCCGCGAATTATCAGTTTTCATCAAGAGTCAAGCACCTCTGCCGACTGGATTCTCCAGCCGGCAGAGCGCCTGCAGTAAAAACGGTCTTAGCTCAGATATTGTCCGCCATTGGCTGAGAGCGTTGAGCCGGTTATGAAACCGGATTCGTCTGAGGCCAGGAAAACGACACAGCGCGCCACCTCTTCAGGCTCGCCAAGACGACCGACCGGAATCTGCGGGATGATGCGCTCGTTTAAAACCTTTTCATCAATTGCACGCACCATTTCCGTTCCGATGTAACCGGGACAGATCGCATTGACAGTAATGCCAGCCCGTGCACCCTCTTGTGCCAGTGCCTTTGTAAATCCTATATCGCCCGCCTTGGCAGCCGAATAATTGACCTGTCCAGCCTGACCCTTTTGCCCGTTGATCGACGATATATTGATGATGCGTCCAAATTTGCGGTCTCTCATCCCCGTCCAGAGCGGATGAGTCATATTAAACAGGCCATTCAGATTGGTATTGATGACATCCGTCCACTGCCCTGGTGTGAGCTTGTGAAACATAGCGTCGCGCGTGATACCGGCGTTATTTACGAGCACCGAAATGGGTCCCAGATCGGCCTCCACCTTGGCAATACCGGCTGTACATTCTTCGTAACTCGACACATCCCATTTATAGGTCGCTATACCGGTTTCATCACTGAATTTTTTTGCCGCTTCATCATTGCCTGCATAGCTTGCTGCGACTTTGTAGCCTGCATCTTTCAAAGCGATGCTGATTGCAGCACCAATACCGCGCGTACCACCGGTTACGATAGCTGTTTTTGTCATGTTTCCCCTCCCTGAAATAATCTCTCGTAAATGCAGTCAATAAATCACAAGTGTGAAGTGCACGACGCACCGCAGAAACGCCGGCCCCGCTAAGCGCAGAGCCGGCAAAATTTGGTTTAATCCTTGATGCGTTCGACGCAGAGAGCGACGCCCATACCGCCGCCAATGCAAAGTGTGGCAAGACCCTTGGTCCCGTTGCGCCGCTTCAATTCAAAAAGCAATGTATTCAACACGCGCGCACCGGAGGCACCAATTGGATGGCCTATAGCGATCGCCCCACCATTGACGTTGACGATATCCGGGTTGAAACCCAGATCCTTATTGACCGCGCAGGCTTGGGCCGCAAAGGCTTCGTTTGCTTCTACAAGATCAAGGTCTTCTGCCTTCCAGCCAGCCTTTTCCAGTGCTTTGCGTGAGGCCGGAATTGGCCCTGTTCCCATAATGGCCGGATCAACACCTGCCGTTGCCCAAGAAACAATGCGCGCCAATGGCGTGATGCCACGGCGCTTTGCCTCGTCCTCGCTCATGAGGACAACAGCCGCGGCGCCATCATTCAGCCCCGATGCATTACCGGCGGTGACTGTTCCCTCTTTATCGAAGGCAGGGCGCAACTTCGACAGCGACTCCAGCGTTGCGCCGTGACGAATATACTCATCATCGGCAACGACCACATCGCCCTTGCGGGTCTTGATGGTGAAGGGCACGATTTCATCCTTGAATCGTCCGGCTTTTTGCGCAGCCTCAGCCTTGTGTTGAGAGGCCAAGGCGAAATTATCCTGCTCCTCCCGCGTCAACTGCCATTTCCGGGCGATGTTTTCCGCAGTAATGCCCATGTGATAGCCATGAAACGCATCAGTCAAACCGTCCTTGATCATGGTGTCGATCATCTTGAAGTCGCCCATTTTGACGCCTCCGCGCAAATGGGCGCAATGGGGCGCCATCGACATGGATTCCTGTCCGCCAGCCACAATGATGTTGGCATCGCCGGTGGCGATTTGCTGCATGCCCAAGGCGACAGCCCGCAAACCGGAGCCACAAAGCTGGTTCAACCCCCAAGCTGTGGCCTCCTGCGGGATTCCTGCTTCCATCGCAGCCTGCCGCGCCGGATTTTGCCCTTCGCCCGCGCCAAGAACCTGACCCATGATCACTTCATCCACGTCTGCACCATCAACCCCAGCGCGGCTGAGCACCTCTTTGATAACCGCTGCCCCCAGCTCATGCGCGGGCACATTGGCAAATGCACCATTGAAAGAGCCTACCGGGGTGCGCGCTGCACTGGCGATAACGATGGATTGGGTCATAAACGTTTCCTCATTTTTTAATGCTCAATTCAAAATACTTCTGCCGAACAGAATTCCCTCCCTTCGTACATTTGACAAGGCCCAATCCAGCTAGAAGTAGATTTATCCTTCCCGCAGTGCAGCATAAGTTTGGGTGTAACCGGTTGTATGCAGTGCACAAAACACTTTGAAATGATGCGCTTTGCCCCTATCCTTTATTTCTACCGTCAAGCTGGCGCGTGAGTTCGGCAATGGGATATGCTTGGGGAGTTAAGTAATGGCAGCGAAGACCGGCGAAATCATCATCAAGAAATACGCTAATCGACGTCTCTACAACACCGGCACAAGCACTTACGTGACGCTTGAGGACCTGGCTGGCATGGTTAAGCGTAATGAGGATTTCACGGTGCAAGACGCCAAGACAGGTGAGGACATTACTCATTCCGTCCTGACCCAGATCATTTTTGAATTGGAAAACAAGGATGGGCAGAACATGCTTCCCATCCCTTTTCTTCGCCAGCTGATTGCATACTATGGCGACCAGATGCAGGTCGTACTTCCAACTTTCCTCGAACAATCCATGTCTGCCTTTGCCAAGGAACAGGAGCGCATGCGGGAACAGCTGACAACCGCTTTTGGCAAGTCGCCGATTGATATGATGAATGTCAGCACGCCGATTAAACTGGTCGAGGAGCAGGTGCGCCGGAACACTGAGATGCTGCAGCACGCGATGAAGATGTTCACCCCGTTTCCGCTCAACAAGTCCACGAATGCGGTTGAGGCGGACGAAAGTTCCGCCACTGAGAAACCGGCCGATACATCCGGGTTGAATGAACTAAAAGAGCAGATTGCAGCGATGCAGCGCAAACTGGATTCTCTCGACAAATAATTTTCAAAGCACGTGCGGGAGGAAGAATGACCGGGTCAGCCAAAGCAACCGTTTTCATCGATAATGAAAAAGTCATTGTAACCGAATATCGGTTTGACATTGGGGATAATACCGGCTGGCATCGTCATGGCCATGACTACGTTGTCGTGCCATTGATGGACGGAAAAGTGAAACTCCTCACCAAAGACGGAGAATCAATAGCCGAGATGAAGAAGGGCGTTCCCTATTTTCGATCCGAGGGCGTGGAACACGATGTTGTAAACGCCAATGAAGGCGAATACGCCTTCATTGAAATAGAGCTGAAGTAGCCGCTTCTAGCGAAAATTCACGTCGCGGCCCGCTGACCGAAGAGATACGGTGAAGCCCGCAAGAATATCAAAAAACGCCATCGCCATAAGAATGAAGAAGAGTGAGTGCGAAGCGCTTGGCACGAGCAAAAACTCTACGAGAAACGCCACAAACACAAATGTAGAGAGCAGATGATCGACAACTGAGGCATTGCTCGTGCGCGTTGACTTCATGATCTCAAAGAACAGAAGCGCGAGCGACAAAACGATCATCAGGTCGCCGAGCGTCATGACCCAATTGCCACCTGACAGCATCTGCATTGAATAAAGCTGGGTAGCCCAAGGATCAGCGCCACCAATGCCAGCCAATCCGGCAATAACCAGATTGAAGACAATGAGCGGCACGATCATCAACGGTATATTTGAAATCACGAAGCAATCTCCCACAAAAGCCGCTGGCCCCAAAATAAAAGGACCGGCACATGGCCGGTCCTTTTAGCATGCTTTCGAAGGAAAGATCAGCCTTCTTTAGGCGTCAAAACCTGACGGCCACGATACATGCCGGTCTTTAGATCGACGTGATGCGGGCGACGCAGTTCGCCTGAATTCTTGTCTTCGACGTAAGTCGGTGCCTTCAACGCGTCAGCGGAACGGCGCATGCCGCGCTTCGACGGAGAAGTTTTTCGTTTAGGTACAGCCATTGTTCCAGCTCCAGTAATCAGTCAAAATCCGGCACTGGCCCAACTGAGCCTGTCACAATGGACAAAAATCCGGAAAGTTCGGCTGGGCTATACACCGCCAAAGAGCTTTTGACCAGCATGAGTCTCATATTTTTTGTCATGAAGCTGTTAAACGAGGCATTTGACCGCTATTGGCGCCTAACCGATGCATCCGACATAGGCTCCTGCGGCCCGCGCGCGCCGCTCATTCACCCTTGCCAGCATTTGCAAGCCACGGCCAGGTTTAGCCGGGTTTCGCATAATAGGATTAGGAAGCGTGACCGCGAGATAGGCGGCCTGACGTGCAGATAGTTTTGCGGCGCTGGTATTGAAATGGTGCTGTGCCGCAGCCTCTATTCCGTAAATCCCCGGCCCCCACTCTGCAATATTGAGGTAAATCTCCATCAAGCGCCGTTTAGGCAGTATCAGATCTGTCATGACTGCCAGCGGAACTTCCAGCCCTTTGCGAATAAATGAGCGGCTGTTCCACAAGAACAGGTTTTTCGCAGTTTGCATTGGAATGGTCGAAGCGCCTCGCGTTTGCTCCCCATCGATTGTATCGGACACGACCGAATTTAATGCGTCCCAATCAACACCGGCATGCGAGCAGAACTTGGCATCCTCGGACATCATGACTGAATTGACGAGGGTTGGCGATATATCGTCAATGGAAACCCACTGACGGTCATAACCGGAGAACGTCACGAGGTCTTTGACCATCAAGGTGGAAATCGGATGGACAAAGGGCAATCTGTACAAACACAGCAGAATTAAAGGCAGCATCACCAATACAATGCCGATCAGAATCACATAGCGCATGATGCGCCCTAAAGGCGAGCGTCCCGGATCGACAAGATATCCCCTGCCCCGCTTGTTTCTGACCAAAACCCTTGCCACGTAGACCTTCCGCTTGAATTGCCTCCACGGACATAGAGCATCAGGAAGAAGAAGGGAATTCTTTCTGCAAGAATCTGCATAGCATTTGCCAATTGAGCAGAAAATTTATCTCATGCTTGACCAAAAGACCATTTATTGGTCATTGGGCAACCATGCACGATAATGATTTCTCACTTTTTCAGCTAAGTTTGCAGCAACGGGCAGCATCTGTGGAGATGTTGCTGTCAGAGCTCTTATCCGACCGTCCGCAGAGCGGTGAGATTACGCGCCCACCAAGATTGCTCGCGGCAATGAGACATGGGGTTCTCAACGGCGGAAAACGGCTTCGGCCTTTTCTGGTCATGGAAAGCGCAGCATTGTTTGGCGCCGACAATTCGGCGGCTTTGCGGGTTGCAGCAGCGCTGGAATGCATCCACAGCTATTCGCTCGTTCACGACGATCTGCCTGCTATGGACAATGATGATTTGCGCCGGGGACAGCCCACTGTTCATCGTAAATTTGATGAAGCCGCAGCGATACTTGCCGGTGACAGCCTTCTGACTTATGCCTTTGAACTCGTCGCAAGCGAGGCAACCGAAATCAGCGCTCAGGCGCGCCTCTCGCTCATAACAGAGCTGGCGCGTTCCGCAGGAATTGGCGGCATGACAGGCGGTCAGACGCTTGATTTGGAAGCTGAAAAAGTGAAGCCTGATGAGCAGGGTATCATTCGGCTTCAAGCAATGAAAACCGGAGCCCTTATCAGGTTTGCGTGTGAAGCGGGTGCCATTATTGGCAATGCTGACCAGCGCGAGCGCGAATGCCTTGCCGAATATGGCTCTGCAATCGGTCTGGCATTCCAACTTGCCGACGACCTGCTGGACGTGACTTCTGATGCTGGCAATATGGGTAAGGCGACAGGGAAGGACGTGGCAGCCGGCAAAGCCACACTTGTTTCCATTCATGGGATCGAATGGACGAAGCGCCAGCTATCAGGTCTTGTCGAGCAAGCGCAGCTTTTGCTTGAACCTTTCGGCGAGAAGGCCGGGCTTTTAAAGGAAGCGGCCCGCTTTATTGCCGAGCGGAAGAACTAGCCGCCTTTCTATTCGGCGGCCTGGCTGCCCTGTCCAAATCGATTTTCGATATAATCTGCAACCATTTTCTGGAATTCTTGAGCGATGCCTGCACCACGTAGTGTTGCAACTTTCTTGCCATCGACAAACACTGGTGCGGATGGTGTTTCACCGGTTCCGGGCAATGATATTCCAATATCAGCCATTTTGGATTCGCCAGGACCATTGACGATGCAACCCATGACGGCCACGTTCAAAGCTTCAACGCCGGGATATTTCTCGCGCCAGATCGGCATGTTTGTCCGGATATCGCTTTGAATAGACTGCGCCAGCTCCTGAAATACTGTTGACGTTGTGCGGCCGCAGCCGGGACAGGCAGCAACGATGGGAATAAACTGACGAAAGCCCATCGTTTGTAGCAGTTCCTGCGCCACCTGTACTTCCCGCGTACGGTCTCCGCCAGGCTCGGGTGTCAATGAAATGCGTATCGTATCGCCAATACCCTGCTGCAAGAGAATGCCCATGGCGGCTGATGAAGCCACTATGCCCTTTGTTCCCATGCCAGCTTCAGTTAGCCCCAAATGCAATGCATGGTCACATCGGCGTGCCAGCTCAGCGTAGACAGCAATCAAATCTTGGACTTGGCTCACCTTCGCCGAAAGAATGATCTTTGAGCGCGGCAAACCAATTTCTTCCGCCAATTGCGATGAGATCAAGGCAGACTGGACAATCGCCTCGCGCACAACGGCTTCGGCTGTCAGCGGCGAACCTGCCTCACTGTTTTTATCCATCAGGACTGTGAGCAGTTCCTGATCGAGCGATCCCCAATTAACGCCAATACGCACAGGCTTGTCATAGCGGACTGCCATTTCGATAATGGCACCGAATTGCGCATCTTTCTTATCTTTAAAGCCCACATTTCCGGGATTGATCCGGTATTTTGCCAATGCTTCGGCGCACGCCGGATGATCGGCCAGTAATTTATGCCCGATATAATGAAAATCCCCGACAAGTGGCACATTCAAGCCAAGCCGATCGAGTCTCTCCCGAATACGTGGAACAGCCGCAGCGGATTCATCACGATCTACCGTAATGCGCACAATCTGCGAACCTGCACGTGATAGCGCGGCAACCTGTGCAACAGTTCCATCCACATCCGCTGTATCGGTGTTTGTCATGGACTGAACGACAACCGGGGCACCGCCGCCAACCATAACGCCGCCCACATCGACACCAATCGACGAGCGCCGGGCAAAAGGTTGCGAAATATAGTCGGACATCATCAAGCTCCAAAGATGTTGTTCAGGTGGCGCAGACACGGCCATTTGTCAACACCAAGCAACATTAGCCTATTGCCTCAATGGCTGGCAAAAAAACCGCATGACAAAGTGTTCATGATCGCAATCTAGTAATTTTGCTGCAATGCAATATATTCCCCGAACGGGTCGCAGAAACCTATTGCAGTTCAGGAAGCTTAAATCATGGCCAAAAAGACAGCTATTATTACCGGTTCGAATTCAGGCATTGGCCTTGGGGCAGCACATGCGCTTGCGGCGGCGGGTTATAATGTCGTGATAAATTCGTTTACCGACCGGCCAGAAGACCATGCACTCGCCCAGGAACTTGCTGAAAGATACTCAACTGGTGTTGTTTATATCAAGGCCGACATGTCCAATGGCGCCGACTGCCGCGCGCTGGTCGAAAAATCAGCCGAGAAATTTGGCACTGTCGATGTGCTGGTAAATAATGCTGGTATTCAGTTTGTTGCCCCGGTCGATGAATTCCCCGTTGAAAAATGGGATGCAATCATTGCGATCAATCTGACATCTGCCTTCCACACCACTGCCGCCGCCTTACCCCGTATGAAGAAGGCTGGCTGGGGCCGGATCATCAATATCGCATCCGCTCACGGGCTGCGTGCCTCGCCTTTCAAATCCGCCTATGTTGCTGCCAAACATGGTGTCATCGGCTTTACCAAGACTGTGGCGCTCGAAGTTGCTGAACAGCACATCACCAGCAATGCGATTTGCCCCGGTTATGTACTTACTCCTTTAGTCGAAGCGCAGATTCCAGACCAAATGAAAGCGCATAACATGGATCGTGAAACCGTTATTCGCGACGTTATGCTTGAGAAACAGGCAACCAAGGAGTTTGCGACGGTAGACCAGATCGGTGCTACAGTCGTGTTTCTGGCCAGTGATGCCGCCGCACAGATTACAGGAACATCTATATCTGTCGATGGCGGTTGGACTGCTGCATAATGGCCAAGCCCAAAACCATCAATGTTGCCTTACAGGGTGGCGGTTCTCACGGGGCCTTCACCTGGGGCGTTCTTGATCGCATTCTTGAAGACGGCCGGCTGACTATTGAAGGCATCTCCGGCACCAGCGCCGGTGCCATGAATGCCGTAGCACTTGCCGACGGATGGTCACAAAATGGTCCCGAAGGCGCGCGGGCCAAGCTTCACGAGTTCTGGCGGGCGGTTGGTCGTAGCGGGCGCTTCAGCCCTGTGCAACGCACGCCATGGGATGTCTTCTTCGGCAATTGGTCTGTCGAAAACGGCATTGGTTACAATATTTTCGAGAATATCACCCGGATGTTCTCGCCTTATGAATACAATCCGCTCAATCTGAACCCGCTTCGCGATCTGGTGGAGAAAGAAATAGACTTCGAACGGGTGAAAGCCTGTTCGGCGCTTAAGCTTTTCATTTCTGCGACGAATGTCGAAAGCGGACGATTGCGGGTTTTCTCACAGAGTGAGCTCAATGCCGATGTCATCATGGCATCCGCATGTCTTCCCTATATTTTCCAGGCTGTGGAAATTGACGGCCAACCCTACTGGGATGGTGGTTATGGTGGCAACCCGGCCTTGTTTCCGTTTTTCTATTCCGGCGCCAGTGAAGATGTACTCCTGATCCAGATCAATCCTATCGAGCGCAGAGGAACACCGCAGACGGCCCGCGATATTACCGATCGCATTGACGAGATTACCTTCAATGCCGCGCTTTTACGGGAGTTCCGCTCAATTGCCTTTGTCAACTCGCTGATCAAAGCGGGCAGAATCGAGCATGGGGAATACCGCAACATTCGCATGCACAGGATTGATGCGGACGAAGCATTGGCAGGCCTTTCGGCCTCATCCAAAATCAATGCGGAATGGGCATTTCTCGAATATCTTCGCGATCTTGGCCGGGCAGCGGCCGAAGACTGGCTTGAAGAACATTTCGACGCAATCGGCGAACACGAAACACTTGACCTTTCAGATGAACTTGCGCCGGAAATGAATATTGGCTTGAAGAAGAAGAAGCCTGGCAGACGGGTTACCGACTTCCTCATTCAGCGCAAAAAGCCAGCCGCCTAGAGCAGTGTTTGGCGAGGTTTCATAAACTTGCTCTAATTCTTTGCCCGATCGGCGGTAGCGGCAAGGTTAGCCATCAGAAAAACGACAATGAGCAGCGCGGCAAGCACCATATAGATAGGGCCGAAACCTGTGCGTCCACCGACGAATCCGATCGCTGAAGGCGCTACCAATATTCCCGAATAGCCCATCAGCGTTACCATGCTAAGCGCTATGCCGGATGATGTGCCCGGTTGATTGCCTGCGGCGGAAAAGGCGATCGGTACCATATTTGCAATGCCGAGGCCCGAAAATGCAAAGGCGAGAATTGCTATCCATGGCGTCGGTGCAATGCTCGCGACCAAAAGTCCGGAAGCGCCAATGAGAGCGGAGATGCGCAAGGTTCTCACAGCGCCAAAACGGTTACGCACGCCATCGCCAAGGAACCTCATAATTGACATTGTGCCCGAGAATGCAGCGAATGCGAGTCCGGCGGTTGCTATATCCGCCCCTTTTTCCTGCTGCAGATAGAGGGCGGCCCAGTCGAGAACCGATCCCTCAGGGACCATGGAGAACAAGGCCATCAGTCCAATAAGATAAATCAGCGGATTGGTGGGGAAGGAGAGCTTCTGCTTTTCATGAACGACCGGTTTATCTTCAGTGATCATATGCCGGAACGCCACCAGTCCCAGAACAATTGCAATCGCCGTCACCACAATTGCGTGGATCAAATGTCCCTGCGCTTCGATGAGGAAGCCGCCGAGAGCACCTCCCGCAAAACCGCCAAGACTCCAAAAGCCATGCGAGGATGACATGACGGCACGCGATAGTTGTTTTTCGACCTCAACTGCATTGGCATTCATCGCAACATCCATGGCGCCAATGACGGCACCAAAAAGGAAGAGCGCCGGTGCTGCGGTGATGAGATTCGGCGCCAAGGCAACCAGAAGAAGCGAAAACGAACAAAAGAAGGCAAAGCCTTTAACGACGGCACGCGAACCAAACCTGCCTATCAGATAGCCGCACCAAGGCATGGCAACGAGCGCGCCAACTCCGAAAATCAATATCATCAGACCGAGCGTAAATTCACTAATATTCAAACGCGTCATGAATACTGGTATTTGTGGTGCCCAACTGCCGACGAGGAAGCCATTGAAGAAAAACGCGCAGGCAACAGCCCAACGGCCATATATGGCACGTTTGCGATAAACAGAAGCATCCATTGATTTCACAGCCATAAGAAAATTGCGGTCGCCCGAACTTTTAAATCGATTTAATTTCCTGTCAAATCACTCTTTTTGATCATATATGAACAAATTGAGATGAATTCTGCGCAAACCGACTCATTCATAGACGATCATAAGGTCCTTTGCATCGATTTGATCGCCTGAACGAACAAGCACTTCTGCGACCACCCCGTCACGCTCCGCACGCAGTGCAGTTTCCATCTTCATCGCTTCAATCGATAGAAGAACGTCACCCGCATTAACTTTTTGGCCTGCCGAGACGCCAACAGTCGATACAATGCCCGGCATTGGCGCGCCAACATGCTTCTCATTGGTAAGCTCTGCCTTACGTCTTACTCCGGCACCGCTTGCCCCGTGGGTTCTGTCAGGAACTTTGACGCGCCGCGGTTGGCCATTCATCTCAAAGAAGACCGTGCGCATGCCCTTTTCATCCGTCTCGCCCACGGCTTGATTGCGCACAACCAAGGTCTTCCCACGTTCAATGGTAAGAAAGACTTCCTCTTCCTGTCCCAGACCATAAAAATAGACAGGCGTTGGCAAGACGCTGGTTGGACCATATGTATTGTGCGTCACAGCAAAATCAGTGAACACTTTGGGATACATCAGATAGGACGCAAATTCCTGATCGCTGATTTTGCGCTCCAGCTTCTCTTCGATTTCCTTGCGTTCCGCAGCAAGATCCGCAGCCGCCAGCAACGCGCCGGGACGCTCGGTAAAAGGCTTCTCGTCCTTCAATATCTTTTTCTGGATTTCCTTTGGCCAGCCTTGTGGCGGTTGGCCCAGATCACCGCGCATCATCGAGACAACGGAGTCGGGAAAAGAAATATCCTTCTCCGGATTCTTCACGTCTTCGACCGAAAGATCCTGGCTCACCATCATCAGAGCCATATCACCAACAACCTTCGATGACGGCGTCACTTTGACGATATCGCCAAACATCTGGTTGACGTCCGCATAGGCTTGCGCGACTTCGTGCCAGCGCGTTTCCAAGCCAAGCGAGCGGGCCTGTTCTTTGAGATTGGTAAACTGGCCACCCGGCATTTCGTGCAGATAGACTTCCGAGGCAGGCCCCTTCAAGTCACTCTCAAATGCGGCATACTGCGTGCGCACAGCTTCCCAATAGAACGAAATCCGGCGAATCCATTCTGGATCAAGACCGGGATCACGTTCCGTTCCTTTCAGCGCTTCCACAATGGAGCCAAGGCAAGGCTGCGAAGTATTACCTGAAAGCGCATCCATAGCGGCATCGACCACATCGACGCCAGCATCCACCGCCGCCAGAACAGTGGCCGCGGCAATGCCGGACGTGTCATGGGTATGGAAGTGTAATGGCAAGTCCGTAGCTTCTCGCAAAGCCTTGAAAAGCACCTTGGCAGCGCCTGGCTTCAATAGACCAGCCATGTCCTTGACCGCTATGATATGCGCTCCGGCCTTCTCCACCTGCTGTGCCAGATCAACATAATATTTGAGATCATATTTCGGTCGGGCGGAGTTTAGAATATCGCCCGTGTAGCAGATCGCGGCCTCACAAAGCTTGTTCTCCTCCAGCACCGCATCCATGCTCACACGCATGTTTTCGACCCAGTTCAAACTGTCGAAAACGCGGAATACATCAATTCCACCGCGTGCGGCCTGTTGGACAAAATATTTTACAACATTATCCGGGTAACTTTTATAGCCAACCCCATTGGCTCCCCGCAGCAACATCTGGAGCAGGATGTTTGGCGCCTGCTCACGGATTTCCGCCAGCCGCTCCCAAGGATCTTCCGTCAAAAACCGCATTGACACATCAAACGTCGCGCCGCCCCAACATTCCAGTGAGAAAAGTTGTGGCAGAGCGCGCGCATAAGTGCCTGCGACACGCGCAATATCATAGGTGCGCATACGTGTAGCAAGCAACGACTGATGGCCGTCGCGCATGGTGGTATCGGTGAACAAGACGCGTTTTTCGTTGCGCATCCATTCCGCGAATTTTTTCGGCCCTAACTGATCAAGAAGCTGTTTTGTCCCATCCGGAATAGGCGTTTCGATAAATGGAACGCGCGGCAATGCTGCCTCGGCAGGCGGGACTGCCCGTCCTTTGGTTTCTGGATGGCCGTTCACAGTCACATCAGCAAGGTAGGTTAGAAGCTTGGTCGCACGGTCCTGACGTTTAACTTGCTCAAACAGTTCTGGCGTCGTGTCGATAAACTTCGTTGTGTAAGTATTATCCGTGAACTTGGGGTGCGTAATGATTGCTTCTAGAAATGTCAGGTTCGTTGCAACACCGCGAATGCGGAACTCCCGCAAGGCACGATGCATGCGGTGGATGGTTTCCTCAGCGGTTGGAGACCAGGCGGTTATCTTCTCGAGCAGCGGGTCATAGAAGCGTGTGATGACCGCGCCGGAATAGGCAGTTCCACCATCAAGACGTATGCCGAAGCCCGTTGCCCCGCGATAGGCAGTGATACGGCCATAGTCGGGAATGAAATTCTGCTCCGGATCTTCCGTTGTGATGCGGCATTGCAAGGCATGACCATTTAGCCGGATATCTTTTTGGGCAGGAACCCCGGATTCCGGCGTACCAATCGTTGCGCCCTCAAGAATACGGATCTGCGCTTTGACAATATCAATACCGGTTACTTCTTCAGTAACCGTGTGTTCGACCTGAATACGCGGATTCACTTCGATGAAATAGAATTCATTGGTATCTGCATCCATCAGAAATTCGATGGTTCCAGCACCGATATAGGCCGTCTCCTTGGCGATCTTCAGGCCGTAATCGGCGATCTCCTTGCGCTGTTCCTCACTGAGATAAGGCGCTGGGGCACGTTCAACCACTTTCTGGTTACGTCTCTGAATCGAGCAGTCGCGTTCGAACAGATGAACCGCATTTCCATGCGTGTCGCCCAATATCTGTACTTCAACGTGTCTGGCGCGCTGGACCAGTTTTTCCAGATAAACTTCATCTTTGCCAAAGGCTGCTTTGGCCTCGCGTTTGCCTTCGGTGACTTCACGGGCAATATCCTCCGGCTTGAAGATGGCCCGCATGCCGCGACCGCCGCCGCCCCAAGAAGCTTTGAGCATCACCGGATAGCCGATCTTCTCCGCCATCTCCTTGATGGTATCCATGTCATCCGGCAAAGGTTCCGTTGCAGGCACAACCGGGACACCAATTTCAATTGCCAGATTGCGGGCAGCAACCTTATTGCCAAGGCGGCGCATGGTTTCAGGCTTTGGGCCGATAAATGTTATGCCGGCTTCTGCGCACGCATCAGCAAATTCCGGGCTTTCTGACAAAAGTCCGTAGCCAGGGTGGATTGCATCAGCACCCGACAGCCGCGCTACCCGAATTATTTCTTCAATCGACAGATAACTCTCGATTGGTCCCATATCCTTTGCCAGATGCGGACCACGACCAACCTGATAGGATTCATCAGCCTTGAATCGGTGCAAGGCAAGTTTGTCCTCTTCCGCCCATATCGCCACGGTTTTCATGCCAAGCTCATTGGCCGCACGGAATACGCGGATGGCAATTTCTGATCGATTGGCGACGAGGATTTTCTTGATGGGCAAAATGAAAACTCCGGGCGAGAAGCAAATCAAAATTGATTTGAGGTTTTTAAGACGGCTGAAAGATTGCTGCAGTGCAAACAATACATATTGATCACAGGAACAGGAAATTTCCAATAGCAAAATGCCCGGTACAAGACCGGGCATTCGCTAATGTCAAAAGCAGGAAAATTACTGCTGTGTATAGGTATACTTGCCGTCTTCGCCCTTCTTCCATTCGTACATGACGTAGCCTGGAAGCTTTGGATCGCCCTTTTCGTCGAAAGCAATATCACCGAGCACAGTCTTGAATGGTCCCTTTTCCTTCATCGTCTTGGCGACGGTTTCAGGATCATTGGACTTGGCAAGTGTTGCTGCTGCGGCAATAACCTGCGTCGCTGCGTAGGAATACAGCGTGTAAGCTTCTGGTTCGAAGCCCTGTGCGCGGAATTTCTCAACGAGTTCCTTGTTTGCAGGATCCTTGCTTGGATCTGGACCGAACGTATTCAACGTGCCTGCAACTGCATCACCAGCAATTGAAGCCAATTCGTTCGACACGATGCCGTCACCGGAAATGAATGTAACTTTCAGGCCCTGATCGGCGAGCTGGCGAATGATCAGACCAGCTTCCGTGTGCAGACCGCCCCAATAAAGAACAGTTACACCAGCTTGTTTCGCCTTGGCGATAAGCGCGGAGAAATCCTTGTCGCCAACATTGACACCTTCATAAAGGGCTTCTGTTACACCCTTTGCATTCAGTGTCTTCTTGGTTTCGTCAGCAAGACCCTGGCCATATGGTGTCTTGTCATGAACGACAGCGATTTTGGCATCCTTGAACTTTTCGGCAATGTAACCGCCGGCAACGACGCCCTGCTGGTCATCACGGCCGCATGTACGGAATGTGTTCCACAGACCGCGTTCAGTGAATACCGGGTTGGTCGCAGCTGGTGTGATTTCCAGAATGCCGTTTTCCGCGTAAACTTCAGAAGCCGGGATTGAAACGCCGGAGTTGAAGTGACCGACAACAAACTTCACGCCGTCTGCAACAAATTTATTGGCAACCGAAATACCCTGCTTTGGATCGGAAACGTCATCGCCGAGCGAAAGCTTGATCTGCTCGCCATTTACGCCGCCAGCGGCATTGATTGCCGCAACGGCTGCCTCTGCGCCCTTCTGTAGCTGCGCACCAAATGCAGCATTCGGGCCGGTCATTGGGCCACCAACACCGATTAGAAGGTCAGCATAGGCGTTGCTGCTCAGAGCGAGCATCGCAGCGAATGCAACGCCTGAAAACAGTGACTTCTTCATTTGAAAACTCCCATTTTTCTAGGTACTTACCAAACCCCTCGCGACGATTTTTGGCATCGCTTAAGACTACATTTGCCGATTTTCCGGCGGTTGTCACGCTGATTCATTTCGCATCAGCGGGATAGATCAGGCTCCTGTTCTTTCCTTCCAATTGAAAGGAGAAACTTTTTCGTAGAGCCAGTGATATTGCCTCACCATCTGGTTTGTTCTTGTGTACTTATACCCCAGTGTTCCGATGATGATGAGAACGATAGTGTCGATGATGTAATAGTGCAGCGTGACCATTGTGCCGCCGAAAAGGGCAAAATG
This sequence comes from Phyllobacterium sp. CCNWLW109, assembly GCF_037203905.1. Taxonomy (NCBI): domain Bacteria; kingdom Pseudomonadati; phylum Pseudomonadota; class Alphaproteobacteria; order Hyphomicrobiales; family Phyllobacteriaceae; genus Phyllobacterium; species Phyllobacterium sp. CCNWLW109. Next base: position 695,228 of record NZ_JBBCBK010000003.1, on the reverse strand, counting down.
GATGAAGCGTACGCCGACGCCCAGCAGCAGCATGTAGAAGACAAGGATAGCGATTGGCCGCCACGTCTTGGCGCAAGCCCGTCCAGCCATCCATGCGGCCCAGCCACCCATGACGCAGGTGACCAGAATGAACAGCCAGATGGAAGGTTCTTCGTATAATATGCCCTGCATGGCGAAGTTCTCCTTGCGGCCCTTTTGAGCCGTCTTGTCTTGTCAGTGACGCCCGCCTTCGAGATAGGCCGCCCGCACTTCCGGATTGGCCAGAAGGTCCTTGCTCGCGCCGCTCATCGTGACAATGCCGTTGACCATCACATAACCGCGGTCGGCAAGCTTCAACGCACCAAAGGCATTCTGCTCGACCAGAAACACGGTCAGGCCGGTTGTCTTGTTGAGTTCCTTGATCGCCTCGAAAATATGCTTGATGATCAGGGGAGCCAAGCCAAGCGAAGGTTCATCCAACAGCAGCAGCCGGGGCCGGGCCATCAGCGCGCGGCCAATGGCGAGCATCTGCTGCTCACCACCCGAAAGCGTTCCGCCACGTTGATTGATACGTTCCTTGAGACGCGGAAACAGGTCGAAGACCTTGCGCACGTCCTCATCGAAATATTCCAGCTTGTCGAGACTGGCACCCATCTGCAGATTTTCCTGCACGGTCATGCGCGGGAAAATCCGTCTGCCTTCAGGAGATTGTGCAATGCGCAGCCTTGCGATCTCATGCGTCGGCAACTGCGTGATATCCTTGCCATCGAACATGATGCGGCCCGAGCGCGCGCGGGGCATGCCGAAAATCGTCATCATCAGCGTTGATTTGCCTGCGCCATTGGCGCCGATCAGCGTGACGATCTCACCCGCATCCGCATGAACGGTCACACCGCTCAGCGCACGGATATTGCCATAATAGGTCTCGACATTCTCGATGCTGAGAAGAGCTTTATTCTCCGCCATTATTCAGCTCCTCCGCTCTTCTTGGGTGCCGGTTTCTTTTGGCTTGCCTTGGCCATGGCCTTGGCTTGACCAATCCAGTCTTCGCGAGCAATGCGCCCGTCAAATGCCAGATAGGCCTCGGCCGCAATAACATCCGCTTTCTTCCAGGAAGCAATCTGATCGAAGTGAAATATGCCGTGCTCGTTGAGCTTGCGCTCATTAACCGGCCCAATGCCCTTGATATCGATCAATCTGTCGGCTTTCCCGCCACGTGGTGCCGCCAGCGCATTGGCTGTCGCGCCTGCCTTGATTTGTGAGGCCGAAGCGGCAGCTTTGGCTGGCGCCTTTGGTGCAGGCTTTTTTGCAGCCGCTGGTGCTGCCGCAGCGGGGGCGGCTTTCTTGGGTGCAGCGGGCCTTGTAGCGACGGGTTTTGCTGGTTCAGCTTTGGCTGGTGCAGCTTTCACTGGCGTTTTCTTCGCCGCTGGCTTGGCTTCTGAAGTTCCCGTCGCCGTGGACGCCGTTGTCCGTGCCGGCTTGGCTACAGACTGTTTTTTCGCTGCTGCGGGTTTTGCCGGGCGAGCCGGTCCCGTGGTAACGAGGCTGACAGCCGCCGCATCCGGATGGGTTTCTTCCAATTCATGAATAGCTTCGCTCGACATGAGATCGACGGCAGCAGTCAGGTCGTCAACACCAGCAGCTTCTGCTTGCTCTAGCATCTCGACGATTTCTTCGTCTTCAACGCCGAGATAGGCCGCAATAACCTTTGGATCGTTCTTCACGCTATCCGGCGTGCCGTCAGAAATCTTGGTGCCATATTCGAGCACGACAACATGATCGGAAATTTCCATCACAACCGACATATCGTGCTCGATCAAAAGGATGGATGTGCCTGTCTCGTCGCGAATGTCGAGCAGAAGCTTGTTAAGCTCAGCCGATTCACGTGCATTGAGGCCAGCAGCTGGTTCATCAAGGCAAAGCAATTCCGGTTCGGTGCACATGGCACGCGCAATTTCCAGACGGCGCTGCGCACCATAGGGAAGATCGCCAGCAGGATCATCGGCTCGATCCACAAGATTGATCTTTTCCAGCCAGAACCTGGCTTTCTCAATCGCGTCAGCCGCGGCCTTTTTGTAGGTCGGAAAGCCGAGCAACCCGAGTATCGTATAGCCCGATGACAGCATCAAAGGATTGTGCTGGGCAACGAGCAGATTCTCCAGAACAGTCAGGCCGGAAAACAGCCGGATATTCTGGAAAGTACGCGCCACTTTCGCCTTCTTGGTGATGACAAAATCCGCCATGCGTTCAAGCAGATATTCCTCACCATTCTGGCGGGTCATGGTCAACATGCCTTCAGTCGGCTTGTAGAAGCCGGTGATGCAGTTGAAGACCGTTGTCTTGCCTGCTCCGTTGGGGCCGATCAGTGCGGTGATGGCACCGCGCTTTGCCTCGAAGTTCAGATCGTTGATGGCGATCAGGCCACCAAACTTCATTGACAGGCGCTCTACACGCAAAATTGCGTTGTTATTTTTTTGCACTTCCGAAACCATCAGCCGTGCCCTTCTTTGGTGAATTCGCTCGATACCAGTTTTCGTTTGTGCAGGAATGCACTTGGTTCACGGTTACCCACGAAACCTCGCGGCTTCCACACCATGACCACAATCATGGCCAAACCGAACAACAGCATGCGGTAGAGCTCCGGCGTAAAATCATTGCCGAAAATGTGCTTGAGGAATTCAAGCTCGCGCAATAGTTCCGTACCGCCGATCATGACAGCAGCAGCAATCGCAATACCGACGAGCGAACCCATGCCGCCCAGAACCACAATCGCCAGAATAATTGCAGATTCGAGGAAGACGAAACTTTCCGGGCTGACAAAGCCCTGACGCGCGGCGAAGAACGATCCGGCAAAACCGCCGAACATCGCGCCTGTGGCAAAGGCCGTCAGCTTGGTGGTCGTGGTATTGATACCGAGCGAGCGGCAGGCGATTTCGTCCTCGCGCAAAGCTTCCCATGCGCGACCGATCGGCATGCGGCGCAGGCGTATGGTCACCCAGGCCGTCAAAAGTGCCAGAAGCAGGATCAGGTAATAGAGGAATATTTTGTAATAGACGCCGGAATTGGGCAGGCCGAGCAAATTGGCGAAGCCGCCGGGTCCGGGCGTGAACGGAATGCCGAACAATGTTGCCTTGGCGATACCGGAAATACCGAATGTACCCTTGGTAACGACGGTCCAGTTGATCAGCACAAGGCGAATGATTTCACCGAAGGCCAGGGTTACGATGGCAAGATAGTCGCCGCGCAGGCGCAGGACCGGAAAGCCCAGCACGATACCCCACAATGCAGCGAAGATACCTGCCATGGGCAAGAGAAGCCAGAATGACAGACCAAAATGCGACGACAGCAGCGCGTAGGAATACGCCCCGACCGCATAGAAGGCGACATAGCCAAGATCCAGCAGCCCGGCCAGTCCGATAACAATGTTCAGACCCCATGCCAGCATGACGTAGATGAGAATCTGGATACCGAAATTGTCGACATATTTGAGCGAGCCCTGCAGTCCGCCCATCATTGAGCCATTATAAAGCGCGAGCGTTCCGATCACCAAAAATGGATAGACAAACAGCAGCGCAAGACCGATTTTGGGAAAGCTCTTGCGAAAGGCAGACTGTTCTTTTGCCTCTTTTGCCGCAACGGTTCGCTTGCTCAGCGCGCGTGCTGCATTCCAGGGCGTGACATATGCCGTCAGCAGAAACCGGCCGACACCAGCAACCAGAACAAATATCGCAAGCAGGCCCCAACGCTGGTTTAGCACAAGCTCATTGCGAATATTCTGATCCGTGCGAAAGCCGACAATGAGAAGGAACAATCCCAAGGCAAGGGCGGCAGCGACCAGTCCTTCTTTCACCGCTTTGGCGAAATTAGATTCCGGGTTAGACGTTTGTACATCGGCCATATGCTTAAACCTTTTCGACTTCGGGCCGGCCGAGAATGCCCGACGGCAGGAAGATCAGAACGATCGCCAGGATCGAGAATGCCGCAACATCCTTGTAGTCGATAGAAAAATAGGCCGACCAGAGAGCTTCAATCAGGCCAATCAGCAGTCCGCCGATCACCGCGCCCGGCAAAGAGCCGATACCGCCAAGAACAGCCGCCGTGAAAGCCTTTACACCGGGCGTAAAGCCGTCCGTGAAGGAAATGACGCCATAGAACATCAGGTATAGCGTACCGGCAACGGCTGCGAGCATCGCGCCCATCACGAATGTCATGGAAATTGTTTTATCAACGTCAATGCCAAGCAAGGCGGCCATCTTGCGGTCCTGCTCACAGGAGCGCTGGGCTCTGCCTAACGTCGTCTTGTTAACGAGGTACCAGAAGGCAACCAAAAGGATTGCGGTAACAATGATGATCACCATCTGCTTGTAAGCAATGCTGATATCGGTACCAGGAATTATAATGCCGCCATTGACCAGCGGTGGAATTGGCTTGTTGCGAGGGCCCTGTGTAACTTGCACAAAATTGGACAGCGCAATCGACATGCCGATAGCGGTGATCAATGGTGCCAGCCGGAAGGAACCGCGCAAGGGCCGATAAGCTAATCGCTCGATTGTCCAGCTCCAAAGGCCGGTCAACAGCATGGCGACAAGCATCATCAATAACAGCGCCAGCACAACCGGAACGCCACCGATAAATGTTGTTAATGCAAGAAAAACAATCATCGCCATAAAGGCGCCAAGCATGAATACATCGCCATGGGCGAAATTAATCATACCGATGATCCCATAGACCATCGTGTAACCAATGGCGATCAGGCCGTAAATTGAACCAAGCGTCAACCCATTGATCGATTGCTGGATGAAATACTCCATTGCAACGATACCCCTCGTTTTATTGGGAAGTTTCTTGTCCGGTTTTTTTATCCGGTTACTGTTGCCCCAACATTATTACACCTAGCGCGTGCAATACAGAAAGCAAATGCTTTTTTGCGACCCGCCACACACTTTATATTTGCTGGCACAGATTCTCCAGAATTTTGCACCAAATTTGTCCCAATCCTTGGCGTTTTTTACAGCGTATCCGTCCATTTTAGCAGAAATCACCACCTGAGCCATAATTTTGCAATGCAGCGAAAAGCGTTACTTCACCACAAAACCGTGGGCAAACGGGTCCCGGTCATCTATAAAAATTGTATTGTAGCCGGTCATGCGCGCCCATCCCGCCACGGACGGAACAATCGCTGGCTTTTCTCCCACTGTCACCGCCTCTTCAACCCGCCCATGAAACAATGAGCCTATGATCGATTCGTGCACAAAATCATCGCCCGGCTTGAGTTTTCCCTTGGCCGCAAGCTGCGCCATGCGTGCTGATGTGCCCGTGCCGCAGGGTGAGCGATCAATCGCTTTGTCGCCGTAAAAAACAGCATTCCGCGCATGAGCCTCCGGATGAATCGGGGCTCCGGTCCACAGGATGTGGCTGAGTGTATTGATCCCGGGATTCTGCGGATGAACGAATGTGTAACGCTCATTCAAGCGCTCCCGCAACACAGGACTCCACCCGATCAGATCCAGCGCCCTGTAATCAGCCATATCCCTATAATGGGCCTGAGGTTCTACGATAGCGTAAAAGTTTCCTCCATAAGCCACATCGACAAGGAGCGTCCCCAGATCCGGACACTCGACTTCCAAACCCTCCTCATAAAGGAAGGCAGGTACGTTGGTGATTCGCACGCTCGTTACATATTGCCCCTCTTGTGTATATTCGGCGACGACAAGACCAGCTGGCGTGTCCAGCCGCAAAATACCCGGCACTTTTGGAGTAACCAGTCCATGCTCGATCGCCATGGTCACGGTCCCGATCGTTCCGTGACCGCACATGGGAAGGCATCCGGATGTTTCGATAAACAGGATAGCGATATCGCAATCATCCCGTGTTGGAGGATAGAGTATCGAGCCCGACATCATGTCGTGTCCGCGAGGCTCAAACATTAAACCGGTTCTGATCCAGTCAAATTCGCTGAGAAAATGCGCGCGCTTTTCCATCATGGATGCGCCCGTCAGGTTTGGGCCACCGCCAGCCACCAGCCGAACTGGATTTCCGCAAGTATGGCCATCTATACAGAAGAATGAATGACGTGCCATCTGAGCTAACTCCTGAAGCGTTTGGGACTGTAAGGGTCAATCGATATAGAGGAAGCATGACCACCAATCAGATCGCTGATCAGCCGGGCTGTTACCCCAGATTGGGTAAGTCCGAGATGGCCATGCCCAAAAGCGTAGAGAACATTATCCGCCAATCGGGAAGTACCTATAACAGGAAGTGAATCTGGCGTCGAAGGCCGGTATCCCATCCATTGACGCCCACCCTTTGATTGCAATCCCGGCATGAATTGCTCAGCTTTACTCAACATGATTTCAGCGCGCTTGTAATTGGGTGGCAATTTCAAGCCGCCCAGCTCCACAGCACCACCAACACGCACACCTGTTTCCAGCGGAGTAACCACAAACCCATGCCCGGAAAAGATCAATTGCCGTTTCAGATCGAAGGCGCCAACGGGCAGCGTCGTATTGTACCCACGCTCCGTTTCCAGCGGTATCCGATCACCAAGATTTTGGGCCAGATGATGTGACCAGGCTCCTGCAGCAACCACGATCTTGGCAGCATTGATTGTGCGCCCATCGGCAAAATGCGCAATTGCGCACTGCTCGCCTGCACTTATTGAGGCAACTTCCCCTTGGTAAAAAATCGCACCATTCCGCTGCGCATAATTCCACAGACCTTCACCGACATGTTTTGGGTCGCTGACGGTCTTCCACCCAGGCACAAACGTTCCGGCAATGAACCGGGGGGAAAGGCCCGGCTGACACTCTCGCAACTGACTGCCCCGCAAATGCTCAAAGGCAATCCCGGCAGCGCGTCTCGCATTCCATCCGGATAACGACGCATTCAGTTCATCTTCACTCTCGTAAAGCTCCAATGAACCATCTTCACGGACCATCCGGCCGAGACCGGCGCGCTGCATCAGCCCGAGCATTTCAGGCTCAGCGAGACGCATCATCGCCCCTTGCGCCCGTACTGTATGCTCAAGCATGTCGGCGCTGCTGGCCCGCCAGAATCGATACAACCAGGGCAAAAGTTTTGGGAGGTATGACGGGCGGATAGTAAATGGACCAAGCGGGTCCATAAGCCAGCCAGGGACTTTTGCAAGCACGCCCTTCGAGGCCATCGGCAATATATCCGAAAAAGCCAAAGCTCCGGCATTGCCGGAGCTTGTTCCTTCGCAAATACCCTGACGGTCGACGACGAGTACTTTGCGACCACTCTCTGCAAGAATAGCTGCTGTCGCTACACCGACAATACCGGCGCCGATAATCAGAATATCGATATTGTCTCTTGGCATGATCAATAAAGTGACACGAAACTCAAAGCGACGGCAACGCTGGACGTGAAGCTATTGCATCTCTCACTGTCTTTTCAACGGATGCTCGGCGTTCTCCGCGCAGAGGTTGACGCGGCAAGCGTACACGATCATTCGTTCCAATCTCCAGCACTTCTGCCAGCTTGATATTCTGCACAAGATAGGTTGAAACATCGAGATCCAGAAGCGGGCGGAACCAACGATAGATTTCCAGCGCCTCAGCGTAACGCCCCGCGAGCACAAGCTTGTAGATGGCTACTGTTTCTTTCGGGAAGGCCGTTACGAGACCTGCAACCCAGCCAACAGCACCAGCAGTCAATGCCTCAAAAGCAAGATTATCGACACCCGTGAACAGATCGAAACGTGTGCCGAACTCATTGATAATGTCCGTCGTGCGGCGAATGTCGTCTGATGACTCTTTGATCGCAACAAAATGATCATCCGAAGCAAGCTCGGACAAGATCGCGCTGGTAACGTCGACGCGATAGGCGATACGATTTGAATAAATCATCACTGGAAGATCGCCCGCAGCCGCAACGGCTTTCAATGTGGTGACCGTCTCTTCCGGGTCGGTATGATAGATGGGGCTTGGAACAAGCATCAACCCGTCTGCACCTGCCTTGGCAGCGCGTTTTGCAAGAGCTGCCCCGTCGCGGGTCGCGGCCTCATTGATTGTGAGTAGAACCGGCTTACCCTTGGCTACACCTTGCGCTATTTTCAGAACTTCAAGTTTTTCATCATGGCTAAGCATAGGGCCTTCGCCAAGCGAACCGGCAACAATCAGACCATCGCAGCCAGCTTCCATCAACAGGGAGAAGCAACGTTCCATTTCGCCGTGATCAAGCCTATCATCATCGGTGAATTTGCTGGTAACTGCGGGAAGAACACCTGACCACATGATTATACTCCTTGTTGATATATCAGAAATATATCTGTAGGATGCATTACTGTCAATCGTTTCATTGAAAGATCCTTGCACATGTTTCAAACCACTGCACATACACCCGTCCAATCAGGTGAAAGCCTCGCAGAACTGGCGTACCGGCAGATTGAAGAAATGATCGTCACGCTCAGCCTTGAGCCCGGCGCGATCGTCAACGAACGTGCGCTAACCGATATAACGGGAATGGGGCGCACACCTGTTCGGGAAGCGGTGCAGAAGCTTGCATGGGAAGGGTTGATGGAAATCAGACCCCGCTCAGGGATAGCGATTGCCGAACTGAATCCGCAGGATTTTTCCAAAGTTCTCGATGCCCGTGAAGGGATAGAACGCGTGTTGGCACGCGGTGCAGCGCAATTTGGTGCGCAGTTGCATCACCGCAGGTTAAGAGAAGCCTCCGATGCGATGAGCAAAGCGGTGAGCTCGGAGGATGTTGCCGGGTTTTTGACAGCCGATAAGACGTTCGACACTGTATTGGGTCAGGCCGCTGGAAATCCATTTGCAGCTCGCCTTGCCTCGCCCTTGCAAACCCATAGCCGGCGTTTCTGGTTTCGCCTGCAACGACCCGGCGGACTGCAACAGTCAGTCGCAGCGCATAAAGCGCTGATTGAAGCGATCATCAACCGCAATCCGGAACGTGCCGAAGATGCGGCAAGCAAGCTGATCGAACATCTCAGGGTACTTGCACCATAAAAAAAGCCGCCGGCAAAATTGCAGGCGGCTTGATACTATTCCAGCAAAACAGCTTAATTCATTGTTGGAATAACAAATTCCGCACCATCCTTGACGCCCGAAGGCCAACGAGATGTGACCGTCTTTGTCTTGGTATAGAACCGGAATGCGTCCGGACCATGCTGGTTCAAATCACCAAAGCCTGAACCTTTCCAGCCACCGAATGTATAATAGGCGATTGGAACCGGGATCGGCACATTAATACCGACCATGCCGACTTGCACACGTGATGCAAAATCACGCGCCGCATCGCCATCGCGGGTGAAGATAGCGACGCCATTGCCATATTCATGCTCGTTAGGCAGACGAAGTGCATCTTCATAAGTGTCGGCGCGGACAATACCGAGCACCGGCCCAAAGATTTCCTCCTTGTAGATGCGCATGTCAGGCGTCACATTGTCGAAGAGGCAGCCACCCATATAGTAGCCATTTTCATAACCCTGCATCTTGAAGCCGCGCCCATCAACGACGAGGTTCGCGCCTTCTTTCACGCCAAGATCAACATAGCCCTGGATACGCTCAAGCGCCTGTTTCGTTACAACTGGACCGTAATCTGCCGTCAGGTCAGTAGACGGCCCGACCTTCAGAGCCTCAACGCGTGGAATAAGCTTTGCAACGAGACGGTCTGCTGTTTCCTTGCCCACTGGAACCGCAACCGAAATCGCCATGCAGCGCTCGCCAGCCGAGCCATAACCTGCACCGATCAGCGCATCCACTGTCTGATCCATATCAGCATCGGGCATGATGATCATATGGTTCTTGGCGCCGCCGAAGCACTGTGCACGCTTACCATTTGCCGTGGCACGGCTGTAAATATATTGAGCAATCGGCGTGGATCCGACAAAGCCAACTGCTTTGATGTCCGGGTCGTCGAGCAGCGTGTCCACCGCTTCCTTGTCGCCATTGACAACGTTGAAAATGCCTGCGGGCAATCCAGCTTCGATAAAGAGTTCTGCAAGACGCATCGGCACGCCGGGATCACGCTCTGAAGGCTTCAGGACGAATGCGTTACCCGAGACAATGGCGGGGCCAGCTTTCCACAGCGGGATCATCGCCGGGAAGTTGAAGGGTGTTATGCCTGCAACGACGCCAAGCGGCTGACGCATCGAGTATACATCAATGCCCGTGCCTGCACTGTCGGAAAATTCGCCCTTGAGCATGTGAGCCGCACCCAGGCAAACTTCAACAACTTCCAGACCGCGCTGGATATCGCCTTTGGCATCAGGGATGGTCTTGCCATGTTCGCGGGCAAGGAGTTCAGCCAATGAGTCGTATTCCGCTTCAACAAGTTCAAGAAACTTGCGCATGACACGAACGCGGCGCTGCGGATTGGTTGCTGCCCATGCAGGCTGAGCTGCTTTGGCGTTTTCCACGGCTGCGCGTACTTCGGCCGGAGTGGCCAGTGCAACCGTTCCCTGAATTGTACCATCCATGGGCTGAAAAATTTCGGTCGTGCGACCGCTTGTGCCAGCGACATGCTTGCCACCGATAAAATGTCCAACTTCGCGCATTGCGAGCAACCTCCCTTTGATGATCTTCGTATGCGGCATCATAGGCGCTTCAAAATGTTAAATGCAAGACGTGCAAAAGCGCATCCGTTGTGCAAAAAACAATGTAAGATACATTAGGAGGTGGTTGATGAACTGGGATGATGTCCGCATTTTCCTGAGCGTAGCACGTTCAGGCCAGATACTCGGCGCAGCGAAAAGGCTGGGCGTCAACCACGCGACGGTAGCAAGGCGACTAACGGCTCTGGAGACAGCGCTCAACACCAAGCTGCTGACCAGACGCACAAATGGTTGCGAACTGACGCGCGCGGGAGAAGAGTTTCTTCTTTCAGGCGAGCGTATGGAAGCGGAAATGCTGGCTGCGCGCTCTTCCCTCGGTGATGCCGACGTGGCCATATCCGGTTCAGTTCGCATCGGCGCGCCGGACGGATTTGGCGTAACTTTCCTGGCACCGCGGCTTGCCCGGCTAACGGCGAATTATCCGGATCTCAAGATTCAGCTTGTTCCGGTTCCACGTTCTTTCTCACTGTCACGACGGGAAGCCGATATTGCGATTACCGTGGACCGTCCCGACCAGGGTCGGCTGGTCGCAAGAAAACTCGTCGATTACAGTCTGTGCCTCTACGCCAGCCGCGCTTATCTAGCCGCTCATCCCGCACCCCAATCAATCGAAGAACTACCCCAGCACCGACTGGTCGGCTATGTCGATGATCTGGTGATCAGCCAGTCACTGAATTATGCGCCGGAAATTACCCGCGAATGGCACCCCGGTTTTGAGATATCGAGTGCTTTGGGGCAGGTCGAAGCGGTCAAGGCTGGTGCTGGGATCGGCATTCTTCATACTTTTATTGCGCGCGAGCATGAGGAACTGGTAGCCATTATGCCAGAACGAAAAATCCGCCGCTCCTATTGGCTTTCCTATCACGAGTCAGTGCGTACTCTTCGCCGCATAACCGCAGTATCAGGTTTTATTTCCGATCTGGTTCACAGTGAAGCGAGCCGCTTTTCTTGATCTATTCTGAACTCAAGGCAACCGCCGGCTGTAGCTTGGAGGCGTTTCTGGCCGGCAGATAACCAAAGACCAGACCCGTGAGAAACGAACAGGCAAAGGCCAGCGCAACTGGCCCAACGGTGAAGCTGATGGGCGCGCCCATCAGCTTTGCCAGAACTCCTGTGCCAAGACCCGCTACAACGCCAATGGCTCCGCCTACCGCCGAAACGACCAGCGCCTCTATGATGAACTGCAGCAGAATATCGCGCTGTCGCGCGCCCGTAGCCATACGCACCCCAATCTCGCGCGTCCGCTCACTGACGCTGACGAGCATGATGTTCATCACGCCAATTCCGCCTACCAGAAGCGAAATGGCCGCCACGGCGCCAAGAAACAATTTCAGCGTATTCGAAGTCTCTGTCACAGCCTCACGAATTGAAGCCATATTGGTAATTTGCGTGTCCTGCTTTTTGTGACGCTCATCCAGCAATTGCTGGATAGTCGTTTGCGTGGCGTCTATGAGCGAGCCATCTTTAACCTGCACAGTGATAGAGCGCACATTCCGTTGGCCGAATAGCCGCGTGCTACCCGTCGTCAGCGGCACGATAATCGTATCATCCTGATCATTTCCGCCCGGCCCTGCTCCCATTTCACTCATTACACCAATGATCTGGAAAGGGATTTTGCTGACGAGGACATATTTTCCAAGCGGGCTTTCACCGTCCGGAAAGAGCGTCTTGGCGACCGTTTGGCCAAGTACGGCCACCGGCGCATAATTGGTCATATCCTGTTGATTGATGAACTCCCCCGCTCCGACTTTCCATGATTTGGCATCGGTAAATTGCGGAACTGTCCCATTGGCTGACGTCTGATAATCAACATTCCCATAACGAACAGTCACTGTACTGGTCATTTCAGGAACGGCGAATGACACATTTGGAACGTCCAGAATTGCATCGGCATCGGCCGGAACCAGCGTTACAATGCTGCCGCCCTGCCCCCCGCGAAAATTCGCCATGTTCGGTCGCACAACCAGCAGGTTTGAACCCATTGATGAAATGCGGTCCAGAACCGAGTTTTGGGCCCCCGTGCCAATCGCCAGCATTGCCACCACTGAGCCGACTCCGATCACAATGCCCAGCAGGGTGAGAATTGTGCGAAACAGATTTGCGCGCAAAGCGCGAACCGCCATCTTGATTGCTTCGGATACGTCTGCGATCGCGGCAACCCCATCAACCGCCTTCTGCTTCAAACCAAAAGCCGCTTCAGGATTGCTGCGTCCTTTTTTGGTACGATCAGAGACGACGTGTCCGTCACGCAGTTCGATTAAACGATCCGCCTGCTCGGCCACTTCTCGCGAATGCGTAATAACAATAATCGTGTGGCCGCTCTCGTTCATTTTTCGCAACAGCGCCATGACCTCTTCGCCACTTTGGCTATCCAAAGCGCCGGTTGGCTCATCTGCCAGAATGATCCTCCCGCCATTCATCAAAGCCCGTGCAATCGAAACGCGCTGCTGCTGTCCACCGGACAGTTGGTTCGGCCTGTGATCCAACCGATCACCCAGGTTGAGTGTGTTCAGCAGCGCTTCCGCCCTGTCGTGCCGGTCTTGTGCCGAAGCACCGGCATAGACTGCGGGCACCTCAACGTTTTCTTGCGCACTGGCAGTGGGAATCAAATTATAGCTTTGGAAAACGAAGCCAAAGGTTCGTCGCCGCAATCCGGCCAGTTCATCTGGCTCAAACCCCGAAACACTCTCTCCATCCAGCTGATAACTGCCACTGGTCGGCTGATCCAAACAGCCCAGAATATTCATCAGCGTTGATTTGCCCGACCCGGACTGCCCGATAATGGCAACGAACTCACCCGCCTCTATATCGAGTGAGATGCCATGCAGAACCTCGACTGAAAGGTCGCCATTATAGTAGGTTTTGCTGATGTCCTTGAGCGATATGAGCGCTGTCATATCTAGAACATCCGTGGCATGCGTTGGCCGCGCTGCGAGCGATTGCCGGAACCATTTGCGGCATTGGTGGAATCGCTTGCCTGACCGACAACAACAAGATCGCCTTCCTTCAGGCCGCTCTTGATCTCCACATTCACGCGATTGCGAATGCCAACTTCAACATCGCGTGTGGATGTTTTTCCGGAGGCATCAACGACGCTGACCTCGAACTGGCGTTTGTCATCCGCAGCCGTGCTGGAACCTTTTTTCACGCGAATTGCCGAGCTCGGAACCACCAGCACATCTTTCGCCGCTGATTGCAGGAAGAAGACCTGTGCGCTCATTGAAATCATAAGGTCGCCATCAATATTGGGCACGTCGAATAGCGCATAGTAAAGTACGACGTTGTTTTCAATGTCAGGCGTAGGCTGTATCTGGCGAAGCTTGCCGGTATATCGTTTGCCCGGTTGCCCGAGCAGTGTGAAATATGCGTCCATTCCCAGCTTGAGTTTGCTGACATCGGCTTCTGAAACCTGTGCCTTGACCGTCATCGTAGAAAGATCGGCGATTGTCACAATAGTCGGCGCTGTCTGGCTGGCGTTCAGCGTCTGCCCCTCTTTGACCGGGACGGCTGCGATGGTTCCAGCCATTGGCGCATAAATCTTCGTATAGCCGAGATCGACCTGATCACCGTCCAGGGTCGCCTGTTGCTTTCGGATTTGCGCTTCGAGCGCATTCACATCAGCCTCCGCCGTCGCCAGATCAGCAACAGCCTGATCGAGCGTCGATTGCGAGACTGAGCGGGTTGCCACCAAGTTACGCTGCCGTTCGATATTTGCCTGTTTCAGCACAAGCTGAGCCTTTTTTGACACGAGTTGCGCTTGTAGGTTGGCAAGCTCCGCCTGATCGATCTCAATCCGGTTTTGAATGGTTGCCGGATCGATCTCACCAATCAGTTCATTCTGGGTTACCTTGTCACCGATTTCGACATGCAGAGCTTTCAACTGACCAGAAACCTGCGCACCAGCATCGACTGACTTAATCGAATCCAGCGTGCCAACAGCAGTGACTGCGTTCTCGATGTCGGCTCTCACAACGGGTTGGGTGATCACAGCGGTTGTTGATGTGGAAGCACTGTAAGACGTCCATGCATAGTAACCGGCGCCTGTTGCAAGGATAGCGACGGGCAACCACATCCAAAGACGCGAGCGCTTTTTCTTGCGTCCTGGGGGAACCGCGCCTGGGATAAACGTTACGTTCGAGTCTTCCAGCGTTGGCTTCTCATGACCGGTCACCTTGGCAATTTTAGTCATCGACCCATTCCACCTTCTTCGCAGATGAAGCACTCCACCTCGATTGATACTATCAAGAAATGGACAGGAGTGGTTCGTTCGAAAAGCCTTGAGATCATTATATTTTTGTAATGATCAAGAGCGCCTATTATGAAGTGCTCAGATGAATGATGGCTGAATTACTTATTTGTAATGTTTTTACTCAAAATCTCGCGTCTAAACGCGGTGATACGGGTGACCTGACAGTATTGTTGTGGCCCGATAAAGTTGTTCGGCGACAAGAATACGGACGATTTGGTGCGGCCAAGTCATAGCACCAAGCGCGAGAACGAGGTCCGCACGCTCCCTCAACGCAGCATCATGACCATCCGGCCCGCCAATCGCCAGCAGCAGCTGCCGTTTCCCCTCATCGCGAAATTTGGCGATGCTGGATGCAAATACCTCAGACGCCATGGTTTTTCCGCGTTCGTCGAGAAGCACCAACACACCACCAGCATCAAGAGCTTTCAATAACTGAGCAGACTCTTCCTGTTTTCGCAGGTCTGCCTGCTGCGCACGGCTTTCCACTATTTCCGTCACAGACGAAAATTCGAGGCCCAATGAAGCGCCTGTCTTTTTGAACCGGTCGAGATAGCGGTCCGCCAGCTCACGTTCCGGACCGGACTTCATGCGGCCCACGGCAAACACACTGATACGCATGATACTCCAGTCCGGCAGACCTAAAACTGCTCAACCGGACCTTTCGCCGGCTAAAAAAACACCAGAGCTATTCGGCGCTAGTGTACGGTTTCACCGTCAAGTTCCGGAGCCTGCCACATCTTTTCGATGTTGTAGAACTCCCGCACTTCGGGGCGGAAAATATGGATGATGATATCGCCCGTGTCGATCAGCACCCAATCACCGCTGGTAAGACCTTCGACCTTGGCATTATTGCCATATCCGTTCTCTTTCAGAGTCCGAAGGAGCTGATCCGCAACCGCCGTGACATGGCGATGCGAACGTCCGGACGCGATGACCATATGGTCAGCGATGACAGATTTGCCGCGAAGGTCGATGGGGACAATTTGTTCAGCCTTGGAGTCATCGAGACTGTCAAGCACTGATTTGAGGGCACGAGCGACGGTATTGATACCGCTGATCTCTGCCGTTGAAGGAGCCAAAGCTTCCTTCTTTTGAATTGCTGTTCTCAGTGTAATTCCTTTCCCTTTAAGAACAACGCGCCGCAGCTACTAAACTCACTGCACACGTATAAGATAGGCAGAGTCGCATGGCAGTTTCAAGACGTCATCTTGATCTAACCCGCAACAGGTTCTTTTAGCCGCCTGTTTTCATATTCCCATTGCGTATTTCAGTGGATGAAAGCAATGACCTTGGCCCATGAATGAACGTCCACGCCGGCGCTTGAGCTCGCGCGAGAATGGGCGCATCATCCTCGTCGATACGGGCGTAATCAAATGTCTTGGCCATGCGCGACGACAGAAATGCCAGCGTTGATCCGGGGCGATCAATAACGGCAATCGGAAATGTCGTGGCAATTTGCTGCCATCGCTGCCAATGATGAAAGTCCGCCAGACTATCCGCACCCATTATCCATACGAAATGCACGCCGGGATTCCGCAGTTTTATCAAAGCCAGCGTATCCGCCGTGTAACGAATGTGGTGAGCCGCTTCAAATGCCGTGACCTTCACCCGGGGATCATGAATCAACGCTTCACATTTTTCCAGGCGATCGGAGAGCGGCGCTAGTTCCCGCTTGTCCTTCAGGGGATTTCCCGGCGTGACAATCCACCAGAGCTGATCGAGTTTGAGCCTGCGCATCGCGATTTCTGCAACAAGCGCGTGACCCGCATGCGGGGGATTGAACGATCCACCGAACAAGCCGACAGCCATACCCTTTTCAACAAATGGCATACGCAGATGCGCATCGCTAATGCCGGGGATACTCGCCGGTGTAAATATCACGGACGTATCTGACCCGTGCCGCGGACGAGATATTTGAATGAAGTCAGTTGTTCAACTCCAACAGGACCCCGCGCATGCATCTTGCCGGTGGCGATACCGATTTCTGCACCCATGCCGAACTCACCGCCATCGGCAAATTGCGTCGATGCATTGTGCAACAGAATCGCTGAGTCGATTTCATTGAAGAACCGCTCCACGACACTTTCATCTTCGGCGATGACCGCTTCCGTGTGATGCGATGAATAGCGATTTATATGGTCCAGCGCACCCTCAATACCATCGACCAGTTTCACGGAAATGATCGCATCCAGATATTCAGTTGACCAATCCGCTTCCGTCGCAACTTTCGCTTTGCCGTAAAGCTTGGTCACCTGCTCGTCTCCGCGAATTTCGCAGCCCGCTTCAACAAGATCATTCAATAGCGGCGTGAGATAAGTCGGTGCAATAAGCCGGTCGACCAGAAGCGTCTCCGCGGATCCGCAAACGCCTGTCCGGCGCATTTTAGCATTCACAACAATCTTGCGCGCCAGATTAAGGTCGGCCGATCCATCAATATAGACGTGGCAGAGCCCCTCCAGATGCGCAAAAACCGGAACACGTGCCTCTGCCTGCACTCTTGCAACAAGGCTCTTTCCGCCACGTGGGATGATTACGTCGAGATTGCCATCAAGCCCTTTGAGCATCTCTCCAACGGCGCTACGATCGGTTGTCGATACGAGTTGGATTGCGTCGCGCGGCAAACCCGACAACTCCAACCCCTCTGAAAGGGCCGCATGGATCGCCCGTGAGGAATGCACTGAATCCGAGCCGCCACGCAAAATTACGGCATTGCCGGACTTTAAACACAGCGCTCCAGCATCCGCTGTAACATTCGGTCTGCTTTCATAGATGACGCCGATAACGCCGAGCGGAGTACGGACACGCTCAATATGCAAACCATTCGGGCGGTCCCACTCTGCAATAACCTGACCGACAGGATCAGCCAAGTCGGCAATGACACGGATACTGTCGGCGATACCACTGATCCGTTTGTCATCAAGCTTGAGCCGGTCAAGCAGCGCAGGCGTCATTCCCGCAGCTGCGCCATTGGTCATATCCTGCTCGTTGGCTTGAAGAATTTCCGCTTTGCGGCGTTCAATGCAATCCGCCATTGCCAAGAGCGCAGCCGTTTTGACTTCCGGCGATGCTATAGCCAATGGACGCGCGGCCGCTCGTGCCTTGCGGCCTGTCTCTGCCATCAATTCAACTATGGCTTCAGCCTCTGGAGTGTTTGCACCTGTACGTGTCAACATGTTCTACTCCTTCGCAACAGCAAGCTGTTTTGCTGCGCGCACCACCAGATCATCGCGGTGTATCATCGCTGAGCGGGCATCATAACCCAATATTTCCGCAATCTCGCTCGTCTTGCGGCCAGCAATTTTTACGGCATCTGCCGCATCATAGGCAATCAGCCCCCGTGCCGCCTCTTTGCCATCGGGCCCCACGACGGCAACAGTATCACCGCGCATGAATTGTCCGTAAACCTCGCGAACCCCTGCCGACAGCAGCGATTTGCCTGATTTCAATGCCACCAGAGCCCCATCGTCGATCACCAGTCGGCCTGATGGTTCCAGATTGCCGGAAATCCATGTTTTCCAGGCATTTACCGGTGATGTGCTTGCCCGGAATAAAGTCGAGCGTTCGCCACCGTCAATGGCCGCAAGCGGGTTCAACCGCGTGCCCGAAGCTATGATCATCGCCGTGCCCGCAGCATTTGCAATCTTGCCCGCATCAAGCTTGGTTTTCATGCCGCCACGCGAATATTCGGAAGCTGCGGCTCCCGCCATGGCTTCGATATCAGGCGTAATCGCCTCAACCATTGGTATGAATTGCGCGTCAGGGTTCTGATGCGGCGGAGCCGTATAGAGCCCATCAATATCCGAAAGCAGGATCAGCAAATCTGCGCTCATCATCGTTGCAACACGCGCCGCAAGCCGGTCATTGTCGCCATAACGGATTTCCGTTGTGGCAACCGTGTCATTCTCATTGATCACAGGCACGGCCTTCAATCGTAACAATGTGCTGAGAGTCGCACGTGCATTAAGATAGCGGCGCCGCTCTTCCGTATCAGCTAGCGTAAGAAGGATTTGCCCTGCCCGCAAACTGTGACCACTCAGGACCTCGGCATAGGCCTTGGCAAGTTCGATCTGTCCGGCTGCTGCGGCGGCTTGACTTTCTTCCAGCCGCAACGCGCCTTTTGGCAAACCCAGCACATTCCGTCCAAGAGCGATGGCACCCGATGAGACGATCATCACTTCCACGCCTGAAGCGGCAAGCGCGGCAACATCCGCGCCCAGGCTTTCCAGCCACTGCCTCTTCAATCCGCTGGTCCGGTCGACAAGCAATGCCGAACCGATTTTCACAACAATACGCCGATAGTTCCGCAGCGTTGGCGAAGCGCCCGCTGCGCCATGCTCATTATCACTGCGGTGTTGTGTGGATTTCACAGACATTGCGATACTCAATATTTGTAGCGGTTATCGACCTCTACAGGCGCTTCTGATTTTCGCGATTCAAGAATAATCGCTGACAATGCCCGCAAGACTTGCTCGACGCCCTCGCGGCTGACTGAAGACAAGAGCATCGGCTCAACACCGGATGCTTTCTTCAGCGCGGCAATCTTCTTTTTGCGTGCTGCGGCGTCCAATGTATCGATTTGGCTCAAGGCAACGATTTCCAGCTTTTCCGCCAGTCCTCCGCCATAGGCTTTCAATTCATTGCGCACAGTCTTGTAGGCCTCGGCAACATTTTCTTCCTGAGCTGAGACCAGGTGCAAAAGGACACGTGTCCTCTCCACGTGACCAAGGAACCGGTCGCCGATCCCTACACCTTCATGAGCGCCTTCGATCAAACCGGGAATATCGGCAATAACAAACTCGCGAGCGTCAACACGCGCGACCCCCAAATTGGGATGGAGCGTTGTAAACGGGTAGTCAGCGATCTTGGGTTTAGCAGCTGTGACACTGGCAAGGAATGTCGACTTGCCCGCATTGGGCTTGCCCAGCAATCCAGCATCGGCAATGAGCTTAAGCCGGAGCCAAAGATTACGCTCCTCACCCTCTAGACCGGGATTGGCACGTCGTGGAGCCTGATTGGTTGAGGTTTTGAAATGCGCATTGCCAAAGCCGCCATTACCGCCCTTGGCCAGACGATAGCGCTGCCCCACCACCGTGAAATCGACGATCAGCGTTTCATTGTCATTTTCGAAAATCTGCGTGCCGACCGGCACTTTCAAAACGACATCCGCGCCCTTACCGCCGGTCATGTCCCGGCCCATGCCGTGCATGCCTGTCTTGGCCTTGAAATGCTGCTGATAGCGATAGTCGATCAATGTATTCAAGCCATCGACGGCTTCGGCCCATACATCGCCACCGCGACCTCCATCCCCGCCATCAGGGCCACCAAATTCCAGGAATTTTTCACGGCGAAAAGATACCGAACCGGCACCACCGTCGCCGGAGCGGATATAGACTTTCGCCTGATCGAGAAACTTCATGGAAATTCAGTCCTTTTGTGTCGCTTGCAGGCAATACAGCAATTCCAGCGAGAATAAAACTGGCCAGTTCCCGTCAGTTTGAGCATTCGGGAACCAGCGCGTTGAGTTTTTATTGTCAGCGCTGGAGGTCGAAAATACCTCCAGCACCATCTTACTTCATCCAGGGCGTTAGGAAGTCCAACTCCGAAGACCAATCCAGGTACGTCTATCGAGCATATAGCGCTCCACTGGAACATTGCCCGCATTGATGGAATCCATCATACCCGTATTCGTATACTGGAATCCGCTCTTATAGAGCACCCGGCGCGATGCAATGTTCGACACACGGCACGAAGCGTAAAGCTTTTCGACCTGCGTTGCGCGGAACACCAGATCCACCAGCGCATGAGCAGCTTCGGTCGCATAACCCTTGCCCCAATGCGGCTCGCCAAGCCAGTAGCCTATTTCCAGTTCATCCTTGCCGGCGCCACGTCGATAATTGATTCCGCAACAACCAACGAAGGTTCCATTTTGAGCAAGGGTAATGGCATAGACGCATTTGCCAATCTCGCCCGCATTGGCGCGGCGCACGAAATCAACCGCATGGGCTTTCGTGTAGGGGTGCGGCATGCGTGACAGCATTTCTGCCACGCGCAGATTATCGGCAAGATTGGCAATTGCGTCCACATCCTCAATATGAGGCGCCCGCAAGATAAGGCGGTCCGTAACGAGAACCGGACAGTCTATCAGATCAAGCCGTTCATCATCTTCTTCAAGTATATCAGCAACCATTTTTCATTCCTCCAGATACGAAAAGGGAGACGGGTAGTGCCCCATCTCCCTTTGATCTTTTGGCGGTTGCCATTTTTCACCGGGTCCGATGGGACGCCGGTGCTTCAAGCATGACCGGCTATTCTGCTGCTTCGGCGATCGGGGTGACGATCGACACGAAACTACGGCCGTTGGCTTTGGTACGGAAAGAAACTGTGCCTGCTTCAAGCGCAAACAGAGTGTGGTCCTTACCAAGACCAACATTGACACCGGGGTGCCATTTGGTGCCGCGTTGACGAACGAGAATGTTGCCAGCAAGCACGCGCTCGCCGCCGAACTTCTTTACGCCAAGGCGCTTTGATTCTGAATCACGACCGTTGCGTGACGAACCACCAGCTTTTTTGTGTGCCATGGGATTGCTCCTTTAAACCTGTTCTTATTCGCCCGAAGCGGGCTTCTCAGCCTTGGCAGCAGCCTTCTTGGGCGCAGCTTTGGCCTTTGGGGCGGCTTTGGTCTCTGTCGCGTCAGCAGCAGCAACTTCAGCCTTTGCAGGCTTCTTGTTGGCCGGCTTTTCAGCGGCAGTCTTCGAAGGCTTGGCACCACCGGTAAGAATCTCAGCGATACGGATCGTTGTCAATTCCTGACGATGACCGCGTGTACGCTTCGAATTCTGGCGACGGCGCTTCTTGAAGGCAATAACCTTGCGTGCGCGGCCCTGTTCAACGACTTCGGCTGTGACCAGCGCGCCGCTGACTACAGGAGCGCCGATTGTTGCGTCAGCACCGACGCCAACCATCAGAACTTCTGCGAACTGTACGATATCGCCGGCATTGCCGGAAACTTTTTCGACCTTGAGTAGGTCATTGGCGGCAACGCGATACTGCTTACCACCGGTCTTGATGACTGCGAACATTTTGTGCCCTTTCGGCGTTCGGTTCGGTTTTCTGCCAGTTTCCCGGCAATAACCGTCTTTTTGTCAGTCGTGACAGATTGATCGAAAGGCACTTTTATCCATAAGAACGAAGGCACCCGAATTCAAAAACAAACGGCGCGGAGAATCCCCCACGCCAGTCGTTGCGCGCTTATAAGATCAGGAGCGAGGCGGAGTCAAGAAATTTAACGCAAAATTGCTCTTGTATCTGCGCGCTTTGCCCGCTATCTAGCGCGTCGCACGCTCAAGCCAAGCCCTTTGGGGCATCGCAGCACTAAAAATACGGGTCTTTACGTGGACCCTATATGCGGAGAGGTGGCTGAGTGGTTGAAAGCACCGCACTCGAAATGCGGCATGGGGGCAACTCCATCGGGGGTTCAAATCCCTCCCTCTCCGCCATTTACATTGCGCCAGCAGGCGCGTTCAGAGAGCTCACTTATCACTTGCCTGAGACGTAGTCGGATCGGTCAATCCCGTGACGCTGCAGCTTGTCGTAGAAGGTTTTGCGCGGGATACCGAGCGCCTGGATCGTGGAGCGCACATCCCCGCCATTTGCTGCCAATGCTTGCTGGATAAGCCGCGCCTCATATCGTTCCATGGCTTGCGGCAAACTTGAACCGTCGCTTTCAATATCTGATTTTGTTGTTTCAATACCATCAAGACCAAGTGCAGCACGTTCGGCAAAATGCACCAGCTCGCGCACATTTCCGGGCCAGTCATGCTGCATGAGATAGGAGCGCTGCGCGGCTGTGATCTCTGGCACATCTGTTTTGAATCTTGCCGAAGCGCGATGCAGAAAATGGGTAAACAGAAGCATGATATCATCGCGCCGCTCACGCAGCGGAGGAATTGAAACAGTCACGACATTGAGCCTGTAGAACAAATCCTCGCGAAAATTGACGCGCTGGTCGGCGCTCCCAAGGTCAACCTTGGCCGCGGCCACCACGCGCAAATCGACGGGCCGGTGTTCGTTGGTGCCAAGCGGTGTAATTTCCCGGCTTTCCAAAACGCGTAGAAGTTTTACCTGCGTTGAAAGAGGCATGCTCTCAATCTCATCGAGAAACAAGGTTCCGCCACTAGAGTGCTCAATGCGGCCAACACGCTTCTTTTGTGCCCCCGTGAAAGCTCCGGCTTCGTGGCCAAACAATTCGCTTTCTATGACTGTTTCCGGCAAAGCCCCGCAGTTCAGCGCAACGAAGTTCCCCTGTTTGCGCCTGCTCCATTCATGCAAAAGTCCGGCAACAACCTCTTTCCCCGTCCCTGTTTCACCGGCGATCAATACGTCGACATCGGCACCTGCCACATGGCGCAGGGTCTTTCGAAGGTTTTGCATAACGGGCGTTTGACCGATCAGCGGCAGTGATTCATTGGTGTTTTCCACCGCCAAACGCAATTCGCGGTTCTCCATGACGAGCCGGCGTTTCTCCAATGCTCGCATTATGCTTTGCACAAGGCGATCGGCTGGATAGGGCTTGGCGATAAAATCATAGGCGCCCTTATGGATCGCCTCGACAGCCATATCGATATCACCATGTCCGGTTATAAGGATGACGGGCAGATCGGAGTCCATTTCACGCAAACGGCGAAACAGCTCAAGCCCGTCAATGTGAGGCATCCTCACATCGGTCACGACAACACCCGGAAAGTCCGGCGTCAGGAATCGCAAAGCGAGCATTGCATTGGGAAATGGCTGCACGTTGAAGCCTGCCAGTTCAAGCGTCTGGCAATTTGCAGCACGCAGGTCGTCATCATCTTCAACAAAGGCAATTTGATTTGAATCCATGGTCAGACCACCTTTTTCAGATGCACGGTAAACTCGGTCCCGGCAGAGCTGCTTTCAACCTCGATGCGCCCCCCATACTCCGCAACAATGTCATGGCAGATCACCAGACCAAGCCCCAGGCCCCGATCCTTGGACGTGTTGAAGGGTGTAAAGAGCATCTGCATGATTGAATCGGGTATTCCAGGACCATTATCAGCAACAATCAATCGCAGTTCCTCTTGGTCAACGGAACAGCGCACGCTGATCTTGCTGGCGGGTCCACCTTCCGTCGCTTCAAGCGCATTTTGCATGAGATTGATCAGAACTTGTTCGAGGCGGATGCGGTTGCCATAGACCTTCACTTCGGGAGGAGGCATTTCAGTCAGGATTTGTCCGGCACGCTGGCGAAATCTGCTTCCGAGAAGCAGCATCGCACCTTCGATGATATCACTGACACTGACAGGCCCAGAATCTCCCGTGCCTTTGCGGGAAAAGGTCCTGAGTTCGTCGGTGATGCTTCCGATGCGTTCCGTCAGCCCGGCAATAGTCTTCAAATTGTCTTTGGCGGAATCGACCTGATTGCGCCCCAAAAACGTTGCCGCATTATCAGCATAGGATCGAATGGCCGCCACAGGCTGGTTAATCTCATGCGCCACCCCTGCAGTCACCTGACCGAGAATTGCCAGGCGGTTCGCCTGCACAAGCTCCAATTGGACGGACTGGAGTTTTGTTTCCGTCTTTTGACGTTCTTCCGCCTGCATGACCAGCTCGGCATGCGCCGCACTCAAATCCGCAGTGCGGGCAGCAACACGGCGCTCAAGTTCAACCCTCGCCACTTCCTGTTCGTGCGCCCGGCGCAATGCCAGTCCGCGCCGGCGAAGAATAAAAGCAGTGAGACCCAGCAAGGGAGCAAGAAAGAGCAGTGTAATCAACTGAGCGGTACGGACAGACTCGGTCACCGTTGGTGCGGCAGGCGTCAATGATTGCAATTTCCAACTCGTGGTCGGAACCGAGGTTTGAACCCGTACGAATTCTCTTCGGGACGGGGCGCCCGGCAACCTGGCTTGAACAATATCCGGCTGCGCCGTTGGCATGGGCGGAGAAATATCCAGCGGCTCCAATGGCGCGCCGCCAAATTGCAGACTCTCGCGAAGCGGCCCCATTCGCTCGGCGGGGATGACACTTTCTGTCATAAAACGCCAGTCGGGAAAGCTTGTGACCAGCACGATACCGCGTTGATCAACCACCAAGGTCGGATCGCTGTTGCGGCGCCAGTCCGCTTCGATTTCATCAAACTCCAGTTTGACAACAATGACGCCTAGTGGTCCAGCCGGGCTATCAATGCGCTTTGAAATATAAAGTCCCGGCCGCTTGCTGACAGTGCCAAGGGCGTAATGTTCTGCGCTGCCATTTCTGATGGCGCGTGTGTAATAGGGCCGAAAACTGTAATTGGTTCCGACGAAACTGATCGGCTCGTTCCAGTTGCTCGCAGCGATTGCCAGTCCATTTGCATCAAGCAGGTAAATTACAGCAGATCCGGTGCCATCGATAAGGCTTTCAAATTTATGATTGAGACGTTGGAGCTGGCTCTCGCTGCGAGTGGAAAGCGCACTCATAACATCCCTGTCTTGGGACAGGACAAAAGGAACCGCTCTTTGCTTTTCGAGCACGGTGCGCAGGAGAACTGCATTTAATTCAGCTGTGCTTTTCGCACGGTCCATCACGATCTGATACCCGCGTTCGCGGCCAATATTGCCCGCCACGAAAAGCGCCGCAAAAATTATGATTACAGCAAAGGTGGCTAGAACAGCCTTGCTGGCCCAACCAGATCGCGCTGTCGGGGTGAGGATTTCAGAGGCCTTTTGTGGATGATCATCCATGAACATAGGTGTGCATATATCCGCACAAAATACAATGAATCTGTGCGGCATACCACACAATTTGAGGCGGAGTCGAAGCTTATGAATAAAAAAATGTATTAATTTCAAATAGTTATAGAATTACCAATAACTGGCACGCCATTTGCATTCCATGGCTGCAGACGGTCGGTCCGTCTGTAATTGAGCCTGGGAGGCTAGCAGGTTGGTCCTGTCAGACGAGGCTCGCATCATGGAGGAAGTCATGAGTCCGGTGACACTAACCACGGCCAATGCTGGCCTGCAGCCATCAAAAAAGGCTCCGATCTATAGCCATTTATATTTTCAGGTACTTGTCGCAATCGCCATCGGCATCGCGCTTGGGCATTATTATCCTGACCTTGGAACCAGTATGAAACCGCTTGGCGATGCTTTCATCAAGCTGGTAAAAATGATCATCGCCCCTGTCATTTTTCTGACCGTATCCACCGGCATTGCCGGTATGAGCGATCTTAAGAAAGTCGGCCGCGTTGCTGGCAAGGCCATGATCTACTTTCTGACGTTTTCGACGCTTGCCTTGATCGTCGGACTGGTCGTTGCCAATGTTGTTCAACCTGGTGCAGGCATGAATATTGATCCTGCCTCGCTTGATCCAAAAGCGGTTGCAACCTACACGCAGCAGGCGCATGAGCAGAGCATCATTGGATTCCTGAACAATATCATTCCGACCACGATCGTCGGCGCTTTCGCATCCGGCGATATTCTGCAGGTGCTGTTCTTCTCGGTGCTGTTTGGTCTTTCGCTTGCCATGGTCGGTGAGAAAGCCGAGCCAGTCACCAACTTTCTTCTGACGCTTTCGGCACCGATCTTCAAACTTGTTGCCATCTTGATGAAGGCAGCGCCCATTGGCGCATTCGGAGCAATGGCGTTCACCATCGGGAAATATGGCATCGGGTCTGTCGCCAATTTGATCATGTTGATCGGCACATTCTATTTGACATCACTCCTGTTCGTGCTTGTCATTCTCGGCGCGGTTGCCTGGTATAATGGTTTTTCCATTTTGGCTCTGATCCGCTACATCAAGGAAGAGCTCTTGCTGGTGCTTGGTACCAGCTCTTCGGAAGCAGCGCTGCCAACCCTTATGGCCAAGATGGAAAAAGCGGGTTGCAAGAAGTCCGTGGTCGGCCTCGTTATCCCGACCGGCTATTCTTTTAATCTGGACGGCACAAACATTTATATGACCCTGGCCGCCCTGTTCATTGCTCAAGCAACAAACATCCATTTGAGCATGTCGGATCAAATTCTGCTTTTGCTCGTCGCCATGCTGAGTTCCAAAGGCGCTGCCGGTATCACCGGTGCCGGCTTTATTACCCTTGCGGCGACGCTTTCTGTTGTGCCGGCGGTTCCCGTTGCGGGCATGGCGCTAATCCTGGGTATTGATCGCTTCATGTCAGAATGCCGTGCCTTGACCAACCTTGTTGGCAATGCTGTTGCAACGATTGTCGTAGCGCGTTGGGAAGGCGAGCTCGACAAAGACAAACTGGCCCAGGCGCTTAACGGCGAACTGGCCGAAGAAGAAGCACTGGTCTTGGCAAACTGATTATTCAGTTTGATCTCTTGTCCATGTAATAAAAGTCCTGCGGTGTGCCATTTCCTTTGGTGTCGCCGCAGGCGCTGGGAGGCATCATGAAAACACTTCTTTATGCACTTACATTGGTTGCAAGTGTTCATAGCGGCGTTGCAATCGCTGCAGAACAACCACCGAGGGACGAATTCTTCTGGTTGGGCATGATCAACAAGGCGACGATCATTATCAATTCCGACGAAGGATTGCTCGACAAAGACCTCACGCCAAAGATCGCCGCCGGGCTGAAGAAGGTCCTTGCAGATGGGGCTCAACCTGGAGCAAAGCGGCCCTCAACCGTAATATCATTTGAGCCTTTGCTCATTGAAGCAGCAGGCCCGGAGGTCACGTTAATCCATGCCGGGCGTTCGAGCCAGGATATGCATTCGACCTACAGGGCCGCCATCATGCGGGATGATCTACTAAGACTTGCACATCAGCTGGATAAAACAACAAGCGCCCTCGTTGATCTTGCAGAGCGCCACGTCGATACGATCGTACCCAACTATACCAACGGCGTCGCGGCGCAACCCAATAGTTTCGGACACTACCTGCTTGGCCATGCAGCAGGTCTGGAGCGAGATGCTCAGCGTATCAGGGAAGCCTATGCCCGTGTTGACAGAAGCCCGATGGGAACCACCGTACTGAACGGCACAAGCTGGCCACTCAATCGAACTCGAATGGCGGATTATCTCGGCTTCAGTGGCGTCGTTGACAATGCATATGACGCCTCACAAATATCCCCGGTAGATGAACCGGTCGAAGTTGGAGCGATCGTTACAAGTATCGCACTCCATACCGGACAGTTCATTGAAGATATCATGACGCAATATGCGCAGCCCCGCCCGTGGATATTGCTGCAAACAGGGGGAGGCAACACATATGTGTCCAGCGCGATGCCCCAGAAGCGCAATCCTGGAATTCTCAATTCCACAAGGCAAGCTGCTTCCACCGCAGTGACATTGGCTATGGGACCCATTATCCAAGCGCACAACATTACGCCCGGCATGCCGGATGCAAAAGACGAGGATGCCAACACAGAAATTGTCGAAAGCGCGATCAAAGCGCTGGAAGGCTGGGAAAAAATACTCGGCTCGCTCGTGATCGACCCGAACCGTTCCCTTGAAGAGCTGAACAGCGACTGGACTGCTTCGCAAGAACTCGCGGATGTTTTGATGCGCAAATATAAACTGCCTTTCCGCGTCGGGCATCACTTTGCGTCCGAGATCGTGGATTTTGCCAAATCACAAAATATCAAGCCACTCGACTTCCCCTATGCCGATGCGCAGCGAATCTACAAGGAAGCTGTCAAGGGATCGAGCTTTTCAGACCAGCTCCCTATGAACGAGGAAGAGTTTCGAGCAACGCTCGACCCAGTCGCAATCGTTAGGAATCGAGCCACTAGCGGCGGGCCGCAGCCCAAGGAAATGGCGCGGATGATCAAAACGGCCAAAGAAAAAATCGCCTCGCAAGAAGCTTGGGTCGCAGACAGACGGCGCGTCGTAACCACAGCGCTTAAACGGCTGGATGAGGATTTCGACAAGCTTTCCACAAGCCCAAATTAACAGCATTGGCTGACAGATAGAGCCCGGCGAGTTTGGAATGCTCGCCCGGCTGCAAACGGGCTATTCATCATCATTGATACTAAGATTTTCCAGATCTTTCTGGCCAGCAGCGAGAGCTTGGTCTTCGGTATCGTGCGGCCCCATCAAGGCGCCTGTCTCACTATCGATAACGACGACATAATACCATTTGCCGTCGCTTTTCTTGTCGGTGTGCACATAGCATCTCTGTTCGCTTGTCATGCAGCATTTTCATGTATTGCAAGGCCAAAAGCAAATTGTATAGCGCCCTGGGACGGGCGCACCTTGTCAATAAACGGAGCGGTCTCCATAAATGCCGCTTGGATCGTACATCTGGAACATTTCCAGCTCCACCGCGCTGAAAAACGCCCCGACTTCTTCATCCTGCTCGTCTTCGGAAAGGCCGATCCGAGCCAGATGTTCGAACAGGCCATCAGCGACCTTGTTTCGATAGGCTTCAGCTTGGCGACCGTTTTTTTCCTTCAGCGTGGCCGCAACTTCGCGAACCGTAGCTAGTCTCTTCGTCATCGGAAAAGGGATTATTTGGCAATTCGTAGCAGGGTTAACTTTTTGCATGCTCGCTTATTCCCGGACGGCATTTGCCGCGTTTGCATTGATTCGTGAGCAAGAATACGAGCAAGGTTCCTAACAATTTGTTCAGCATAAATTTTCAGCAAAAAATTCAATGTTTTCAAACGTTACGTAACATTTAACCACACTTTATTGGGCAACAGATTTGTGCGTAACACCTCCTGAATCTTGCCCGTTACGGCATGCAGGCCTATCACAGGTGGGGTAAGTGATTCGTTTGTTAACGGCGTAGACATTCATACATGGCACTGAGCAACGCAGAACGACAGAGACGGCACCGCGAACGGCAGAAGCAAAAACTGGCCGCGGTAGCTCCCGATATCGCCATGCAGTATGAAAATGTGGGAGCCGATCTGCGAGAAAAACTTTATGCTCTGATCGATAAAGAGAATGCTGCACGGCAGCGCGCAGCCGCAGGAAAACCGATCGAGCTTACAGATTTCCGGCGCGTTATACTCGACATCGCCCTCAATGAAAATCAGTCGTCGATAGTCGACGAAGCGCGAATGATCCTTTTGAAAGCACTTTCAATGGGAGAGAGTTCGGAAAGAGAAATCATTGAGGCCCGGCGTCTGAAGTCTGCAAAGGCAGTTATCAAGCCTGAGACGCGGGTGTCGCCAGAAAGCCGCCTGCCCAAGGAACAAATAACCCCGCTTCCTCATTATCTGCGTGTGCCCAATTTCGGCTGATGGCCTCGTAAGTTCAACGCCTTGAAAAGCTCCTTCATTTCGCAACGCATTTGAGGACGACTGTCATGAACCATCCCGCTTTATCCCCGTCCAATGTTGCCGTAATTACTGGAGGGGCCTCGGGTATCGGTCTGGCGGCGGCAAAGCGTTTTGCTGGTTTGGGAATGAAGGTTGCCATTGCCGATCTGGGCGGAGAGAGGTTGGAGCAGGCGTGTCGGGAAGTTGCAGATTTGCAGCCAGCTCATCCGGATGCCGTCATCGCAGTTGCTACAGACGTGACACGCCCCGACGATCTGCGGAATTTGAAACAGATTGTCGATGAGAAATTCGGCCAGACCGACATTTTAATGAACAATGCCGGCATCCAACCTGGAAGCAGCGTCTTCGACGGCAGCAATTGGGATCGCATTATTGCAACCAATTTGATGGCCGTGGTTCACGGCTGTCAGATATTCGGCCCGTCAATGATCAAGCGTCAGACGCCGGGTTTGATTATCAACACGGGATCGAAGCAAGGCATAACCACTCCACCGGGTGACCCCGCCTATAACGTTTCCAAATCAGGGGTAAAGACCTTTACGGAGGCGTTGCAACACGAGTTACGTAACACGAAAGACTGTCACGTAACCGCACATCTGTTCATTCCGGGCTTTGTTTATACGGCCCTTACAAAGGGCGACCGCGTTGAGAAACCCGCTGGCGCGTGGACACCGGAACAGACAGTTGATTTCATGCTGGAGAGCGTGGCGGCTGGCGACTTTTACATTCTGTGCCCTGATAATGACGTTACTCGCGCTTTGGACGAGAAGCGAATTCTCTGGGCAGCAAATGATATTATCCAAAACCGTCCGCCGCTTTCGCGGTGGCATCCGGATTTTGAATCCCGGTTTGCCAATTTTCTCAAACAAAATGCCTGAGAAATCAGTCCGGCGTGTGGGCTGAATAAATCCACACTACCGACTTGAAGAGGGCGGTAAACCCGCTTTATGTTGACGCAAACTTTTTAACCGCATGGGTATATTATGAATTCATCTCAAAAGATCCCTTCCATCGACCCAGTCAAACTCGATCGGCTGGGCGAGGTTGCCGTGAAAATCGGTTTGCAATTGCAGCCGGGACAGGACCTTTTGATCACAGCACCGCTTGCCGCCCTTCCTCTTGTTCGCCGCATCACTGAGCATGCCTATAAGGCAGGCGCGGGATTGGTCACGACCTTTTACAATGACGAAGAAACAACGCTGATGCGTTATCGCAATGCGCCAGAGGATAGTTTCGACCATTCCGCAGGCTGGCTTTACGAAGGGATGGCAAAAGCGTTTTCTGCCAATACGGCGCGCCTCGCCATTTCTGGCGATAATCCCATGTTGTTATCGGCAGAAGATCCCGAGAAAGTCGCGCGGGCGAACAGGGCGCAATCGAAAGCCTATCAACCAGCGCTGGAAAAAATCACTGGCTTCGACGTTAACTGGAACATCGTCTCCTATCCCAACCCCTCTTGGGCTAAGCAGGTTTTTCCCGATCAGGACCCCGATGCAGCTGTCATAATGCTTGCCGATGCCATTTTCTCTGCTTCCCGTGTGGATATTGATGATCCGGTCAGCGCCTGGCGCGACCACAATGCCGCATTGCTCAAGCGCAGGGAGTGGCTGAACGGCCTGAACTTTGCTTCCCTGAACTTCAAAGGCCCCGGCACAGATCTGACCGTAGGGCTGGCCGATGAACATGAATGGCAAGGTGGCGCTTCAAGGGCCAAGAATGGCATCACCTGCAATCCGAATATTCCGACCGAAGAAGTATTCACCACCCCGCATGCTCTTCGGGTTGACGGTCACGTATCCAGCACCAAACCATTGTCATATCAGGGTACTTTGATCGAAAATATTCAGGTTCGCTTTGAAGCTGGAAAGATCGTCGAAGCCAAGGCGACACGCGGCGAGGAAGTATTCAATAAAATTCTCGGTACGGATGAAGGTGCCCGCCGCCTCGGTGAAGTGGCGCTTGTCCCGCATTCTTCGCCGATTTCTGCTTCAGGGCTGCTGTTCTTCAACACGCTGTTCGATGAAAATGCTGCAAGCCATATAGCACTCGGTCAATGCTACTCGAAATGCTTCATCAATGGCGGAACGTTGAGTCCGGAGGAGATAGCATCAAAGGGCGGAAATAAGAGCCTTATTCATATCGACTGGATGATTGGATCTGGAGAAATCGATGTGGATGGCATCCATAAGGATGGCTCGACTGTTCCCGTTATGCGCAATGGCGAGTGGGCATAGTTAAACCACGCAATTCAATCGCCACCGCGAAGGCGGTGGCGATCTATTTGATCTCAAATACTATTAGGCAACGAGACGCCCGGCAGTCTCGGTCTGGGCATAGGCCTTGCCGAAACGGTTAGCCAGAAATGCATCAAGTGCGATGTCTTCCTGTTTGATGAAGCCCTGCTGTGGCAGGTCACCCTTCGCAAGCATGTCCACAACAGCGCAAATGGCCGATGCTGTGGTGATCTGGATACCGCTATAAAGCTGCGATCCGATATGGCCGCTATAGACCTTGTTTGCATAAGTTTCCTGCAACAGGCGCCCCTTCTTGCGGCCGCTGACCGTTACGAAGATCACAACCACGTCCTGCGTGGTTGATGGCAGGGCGTTTTCAAGAATGTCCTTGAAAACATCCCGGCGATCGCGCAGTCCGAGATCGTTCAGCAACGCCTTCATGATGGCGGCATGGCCGGGATAGCGGATCGTACGATAATTGAGCGTACGCACCTTGCCCAAGAGACTCTCGCACAATGTGCCAAGTCCGCCCGATGTGTTGAATGCCTCGTAGGTTACGCCATCGAGCGAAAATTCTTCGCGCTCTTCAAGCGGTGGAACTTCGGTCAGTTCACCGTCGACAATCGCTTCACATGGCTCGCAATATTCATTGATCACGCCATCCGTCGACCAGGTAAGATTATAGTTGAGCGCGTTGGATGGATATTGCGGCAGCGCGCCAACGCGCATGCGAACGCTTTCCAGCGTATCGAAGCGCTTGGCCAGATCATTGGCAACGATGGAGATAAACCCGGGCGCGAGACCACATTGCGGAATGAACGCAGTCTTTGCTGTTGTCGCCAATTGCTTGACAATGCGCGTGCTGGCAACGTCTTCCGTCAGATCGAGATAGTGGACGCCGGATTTGGCAGCGGCCTCAGCGATGCGTGTGGTCAGATGGAACGGTGCCGCGCTCAGAACAGCGAACTTGCCGTCCAGCACTTTTTCAAGCACGCCCGCTTCAGCAATTTCAATACAGCTGGTAGCCACATGCGCTGAAACCTCAAGTGCATCCAATTGTGTCTGCGCGCGATCAACGACAGTTACGTGATATTCCCCTGTCTCGCTCAGCAAATTGGCAATCGTTCCTCCGATTTTGCCTGCCCCTACAACGACGATCTCTTTCATGTGATTCCCCTGAATATGCATAAACCTTTCGGAATTTTCTCATATTGCTCGGCGAAATGCAGTGTATATACTGACGATATAACTCTTAAGTTTAACTAATATGCCGAGTGGATTTGTCATTATGCTGACACAAGCTGATCATGCCCTGCTTTCCCTGCTCCGGGAAAATGCCCGGGCCTCCACAGCCGACCTTGCGCGTAAGCTCGGGCTGTCACGCACCACAGTGCAGAGCCGCATCGAACGGCTCGAAAATCGGGGAATGATCCGCGGATACAGCGTCCAGCTATCGCCGGAATATCAGCAGAATTTGGTCAAGGCGCATGTGCTGGTCACTGCCTTGCCCAAATTTGCTGTACGGGTCGAAGCTTCGTTGCGCAAAATACCATGGGTCAGAACCCTGCATTCGGTTAGCGGGCAGTTCGATATGATTGTTATTGTTGAGGCCCCATCAATCCAGGAATTGGACAGGTTGCTCGACGAAATCGGCGCATTGGAAGGCGTCGAAAGAACGATGTCGTCAATCATCCTTTCCACACGCATAGAACGCTGATCAGACCTATTTCTCAGATTTAGCCAGTGCAACCCTGTCGACCGCGGCAATCATGCACACTTCGAGATCACCCAAACCATCCTTGATCTCAGCTTCGGTGATACCCGCAGCCTCGGCATCGGCAGCACAACGTTCCGCGAGACGCTGAGGGCGACGATCGTGATGCTCCATATCAACTGGCTTGTTGGTATCGATATTAGCTTCAATCCAGTTATTAACGAAATCAATAGCTCGCTGACTCATTTTGTGCTCCTGGAATTATTGCCCGTCGATCCAGTAAAACAATTAGATAGCGATAAGGTTGCGCATTAAAGCATCGGACCGAAAAGTGGGATCCCGGTTTTCGGATAATCCGATGCTAAAATAAAAGGATAGATCGCCATGTTGAGTCCATGAGGACGTCCGGCGATCTAGCGGGCTTCCTTCGCCCATACCTTGAACTTCGTCAGCAAATTCGGGCCAAAAATATTGGTCAAAGGCACGTCTGCCGCGTCTCGGCCATGCGCTACCTTTATCCGGCCGATACGAGGCTTATTGTTGCGCGGATCAAATGCGTGCCAGGCACCGCCAAGATAAACTTCCATCCAGGCACAAAAATCCATCTCGGCATGTGGCGGCGGCACGCCGATATCGGTGATATAGCCGGTGCAGTAGCGGGTTGGAATGTTCAGGCACCGGCAAAATGCAACGGCCAAATGGGTAAAATCACGGCAAACACCACGCCCTTCATAATAGCCAGACGAAGCTGTGCGGGTCGGATTGGAAAACTCATAGCCAAAGGTGATATGGTTGTGCACAAAGTCGCAGACAGCCTGCACCCTCTGCCATCCCTCCGGCGTATTGCCAAACAAGCGCCAGGCCTCGTCACTCAGCAGATCGGTTTCGCAGTATCGGCTACCCATGAGATATACGAGCGTTTCATCCGGCAGGTCCTGTACGCGATGTTGGACAGCATCCAGCACAACAGGGTCCGGCAACCCGCTATCCCGCACAAGAGCATTCGTAGAACAGATAAAGGTGCCTGGCATGGCGACAATGCGGTTGCACCAATTACCGAATTGATCGTGATAGCCTGTGATCGTTGAATCAAAGTTTGTCTGAAAAGTTTCGATACCTTCCAGATCGTCAAAACGTGAATGATGGACATTCAATATCGCTACAAGGGGTGTTTCCTGCGTGAACTCAAATGTTAGCTCGCACCCTACATGTAATATCATCCACGGTTCCCTTGATTATATTTGTGTTGAAACAGCATCGGCAGAGTCTGGCGCAAAAAGCAACCGGCCCAAAAGCGGACCGGTTAAACTTTTCACATTCTTGGACTATCAAGCCTTGTCGACGACCTTCTTAACGGCGTCTTTTGCCTTACCCTTGGCTGATTGCACATCGCCTTTCAGCTCCTGCGCCTTTCCCTCAGCCTCCATCTTCTTGGAACCAGTGGCCTTGCCGGCTGCCTGTTTTACATTACCGGCCATCTTGTTGGCCGCGCCGGAAATCTTGTCGCTAGTGCTACCCATTGGATACTCCCTGAAAGCTTTTTCAACTACATCACTAAACGGGCTTCACGCAGGATTGTTCCCAGAGAAAATCAATTAAGCTATTGATATAAATAGATAAAATATTCGAATAACGAACGACCCGGCACCCACGGGGGAACAGGCACCGGGTCTTATGTTACCGATCAAAGGCTCGATCAGCTTGTGAGAAACGCTGCAGCTATATCTTGGTTCCGCTGAAATCCGTCCCGAAAAAGAAATACATAAAACGACGGCTCAGGAACATAGTTCGCCGATCGCATCCTCGATCGAAGAGGCAAAAATGCAGTTGCGTGTGGAGCCGACAATCTTTGCAGCGTCCACATTTTCGGCATCCTCACCCCAAAAACCGATTATGATTTTTATTCGTGCGTTCCGCCGCCTGATCCGCCGTATCAAATATCGCGCATGGGCAATGGATGAGGTGTTAAGGTAGCTGATGCAGATAGCGCTCACACCGGCAAGTTCGAGCTTGGCGATATTCGCAGCCTCGAGCTCGTCATGGGTGATGTCGTCAACCTCACAATCATTGCGCTCAAGGATGTCACCCATAATAACAGCGGCAGCGTCGTCCAGATTGCCGCGTCCGCCAGCCGATATGATGGTCTTTGGTTTGGTCGGTTCTACCTTTTTAGTCTTTGCCTTGGCGGTTTTGGCTTGCTCATCTACCTTGATCTCTTCTTCGAGAATTTCATGATAGTCAGACAGGTTTTCAACGAGAAACACCATGCTTTGCGCAACGCGATTGCGTCTGGGAGCATCCAGCACCCCGCGCCCGCGATCATGTTCGGCTAATAGAAGTGCAGGAACGGCCACAGACGAATAATAATCGACGATGGAGTTTGACTGGAGGTATTCCTCCGCTTTCTCTGTTGCCTCATCGGGATCCCCCGACAGCAATCGTTGATACAATTGCTGTGGTGGCAAAAGCACAGGCTCGTTGCCAAGCAGCACATCTAGAAACTCAAACTTCGGCACATGCCTGCCGAGGACCACAAGACACACGGTCAACGGCGTCGAAAGAATAAGACCGATAGGTCCCCAAATCCATGTCCACACGATTGCCGCCATGAGAATGGCAACGGGCGAAAGGCCCGTCTTCGACCCATAGAGCAATGGCTCCATAATATTATTGCTGATCAGCTCAAGCACGATGAAAAGGGCTGCGGTCCAGACCAGCAGCATCCATCCCGGATCAACGGCAAGCGATAGCATCAAGGGGAAAAACGCCGCCATAATGGGACCGATATAGGGCACAAACCGCAAGACAATTGCCAGCATGCCCCACAACATCGGATTGGGAATACCTATCAGCCATAGCCCGATCCCAATCGGCACGCCAAAACTGATATTGATGATAAGCTGCATCAGCAAATATTGCCCCACACGTTTGCCGGCATCGTGCAGTGCTGTCGTCGTTCGGTGAATATCACTTGCTCCGACCAGCTTTATGAAGCGATCCCGCAAATCTTCTCGGCGCATGAGCATGAAGATAACCACGACAATCACGATACCGATGGTTGCCAAGGGCTGAATCAACGGTCCGGCAAATGTCTGCAAAAGGCTCAGCGGATCAGGCGGAGGATAACGGATTTCGACGGGCACAGGCTTGTTCGGATCTTGTGCTTTCAGTGGAGTGCCGATTTCCTGATTTTGTACTTCGACATTTTCCGGTGGTTTGCGTGCCTGATCCCGACTGTCAGGGCCATTGTCGACGGGAAAACGCTCCACTTCATCCGATCGCCCGATCTCTTCACTGAATTTTTTGAACATGCGGGCGCCGCGGTCGAAGATGCTGTTACCAGATTGAGCATCCTTGATCGTCCGGATCTTTGTTTCGATATTATACTGATAGCTTGGCAGGTTCTGCGCCAAAACCGTTAGCTGGCTCACGACAATTCCGACAAATATGGCAATCACCATAAAGGCCGTGACAACCACGCTGATGACAGCCGCGGCTTTTGGTATGCCGTTACGATGCAACCGCGTTACCAGCGGCGAAAGAGCAAATGTCAGAAGCAATGCCAATGCCAATGGCACAAAGACATCACTGGCCAGATAAAGCGCTGCAACAATAGCTATGGCGACGATAATTGGTGGAAACTGCGCTCGGGTATCCACTCCAACAATTGCTGGTGAAGAGACAGACTTTCTCGTCACGCGCTCCACGGCACGCGGCGACCGCCCGCTGAAATCTTCAGAAGGCATGAAATACCCCTAATCCAAAATGCATAGAACGCACCTCTCCATTAAATCCCGCCACTCCAACGCCGCCTGAGCAAATTGGTTGCATCGGCATCGGCGTTTCATCTTTAACTGCAAAGGTTTGGAACGAAATTCGCTGTCGCGGTGTTTATTATCCGAAGAATAAATCGGAGGGTTTGAACATGTCGCTAACAACAATTCTTGTCGTCATCCTCATCCTTGCATTGATTGGCGTGTTTCCCACTTGGCCCCATGCACGCAATTGGGGTTATGGCCCTTCCGGTCTTCTTGGCATCGTTCTGGTAATATTACTGGTTCTGCTGCTGATGGGCCGTATCTGATATAAACGAAAAGGAGATTAAACCCATGATGCGTGGCGCTTTACTTTGGCTTATCGGCCTGCCGCTTCCAATAATCATCATTCTTTGGCTGATGGGCTATCTTTCATAAAACCATTCAAATTCAGTCATTTACAAAAACACCAGCTCCCCGTGGGCTGGTGTTTTCCCTTCCGGTGCAAAGGAACATGAATGTTAAAACGACTTATCTCCAGTTCTGCCATAGTGGTGGCTCTCACTATCACGGCAGCAGCACAGGATGGATCCGACATATTTGGCCAACCAATCGTGGCAGCACCCGCACAGGATCGATATCTTGTAGCGGCCCCAGGGCAGGTATTGACCGCCGGTCTTATCGGTCAGACGGTCTATAATAGTTCGAATGACGATGCGGCTTCCATTGGCGAGATCAAAGATGTTGTGCTCAATCCTGAAGGGCGCGCTGAAAGTGCCGTCATTGCTGTGGGTGGATTTCTCGGCGTCGGCCAGAAAGAAGTGGCGGTAAGTCTCGATCAGCTTTCATGGGCGGAAAAGCCGGATAATAAACGGTGGTTGGTAATCGCCGCCAGCAAAGAAGAGCTGGAAAAAGCTCCTGCCTATGACCGCTCCGTATTGTTGACAGATGGCGCCTCGGATCCCGCCAAGGCGCCTGAACCAGCCATCAACGCGACGGAACAAGACATAAAAAAGTCACCCGCTAAACTTCGCAGCGCCCTGAAAGCGGTGCCCTCAAGTGCAATGAGCGCCGATAAGCTGATCGGCTCGGCGGTTTATGGACCGGAAGACGAAACACTTGGAAGTGTTGGTGACGCGCTGATGACACCGGACGGTCAAATTGAGGCCTTTGTAGTGGATGTGGGAGGATTTCTGGGCCTGGGCAAAAAACCTATCGCCGTCTCCATTGAAAATCTCGATTTGCTTGCCGATGACAGCGGCAAAATCTCGGTTTTCACGCCCTTCACAAAAAAGGAACTGGAGGCGCAGCCCGCTTACACCCCAGAAGCCTATAAGGCCGACAGCGAGAAAATTCTGTTACGGGGCACTGCCGAATAATAAAAGCAGTTGCTTTGCGATAACGGCCCGGTCATCGCCGCTTGCGGTGGCCGGCTTCGCATGGAACAAATAGTTTCGAGCAACGTTTCGAAATCATATGCATCTATTTTCCAAGGAGTTATCGTATGGCCACAGTTTCCTCGAAAATTAAAAAAGCAGTCGATGATGCCACCGAAACCAACCCTGATTTGCAGGCGCAGGTCGCGGCGCTGAAGGAAGATATTGCAAATATTGCTGCAACGCTTGCAAAAATCGGTAAAAATTCGACCAAGGATGCGCGCGCCAATGCTGCAAATTCCTTTGAAACAGCCAGGGTTCGCGGCGAGGAAGTGTTCGAAGAACTGAAATCGCAAGCTTTGGACATTGAAGATCAGTTGGCCGAAACTATCCGCGACAAACCGCTGACATCTATAGC
The DNA here is from genome assembly GCF_037203905.1 of Phyllobacterium sp. CCNWLW109. Classification (NCBI taxonomy): domain Bacteria; kingdom Pseudomonadati; phylum Pseudomonadota; class Alphaproteobacteria; order Hyphomicrobiales; family Phyllobacteriaceae; genus Phyllobacterium; species Phyllobacterium sp. CCNWLW109. The sequence continues at coordinate 655,665 of NZ_JBBCBK010000003.1, read as the reverse complement.
AGTGGCAGCTGGAGTCGGCTTTCTTCTCGCTTTGATGTCACGTCGCTGATCATGATGAAACTGCTGACTCCTTTTTTGACCAGTCTCGCCGCCGGTGAGATTGGCCTGACCCTCAGTCGCGTCAAGCGAAGCGCAATCTTCCTGAGCATTATCGGAATATTCGGCGCCATCGGTGCCGTCTTTTTGCTGGTCGCAGCCTATATTGCCTTGTCGGATCGTTTCGGTGAATTGCGGGCTGCCCTTTATATTGGCGGCGGCGCAATCGCTGTGGCGATCATATTGTATATCATCATGAAAATATCCGACGCCATCATTCGAAAACGCCAGCGTGACCGGGCAAAAACCGACACAACAGCCCTATTGACTGTCGCTGCCATCGCTGCTGCACCAATGCTCCTGCGTTCACGTGGCTTGCTGATGCTGGCGCTACCCGTGCTTGCTTTTGGCGGTCTGTCGATGCTCGGGAAAAAACCCAAAACACGGCAACGGCGCCGCCGCGATGTATCAGAGGAACTCAGGGACTGAATTATCCTTGATGGGCATGGAGATAATCGCCTCCATGCCGCTTTCCGAGTAACTTAACCTGACGCTGCTCGATATCACCTTATCAAGGCTCCGCTCAATGAGACGCTCGCCCAGTCCACGTGTCGCAGGTGTGGCTACGGGCGGCCCGCCCGCTTCTATCCAGTGAATAATCACGCGTGATCCGTCCAGTCCCTGCTCAATCTCCCAAGAGATGCGCACCTGGCCCCCAGCCACTGAGAACGCACCATGCTTGGCCGCGTTCGTCGCAAGCTCATGCAGGGCAATACCCAGACCCAAGGCGTGATCAGGCGGCAGGATGACATCTTCGCCAACCAGCACCATTTGACCGGCATCGTAGATCGCATAGGGTTCAACCTGTCTCGTGATCAAATCGACGAGGTTGATTCCACTCCATTCGCGGTCGGACAAAAGCGTGTGCGCTTCAGAAATGGCGCGCAGCCGACCTGAGAAGGCTTCCATGAATTCGGCTGGGTCAGCTGTCCGATTTAAGGTCTGGCGTGCCAGTGATTGCAGCATGGCCAAAGTATTCTTGACGCGATGATTGAGCTCACGAAGCAAGAGCCGTGTTTTCTCGGCAGCATTTTTTGTCGCGGTTATGTTGATGTTTACACCGACAGCAACAGTAGGGCGGTCTGATTCATCGCGTTCAAAGATCCGTCCTCGACCCAGTAGCCATTGGCCTGAAGAGGCGGCGCGGAATTCTCCCGCATAATCCTGGTCATGTGCCAGAGCGCGGGTGATTGACGACTTCATCATTGGAAAATCATCCGGATGCATTGCCCGGAAAACGTCCTCGCCTGTAACGGGGCTGTCTTCGCTCAAGCCCAGCATGGAATAAGCCATCTTATTGCCGGTAAAGATTCCGGTTTTCAAATCCCAAACCCAACTGCCGACGTTTCCCACCTCCAGCGCCATGGCATTGCGATCTTCTTCGAGGTGCAGTTTTTTGACAGCGGTTTCATCAAGGCGGGAGTTGCGCTTCAACTCCATAAGCGATCCCGCCAGACGGGCCAGTTGTATCAATTTTTGTTGCTGCTCATGGGTAAATTCGGAATGCGGCTTGAGCGACAGAATGCTTAGAGTGCCGACACGCTCATTTGCTACATGAACTGGCGCAATAGCCAGAAACCTTATGCGCGGTGCCTGTACGACTGCGCTGGTTTCAGCAAACCGCACATCCCCGGAAGCATCCGGAACAACGAAACATGGTTCCGATGCAGCAATTGAATGCGCCTCGAGCGTCCATATATCGATATTACCTAAGAGCCCGCAAAAAGACAAAACGTGGCTTTGATCGCTGTCAACCAGAGACAAGCGCGCCCCATCAACATTGAAAATCGATAATGCCAGCTCCGTTAGATTGTCCAGATCGCTATCATCTTTGCCTATAGGCCGGAGCGTAGAAAGAACCTCACGACGCGACGATTCCGCCAGGAACAGAAAATTACTCTCGGAAGTGTCGGTCAACTTCATATCCCACGTGACAGCCCGTCTGAAAGGCGCCCCTACTTCACTAAGTTATATATCCAACGACTTCAACGCCGCCACGTTGGCATTGTTCCTCACAGGGAACATTTAATCACCCCATTCGTTTTTAATCTGCCATTACAAGGAGGACAAAATGCTCAACGCAAACGACATTCTATCGGACGCGGGCCTTAGCAAAGTCCAAAAAATTGCAAAGTTGGAAGAACTTCTGTCGGAAGCCCGCGGACTGCAGAGAGCGGCCACTGAGGGCGGGATGGACCCCGATGACGGAGTCACCAGGGATCTGCGTGATATTGAACTTGCTCTGGATCAATTAAACGCGGAGAAGCCTGAAACCGGTGCCGCCACCCTCTGAAATGGAGGTGCCCTTAGATATAAGGCCGGGGTGCAGGCGGTAACCCCTGCCATTTGGCAATATCCAGAAGAATTTGATGATCAATGACTTCACAACCCCGATCAAGCCAACGCAATGCGCCTTTGGCTGCAAGTTTCTTCAAGGTCTTATTCGTGTGAACAATTGATAGACCCAAAGTATCGGCAACATGCTGCTGGCGAAGCGGCACCATCAGCGTGTTGTTTTTCACCATTCCGACCGATTTGGCGCGCTGATATATGAATGCGAAAAGATAGGCTGCCCGCTCGAGCGCCGACCGGCGACCAACGCTTAGCAATATCTCATCAAGCATCTGCTCCTCGCGTGAGGCTAACCAGGTAATGTCGTAGGCGATTGTTGGATAACTTTGAAACAGGGCTGGCAGTTTGTCTCGCTGAAACATGCACATCACCAAGGGCGATAACGCCTCGACCGAATGTTGCATTTCTTTCATCAATGAGCCTTGCAGGCCAATCAGGTCGCCCGGCAACACATAATTCAGAATTTGCCGGCGGCCATCTTCGAGAGTTTTATACCGGAACGCCCAACCGGAAAGGACGGTGAAGAGATGCGCGCTGCTTCTGCCCTCGCCAAGTACGGTCGTGCCGACATCGGCAACCAGCTCGCCCATCTTGAACCCGGACAGAAACTCGACTTCATCTTTTTCATGCTGCTGGAAATGCGGATAATTTTGTAAAGGGCACCTTTCGCAAGGATACTGTCTTACCGTCGATGCTCCATTATTTTTCATTGTTTGTCCGGTTTTTGTTGGGCGCAAGCTAGGGTCCGGACCCTAGCATGCCTTCAAAAATTCATATGAGCTTTCTTCGCAATTGATATGTCTTTGTTAAATGACAGAACTGTCAAGCCAGCCCCATAACCAACTCCAAATTGGAGTATTGGAATATGGAATTGGCTGGCAAACGCCTTTTGGTGCTCGAAGACGAATATTTGATAGGATTGGAACTTGAGCGAATCGCAGAAGAGTGCGGCGCCAAATCTGTTCATGTTGTTTCTACGATCGACCAATTGATGAGCTGGATAAATAGCGGTCAAATATGCGATCTCGCAATACTTGAAGTAGAAGCCCGTGGTGTGTCCTCCCTTAAAGCCGCCTCATTGCTTCGGACGCGTGACATACCTCTCCTGTTCACCAGCGCCTATGATGCCGATCTGAGTGGTATTGCCGAATTCGCAGGTACTCCTGTTGTGGGAAAACCCTACGGCAGAAGCCAGATTATACGGGCAGTCGCTTCGCTCAGTGGCTCTGCAAACGATCAATCGTCGAGCAAAGGCAATTCATCAGGCGAACTTGTTTGAAGTAACCTGTGTAGCGATCGCGTCCGGGCCGTAGTCGACCTCCCCCTCAATTTCCAGAAGTTCCTGCAGCCGGGTTCGGGCACGGCTGACGCGGCTTTTGATCGTTCCGACGGCACATCCGCAGATTTCAGCGGCTTCCTCATAGGAAAACCCAGAGGCTCCAACTAGAATGATTGCTTCGCGTTGATCATCGGGAAGTTTTTCCAAAGCCTTTCGGAAATCCTGCAGATCCAAGGACCCGTATTGCGCAGGGTGAACCGATAATTGTTCCGTGAAAATCCCGTCTGAATCCTGCACTTCTCGACCGCGTTTGCGCATCTGACTATAGAACTCATTACGCAGGATTGTGAAAAGCCACGCCTTGATGTTGGTGCCAAGCTCAAACGAATCCTGCTTGGCCCACGCCTTCATAATCGTGTCCTGAACGAGATCGTCTGCTCTGTCAGGGTTGCCGATCAACGAAACCGCGAAGGCTCGCAATTTAGGCAACGAGGCAATCAGATTTCTTTTGAAGTCCTTCGATTCATGTACCATTCAAGGGCCCGCTTACTTCGAGGATCGCGAATGCAGGCGTTCAGCCTCGTCGAGCTTTTCAAGAAGATCGAGAAACCGCGCCGGTATCTCTTCTTCTTGTACTGACGCATATAGCGCCCTGAGCTTTAAACCAATTTCCGTTTCAGCATTTTTTGCATCGCGGCGAAGAACACGCGCCTTGGCGGACGCAGGGGATGTTTTCATTTTTGCGTTCATTGCTAAATCTTTGCTGATATGTCGACGCGATGTCTATAGGCACATTAATGCCGATAATGTCTGAATGCAGAAAAAGTTCCGAGCGGGGGAACTTTTTTTTTGGATAAGTGTTGTAGGACGGAACTCTCTTTCTATTCTGATCAATATCGCCTGAACAGGAACGCTCACGAATGTCATTATCCACCCGGATAGCCCCCCACCTGCCTTATCTCCGCCGCTTCGCCCGTGCCATCACTGGCTCGCAGTCTTCAGGCGATGCTTACGTAGCAGCGACGCTCGAAATTTTGATAACCGACGTTTCCCTGTTCCCCGACGCGGGATCGGATCGGGTTGGTCTGTACAAATTGCTGGTCAAGCACTTCAACTCGGTCAATGTCCGGCCTTTGGAGATGCAGTCGGAATATGGCTGGGAAAAACACGCCGCTGCAAATCTAACCTCGATTGCCCCGAAGGCGCGTCAGGCATTTTTGCTTATAAGCCTTGAAGGATTCAGCCAATCCGAAACGATGGAAATTCTCGACGTTTCCGATGATGAACTCTACGCACTTCTTGATGAGGCGTCCGTCGGCATCTCCAGGCAGATCGCAACAGATATTCTTATCATCGAAGATGAACCTTTGATCGCTATGGATATTGAGCACATGGTGGAAAGCCTGGGCCATAAGGTCGTAGGCATTGCCCGCACCAAAGATGAAGCGTTGAAGCTATATGCCGAGACGCAACCGAGCATGATATTGGCGGATATTCAGTTGGCAGATGGCAGCTCGGGCATTGATGCTGTCAACGACATCCTCAGTCAGGACGCTGTTCCCGTAATCTTCATCACTGCGTTTCCAGAACGCCTGCTCACGGGCGAGCGTCCCGAACCAACCTTTCTTGTTACCAAGCCATTTAATCCGGACATGGTAAAGGCGCTAATCACTCAAGCTTTGTTCTTCAAAGAAAGCAGTAAGGCAAAAGCATAGGAAAGCAAACAATCTCCCTGAATATTGCGGGAACCAAACGAACTCTGTTTCGTTTCTGATTCAACAATAAAGGGAGATGACAATGCTTTATTATGCAGTAATTTTTCTGATCATCGCGCTTGTCGCGGGTGCTTTGGGTTTCGGCGGAATTGCAGGCGCTTCTGCGGGTATTGCGCAGATTATATTCTATGTGTTCTTGGCTCTGCTTGTTGTGTCGCTGATAGCAAGTATCATACGACGGGCCTGAATCGAGTAAAGCCGCCAGTAAAACTGGCGGCTTTTTGGTAGCCACCTACACTTAAATTCAACTTGATCGCGAGGCGGGATTGCACCTGTCCATCTATCGTAGTAGTCCACCCCAATAAGCAAGCGGTGGGGTTTGGGAGTGACTTGGCGGAAATTCAACTTGGCCTCACTTGACGGGCCGGAAATAAATTGGGCGTGGTTTGCGCGCCGCGCGCCTCGCACAATCGCAGTTTACATTATCCTTCTTCTGGCCGTGCGCCTGTTACTATCCCGCTTCATGGAAATTGATGAAGCCCAGTTTGTCGGCGCTGTCGATTTTTCATGGATATATGGCAATTCACACCCTCCGCTATACAATTGGCTGGTTCGGCTGGCGCTTGAGCTGACAGGTTGGAATTGGGTGCTGTCGCTTGCGCTTGTGCGCCTATCATTGCTCGGTCTTTATCATTGGCTGGTATTTGATTCAGCAAGACGTCTGGCGGGGGACCGGGCGGGCGTATTGGCACTTATAGCTTCGGCGTTTCTGCCGCAAATCGTATGGATGTCGATACAAACGACGGCGCACACCGTTCTTGTTCTCGTCGCCGCGATTGGAACAATTCACTCTCTGGCGCTGCTGAGATCCGGTGCAGGCAACGTTGCTTATGCGTGGTTCGGGCTTTGGGCTGCCATAGGTGCACTGGCCAAGTATAATTTCTTTATATTTCTGATCAGCTTCCTGGTCGCCGCGGTCCTGACATCATCTATCCGCCGCCAGCTTTTTAACCGGCGAATCTGGATATCAATCCTGATCTTCGTGGCGGCGTTCGCTCCGGTTGCTATCGCCTCACTATATGCCCCGCTTACTGCAACGGCAGGGCGTATGGTAAAGTTGAATCAACCCGTAGATTATCTCGATGTGATCGACCTGCCACATATAGGTCTGGATGGGTTTCTTAGCCTTATTGTTTCCGCTGCGCTTTGGTCCGGATGTGCTTTTGCCGTATATGTCATCGGCAGAACCCGGGATCACCCGCGGCCGGCAGCCGACGGCGATGAAGACGTGCGGAAACTGCTCTTGCGCACGATATTGATTGGCCTGGGCGCTTTCGCACTGCTGGTATTGCTGGCCGATTATCACTCGGTAGCCCAGCGTTACATGGCACCCATTCTGGCGCCAACGGCGATCTTGCTTGCATTGCGTTTCCCGCAAGTTCTTGGAGCACGCAACCTTTTGATTCTGGCGGCCTGCATGTTCGTGCTCGCCCCGCTAGGCTTTGCCGGCGTAGCGCTTTTCGGGACGCCGCGATTCACATTTCCTTTTGATGCGATCAGCAGCGCCATTCGCGGTCAAAATCCGGCTCCGGCGACAGTCATCTCAAATCGTCAGGATGATGCAGCCAATATCTCTGTTCTCCTGCATTGGCCGCCCGAGCGGGGTACAGCCAGCGATGTCGTGCTTGTCTGGCAGGGTAATGATGCCCCGGCCGAAAATCTTCTCGCTCAATTACCCGCCAATGCTTTACCCGCGAGCCCAGTTACCCGTGTTACCGCACCAGTCAGAAATTTCAGCGGAGAGTTGCGAACTTTCAGCTTTCAGCGCTTTTCATCTCCGTCACCTGTACCGGATCAGAATAACGGCGGATAAGCCAGAACACGCCAACCGTATCGAGAAAAGCAACAGCGGCCCGATCAAAGAAACCATATTTCGAAACGCCAGCCAGCCTTGGCCGATCTTCTATATCGACCTCGACAACAGGCATCCCGGCGCGTCGTGACAGCGCCGGGATAAATCGATGCATATTATCAAAATAAGGAAAATGCCGCGCAGCGGCAGCCGGCAGGATTTTGAAACCGCATCCCGCATCCCGGCAATCATCCTTCAGAAGACGCTTGCGAACGAAATTGGCAAAGCGAGAAGTGAGAAGTTTGATCAAACCATCGTTCCGACGCTTGCGCACACCTGCAAAAAGCACAGGGGGTGATGCTTCTATACGGCTCCACAGTTTCTTTATATCGGCAGGATCGTTCTGGCCGTCACCATCCAGCGTGGCAATCCACCGACCATTCGCGGCTTGAAAACCGCTGAGCAACGCGCGCGATTTGCCAGCACGCTTTTCGTGCCGCAGCACGCGAACCTTGCCGTCCGCGCGCAAGGCTTCGCTCGCTGATTCATCCGTCGAACCGTCGTCAACGATAATGATTTCATGGGCCGGACCATCGGCCATGACGGCGCTGATCTCTTTGACAAGCAAACCAATATTGCCAGCCTCATTATATACAGGAACAATGATTGTGAGTTCGATCATATCGGGAAACCATTAAACAATACCGGCAGAGTACTGGCGACAGAACCAGTTCACACTCGATACGATAATTTGCTATGTATAGATACGTCGAAACGATTTCCATCCCTTCTAATTGGACAAAATCAGGCCTTTCGCCGTGCAACTATATGGCTCGTTATTTAACGCCGCAATTCCGCCATCCCGATTGCTAGTAGATAAAGGGCTATCGATACGAACCCATCATGGTTAATGCTTCATTAGGCGGAGCTTTCTAGAGTGGTTCAAACAACATCTTGATTCCGGACAGGTAATGAAAGTTGAGCTAACCAGAGCGTTTATCGGTTCGGGGAAAAACATTTCCGGAGCGGTTATTCTTGCCTGCGCCATGGCTTTCAGTCCAGCTACCCGTGCCCAGACGGCGATCACTCCAGCCGAGCAATCTTCAATCGAGGCAAAACGTGCGGAAACCGCAAAAGAGCTTCAGGATCTGACCAGTCAAATATCGCTCTCGGCCGACAAGGTCGCTTCGCTCGATAAAGAAATATCGGGTTTGAAAAAAGACCAGACGACAATTACGGCCGCTCTTATTCAGGCGGCGAAAACAGAAAAAAAACTTAGCGAAGATATAACCAGCTTTACGGACCGGCTCACCGGCCTGCGGGAGCGCGAGGACGGCGTAAGGCTGGTCTTGCGGCAGCGCCGGGGCGCCTTGGCCGAAGTTCTCGCCGCCTTGCAAAGAATGGGCCTAAGCCCGCCTCCAGCCCTCCTGGTACGCCCTGATGATGCTCTGGCATCTGTGCGCAGTGCTGTGCTTTTGGGCGCGGTTGTACCTGAAATGCGCCAACAGACGGAAGTCTTGATCGCTGATCTGAAAGAATTGACCAGGATCAAGACGTCGATCTCAGAAGAGCAAGCCCGGTTGACCGCGGCGCTGTCCAGTCAGGCAGAGGAAAAGAAACGGCTCGACCTGCTGTTGGCTGAAAAGCAAAAGCTGCAAACAACCTCCGAGGCAACTCTTGCCGCTGAAAAACAGCGGGCAGAGAATTTGGCCAAGCGCGCCACTTCGCTGCAAGGTCTTATCGCCTCTATGGAAAAAGATATGGCGGAGGTGCAAAAAGCCGCCACCGAGGCCAGCAGCGAAGAGCAGCAGAGGCTGGAAGCCAGCCGCAAACGGGCCGAAGAATTTGCAGCAAATCAGAACCGCCTGGTTGCGCAGGAAAATTTTGCTTCCTTGCGAGGCCGGCTTGCCATGCCGGCGGCGGGCAAACTCGTTAAGCACTTTGGCGATAATGACGGTCTTGGCGGCGCTCTTCAGGGCGACACGCTGGAAACCAGCCCCGGAGCGACAATAACAGCTCCGGCGGATGCCGTTGTCCTTTATGCGGGCGCATTCCGATCTTATGGTCAACTCTTGATACTTGACGCCGGCAATGGCTATCATGTCGTTTTGGCGGGAATGTCCAGAATCAATGTCTCGCAGAACCAGTTTGTTCTGGCAGGAGAGCCGGTCGGTGTAATGAACGAACAACTTATTGCGAGCAGTGCACCTGTACCGATGGGAAATGGAGCTCCAATGCTTTACATTGAGTTCCGGAAAGATACAAAACCTGTTAATCCCGCTCCATGGTGGGCGGATCGACTTGCTGGAAGGACCGCAAATGATACGTAGACTATCGCTTCTCATGGCTGGAGCACTGATGGGCGCTACGGCAATGGTTGTTGTGCAGGGTGCCCTGCCCACTACCGCTGCAGAGGCTGCGGGCAACGACACCTATAAACAGCTTTCAATTTTTGGTGATATATTCGAGCGTGTCCGCGCCCAGTACGTCACGCCGCCGGATGACAAGAAGCTAGTCGAGAATGCCATTAATGGCATGCTGACCTCGCTTGATCCGCACTCATCCTACATGAATGCTGAACAGGCGCAGGATATGCGTGTTCAGACCAAGGGTGAATTTGGCGGTCTTGGCATCGAAGTCACCATGGAAAACGAACTGGTCAAGGTCATCGCACCGATTGATGACACGCCAGCCGCAAAAGCAGGCGTTCTTGCCGGCGATTACATTTCAAAGATCGATGGCGTTGAAGTTCGTGGACTGACGCTCACCGACGCTGTCGACAAGATGCGCGGCGAGATTAAAACCCCGATTGAACTTACGCTTATCCGCCAGGGTGCCGATAAGCCGATCGTGCTGACGATCATTCGCGACGTGGTTAAGGTCCAGGCTGTCAAATCTCGCGTTGAGAATGATGTTGGCTATGTTCGGGTGATTTCATTCACCGAGCAGACATTTGACGATCTGCAAAAGGCCATCAAAGATATCCAGAGCAAGATCCCCAAGGACAAGCTCAAAGGCTTTGTTCTTGATCTTCGCCTGAATCCAGGCGGTCTTCTCGATCAGGCGGTCGCCGTTTCGGATGCTTTCCTCGATAAGGGTGAGGTTGTCTCGACTCGTGGCCGTGATCCCCAGGACATCACCCGGTTTGATGCCCGTGCAGGGGATTTGACTGATGGCAAGCCGCTGATCGTGCTTATCAATGGCGGCTCCGCCAGTGCATCCGAGATCGTTGCCGGTGCCTTGCAGGATCATCGCCGTGGTACGATTCTTGGCACGCGCTCGTTCGGCAAGGGCTCGGTCCAGACGATTATCCCGCTTGGCGAGAATGGCGCGCTGCGTCTTACAACAGCGCTCTATTACACGCCTGCCGGCAAGTCCATTCAGGGCAAGGGCATCATACCGGACATTACCGTTGAGCAGCCATTGCCGGAAGAGCTGAAAGGCAAGGTTGAGCCAATGAGCGAATCAAGCCTGAAGGGCCATATCAAGGGCGCTCAGGAAGATGCAGAAGGTTCCGGTTCCATTCCTTATGTTCCACCGGAAGCAAAGGACGACCTGCAGCTCATACAGGCAATGAAGTTGTTACGCGGCGAACAGGCCAATGCAGCCTTTCCTGCTGACCCCAAAAAGGGTGTACCCAACTAATATGATAAAAGCGGCCGGGCTTCCTTGATTAGCCCGGTCGCTTTCCTCCCTTATCGCAGCATTTGCTGCCAGCACTTCCTCCCTTTTTCCGGCCAATAAGCGTGAATTCAGAATTGAACAGGCCGCTGGGGCGAACCGGCAAAGGGCCGAACGTCAGAGCGGGCAATAAAACGGCAGGGTCATGGATACTGCCCTCGACTGTTTTTACGCTCATGCTGGTTGCGTCATCCGTAATTTCCTATACCAGCCATCAAGGCTTCCGGCGGCCTGAAGCAAAACCAGCTATCCCCATTGCCACGCAAGCTCCTACTCCCGAGCCGATTTCACCTACCCTGCCGAAAACAACAATCTCCAACCAGTTGCCAGGCAATATATCCAATGAGGTTGCGGGCGGACCAAAGGTCATTGTCGTTGGTGACCCGGCACGACGCGCCCAAGACCCTCGAACCGCGCATCTGCCAGAACCGGATTTGCTCGAGCAGTCCCCGCAAGGGCCGCTTCCGATCATTGCACCAGACGGGCGTCGTCCGCTTGATGCCTATGCAAGACCGTGGTCAGGCGCGCGCGGTGCGCGTGTGGCGATTATTATCGGCGGTTTGGGCCTGTCTCAGACCGGTTCTCAAAATGCTATCCGTGTCTTGCCGCCCGAAATAACTTTGGCCTTCTCGCCTGAAGGCAATAGCCTGGGCCGTTGGATGCAGGCAGGCCGTCAGGAAGGCCACGAAATATTGTTGCAATTGCCTCTGGAGCCTTTCGACTATCCGCGGGTGAATCCCGGCCGCAATACACTGACCGTGGATGCACAACCCGCCGCCACGATTGAGAACCTGCACAAAACAATGGGACGCATTACCAACTACACGGGCGTCATGAACTATATGGGCGCGCGTTTCACGTCGGAGGCTGCGGCAATGACACCTGTCATGCAGGAGATTACCCGCCGTGGCTTGCTTTATCTGGATGACGGCACCTCGGCCCGCAGCCAAGCAGATGCAATTGCCACACAGCAAGGCACGCCCTACGCTGCCGCAGACTTGTTAATTGATGCAACGCAGGAGCGCGGCGGCATCCTGAAGAAACTGGATGAACTGGAACGCATTGCACGCGCCAAAGGCACCGCGATTGCGACTGGCTCGGCGTTCGATGTAACTGTTGAAGCAGTCGCCGCATGGGCGAATGAAGCCAAGGCGCGTGGCATAGAAATCGTCCCCATATCGGCGCTTGTCCGCGATCCGCAAAAGGGCTAGCACTCCTCGAACGCGCGCACTGGAGCATCCGCATGAGCAAGAACAAAAAGCCTGTCGATCCACAATCCCTGCCCTATCGCCCCTGTGTCGGCATCATGGTGCTCAACAAGGAAGGACTTGTCTGGGCCGGTCATCGTATCGTCATACCCAATGACGAGATGGATGGGCAGACCCAGCTTTGGCAAATGCCGCAAGGCGGCATTGATCCAGGTGAAGCTTCGCAACCGGCAGCGCTGCGCGAGCTCTACGAAGAAACCGGCATGAAGTCCGTATCTTTGCTCGCCGAAGCGCCAAACTGGATCAATTATGATCTGCCACCGCATCTGATGGGTGTTGCTCTTAAGGGCAAATATCGCGGCCAGACACAAAAGTGGTTTGCCTATCGCTTTGAAGGCGACGAAAGCGAGATCGCCATCAACCCGCCGCCCGGCGGACATACCCCCGAATTTGACGAATGGGCATGGAAGCCAATGGCGCAATTGCCTGATTTGATCGTTCCATTTAAGCGCGCCGTCTATGAAGAGGTTGTCGCCGCGTTCAAGCATTTGGCGGCAAACCCAGGCTAAAGACTTTTCCGGTCTAAATAGGAAACCGTTCTTTCTCTCGTATGGCGCGACAATTCACGCGCAAGTGGCGAAGTCGATGTTTATTCATCGTCAGATGCCGCCTGACAAAGTGATTGGCTGCGAGCCGGACAGTACCTATCGCACAACCCAAGGCGAACAGCAGACGCTTCAAGAAACCAATACGGCACTGTGGATTCGCGACATCGTGGCTCGCGAAAAAGCATAATAAAAAAGCGGGCCAATGCCCGCTTCATCATTATAGCTCATGCTGAAATACTCAAGCTGCCTTGATGGCTTCCTGCAATGTTGTCAACTGACCGAGCAGATCTTCCGCACGCGACTTCTCTTCGCGTGTAGTCGCATCCTCGAAGTCTTCCTTGGCGTCCTTGATGCGGTTTTGCAGTTCATCAGCCTTTATATCGGTGACGTGTACCGCCGATTCCGCGAGAAGAATGCAGCCATCTGGCGTTACATCAACGAAGCCGCCGAAAACAACATAGCTGTCGGGCTTTCCATCAGGTGTCTTTACTGTGACGACGCCTGGCTTGATCGTTGCCATCAACGGAGCATGGTGAGCCAGGACGGTCATATAGCCTTCCGTGCCCGGAACAACGACTTCAATGACCTGCTCCGAAAGAAGCAGGCGTTCTGGCGAGACGAGTTCAAACTGGAAGGCTTCAGCCATGATATCCACTCAATTCCTGTGATTTAGAGCGCTTGACGTCTTGATGGATCAAAACTGCACTCTAAGCCTTTGTTCCTACGCAACTCCGGACGCAAAACCGTTTCACATTTTTGCTGGTATTGCTTTAGACCCGATCAGTTCAAGCAACTGCAAAACGCGGGAACAGGTTTCCCAATAGAAATTGCCAAATTAGATAGAAAAGGGCGGGCCGTAGCCCGCCATCATTTCCGAATTAGGCTGCTTCTGCTGCCAGACGCTGTGCCTTTTCGATTGCCTCGTCGATCGAGCCAACCATGTAGAATGCTGCTTCCGGCAGGTGATCATAATCGCCATTGCAAAGGCCTTTGAAGCCCTTGATGGTGTCGGCCAGATCGACCAGCTTGCCCGGCGAACCGGTGAAGATTTCAGCAACGAAGAACGGCTGCGACAGGAAGCGTTCGATCTTGCGGGCGCGTGCCACTGCAATCTTGTCTTCTTCCGAAAGCTCGTCCATGCCGAGAATGGCGATGATGTCCTGAAGCGACTTGTAGCGCTGCAGAATTGACTGCACCTGACGGGCAATCTGGTAGTGTTCTTCACCAACGATCAGCGGATCAAGCATGCGCGATGTCGAGTCGAGCGGATCCACAGCCGGGTAAATACCCTTCTCGGAAATCGCACGGTTCAAGTTTGTCGTCGCATCAAGATGCGCGAAGGATGTCGCAGGCGCCGGATCGGTCAAATCGTCGGCGGGCACGTAAATGGCCTGAACCGAAGTGATCGAACCCTTATGCGTCGTGGTGATGCGTTCCTGCATCTGACCCATGTCGGTTGCCAGCGTTGGCTGATAACCCACAGCAGAAGGAATGCGTCCGAGCAAAGCCGACAATTCCGAACCAGCCTGCGTGAAGCGGAAAATATTGTCCACGAAGAAGAGAACGTCCTGGCCTTCATCGCGGAAATGCTCCGCAACTGTCAGACCGGAGAGAGCAACACGAGCACGTGCCCCTGGTGGCTCATTCATCTGACCGTAAACAAGTGCCGCCTTGGAACCTTCGCCGCCGCCAGCCTTGTTCACGCCGGACTCAATCATTTCGTGATAGAGATCGTTACCTTCGCGGGTACGTTCACCCACACCGGCAAATACCGAGTAACCACCATGCGCCTTGGCGACGTTGTTGATCAATTCCATGATCAAAACGGTCTTGCCCACGCCGGCACCGCCGAACAAACCAATCTTACCACCACGAGCATAAGGCGCGAGAAGATCGATAACCTTGATGCCTGTGACCAGAATCTGAGCTTCTGTTGACTGATCAACATATTCAGGCGCTGGCTGGTGAATAGCGCGGGTCAAAGTTGTCTTGATCGGGCCAGCTTCGTCAACCGGCTCACCGATAACGTTCATGATACGACCAAGCGTTTCAGGTCCAACCGGAACCATGATCGCAGAACCCGTATCATATACGACCTGACCGCGAACCAGACCTTCTGTCGAGTCCATGGCGATCGTGCGAACTGTGTTCTCACCGAGGTGCTGAGCAACTTCCAGAACCAGGCGATTGCCGAGATTGTCGGTTTCCAGCGCGTTGAGGATCTTTGGCAGAACGCCGCCATCAAAGGCAACGTCAACCACAGCGCCGATGACCTGGCTGACACGACCGACAACGCCGGTTGCCTTCAGGGCAGTCTTCGGTGCCGAAGGCGCCTTGGCAGACTTTGCTGCAGGAGCTTTCGGTGCTGCTGCCTTGGCGGCAGGTGCAGCCTTGGCTTCAGCCTTTGGAGCTGCCTTCGCCGCTGCTGGCTTAGCGGCTGCCTTGGGTGCAGCTGCTTTTGCGGCTGCGGGTGTTTTCGGGGTCGCTGCTTTTGCCATCGATCCTTACCTTCGCGATTAGAGCGCTTCCGCGCCCGAAATGATTTCAATCAGTTCTTTGGTGATCTGGGCCTGACGCTGGCGGTTATACGACATTGTCAGCTTGTTGATCATGTCACCGGCGTTGCGGGTTGCGTTGTCCATGGCGGACATACGCGCACCCTGTTCCGATGCCGCGTTTTCAAGGAGAGCGCGGAAAACCTGGACAGAAATATTGCGTGGGATCAGGTCGCCGAGAATGGCAGCCGGATCCGGTTCATATTCATAGACTGCATCGCCCGCGGTTTCCGGTTCGGCATCGCCAATGGCGCTGGCCGGAATCAGCTGCTGTGCAGTTGGAATCTGCGAAATCACAGACTTGAACTCGGAATAGAACAATGTAGCGACATCAAAAGCGCCTTCATTGTAAAGTCCGATGATCTTGTGACCGATCTCGTCAGCATTGGTGAAACCAACCTGCTTCACTTCACGCAGATTAACGTGATCGATGATAAGCTTGCCAAGATCGCGGCGCAGAATGTCCGCGCCCTTCTTGCCAACGGTGATGATTTTCACCGTCTTGCCGTCAGCAAGCAAGCGGCGGGTATGGTCACGGGCCAAACGCGCAATCTGCGAGTTGAAACCGCCGCAAAGTCCGCGTTCCGATGTGCAGACAATCAACAGGTGCACATCGTCCTTGCCGGTTCCACTCATCAGTACCGGGGCATCATCACCATCCACATTGGAAGCAATATTCGCCAAAACCGCAGCCATACGCTGCGAGTAAGGGCGCGCGGCTTCCGCAGCTTCCTGCGCACGACGCAGCTTCGCCGCGGCGACCATCTGCATCGCCTTGGTGATTTTCTGCGTCGCCTTGACCGAGGCGATCCGGTTTCTCAGATCCTTTAACGAAGGCATCCGTTCATCCCGTCAGTGGTTAAGCGAAGGACTTGGCAAAGGCATCAACTGCTGCCTTAAGCTTGCCCTTGGTGTCGTCGCTGATCTGCTTTTCTGATGCGATTGTGCTCAGAACATCCTTATGTTCCGTGCGCAGCCATGTCAGCAGGCCCTGTTCAAACTTGCTGACCTGATTGACAGCAAGCTTGTCGAGATAGCCGTTAACACCGGCGAAAATCACAGCAACCTGTTCTTCCGTCTTGAGCGGCGAGAATTGTGGCTGCTTCAAAAGCTCGGTCAGACGCGCGCCGCGATTAAGCAAGCGCTGTGTCGATGCATCGAGATCGGAACCGAACTGCGCGAAAGCAGCCATTTCACGATACTGCGAAAGCTCGCCCTTGATCGAACCCGCTACCTGCTTCATCGCCTTGATCTGCGCAGCAGAACCAACGCGGGAAACCGACAGACCAACGTTAACAGCTGGACGGATACCCTGATAGAACAGGTTGGTTTCGAGGAAGATCTGACCGTCGGTGATCGAAATCACGTTGGTCGGAATATAGGCCGACACGTCATTAGCCTGCGTTTCGATGACTGGAAGGGCGGTCAGGGAACCTGCGCCATTTTCGTCGTTGAGCTTGGCAGAACGCTCTAGCAAACGGGAATGCAGATAGAAAACGTCGCCTGGATAGGCTTCACGGCCCGGAGGACGACGCAGCAAAAGCGACATCTGGCGGTAAGCAACAGCCTGCTTGGAAAGATCGTCATAGGCGATCAAAGCGTGCATGCCGTTATCACGGAAATATTCACCCATGGCGCAACCGGCAAACGGAGCCAGATACTGCATTGGTGCAGGATCAGAAGCAGTTGCAGCAACGATGATCGAATATTCAAGCGCGCCGCGCTCTTCAAGGATCTTCACAAACTGGGCAACAGTTGAACGCTTCTGGCCGATAGCGACATAAACGCAATACAGCTTCTGGTTCTCGTCGCCCGCATCATGCGCTGGCTTCTGGTTAAGGAATGTGTCGAGAATGATTGCAGTCTTGCCGGTCTGGCGATCGCCGATGACCAATTCGCGCTGTCCACGGCCAACCGGGATCAGAGCATCGATAGCCTTGAGGCCGGTCGACATTGGCTCATGCACCGACTTGCGTGGGATGATACCAGGAGCCTTGACGTCAACGCGTGAACGCTGAGTGGCTTTGATTGGGCCCTTGCCGTCGATTGGATTACCCAGAGCGTCAACAACGCGACCGAGCAATTCCTTGCCGACAGGAACGTCAACGATCGCGCCTGTGCGCTTGACCGTATCACCTTCCTTGATGTCACGGTCGGAACCGAAAATAACGACACCAACATTGTCGCTTTCAAGGTTCAGGGCCATGCCGCGAGTTCCGTCAGGAAACTCCACCATTTCACCGGCCTGAACATTGTCCAGACCGTAAACGCGGGCAATACCGTCACCGACGGACAGAACCTGACCAACCTCGGAGACTTCTGCCTCCTGGCCGAAATTCTTGATTTGATCTTTAAGGATTGCGGAAATTTCCGCGGCGCGGATGTCCATCAGCCGACCTCTTTCAGTGCAAGCTTAAGCGAAGAAAGTTTTGTGCGAAGCGAAGTGTCGATCTGGCGGGACCCCAACTTGACGATGAGACCTCCAAGGATCGACGGATCAATGGTGACATTGATTGTCACGTCCTTGCCGGCGACGCTTTTCAGCGTGGCCTTCAATTCTGTCTGCTGCGCCGCCGTCAAGGCATGCGCGGAAGTAACGTCCGCCGCAACTTCACCGCGATGGGCGGTTGCGATCTGGCGGAATGACTGGATCATGGCAGGCACCGAGAAAAGGCGCCGGTTCTGCGCGACAAGACGCAGGAAATTATTGACGAGACCGCTAATCTTGGCCTTGGTCAGAATGGCGGAGATCGCCTTGACCTGATCGCCTGACGAGAAAACCGGGCTAACGATCAAACGCTTCAGTTCAGGACTGCCATCGATAAGAGCCTCGAACCTGCCGAGATCTTTCTCTACCTGCGCAACGGAGTTTGCCTCCAGTGCGAGATCAAACAATGAACCCGCATAGCGCTGGGCAACACCGGAAATGAGCGACGAAGTTTCTGCCACGAACGACAAGCTCTCTGCGTTTTGGCCAAAAATCGGGCGACCTGAAGGGATTTCGGGTCAAATCTTTGGCATTATTGATTTTTTTAACCTCAGAACATGACCCGAAGGCCATCCCTGACGAGATTTGATTGCCGTCTAGCATAGGAATACCGGACTCGCAACACGGGAATCCGGTAAAATGGCGATCAGAATTGCCTGAACTCTGGATAATCTTGAGTCAACTATTCCACTCTGGCCTTTCTGACTATGCGATAAAGCCGAAAGCAAAGAG
Organism: Phyllobacterium sp. CCNWLW109; assembly: GCF_037203905.1. NCBI lineage: Bacteria > Pseudomonadati > Pseudomonadota > Alphaproteobacteria > Hyphomicrobiales > Phyllobacteriaceae > Phyllobacterium > Phyllobacterium sp. CCNWLW109. The sequence continues at coordinate 637,099 of NZ_JBBCBK010000003.1, read as the reverse complement.
CAATGGACCTGCGGCAAGGGCCAGTTCAATAATGACCATTACCCAGTTGTAAATCGTATTGCCACGATCTGACATCATCGAGATCAGGCGACCGAAAAGCGTAATTCCCCAGGATACGCCCAAAGCGATCCACAAAAAGGGCTGTGAGAAAATCAAAGCGGAAAGGCCAAGCCCCAGATAAAAACCGGCAAGAGGTCCGCGAACGGCTGAAAGCGCTTCCGGATGCGCGGGAACAGTTTGGAGGCGCAAAACTTTCAAGGCTATGCGCGGCGCAAAAAACAGGATGATACCGAACGCCACAGTGATGGCCGCTGATAACCAGGCCATCCACTCCCCCTGACTTGCCGGCCAGTAAAATTCCATTTCTTGCACCCTTTTCTAGACAAACAACTCGACCGCTTATAGATCACCGGACGTCCTCACGGACACAAGATGGCGATCTATAGTTTTGTATAGCATCGGATTATCCGAAAACCGGAATTCCACTTTCGGTCCGATGCTCTAACAGCCCCTCTTATAGCGCCGCGCTTAAACTTGTCATGGGGCGGCGAAAATGGTGATTTTCGAACCACGGAGCGGAATGTACTTTTGGGTACATGAGCACCGGAGTGCAGAGCGCCATTTGCAGCCCTCCATGACGGGTTTTATAGGAAACTCTGCGGATCAATATCAACCTGCACCCTAATCGACCCTCTTTCTTTTGGACCGGCACCCAGCATCGCGCGAATAAAGCCCTGAATGTCCGCTTTGCGTGTGCCGTGGATAAGCAACCGGAAGCGATGACGGCCCCGCACCAGCGCCAGCGGCGCTTCTGCGGGACCCAGAACATTGATCTGTTGTGATGTGGGCGCGGCGCGGCGCAGGGCGCGCGCATGCGCCTCTGCCTCCGGCCTTGTGGCTGCGGAGATTATTAATGCCCCCAGCCTGCCAAACGGAGGGAGACCGGAACGCTCACGCTCTTCTATTTCCCGGTCATAAAATGCCTGGGCATCGCCTGAGACAATGGCCCGCATCACCGGATGGTCCGGCTGATAGGTTTGCAACAGGCCGGTACTTTTCTTGCCGGTTCGCCCGGCGCGGCCCGTTACCTGATTAAGCAATTGGAAGGTGCGCTCCGCAGCACGCGGATCGCCATTGGCCAAGCCAAGGTCGGCATCGACCACGCCAACCAGCGTCATATTGGGGAAATTATGCCCCTTGGCGACAAGCTGCGTGCCGATCACAATATCGGCCTCGCCGCGCGCAATGGCATCAAGCTCCAGCCGCAGGCGCTTCACGCCCATCAAATCTGATGACAGCACGATAATCCGTGCATCCGGAAACGTCTTTTCGGCTTCTTCCGCGATACGCTCGACCCCTGGCCCGCAGGCGACAAGATGATCGAACGTCCCACAGGACGGGCAGGCATCAGGCTTGGGTTCATGATGTCCGCATTGATGGCAGACTAGTTGCCCGCGAAACCTGTGTTCGACAAGCCAGCTGGAACAACAGGGGCATTGGAAACGATGGCCGCAAACCCTGCAAAGGGTTAGAGGTGCGTAACCGCGCCTATTGAGAAAGAGCAGCGACTGCTCTTTGCGCTGTAATGTTTGATTGACCGCCTCGACCAGTGCGGGCGACAGAAACCCGCCCGGACGCGGCGGCGATTTTCGCATGTCGATGGCGCGTAGATTAGGCATCGCCGCCTCGGCATAACGCCCGGTCAGGCGTATGCGGGTATATTTGCCCTGCATCGCATTGACCTGACTTTCAATTGACGGTGTTGCCGAGGCAAGAATCACGGGAAAATTGCCGATATGCCCACGCACCACAGCCATGTCCCTGGCATTATAAAACACCCTGTCTTCCTGCTTATAGGCAGAGTCATGCTCTTCATCGACAATGATCAGCCCGAGATCATTGAATGGCAGAAATAGCGCTGACCGCGCCCCGGCAACGACGCGGACCTGTCCTTCCATCACCTGCCGCCAGACACGCTCGCGTGTTTTTGGCGCAAGGTCCGAATGCCACTCCGCAGGCTTGGTCCCGAAACGGTCGTGGAAACGATCGAGGAATTGCTGCGTCAGCGCGATTTCCGGCAAAAGGATCAGCACCTGCTTGCCCTGCTCGATCGCCTTGGCAAGCGCTTCGAAATAGACTTCGGTCTTGCCCGAGCCGGTGACGCCATCAAGCAGAGTGACCGAAAAGTCCTTGCTCGATACTGCTTCCACGAGCCTGTCGGCAGCTTCGGCCTGATCGCTGGAAAGAACCGCTTTGGCATAATTGATATCCGGCGCAGCCACGATGGGACGCGGCGGGATCATCACCTGCTCAAACACGCCAGCCGTATGTAGACCATCGATCACGGTAGCGGAAACACCGGCGGCATGGGCAAGGCCGGTGCGGGTCCACGCCATGCCGTCTTCGGCAAGCTCAAGAACGCGGGCGCGTGCCCCCGTCATCCGCTCCGGCTCCCTGCCCGAAAAGCGCAAGCCCGGCACGTGCGGCTCGGGGTCGAATGCAGCGGGAACTCGCAAGACCATGCGCGCCACCATTCCCGGCGGCGAAATCGTATAATCGGCGGCCCAGCGCATAAAGCGCATCATGCCATCATCAACAGGAGGGCAATCGAAAAGCTCCGAAATTGGCCGCAATTTCTTGGCGGAAATATCATCGGTCACATCACTTGTGACAATGCCAGCGACCTCGCGCGGGCCCAGCGGCACACGTACGATTGATCCCGACTTTACATCCATTCCCTCCGGCACGGCATAGCTATAGGGCCGCTCTGCCGGCATAGGCACGAGCACCGGAACGATTTTTTGCGGGAGGCGCGAATCTTCACTCATATGTGCGTGACCTTGACGCGGCTTTGGTCTAAAGAAAAGCCACTTTCCGGAGATATATCCCATCTCCTCTCCAGACCAGCTGTCATATTAGGAAGGAATGCCCCAATGAAGTTTTTTGTCGATACTGCCGATGTTAAGGATATCCGCGAGCTTAACGACCTAGGACTGGTCGATGGCGTTACGACGAACCCTTCGCTCATTCTCAAATCCGGCCGCAGCATTCTCGAAGTCACCAAGGAAATCTGCAGCATCGTCAAGGGACCTGTCTCTGCAGAAGTTGCTGCCGTGGAATATGAGCAGATGATGAAGGAAGCCGCGGTTCTTGCCAAGATTGCCGACAATATCTGCATCAAGGTTCCGCTGACGCTTGACGGTCTTCGCGCTTGCAAGGCGCTTCGCTCCGACGGTCATCTCGTCAACGTCACCCTGTGCTTCTCCGCCAATCAGGCGCTTCTTGCTGCCAAGGCCGGTGCAAGCTTCATCTCCCCCTTCATTGGCCGTATTGACGATATTGGCATTGACGGCATGGAGCTGATCTCCGAAATCCGCACCATCTATGACAATTACGACTATCCGACTGAAATTCTTGCTGCATCTGTGCGCACCGTCAACCACGTCAAGAGCGCGGCATTGATCGGCGCTGATGTCGTCACAGCACCGCCTGCCACTTTGAAGGCGTTGGTCAAGCACCCGCTGACAGATAAGGGCCTCGAAACATTCCTGGCCGATTGGGCGAAGACAGGCCAATCCATCGCTTAGTTTGATCTGATCTATAAATACAAAAACGCCCGTCTTGTTCAATCAAGGCGGGCGTTTTGTTAGGCAAGAGATTTTCAAATCAAAATTTGGAAAGGTCCTGCGCGACACTCAGGTTCAGTGCCTCGGCCAGTTCACGTGCGGCACGATTATTTGCGTCGCGCGCTGCACGGGTGGCCGCAAAACGCTGCCGTGGCGAATCATAATTCGACGTCACAATTCTCGTTCCCTGACCAACAACCTGCCCGTCTGACGTCCGCTTCAAAACATAAGTGCCGGTCATGCGGATCAAGCCCGCTGTCGGCTGGCCTGATTTATCATTGGTCGCGTTCTGGATAAGGGCCAGAGATAGATTCTTTGAACTCACACCGAGCTGCAGCGAATATGCGGGACTTGCTGGCTGACCAGCACCACCTGCAAACAGGAAGATCAAATGGTTCCGCACCTCCTGCGTAACGCGGTCGCCAGGCTGGTTGATGGAAACACTCGCAAGTTTGGAGCGCATGCTGCCATCGACACCGACGCTGCTGCCAACAGCAGGACCGGCATCAGAATAAAGCGGGCGCACCTGACAGCCACTGGCAACCAGCGCCAATCCTACAACGCATAGGGACAACAAACGCTTGGAGCTAAAGCCCTGCATCCAACGATCAGACAACGACATTGATGATCCTCTGCGGTACAATAATGACTTTCTTCGGCGAATTGCCATTCAACGCTGTCTGCACGAAATCAAGTGCAAGCACGGCCTTTTCGACCGTCAATTGATCCGCATCGCGGGCAATTGTCAAATCCCCGCGCTTCTTTCCGTTGATCTGCACGGGCATGGTGACATCGTTCTCGACAATCAATGCCGGATCGAACTGAGGCCACGGACGGTGCGCAATCAAATCCTGCCCGTCCAACGCTTTCCAGCATTCTTCGGCCAAATGCGGCATCATCGGCGCAATCATCGAAAGCAGCATTTCCGTGGCCTGACGGCAAGCGCCGGTCAACGCAGCATCTGCTTCGCCTGCGGCAATTTTTTGCAAGGGACCAGCCAAAAGATTCACCAGCTCATAGAGACGGGCCACGGCTTTGTTGAAGCCCAGTTTCTCCAGGTCTTCGCCAACCAGCTTGACTGTCCGGTGGGCCACCTTGGAAATCTGCAAGGCGTCACCGTCAGTCGCTGCCACTGGCGCCACACCGTTCAGGCTCTCTGCTGCCTCCGATACCAGCCGCCAAACGCGCTGCACAAAACGGTGCGCGCCTTCTGCTCCCGCTTCTGTCCAGATGACATCGCGTTCGGGCGGTGAATCGGACAGCATGAACCATCGGGCTGTATCAGCACCGTAGGAAGCAATAATATCATCTGGATCGACAACGTTTTTCTTCGACTTCGACATTTTCTCGATCGAGCCGATTTCGACTTCCTCGCCCGTGGCAAGCAAGACCGCGCGGCGCTTGCCATCGATTTCTTCCAGTCTGATTTCAGCCGGAGTAACCCAGCCTTCCTTGCCCTTATAAGTTTCGTGCACGACCATGCCTTGGGTGAACAGACCCTTGAAAGGCTCGCTAATGTCCAGATGACCGGCAACTTTCATCGCCCGCGTAAAGAAGCGCGAATAAAGCAGGTGCAAAATGGCGTGCTCGATGCCGCCAATATATTGATCGACTGGCAGCCAATGATTGGCAATTTTCGGATTGGTCGGTTCATTTTCCCATGGCGCCGTAAAGCGTGCGAAATACCACGATGAGTCGACGAATGTATCCATCGTGTCGGTTTCGCGGCGCGCAGCCTTGCCGCATTTCGGGCAGTTGACATGACGCCATGTTGGATGACGATCCAGCGGATTGCCGGGACGGTCAAATTCCACATCGTCGGGGAGCTTCACCGGCAAGTCAGCTTTTGGCACAGGCACCACACCGCAATCATCGCAATGGATCATGGGGATCGGGCATCCCCAGTAACGCTGGCGGGAAATACCCCAGTCGCGCAGACGGAAATTGACCTTGCGTTCGCCTTGCGGGCGATTGCCGATTGTCTGGTTCTCCAGCTTTTTTGCAACCTCGTCAAAGGCCTCAGCAGGTGTCAACCCATCCAGAAAACGTGAATTGATCATCACGCCATCATCCACATAGGCCGTCTCTGTTACCTGGAAGGTCGCAGCATCCGCATCCTTCGGCATGACAACCGGCACCACCGGCAAACCATATTTATTGGCAAAATCCAGATCGCGCTGATCGCCGGAAGGACAGCCGAAAATCGCGCCCGTGCCATAGTCCATCAGGACGAAATTGGCGACATAGACCGGCAATGTCCAGCTCGCATCCAGCGGATGGACAACGCGCAGGCCCGTATCGAAACCCTTCTTCTCAGCCGTTTCCAGGGCAGCAACGGAGGTTCCCGCACGGCGGCATTCCTCATTGAATTCCGCCAGAGCAGCATTGTGCTCAGCGGCTTTTTTCGCCAGCGGATGATCCGCAGCAATCGCAATGAATGAGGCACCGAACAGCGTATCGGGGCGGGTTGTGTAGACTTCGATCTCGCTAGCTTCGGACGTGGCTGACGTCTCATCCAGCGCCCAGCGGATCAGCATGCCTTCCGATTTGCCGATCCAGTTGCGCTGCATCAGGCGCACCTTGTCCGGCCATTGGTCCAGCCCGTCCAGCGCGCTCAGCAATTCTTCGTTGAAGTCGGTGATCTTGAAAAACCACTGCGTCAGCTCACGTTGCTCAACCAGAGCGCCGGAACGCCAGCCGCGTCCGTCAATGACCTGCTCATTGGCAAGCACCGTCATATCCTCCGGATCCCAATTGACCTTGGAGGATTTGCGCGTCACGAGCCCCTTCTCAACGAAATCGAGGAAAAGCATCTGCTGGCGGTGATAATATTCAACATCGCATGTTGCGAATTCACGCGACCAGTCGAGTGACAGGCCCATGGACTTCAACTGTTTGCGCATCGAATCAATGTTCTGATAGGTCCAGGTTTTCGGGTGAACCTTGTTCTGCATCGCTGCATTTTCCGCAGGCATGCCAAAAGCATCCCAGCCCATCGGGTGCAGGACATTGAAGCCTTTGGCACGTTTGTAGCGCGCTACAACATCGCCCATGGCATAGTTGCGCACGTGACCCATGTGGATACGGCCCGATGGATAGGGAAACATTTCCAGCACGTAATAAGGATCACGCGGATCATCATTGCTGGTTTCAAAGAGCTTGGCGTCGTCCCAAACTTTCTGCCAGTGCTTTTCTGCCACACGCGGGTTGTAACGTTCGGTTGCCATGAACGGGATTCTCTTGCAAAGGATACTGGATTAGGGTGCGTCGAAGTTCAGGTCAGGGTGAGCCGAAAATGGTAGTTTTCGAGAACCGGAACGGAGTGAACTTTTGGTTCATGAGTACCGGAAGCACAGAAAAGTGCCATTTGCAGGCCACCATGGCGTGAATCTCGCACACCCTAGTTGGGCGGACCTTCACCACGTATTAAGTGAACCGTCAACCACTTGAGACTTTCGGGCGGGCGAAAACCGGCTCGAACCATATAAATAGGAACAGAACCTGCCATGTCGACTGCTGTTGATCAACTTTTTGCCGTTCGTGCCGCAATAGGAAAAGCTTCCATTGAAGCCGGGCGCAAGATGGATTCGGTACAGCTGGTAGCGGTATCCAAGACTTTCGGTGCGGACGAAATACGTCCCGTGCTTGATGCAGGTCAGCGCGTCTTCGGAGAAAACCGCGTTCAGGAGGCGCAAGGCAAATGGCCAGCCGTTCGCTCTGAGTTTTCTGGTCTTGAACTCCATCTCATTGGGCCGCTGCAATCCAACAAGTGCGAGGATGCTGTCGCGCTGTTCGATGTCATCGAGACTGTCGACCGTGAGAAGATCGCAGGAGCACTGGCGACTGAAATGAAGAAACAAAACCGCTTTCCCAAACTATATGTTCAGGTCAATACCGGCTCTGAGCCGCAAAAGGCTGGTATCGAGCCCAAGGAAGCGGTGGCTTTTGTGCAGCGGTGCCGCGACGTGCATGGCCTCGCGATTGAGGGACTGATGTGCATCCCCCCCGCTGAAGAAAATCCCGGACCTCATTTTGCCCTGCTGCGTAAAATCGCAGGAGAGGCAAAGGTGGAAAAACTATCCATGGGAATGTCGGGAGATTATGAGGTTGCCATTGGTTTCGGCGCGACTTCCGTGCGCGTTGGCTCGGCAATCTTTGGGGGCCGTCCTTTGCCCGCAAAATAACTGTGCCCACACAAATAATGGCCCGTTGTCGCACATCTGCGACGGAACGCCTTCGTTAGATATCATTTGCTGTATTTACGCAGCAATTTGCATGGTGATAATGAAATCAAATGCCTTCCCCCGGGAAGGTTTCCGGGTGGAGGCCCGTCAGATCAGTTTGGAGGAAATGAATGTCCGAGAAGGTATATCCCGTGCTGGCCAGCGCGAAGAAGAACGCGCTTATCGACAATGATACCTATCTCAGCTGGTACAAGCAGAGCATCAAGGATCCAGAGAAATTCTGGGGCAAGCATGGCAAGCGTATCGACTGGTTCAAGCCTTACACGAAAGTCAAGAATACTTCATTTTCCGGAAAAGTCTCGATCAAATGGTTTGAGGATGGCGTCACCAACGTTGCCTATAATTGTATTGACCGGCACCTGAAAAAGCGCGGCGATCAGGTTGCAATCATCTGGGAAGGCGATAATCCCTATCTCGACAAGAAGATCACATACAACGAACTTTACGATCAGGTTTGCCGGCTCGCCAATGTGATGAAAAAGCACGGCGTCAAGAAGGGCGACCGGGTTACCATCTACATGCCGATGATCCCCGAGGCCTCCTATGCGATGCTGGCCTGCGCGCGTATCGGCGCTGTTCATTCCGTGGTCTTTGGCGGCTTCTCACCTGACGCTCTGGCCGGGCGTATCATCGACTGCGAATCGACATTTGTTATCACCGCCGATGAGGGTATGCGGGGCGGCAAGCCAATCCCGCTCAAAGACAATACGGATAAGGCGATCGACATTGCTGCCAAGCATCACGTTATGGTCAAGAACGTATTGGTGGTCCGCCGCACCGGCGGCAAGACGACTTGGGCGACCAGCCGCGACCTTTGGTATCATGAGGAAATCGCCTCTGTGAAAGGCGAGTGCAAACCGGAAAAGATGAAGGCGGAAGATCCACTTTTCATTCTTTATACGTCAGGCTCGACGGGCAAGCCGAAAGGGGTTCTGCATACCACAGGCGGCTATCTCGTCTATGCGTCCATGACGCATGAATATGTCTTCGATTATCATGAGGGCGATATTTACTGGTGCACCGCCGATGTTGGCTGGGTTACAGGCCATTCCTATATCGTCTATGGCCCGCTTGCCAATGGCGCGACGACACTCATGTTTGAAGGCGTTCCCAACTATCCTTCCGTATCGCGTTTCTGGGAAGTTATCGATAAGCACAAGGTCAATATTTTCTACACGGCCCCAACCGCCTTGCGCGCCTTGATGGGCGCAGGTGATGAGCCGGTCAAGAAGACGTCGCGCAAATCCCTGCGCGTTCTGGGTTCCGTCGGCGAGCCGATCAATCCGGAAGCATGGGAATGGTATTATCAGGTAGTGGGCGAGAAGCGTTCGCCTATTGTCGATACCTGGTGGCAGACCGAGACCGGCGGCATCTTGATTACTCCGCTTCCCGGTGCAACGGCCCTCAAGCCCGGCTCTGCAACACGTCCGTTCTTCGGCGTGCAACCACAATTGGTCGATAATGAAGGCGATGTTGTTGAGGGCGCAGCCGATGGCAATCTGTGCATTACCGATTCATGGCCGGGTCAAATGCGCACCCTTTATGGAGATCACAAACGTTTCATCGAAGCCTATTTCTCCACCTATAAGGGCAAGTACTTTACCGGAGACGGCTGTCGCCGCGACAAGGATGGTTATTACTGGATCACAGGCCGTGTTGATGATGTTCTCAACGTGTCCGGCCACCGCATGGGTACGGCAGAAGTTGAGTCGGCACTGGTCTCGCATGATACGGTGTCGGAAGCGGCAGTTGTTGGCTATCCGCACGATCTGAAGGGCCAAGGCATCTATTGCTATGTGACCTTGATGGCTGGCCTTGAAGGGTCGGATGAATTGCGCAAGGAACTCGTCACCCATGTGCGCAAAGAAATCGGCCCTATCGCTTCGCCGGACAAAATCCAGTTTGCGCCGGGCCTGCCGAAAACACGTTCCGGCAAGATCATGCGCCGTATTCTGCGCAAGATCGCCGAGGATGATTTCGGCTCACTTGGCGATACGTCGACACTCGCCGATCCGGCAGTTGTCGATGATCTGATTGCCAATCGCCAGAACAAGAAGGGCTAGGCTGCAGGAATTATCGTGCGTGGTTCGCCCTTCGACAAGCTCAGGAGGGCGAACCACGCATTGTGCGTTTTGCAGCAATTCGCATACAAATTCCTTGAACCAATCAGCAGCCGATCTGCCGCCTGATCTCGTCAACTTGTTCTTTCGAATGACAGATATTCTCACAGGGAATGCCGTCATCATCAGCATCGGCACGGGCATATCCATCGCACCATATCTGCACGGCCTCCTCGCAGGAGTTGACCTGTTTGCAAGTTGTTCTGGCAGACAGCACCAACCAGGGGGATTGCTGTGGTTTTGCAGTCGTTTGTAAAATCGGGGCTGGGAGCGCGCCGGTCGTAGTTACGACTGAACAAGCGACTCCGATGAACACACAGGCAAAACTCGGCAGGCGCATGAATACCCCAAAAAATGGTTCTCATGCCACGATACAACCAGAAGTAGATTTGTCTATCCTACCTTCTATTTATATAAATCAGCCCGCGTTTGCGGCACGGCTGATATCCCGCGCTTGCGTCTGGATGCCAATGTCTGGTTGATCTGTACGGTCCCGCGTTCGAATGCCAGTGCGCAGCCGGTGAGGTAAAGCAGCCAGAGCCGGGCTTTGGGTGCACCTACTTCGGCAATTGCTTCATCAAAGCGTGCATGCAGCCGGTCAGCCCATATGCGACAGGTTTTGCCATAATGTTCGCGCAGATTTTCCGCATCATGCACTTCGAAACCATGACCTTCAAGGTTCTCGACAGTCATGCCAAGATGATCGAGTTCGCCGCCCGGGAAAATATACTTCACCAGCGCCAGATGCTCTGCACTCTTGCGACCGAAGGCTTTTTTATTGCGCTTCATGCGACGGGTGATCGCGTGGTGCAAATAAAGCCCGCCCGGCTTCAAAAGCCTGTGCACGCTCGAATAATAAGTATCGTAATGCGCGATACCAACCGCTTCGAACATGCCGATAGACGAGATTTTGTCAAAGCGCATTTGCGGGTCCTTTGCCAATTCCTCATAGGATTTGACATGGATCGTAATCTTGTCCTCAAGACCTTCCGCCTTGATCCGTTCCCGCGCCAGCGCCGTCTGCGCCTCCGACAGGGAAACACCTGTGCCGGTAATACCATAATGTTTGGCCGCATAGATCAGCATGGCACCCCAGCCGCAACCAATATCCAAAAGCCGCTCTCCGGGCTTCAGGCGCAGCTTGCGGCAGATCAGTTCGAGCTTATCCGCTTGCGCCTGATCGATAGTGTTGTTCCAGTCCGTGAAATAGGCACAGGTATAGACCATGCGATCATCGAGGAAGAGCTGATAGAATGCGTTCGAGACATCATAGTGATGTGTGATCGCCTCTTTATTCGAGCCACTGACATAGGGATTTTTGCCACCGAGGCCGGATGATCCGCTCTTGCCGCCGCTCAAAAGCAGCGCAGGAATGTCCTTTAACAATTGCCATTTCGGCAATGCCTTGATCTTCTCTTTCAGCTTGCCCTTTGGCCCGCGCTCGACAAGATCGAACAATGTGCCATTCTTTACATCGATCTGACCGGAAACCCACAATTCGACAATGGAACCAATGTTCGGCTTGAGTGCCAGCTGGCGCACGGTCATCGGGTCATTGATCACCAGCACAGGCCCGTCAGCACTATCGCCAATACGGGTGCCATCCCACAGTTCGACCGAAAATTGCGGTTCGATCAGATCAATCACGGTGCGGATAATTCGCGCTGCCCGGTGCTCAGCTGCCATTTCTTGCCTCCAGGCACTGAAACAGTGCTTGCATAAATACGAAACCTGATTTGCTCTAAGCAGGTTTCTGAAAACTGTCCAACGGTTTTGCGGTAAAATCCTCGACAAAGAAGCTTGCAGAAAGCCCATTTGCAATCGAACCGGCGCACACGGATGATTTTTCTCTTGAAATCCGCCAAAAGCCACCCCATTCTCTTTGTGTGTTCAACGAACGTAAAGGAGGTGATCCGATGTCTAGTGATTTCGATATGTGCCACAAGGCGTCTGATGCTACTCTGCGGAGATCATCTCTCCGTTGAAAACAGCAGCCCGGTCGCGACCGGGTATAGGCCCTTAGGCCAGACGGAATTACGGGGCCATCCTTCAAGGGTGGCCCTTTCCTTTTGGGGTTGTTGCGGGCGTTCCTTATAGCGCAGATTTGTTGACATGGGCGGTGAGCCCGACATTGAGCGCCTTCAAAACTGCAAGTGTTGTTTCAAGGGTAGGATTGCCATTTTCGCTCAAGGAACGATAAAGCTGCTCGCGCGCAAGTCCCGTCTCCCTGGATATTCCAGTCATCCCTTTTGCTCGCGCGACGACGCCGAGAGCATGCGCGATATAGGCAGCATCATTTGTGTCCAATGCCTCCGTCATAAAAACAGCAACCGCTTGATCGGAAGTAAGATCTTCTGCCGGATCATAGTCGTAAAGTTTTTCGGCCATTTATTCGCTCCACTCTTCTGCAAGACGCTTCGCCATTTTGATGTCTCATGCCTGAGTACTTTTATCGCCACCACACAATAGAATGACAATCACGTCGCCTCTACGCTGGAAATAAATCCGATATCCCGGCACTTCATGGATGCGCGGTTCACTAACACCTTGGCCTACCGGTGCTACATCACCAAAATGGCCAAAAGAAAGACGGTCGAGTCGAGAGGATATCAATGCGCGTACTCTTGGATTTTTAAGACCCAATCGCCGTTTTCTGAAGGTATCTGTCTGCTTCAACTTCATGGTATTGTATTTTTTAAATTGCATATTGCCAATATAAGATCACTGTAATCGGATACCTGTTTAAACGACACCAACTCGCGATTGCAGAGGAAGTGCTTTGCTTCCGATTTTAATAATGATACCACCTGATTTGCCTGAAAATGGTGCATCTCGCCTTTTAAAAAGGCATTCCCTTTTGAAAGACTGAACAATGTCGGTGGTTACAACTCAAGAAGCCGTGCCGCAGCATGCATGGCGTGATGAAATTGTGGCGATGCTCACCTTGAGTTGGCCCATCATCCTGACCAATGTCGCGCAGGTCGCGATGACCGCCACCGACGTGATGATGCTAGGCTGGCTGGGTCCGCATGCGCTGGCTGCAGGTGCTCTTGGTACAAATCTTTATTACGTGCCGATGATTTTCGGTCTGGGCCTCATGACGGCAACAACGCCAATGATCGCACGCGAGCTTGGGCGTAACCGGTTTACGGTGCGGGAAATCCGTCGCACCGTACGGCAGGGTTTGTGGATCGGCGTCACCATTTCCATACCGATCTGGCTTGTTCTGTGGAACGCAACACCCATTCTTCTGGCAATGGGACAGGATGCCGATTTGGCTCAGGAAGCCGGCACTTATGTTCGGGCGCTGCAATGGGCCGTGCTGCCATTCTATTTCTATATCGTCTTGCGCTCATTCATGGCCGCATTGGAGCGTCCCGGCTGGGCGTTGGTCATCGCCTTCCTGGCCGTTGGTTTTAACGCGGTGGCAAACTATGCCCTAATTTTCGGCCATTTCGGATTTCCCAAGATGGGCATTATCGGTTCAGGAATAGCGACTGCTCTCTCCTCGGTCCTGATGTTTTCCGGCCTTGTGGCCGTTATTTCGCTTGATCGGCGGTTCCGGCGCTATCGGCTTTTTGGTCGCTTTTGGCGCGCCGACTGGCCGCGTTATGCGCAATTGATGCGATTGGGCCTGCCGATTGCTGCGATCCTGAGCTTTGAAGTTACAATCTTCAATGCTGCCGCTTTCCTCATGGGCATTATCGGGCCAAGCTCCCTTGCTGCGCATGCCATCGCCATTCAGATCGCATCCATAAGTTTCATGGTCCCGCTTGGCTTTGGGCAAGCGGCCACCGTGCGGGTCGGCCGTGCCTATGGCGCGCAGGATTCCGACGGAATTAAAAGAGCCGGCTGGGTCGCCTTCACTGCCGGTACAGGTTTCATGGCGCTTACCGCCCTGTTGATGATACTGGCACCTTTACAACTCATCCGCGCCTTCATCGATATTCATAATCCGGCCAATGCCGAAGTGATTGGTTTGGCCATATCATTTCTGGCTCTGGCCGCCCTGTTCCAGATTTTCGATGGCGCGCAGGCGGTTGCCAGCGGCATGTTGCGCGGTCTGCATGATACGACTATTCCGATGGTCTATGCCGCGATTGCCTATTGGGGGATTGGCCTGCCCCTATCCGTAGCCTTTGCCTTCTGGCTAGGCATGCAGGGCGTTGGAATCTGGCTAGGCCTTTTGAGCGGCTTGGCTGCCGCTTCTGTGCTGCTGCTGGGTCGCTGGCTAAGACGAGAGAAGCTCGGGATCGAGATTATCCGCTAGCATCGGACCGAAAACTGGAATCCCGGTTTTCGGGTAATCCGATGCTAAAACAAAAGGATAGATCGCCATCTTGCGCCCGTGAGGGCGCCCGGCGATCTAAAAATCGATTGTCCGGCCTTTGATCTCCCAATCGCCAAATCGGGCGGGGTCCTTACCACCTCGTCCGCCGATTTCGCGGGGCTGATCAGATGCAGCTTTTTCCGCCGCATGCCGCGCTTCAGCTTCCTTTAATGCCCGTTGCGCTGCCGGTGGCAATTGGTCAAAACTTGGACGCGGGCGCTGGTCGTCATTATCGGCCTGCGGCGGCGTGGATGACTGTTCACCAAAATTGGACGGGGTCATGTTATACTCATTCCGAATATACTGATCATTGAAGCTTGCGATGCGAAACCCCATCATATAGGCGGAATAAACGCAATAAAAGGAATAACCTTGACTATCCTGCTGTTACTGGAAGAGAGACTTCTATCATGAACGTAATGCGCACAGGCATGCTCCTCGCCTTCATGACAGCGCTCTTCATGGGCGTAGGGTTTCTCATCGGAGGAACCGGCGGCATGATGATCGCCTTTGTTGTAGCTGCGGTCATGAACCTTTTCAGCTATTGGAATTCCGACAAGATGGTGTTGCGGATGCACCATGCTGTCGAGGTCGATGAGGCGAATGCGCCCGAATATTACGGGATCGTGCGCGATCTTGCAGCCAACGCCAATCTGCCCATGCCAAAGGTTTACCTGATCCAGAATGCGCAGCCCAACGCATTCGCGACCGGGCGCAATCCTGAAAATGCCGCTGTTGCCGCCAGTACCGGTCTTCTGCAAGCCCTGTCCCCGCAGGAAGTCGCAGCGGTCATGGCACATGAACTGGCCCATGTGGAACATCGCGACACACTGATAATGACCATCACGGCTACGCTGGCTGGTGCCATTTCCATGCTTGGCAATTTCGCCATGTTCTTTGGCGGCAACCGCCAGAACAATAATCCTGTCGGGTTTATCGGTATTATTATCGCCATGATTGTTGCGCCCTTTGCTGCAATGATTGTTCAGATGGCCATAAGCCGGACCCGCGAATACGCGGCCGACCGGCGCGGAGCGCAGATTTGCGGCAATCCTCTGTGGCTTGCTTCTGCGCTGAACAAGATCGCGCGTGGCGCAAAACAAATCGTCAATGAGGATGCTGAGCGCAATCCTGCCTCCGCCCCATTGTTCATCATCAATCCCTTGAGTGGTCGCGGCGCGGATAGTCTGTTTTCAACCCATCCGGCCACGGAAAATCGTATTGCAGCGCTGGAAGCCATGGTGCAGGAATTTCGCCAGGCTCAACCGGCGCCGCAGCAGGGACGTCCCGTTCAAGCTCCCGCAGAAGACGAAGTGGAGGACGACCGCCCTTCGCCCTGGGGCCGCAATGGCGGTGGGCGTAAAGGCCCATGGGCATGAGTGTGGAGCACGGTACGAAACGGCCATTCGGTAAAAAGCCAAAAGATTATATCGACGCTGAAGACCGTCCGGGTCTTGCTGCCCGGCAATGCGCGACGCGGCTTCTAGGGGCTGTGATTGAAAAACATACGTCGCTCGACGGGCTGACCGATAATCATAATGGCCATCCGCAATATATGGAGCTTGAAGACCGGGACCGTTCGCTTGTGCGGGCGATTCTCGGTGCTGCCTTGCGTAACCGCGGCACGATCGAGACAGCGATCGGCCAGATGATCGACCGGCCATTGCCTGAAAATGCCGTGGCCTTGAAACATCTGCTCCACGTTGCAGCAGCCCAGATTCTTTATCTGGATATTCCCGATCGCGCTGCCGTCGATCTTGCGGTGACCGCTGCGAATAATGATCCGCGCAATCGCCGTTTTGCCTCAATGGTCAATGCCGTTTTGCGCCGCCTGTCCCGTGAGAAAGATACATTCAAAGCGGGCGCCAGCAATGTGCCAGAATGGTTCGAAGAGACACTTATTTCCGCCTATGGCAAGGATAAGGCGAAAGCCATTCTCGACATCCAGGCGAAGGAGCCTCCCATCGATCTGACGGTCAAGGGTGACCCCGCAGAGTGGGCGGAAAAGCTAGGCGGCATTGCTCTGCCCACAGGCTCGGTGCGGCTTGGTACCGTTGAGGGCTCACTGACTGAACTTCCCGGTTTTACGGATGGCGATTGGTGGGTGCAGGACACCGCAGCCAGCCTTCCCGCCAAGCTCTTTGGCGATATTAAAGGCCAACGCGTTGCTGACCTTTGTGCAGCGCCCGGCGGCAAGACAGCACAATTGGCCCATGCAGGCGCTAATGTTACCGCGCTTGATCTTTCCGCCAACCGGCTGAAGCGTCTGCGCGGCAATCTTGAACGTTTGGGCTTGGTAGCTGAAACCGTTGAAGCCAATCTT
Source organism: Phyllobacterium sp. CCNWLW109 (assembly GCF_037203905.1). Lineage (NCBI taxonomy): Bacteria > Pseudomonadati > Pseudomonadota > Alphaproteobacteria > Hyphomicrobiales > Phyllobacteriaceae > Phyllobacterium > Phyllobacterium sp. CCNWLW109. The sequence goes on along the minus strand of NZ_JBBCBK010000003.1, from coordinate 620,456 downwards.
TCTGCTTATAATCCCGCAGAACCATTCGACGCCATTCTTCTTGATGCCCCGTGCTCTTCGACAGGCACAGTTCGCAGGCATCCGGATGTGCCTTGGACGAAAACGCCGGAGGATGTGCGCAAGCTTGCCAATCTTCAGGCGAGACTGCTTGATCATGCGGTGACCATTGTTCGTCCGGGCGGGATTGTCGTGTTTTCCAATTGCTCGCTCGACCCGCTTGAGGGTGAAACTGTTTCCCGTGATCTTCTTGCAACGAACCCCGCCATTGAACTCGTGCCCGTAACGAAAGATGAGGTCGGCGGCCTTGCGGAATTGATCTCGGCGGAGGGATTTGTCCGCTCGACGCCAGCGGACCTGAGCAACGAAAATCCCGCCCTTTCCGGCATGGACGGCTTCTTTGCAGCACGTTTTCGCCGAAAATACTAAAATTTTAACTCTTCTGGCCGCATAATTGCTGACTGTCGGCAAATTCGAAGCAATAACAATATGGTCGCGTTGAGCGAAACACCGCAACTATGGGGACTTGCAACAGCGCAGCTTTGGCGCCGTTTTCGCAGACGTGTGCGTATGGGCCCGCTTTACCGCTGGCGTTTTACCGGTTTTACGCCCGAGCGTGTGCTCATAGCACCGCAAGATTTACGCCCTGCCGATCCGCAGCTCGCCGAAGAGTTTTACCATGGCCGTTTCGCGCTTGCTGGCCGCGTGGTCGAGACCGGCGGACGCTCGCCCTTCCTTGTCGAGCCACCCAATGCCGCCTGGCAAGCTGCGCTGCATAATTTCGGCTGGCTCCGCAATCTGCGTGCAGCAGGTACAGAACTTGCAACCGCAAATGCCCGCGCGCTTCTCAGTGACTGGATCACCACCCATGGCCGCTCGATCAGCGGACCTGCCTGGGCACCCGAGGTCACGGCCCAGCGAATCATAGCCTGGCTGCAGCACTCCAACCTTATTCTGGCCGGTGCAGAACTTCGCACCTATCGCCAATTTATGCGCTCACTTGCCATGCAGGTGCGTTATCTGCGCACCATGGCCGCCGTTATGGATGATGGCGAAGAAAAGCTGCGTGCGCGCATCGCCTTGGCTCTTGCCGCTCTGGCCCTGCCCGTCTCTTCAAGCACCAGCCGCTCGGCTCGCCGCAATCTGGAATTGGAACTTGTTCGGCAGATATTACCCGATGGCGGCCATATCTCGCGCAATCCGCTGGCGATTCTGGAATTGCTGGCCGATCTGCTGCCCCTGCGCCAAACCTATGCCAGCGGGCAGGAAGCGCCGCCTAAAGCGCTCATCGAAGCAATCGAGCGCATGCTGCCTGCATTGCGCTTCTTCCGTCATCATGATGGTAGCCTGGCGCTCTTCAATGGCGTTGGCGCGACCATGCCGGAACGGGTAATCGCCGTGTTACGGCACGACGATATTGGCGGCCTCCCGCTTATACATGCCGCTCATTCCGGTTACGAACGCCTTTCCATGGATTCGACAACCATCATTGCCGATACGGGCCTTGCGCCTCCCGTTACGGCATCACGTGACGCACATGCGGGTTGCCTATCCTTTGAAATGTCTTCCGGGCGCAGCCGCTATATCGTAAATGCCGGTGTAGACCGTTACGGACCGGCGGAGTTCCGGCCCTTGGCACGCTCCACCGCAGCGCATTCGACAGCAACGATCAACGACACATCGTCCTGCCGCTTCAGCAACACATCCGGCCTTTCGACGATGATCGGCACGCCCATCATTGCGGGCCCGAGCAAGGTCAATATTGAGCGGATTGAAAAACCGGGCGTGATTGGCTTTGTTGCAAATCACAATGGCTATGTTCGACCCTTTGGCATTTACCACGAGCGCCAGATTGTTCTGTCGCACAATGGCAGCGTGATCGAAGGTATCGACAGTTTCTTTGCTGCCGGACGCAATCCCTTGCGCCATACCGGAGCAGAAGAAATCGTCATCCGTTTTCATCTGCATCCATCCGTGAATGTCAGCGTGGATGATCACGGCCTGATTGTGCTGCAAGCCGATAATGACGACATCTGGATGTTCTCATCGACAATCCAGCCCTTCGTCGAAGATTCGCTGTTCTTTGCCGGTTTTCGCGGGCCCGTGAAAACCCGGCAGATCACGCTTTCAGTCAACGCTGCCAATCGCCCGGAAGTTGAATGGCAATTTACCCGCACGACCCTCGGTGTTTACGGCTGATCCGAATTCACCGAATCTTGTATGAGCAAGAGGCGACAAATGCCCGCTGATCGGCTATACGGAACTTAACGCCATCGCCGCATTTTCCGGCACAATCCCATTCTCAGATATATTATCAGGAGCCGATCATGGAGTATCGTCAGCTTGGCCGTTCCGGTCTTAAAGTATCCTCGCTCAGCCTCGGAACCATGACTTTTGGCGGCAAAGGCAATTTTGCCAAAACCGGCGACACCGATATTGAGGGTGCAAGGCGACAGGTCGATATGGCCCTTGATGCAGGCATCAATCTGTTCGATACCGCTGATATCTATTCGAACGGCGCATCCGAGGAAATCCTTGGCCAAGCTTTAAAGGGCAAGCGCGATAGGGTTCTTGTTGCGACCAAGGCGCGTTTCCGCATGGGCGAGGAAATCAACGATGCGGGCCTGTCGCGCTATCATCTTATCCGTGCTGCCGAAGTGAGCCTGAAGCGTCTCGGCACAGATCACATTGATCTTTACCAACTCCACCAGTGGGACGGTATGACACCGCTCGACGAGACCCTCGAAGCACTGGACACACTCGTTCGTTCGGGCAAGGTTCGTTATGTTGGTGTCTCAAACTTCTCTGCGTGGCATCTGATGAAGGCGATGGGCGTTGCCGCACTGGAAAAATTCATCGCGCCGGTTAGTCAGCAAATTCACTACAGTCTCGAATCGCGAGACGCAGAATATGAACTGATCCCAGCCACACTCGATCAGCAGCTTGGTGTACTCGTTTGGAGCCCGCTCGCCGGAGGATTGCTTTCGGGCAAGTATCGCCGCGGCACTCCTACGCCGGAAGGTACGCGTCAGCTTGCCAATTGGGGGGAACCACCTATCCGCGACGAGGAACGCCTTTATGATATTATTGAAGTGCTGATTGGCATTGCTGAAGCCCATAAGGTTTCGGCGGCGCAGGTAGCACTCGCATGGCTTCTTGGTCGCAAGGGAGTGACATCTCTCATTATCGGCGCAAGAACGGACGCGCAGCTCGCAGATAATCTTAAAGCTGCCGACCTGGTGTTGACTGCCGATGAGCGCGCAAACCTCGACAGAGTAAGCCAGCCACCATTGATCTATCCTTATTGGCATCAGGCACGCACTGCATCTGATCGCCTTTCTGCGGCAGATCTATCCCTCATCGAACCTTACCTCAGCAAGTAAAAAGGTCCGGCGGAGGGAGGCCACCGGCAGAGAGAACATAATGGCCTATTCAAACAAGCCCGCCGATCAATCTGATAAATCGGAAGTGGCAGCGGCAGAGCCCAACGGCTTGTCGCCTGCTCTGACCTTCCTGTTTGCCTTCGCCTGCGGGGCGATGGTTGGAAACATCTACTATGCTCAAGCACTGATCGGACTGATCAGCGACGATCTCAATCTGCACGGCGGGATGGCGGGCTTCATCGTTACGGTAACCCAGCTCGGTTATGGCGCGGGGCTTCTGCTGCTTGTCTCCCTTGCGGATCTGTTCGAAAACCGGCGTCTCGTGCTGCTCACTCTCGGTGGCACGGCGCTGGGTCTTGCAGGCGCTGCAGTGTCCGGCTCTGCAACCACCTTTCTTATTTCATCCTTCGCCATCGGCTTTTTCGCCTGTGGTGCGCAGGTGCTTGTGCCCTTTGCCTCCCATCTTGTTCCTGCTGCCTCGCGCGGCAGGACTATCGGCAACGTGATGGCGGGCCTTTTGACCGGCATCATGTTGGCGCGGCCACTGGCCAATCTGGTAGCGTCGGAATTTGGCTGGCGCGCCATCTTCTGGATATCGGCAGCCGCAATGCTGGCAGTACTTGTGCTCCTGCGTATTGCCCTGCCGCAACGCCAGCCAAAGGGTGGAATGCGCTATGGTGCGATCATCAAATCCATGTGGCACCTTTTGATCACGACACCAGCCTTGCAGCGGCGCGCCTTTTACCAAGGGATCATTTTCGCCAGCTTCAACTTGTTCTGGACTGGCATTCCGCTGCTTCTGAGCGAACAGTTCGGGTATAGTCAGCGCCAGATTGCTTTGTTTGCATTGGCAGGCGCAGCCGGTGCTCTTGCCGCGCCCATTGCTGGCAGGCTGGCAGATCGTGGCTATACCCGCCAAGGTACAGCTATCGCGATGGTAACGCTGACCCTGTGGTTTTTGATTGCCGGCTGGGCAGGCACTGCCATCTCAATTGCCGCATTGGTACTTTGCGCGATTTTCATCGACAGTGCAGTTCAGACCAACCAGATTCTTAGCCAGCGCATTATCTTTTCATTGAATGACGCGGCACGCGGACGGCTCAATGCGGTCTATATGACCATCGTCTTTCTGCTTGGCTCGAGCGGATCAGCGATTGCCGCCGCCAGCTATTTTTATGGCGGCTGGTGGGCAACCTGCATGACCGGTGCAATCATGGGGCTTATCGTTCTCGGGGCCTTCGCTACAGAAAAAGCCTCCAAATCACCCGTGTGAACTTGTGCAAAAAGGTAGGATTCCGGCTCGGCCTGTGCTAACGGCCAAGCCAATCCATTGACCCCTACGAAATTTAAGGACGAATCCATGGCCGTCGCCGCGAAATCTTTTCCCGCTCCCAATCTCCATCCGGTCAAGCGGGCGCTTATTTCCGTTTCCGACAAGACAGGCCTGACTGCGCTGGCTCATGCGCTGCATCGTCATGGCGTCGAGATCCTCTCGACTGGCGGCACATCCAAGGCGATTGCCGCCGAAGGCATTCCGGTACGTGATGTTTCCGACATTACTGATTTTCCCGAAATCATGGATGGCCGCGTCAAGACATTGCATCCCAAGGTGCATGGCGGCCTGCTTGCGGTGCGCGATGATCCCGAGCATGTCGAGGCGATGAAGGCCCACGGCATTGGCGAAATCGATCTCGTGATTATCAATCTTTACCCATTCGAAGAAGTCCGCCACTCCGGTGCCGACTATGCCAATATCGTGGAAAATATCGACATTGGCGGCCCTGCGATGATCCGCGCCGCCGCCAAGAACCATGCCTATGTCGGCGTTGTTACCGAAACCGGCGATTATGACATGGTCATTGCAATGCTGGACAAGCATGACGGTTCGCTGCCCTATTCTTTCCGCCAGAGCCTTGCTGCCAAGGCCTATGCGCGCACAGCCACCTATGATGCAGCCATTTCCGGCTGGTTTGCCGAAGCGCTGATGACGGAAACACCATCACGCCGCGCGATCGGCGGGCATCTTCATTCGGTCATGCGTTACGGCGAAAACCCACATCAATCGGCTGGTTTTTATCTCACCGGCGAAAAGCGCCCGGGCGTCGCCACGGCCACCCAGCTACAGGGCAAGCAGCTCTCCTATAACAATATCAATGATACCGACGCGGCCTTTGAACTGGTTGCCGAGTTTGATCCCGCCCGTACATCCGCCGTTGCCATCATCAAACATGCAAATCCATGCGGCGTGGCTGAAGGCGCGACCTTGAAGGAGGCCTATCTGAAGGCCCTCGCCTGCGATCCGGTTTCCGCATTTGGCGGCATTGTCGCGCTCAACAAGACGCTGGATGCGGATGCCGCTGAAGAGATAGTCAAGACATTCACCGAGGTCATTATCGCCCCTGATGCGACGCCCGAAGCGCAGGGCATTGTTGCGGCCAAGAAAAACCTGCGGCTGCTTGTGACAGGCGGCCTGCCTGATCCGCGCGCTGGCGGTATCAGTGCAAAGACGGTCGCAGGCGGCCTTCTGGTTCAGTCCCGCGACAGTGGCGTTGTTGACGATTTGGATTTAAAAGTCGTCACCAAGCGCGCGCCGACCGAGGCTGAAATGTCCGATCTCAAGCTCGCCTTCCGTATCGCCAAACATGTAAAGTCCAACGCAATTGTTTATGTCAAGGATGGTGCAGCGGTCGGCATTGGCGCCGGTCAGATGAGCCGCGTTGATAGCGCTCGAATTGCAGCCCGCAAGGCCGAAGATGCTGCTGAAGCCGCTGGCCAGACAACCCCTTTGACCAAAGGTTCCGTCGTCGCCTCTGACGCTTTCTTCCCCTTTGCCGATGGTTTGCTTTCCGCTGTCGCGGCTGGTGCAACGGCTGTGATCCAGCCAGGCGGTTCAATGCGCGATGATGAGGTGATCGCCGCTGCCGATGAACATGGCATCGCCATGGTCTTTACCGGCATGCGCCATTTCAGGCACTGATCTTTGCGGCTGGATATGGCGTTCTTGCAAGGATCGCCAGACCGATGAGCAAAAAGATCATGATCATCGCCATGCCAAGACGTGGCGATCCACTGAGCACCGTTACGGTCGCTACCATGAAGGGCGCAAGAAAGCTTGTCGCCCTTCCTGACAATGCATAAAGGCCGAAATACCGCCCCGCTTCGTCAGCGGAAATACTGCGCGCCATATAGGAGCGCGATGAAGCCTGCACCGGCCCGAATGCGATGCCTATCAGCAGTCCAAAACCGATATAGGCTTTTTCCGCTGGCGTACCGAACAGGTCACCAGTGTCAACACCAGGCAATTGCAGCAAGCCAAAAAGCGTATAGCCGGGTCCGGTCGAAACAATCCCAAGCGTCGCGATGGTAAGCGAGATCAGCGATGCGATGACCACGGTTTTTGACCCGAACACTGTGTCAAACTTGCTGGCGACAAGGCAGCCGAAAATAGCCACGACATTCAGGATAATCCCGAAAATCCCGATCTCCGCTGTTACCCAGCCAAACATCGTTGCAGCGAAGGCCCCGCCAAGAGCAATCAGCGCATTAACGCCGTCCTGATAGATCATGCGCCCGACGAGAAAGCGCACGATACCCGGCCTCTGCCTTGCTTCCTTCAAGGTGGATTTCAGTTCGCTCAGGCCAGCGCGCACGGCCCTGCCCGCTGGCAAGCCCTTCAGGGAATCCGGCGTAAAGAAAAACATGGGCAGGATAAAAATCAGATACCAGAGCGCCGCCAAGGGGCCGGTGGCCCGATCCCCCTCGGAAAGACTTGGATCAAGCCCGAAAATAGGGCTCGCCCCGAGAAGGGTCTTTCCCGTTTCCGGGGAGGCAGCCATGAAAGCCACGACAAAGATCAGCACAATCATCCCGCCAAGATAGCCAAGACCCCAGGCAATATTGGAAATACGGCCAATGTCTTTTTGCGCCACCAGGCGCGGCATCATGGAATCGTTGAACACGATGGAAAATTCGGCGGCAATGGAGGCCAGCGAAAAGAAAAACAGCGGTGCTATCAGTCCTGAACCCGGCTCGGCAAACCATAGCATGCATAGTGACAGGATTTTGACAGCAGCGAAAAAGCCGATCCAGGGTTTGCGCCGTCCGGTCTGATCCGCAATTGAACCGAGGACCGGCGATAATATGGCGATGAACAGGCCGGAAATAGCGATGCCATAACCCCATGCTGCCTGCCCCATTGCAGGATCGGCAGCCATGCGCGAAACGAAATAAGGCCCGAAGATAAAGGTCGTTACAACTGTGAAAAAAGGCTGCGCCGCCCAGTCGAAAAACATCCAACCCCAGATACCGCGTTTTGGTGCTTGTTCCATGCAGACTCCGGTGATCGGAAGATCAACTTCGCAAATCTATGGCACTGGTTATCTCTCCCCTTGAGAGAGAGAAAGGATTTTCCTGGATTTAGCCTCTTTACTAAATCCTGGAAAATCCAAGTGAGGGGATAGTTCGATGGACACAATCCCCTCTCTTGTAATTTCTAGCACTTAGCAAGAGCTAAGATGCGGAAATCACATTCTCTCCCACAAAGGGGGAGATAGCCACCTCCAAATCACGACAAATCAGACAGCAGCCCCGCTGCGACAGCCAGACGTGACACGGTAAGATCACCGGTTTCGACGATATTTGCCATGCGCTGGCGCACTTCATCCAAACGTGAACCCCGGCTTGCCAGCCATTCCTTGGCTGGGTCGGCCTTCTTGCCATGCTGGGTCAGCGCTGACACCGCAATGCCCCGCCGCGCCTGACTGATCAGATCGGTGGCCCGGGCAAGCGCCAGACCATCATAGTAATCAGCAACAGATACGCCGCGTGCAGCATCCTCGATGCGGCCAATACGGAACGCTTCCGAAATATCGAAATAGGCTTTGGCCGCGGCGGCAATATCGACATTGGCCGCCTGCGCCACCGCTGCGATATCCGGGATGATCGGTGCAATTTCCAGACGCGCCATCTGTTCCGCAAGCGCCTGCGGCGCACCAAGCGCAACATTATTGGCCGTATCTTCGCGAATGAGTGCCATCATTGTTACTGGCAGAAGCTTGTCGAGCCGCGGCAGCAGCGCATTGCGACCAGCCTTGATCTCGGCAATAGCGCCTCCAAGGTCGGCACTCTTGCGATTGCGCAAAACCCAGGCTGTCGTCCAGTTCAACATCTGCGCAACCTTGGCGTAAAGCCCGTTCTGCACATCGCCCGGCATGAGATTATCCAGGCGATCAATGGCGTCGAACAGACCGTCCACTTCAAAACCATCGCGAACGATGACATAGGCGCGGACGATTTCCGGCCCCGATTGGCCGGTCAGGTCCGAAAGCCGGCTGACAAAAGTCGGTCCGCCCCGATTGATCACATCATTGGCGAGCTGCGTTGCAATGATTTCCCGGCGCAGGCGATGCGTACGTATTTCGTCGGCAAAACCTTCCTTCATCTGGATGGGGAAATACTCCATCAGCTCGCGCTCAAAATAAGGATCATCCGGCAGATCGCTGGCCAGAAGCTGGTCCGAAAGCACGATCTTGGCATAAGCCAACAGCACGCCAAGCTCGGCGCGGGTTAGCGGAATGCCTTCGATCTGGCGTTCCTGCAATGCCTTGTCTTCCGGCAAGGTTTCCACCTTGCGGTTGAGCAGCTTTTGCGCTTCCAGATCGGTGATAAAACGGGCCTGATAGGCAAGATCCACAATACCACGCCGCTGTGCCAGCGAAAGCGCGAGTGTTTGCAGGTAATTATTACGCAGCACCAGAGAACCGACCTCATTGGTCATGGATTCCAGCACCTTATCGCGCTTGTCACGCTTCAGCTTGCCGCTGCGCATGGCCTGCGCCAATGCAATCTTGATATTGACCTCAACGTCCGACGTATTGACGCCGGCAGAATTATCGATGGCGTCTGAATTGCAGCGGCCGCCCAAAAGGCCAAATTCGATACGTGCTTTCTGGGTAACGCCGAGATTGGCACCTTCGCCGATAACCTTGGCCCGAACATCGCTGCCGGTAATGCGGATGGCATCATTGGAACGATCGCCAGCTTCCGCATCGGTTTCGAGCGAGGAGCGGATATAGGTGCCGATACCGCCAAACCAGAGCAAATCAACCGGCGCTTTAAGGATAGCCGTCATGATTTCAAATGGTGTCGCTGTGGTCTTGCCAAGTCCAATGGCTTTCGCCGCTTCCTTGGAAAGCGTAATGGACTTTTGCGAACGCGAGAATACACCGCCGCCAGCGGAAATCTTCGACTTGTCGAAATCCTGCCAGCTGGAACGCGGCAGATCAAACAGGCGCTGCCGCTCCTTCAGCGTTGCTTTTACATTCGGTTCCGGATCGATGAAGATATCGCGGTGATCGAAGGCGGCAATCAGCTTTGTCTGTGGCGACAGCAGCATGCCATTGCCAAACACATCGCCCGACATATCGCCGACACCCACAACCGTGAATGGCGTGGTCTGGATATCAGTGCCGATTTCACGGAAATGGCGCTTGACCGCTTCCCAGGCACCGCGCGCGGTAATACCCATTTTCTTATGATCGTAGCCGACAGAGCCGCCAGAGGCGAAAGCATCGTCCAGCCAGAAGTCATGGGCTTGACTGATTGCATTTGCCGTATCGGAGAAAGTTGCCGTGCCCTTATCGGCAGCAACGACGAAATAGGGATCATCGCCATCAAGCCGGATGACGTTTTCCGGCGGTACGACAGTTTCGCCCTGCAGATTATCGGTCACGGAAAGCAATGTCGAAATGAAGGTAATATAGGCCGCGCGCCCTGCTTCGAAGATCGCATTGCGATCGCTTCCTGTCGGCAGACGCTTCGGATAAAAACCGCCCTTGGCACCAACCGGCACGATGACGGCATTCTTGACCTGCTGCGCCTTGACCAGTCCGAGAACCTCGGTGCGATAATCCTGAGCGCGATCCGACCAGCGCAGACCGCCACGAGCAACCGGGCCAAAGCGCAGGTGCACACCCTCGACCTCGGGGCCGTAAACGAAAATCTCGCGATAGGGCCGCGGCGCAGGCAATTCATCCAGAGCCCGTGGATCAAGCTTGAAGGCCAGGGTGACGCGTTCGCTGCCATTTTCTTCCGGCGCAAAGGCATTGGTACGCAATGTCGATTCAATCAGGTTGAGGAATCGCCGCAAAATGCGATCATCGTCAAGGCTCGGCACCCCCTGCAAGCCTTCCTCGATAGCAGCACGAAGCTTTTGTTGCGCCGATTGGGATTTTGCTGCTCCGGCCTTGTTTTTCGCAGGATTGAAACGTTGGTCGAACAGACCAAAAATCTGCTTGGCAATAGCCGGATAACGGTTCAGCGTTGCTGCAATGAAATCCTGGGAATAGGGAATGCCGGCCTGCTGCAAATAGCGGCCATAGGCGCGCAGGATGATGATCTGGCGCGATGAAAGCTGTCCCGTGAGTGCCAGCGCGTTATAGCCGTCATTGTCCGAGGCACCATCCCAGATACTGCGGAAAACCTCCTCAAACAGATCCCCATCATCAGCAAGATCGATTGGGATTTCAGATGTGCTGGTCAGTTCCATATCATGGACAAAGAGCGGGCTGCCATCGGCTGCGGGCAGAGCGAAAGTCTGCTCGCTGATGACGCGAAAGCCCATATTCTCAAGAAGAGGCACGCGCTGTGAAAGCGCAACCGCCGAACCATAATGATAGATCTTCAAGGAAGCGGCGCCCGGACCATCGGTGCGATGGCGATAAAAATCCACGAACAGCGGATTGTTGCGCGTCAGCCCGGCAATACGCCCGGCATCGACAAGCGCTTCTTCCGGTGAAAAGTTTTCACGGTAGCTGTCAGGGAAGGCCGCAGCCAGAGTGGTAAATTCCGCCGCGCCAGTGCGGTCGCCAACCTCGGCAACAGCATCCTCCCAGGTGCGGACGATAGCGCGGACATTTTCTTCCAGCACCTCGCGTTTGACCTTGGGGAAGTCATTTTCCGCATGACCTATGATAAAGTGGACGCGGGCCAGATTGCCTTCCGGAAAAGCCGGATAATAAGCCGACACATGCCCGTCATAGACCGCGGCAAAATAGGACCCCATCTTTTCGCGGACAACAGAATCGTAGCGTTCACGGGGGACATAGACAATGATCGAGGCGAATCGGCCAAACGGATCAATGCGTGGCAGAACACGCACGCGCGGCCGCTCTCCCAGAGCAAGAATGATCTCGGCATTTCGGGTCAGTGTCTTGACGTCGATCTGGAAAAGATCGTCGCGTGGATAGCCCTCAAGAACCTTGATCAGCTGCTTGCCGGAATGATCTTCCCGGTTGAAACCAAGGCGGCTGATAACGCTTTCGGTCTTCGAGCGCAGATAGGGGATTTTCAGCACGGAGCGGGTGTAAGCACCAGAGGTAAACAGGCCGACAAAGCGCAACTCGCCGCTGACCTTGCCTTCCGCATCATAGGTTTTGACGCCGATATAATCCATATAACCACGGCGATGCACCAGCGACTTCGTATTCGCCTTGGTGACAATCAGCGGCTCAGGGCCGGTGAGAAAGGCAATGATCTGCGGCGTGGTGGTTACGCCCTGATTGCCACGCTTGAGCACGCGAACATCCGGATCGCGCAAAATGCCAAGGCCAGGCTTGCCCGAACGTTCCAGCTCGCCCTGGCTGCCATCGCCCTGATAATCATATTCGCGGACACCCAGAAAGGTGAAATTATTGTCGCGTAACCATTCGAGAAATTCGACCGCCTCATCGCAGGCGGCTTTCTTCATCGGTGTTTTGCCGGTCTTGTAAGCCTCGATTGCATCGTCAAGACGAGCCGCCATCGCGCCGCGATCATTGACCGCTTCCCGGACCTGCTTGAGCACAAGATTAAGCGCAGCCAGCATGATCTCACGCGCCGGAGCGTCCAGCGCAGGCACATGGATCTGCATCACCGAGACGCGAGCTTCGTCCTTGCCGGGCTTATCGGGACCAGCGGCACCGATAACGGCACCGCTCTTCTTGTCCACATCCATCACCGGATGCAGCACCAGATAGACAGAGCTGACCCTCTCGCTGATCTCGCCAAGGACAGAGTCGAGCAGGAAGGGCATATTGTCATTGATCAGTGTGATGACGGTGATCGGGCGGCCATCACGGGAAACAGCACTTCCATCGGAAATATCTATGAGGGGTTTGCCCGACTTGAAGCGCCTCAGCGCATCTTCTGCCAGCTTTGCAGAAGCTGTCAGAGCACCCGCATCATAGACCGCCAGATCCTCTTCCGGAGCGCGCACAAACAGCAGTTCCTCGAAGAGCCGGACCTTGTTTTTGGCGTTTGCAGACTTTGCAGTTTTCGACGTCGGTGCGGATTTCTTCGCGGAATTTTCGCTGGAAACCATAAAATACCCCCCTGAATTCTCAAAACTGGCTAATCATAGCTATTAAATAAGGCTTTTCGACCTCAAATTGCATGCAAACGTGAAAATAGCGTGACACGCAAGAATATTACAATTCGACGAGATGATCATCGAGTTCATTGACATCTTCATGACCAATCGGGAAATGTTCCTCCAGCAGCAAACCGGCTCTCTCAATCGCCTGAAGAAATCCTGATGCAACTTCGCCTTTTTTTGCGTGATCCGTAAGCAGGCTGACAATCCCGTTCCACTCTTCCTGTCCAACCTTGGCATTGATTCCGGCATCGGCAATCACTTCCGCATAGCGCTCGGCCTGTGAAACAAACAGCAATATGCCGGTTCGCTCCGTTGTCAGGTGAACATTGCGCGCAAGAAACTGCTGAACGGCATTTTGATGCGCGCGGCGATATCGGACCTGCCGCGGCACGAGCAGCATCGTTATGCCGGGCACAAGCCAAAGCACCAGCACTGCGGTCAGGAATGCGGCAAGAATGGCAAGGCCAAATGTCGGTAGCGGTATGATGAACCAGTACCAATGTGCGGCAAGCGCGACGATCACGGCGGCGAGTAAAATACCGCATGCGGCAGTAAAACCGGCAACGAAGAAGTAGCTGTCGCTCCGCCGTGCAACCACGGCATAGATCTCGCCGCTCGTGCGACTTTCAGCAGACCGGATCGCCTCGGCAATACGTTTGTGATCAATGTCTGTGATTAAGGCCAATCTACCAGCTCCCCGATGCGCCGCCGCCGCCGGAAGAACCGCCGCCGCCCGAAAATCCACCACCACCGCCACCGGACGACCAGCCACCACCACCGGAAGACCAACCCCCGCTGCCGCCACCGCCATTGCGCCTTGATGGCCTTGTATCGATATTCATTCCGAGCCAGCGATATTGGCCGGGTCCGATCTTTTGCCCGAAAACCGGGGCCAATACCGCCATGCCGAAACCGCCGAAGAAAATGATGACCCATACCGTGATGAAGATCACCATGAACCAGTCGATATCGGTATTGGGCTCTTTGATATTGCGCTTGGCGCGAGCCTCAAGCTCGGCTGAATCACCGGAAAGAACCTGGACTATATCATTGACACCGCGCGCTATTCCCCCGGAATAATCACCGGACCGAAAACCGGGAATAATGCTGTTCTCAATTATGAGCTTTGACAGCAGGTCGGTCAGCGTGCCTTCAAGACCATAGCCGACCTCTATCCTGACCTTGCGGTCATTCGGGGCAACGACGAGCAAGACGCCGTTATTTTCCTGCTTCTGTCCGAGTGCCCAATGGCGATAAAGCCGGTTGGAGTAGGATTCAATATCTTGACCATCGAGATCAGGCACTGTCACGACGACGACCTGATCTGAGGATTTCGTTTCAAACGCTTCCAGCTGACGTGTTATCGCTTCGCGAGTTTCAGGCTCGATGACATTTGCACCGTCAACAACACGGCCGGTCAGCGCTGGCAGCTCTGCTGCAAAGGCATGAACGGAAAAGACAGCCAGCAGAACAAGAGCCAGCCAAAGGCGGCTGGCACCGGCAGCTATCGGACGCATTGCTCTCACATCAAATGCCTAGAATTTCACCTGAGGCGTCTGCTTCGCCGAATCTTCGATGTTGAAAGTCTGATAAGGCTCATTGCCGGTAAACCATATCCACGCCCAGATCATTGTCGGCATGGTTTTCAGCGCCGTATTATAGACTCGCACCGCTTCGATATAATCGCGCCGCGCAACGGCAATGCGGTTTTCCGTACCCTCCAGCTGCGATTGCAGGGCCAGGAAGTTCTGGTTGGATTTCAGGTCAGGATAGTTCTCGACCACCGCCAGTAGGCGCGACAGCGCGCCGGTCAGCTGAGCCTGATTCTCCTGGAATACTTTCATCGCATTGGGATCGGTCAATGTCTCCGGCGACACCTGGACCGAAGTCGCTTTGGCACGCGCCTCCACCACGGAGGTCAGCACGTCCTTTTCCTGAGCAGCATAACCTTTGACGGTTTCCACGAGATTGGGGATCAGATCGGCTCGGCGTTGATATTGGTTCAGGACATCGCTCCATGCTGCCTTGGCGCGTTCTTCATTGGTCGGGATCGTGTTGAATCCGCAGGCCGATAGCAGCGGGACAAGCAAGGCCAGTGCCAAGACGGAAAGAACCCGTCCCATTTTGCGACGGGGTGCCAGCGATGAGCTCATATACAGCATAGTCCACTCTCCAATTTCTACTCGTCCCCAAGCGGCCATGACCGCATATGTGCGAGCCTAGCCATTTTTTATTCCAAAAGGAACTGGCAAAGCGCTATGCTGAGTGTGAAGCAACGGGGCCACCATGACAGGCAGCAACAAAGACAATCAGCAGGGCAAGGAAGCGCAGCGTATCCTGCAACGTGTAGGAGATGAAACCGTTTCAAGCGGCCTTTCATTTACTGATCGCACCAAAGGCCATTTTTCGGCCAAGGACGCCGATGCTTCCGACCCTATCGAGGTTCTCGGCACACGCATTGGCAGGGCTTTGGGATTGCTTGTCGTCATTGCCATGTTTATCTGGTTTTTGATCTCGTTCTTCGGCTAGTAAAATGGACCGCCTAGGCCGCCTTTTCCCAACTCGCGCATGAGTACCCAATGAATAATCCCGCTATATCTTCCAATGCCGTCATCGTCATTTCCAGTCATGTGGTGCGCGGCTCGGTGGGCAATCGCGCTGCTGTTTTTGCGCTGGAGACACTGGGGCATCCCGTTTGGGCCGTCCCGACCGTCATCCTGCCATGGCATCCGGGACATGGCCCGGCCAAGCGGATTGTGCCGCCTGCCGAACAGTTCGACGACCTGATTGCAGATCTTGAACGCGCGCCTTGGCTCGGCGAAATAACCGGCATCATGAGTGGTTATCTTGGCAATGCTGCGCAGGCCTCTTCCGTGGCCCGTCTTGTCAAAACCATCAAGGAAAAAAACAAGAAAGTACTTTACCTTTGTGATCCCGTGATCGGTGATGAAAAGGGCCTCTATGTTCCCGAGGCGACAGCGATCGCTATTAGAGACGAACTTATGCCGCTGGCCGATATCTCGACGCCCAATCGGTTTGAGCTTGCGTGGCTGGCCGGAGCCGATCTGCCTGATAACAAGGCTGTCATGCAGGCAGCGCTTCACGCGGGTCCCGCCACAATGCTTGTCACGTCAGCCCATCCCATGCTGGCAGGCGGAACAGGTAATCTTCTGATCAATCACGCGCTCGCGCTTCTTGCCGAGCATCGCCTCGTCACCGGGCCGACCAATGGCCTGGGTGATCTGACTTCTGCCTTGTTCCTTGCCCGTATGCTTTCAGGGATCGAATTGGAACAGGTGCTGCAACGAACCACCGCCTCTGTTTTTGAGATCATGGCGCGATCTGCCAAGCGCGGCGCGGACGAACTCATGCTCGAAGCCGATGCCTCAAGCCTCTCTACACCAATGGCAATGGTGCAAATGCGCCGTCTGACTCATCCTACCAAGGGCATCAGGGCCTGAAGTCATGACAATCGTGCTGAAGAAACTCACAGCAGCACACGCTGATGATGTGGAGGCAATTGACGGGTCATTTCATATTAAGTCCCGCCTATCGCTTTCATCGAGCCAAAACATCGTTGATTTTACGGTTGTTCCTGCAGAGCCGCGCGTAAAACGCTACGAGCATGACAACCCTGACGATCTCGCCAGCTATATTGGAGCCGAAACCAAGCTTGCCATCATTGCCTGTAACAATCAGCGGCCGGCGGGCCTGCTTCTCGTCAGCGAGAATTGGAACGGCTATGCGATTATTGACAGTATCAAGGTGGATATAAGCCACCGCAAGGCTGGTATCGGGCGAATGCTGCTTGACGCGGCAATGGAATGGGCAAGGTCACGCAACCTTTCCGGAATTATGCTCGAAACCCAGGATAACAATGTTGATGCCTGCCTTTTCTACCAGCGTTACGGCTTTATCCTGCGTGGTTTCGACACAGGCATTTACTCCGCTATTCCTGCTACCCACGATGAAACAGCACTATTCTGGTATCTGTTGTTCTAGCACCCAGCCGCTGGTGCCAACCCAATTGAATTTTTGAGCAATCAGGATTAGAGCATGCCCATGACCCTGCTTCCCGAGAGACTCCTCACCGGTTATCGCAACTTCATGGCTCATCGCTTCTCCAATGAGACGATGCGCTACAAGCAATTGGCAGAACAAGGCCAGACGCCCGAAACCCTGGTCATCGCCTGTTGCGATTCGAGATCAGCCCCGGAAATCATCTTTGACACGGCACCGGGCGAAATCTTCGTTGTTCGCAATGTGGCAAATCTCGTGCCGCCCTATTCGCCCGACGGCGAATATCACTCCACCTCGGCCGCACTCGAATTTGCGGTGCAGAGCCTGAAGGTCAAGCATATTGTCGTCATGGGCCATGGCCGTTGCGGGGGTATCAAAGCTGCGCTCAATCCGGATAGCCAGCCATTGTCGCCGGGCGATTTTATCGGCAAATGGATGAGCCTTGTGGCTCCTGCTGCAGAAGCTGTTGCTGCCAATGAGCTGATGACGCCTTTCGAACGCCAGACCGCACTGGAGCGCATCTCCATCCGCTACTCCCTGAAAAACCTTCGCAGTTTTCCCTGCGTGGATATTCTGGAGAAAAAGGGCCGGCTCACGCTCCATGGTGCCTGGTTCGATATTTCCACCGGTGAACTATGGATCATGAATCCTGAAACAGGCGATTTTCTAAGACCGGACCCGGAAGAGAATGGTGTCGCCGAGATTTCAGAGCAGAGTTAAAAAAAGCGGCCTTCGAGGCCGCTCTTTAGTAACAATCTTTAGTTTTATCCAGCTATCAATAGGCGCGGATAATGAAGGCCGCGCGCGGATACCACCAGCCATCATGACCGCGGCGATAGCCATGGCGCTTTTCGCGGTAACCACGGTGACCATTCCAGCGGCGCTCGCGCCTGTTGTCATAATGTGAGCGACGCTCGTAGCGATCATATCGATCACGGCGATCATGGCGTCTCTCGGCACGGTGCTTGCGATTTTCGCGATACTGCGCCTTTTCGACGAGAGAGGTGACCTGAACCTGTGATGGCGCAACAGGTGCTGCGTAAGATGACACCACCGAAGTAAAACCGATAATGACGGCTACAACACCGGCACCAATCGCTGAGATTATTCGTTTCATGAATGCTCCTTGAATTCCACAACCTATGAGTGCGCCTTCACTCATGAACAGAGTGTGAACGATCGGTTATTATTCAAGGATGCGGCTTAGCGTTTCTTTTTACGCTTGGAGGTTTCGGCCTTGGTTTCGAAAAGATCCGTGCCGTCTTCACTCTTATTTACTTCAATAGCCGTGATTTCGGCGTTTTCCGCCAGCTTTGCCTTTAGCGTCGCCTTGCTTTCCGGCGGAGTTTTCGTGTCGGTTGTCTTTTGTGCGAATTTTATCGCCATTTGCCTGATCTCCTTGCCGGTATGTGAGGACATAACGTGACATCCGTCGCATGCCTATCACGCAACAGCCGGATGATCGCGTTAATTCGCAATCTTTCAGCGTCTTTGTTGAGGAATACCGTTGCCAGGCCGGGTATTCTATTGGGTAATTATGCTGCACCTGCTCAGAAATGCACCTTCAATGATTATAATTTCACCGCAATGCATAGCAGCTATGCATTTATAGCGATTGTTGCGCTGCAAAAAGAGGCTTATGTAGCAATCAGTCATCGCGGTACTCCTCCCATTTTGCCGCGATGGCTGTTCCCCTCTGGAGGTTTTTAACCTTCACAATTCAGGCCGGGCTTTTTAGTCCGGCTCTTTTTTTGCCCGTAATTCAAGATCGCATACAAAATTTATACAATAATCATTCACCTTGTTTCGGAAAGGTTTTTTCATGGCTAAAGCCTATGCTTGCCCATGAATGCTGAAAGGTGGAAATGCGTTTTTATAATCTCTGGTCGACACGATTTGCAGGTCTGTCGCCGGTAATGCAAGTTTTGATCATGGTAGTGATTGGCACTGTGCTGGCAGATGCCATGGCTGCAGCGTTCTTTTTGCTTGGCGGTTACAACCGGCTCGATAAGACAATTTATCTCACAACCCTCATTGTCCTCACTGTAGGCGGGCCTCTTTGCGCGTTTCTCGTCAGTTGGAATCACCGGTTGAAACAAATGACCGGTGAGTTGGATACAGCCTTTCGCAAGGACGGGATGACAGGGCTCTTCACCCGGCATGAGTTTTACCTGCGCGTGGACCATTTCATTCAGTCCGGCAATCCCGTTTTGAGTGCAGGCGCTATTCTCTACGTCGATGTCGATCACTTTAAACAGGTCAATGACCGATACGGACATGCGCTGGGAGACGACATCCTTTTGGATATCGGCATATTAATTCGTGGAATGATGGGACGCCGCGACGTTGGCGCACGCTTTGGCGGCGAGGAGTTTGCCGTTTTTCTCGCCGATGCGGATTATGGCCAGGCGGCCTGGGTTGCCAACAGGATACTTGCCGGCTGCCGGGCTGTTACGCGGCGCGCAGGCGAGCGCGATGTATCGGTCACCGTCAGTATTGGCGTCGCATTTCACGCGTCCGGCCAAACTCTCGAGCAGCTTGTTGATAGTGCTGACCAATGTCTTTTTCAGGCAAAGGAACAGGGGCGCGACCGTATTGTCTATGGCCCTTCCAGTTGAGAGCCGCCTTGAGTGACTTGAATTAACCGCAGACTCCCATCATCTTGCAGGGCAGCTATCTCCTTCCGAAAAATCTCCCGAGGTACGATCATGAGCCATTTGTTCCAGCCATTGCGTTTGGGTACGCTAGACCTTTCAAACCGCATTATTATTGCTCCCATGTGCCAATATTCATCCGAAGGCGGCAACGCAGCGGATTGGCATATGATGCATCTGGGCAATCTCGCTTTGTCAGGCGCGGGCTTGTTGATCACCGAAGCAACCGCCGTGACACCGGAAGGGCGCATATCCTACAAGGACCTTGGACTTTATAACGACAACAACGAAGCGGCTCTCGCCCGTGTATTGCTGGCGATAAGGGAACATTCGCCCATGCCAGTCGCGATACAACTGGCCCATGCGGGACGCAAGGCATCGGTTGATCTGCCCTGGAAGGGCGGCAAACAAATAGCACCCGATCATGCGGATGGCTGGAAAACCGAAGCGCCATCAGCAATTCCTTATCTGGATGAATATGATGCACCCGTCGCATTGGACAAGGCTGGGCTTGCGCGCATTCGTGATGCCTTCGCAACTGCAGCCGAGCGTTCCGCCCGGCTGGGAATAGATGGCATTGAGGTGCACGGCGCCCATGGCTATCTATTGCACGAATTCCTTTCTCCGCTTTCGAACCAGCGTGAGGATGAGTATGGCGGCAGCCTGGAAAATCGCATGCGCTTTCCGCTTGAAGTATTTGAAGCGGTTCGTTCGGCCTTCCCTGCCGATAGACCCGTATGGATCCGTGTTTCAGCAACCGATTGGGTTGAGGGAGGATGGGATGCCGATATGACCGTAACTTTTGCCAAGGCGCTGGAGAAACTTGGTTGTGCGGCAATCCATGTGTCGAGTGGTGGTCTTTCACCCTTGCAGCAAATGATGCTGAGCCCCGGCTATCAGGTCAATCTTGCTCGAAAGATCAAGGCGGAAACCGGGATGACAACTATTGCTGTGGGTCTGATCAACGAGGCGGAACATGCCGAGGCGATTGTCGCCAATGGAGATGCGGATGCGATCGGACTTGCCCGCGCAATTCTCTATAACCCGCGCTGGCCATGGCACGCAGCAGCCAAACTCGGTGCCCAGACATTTGCACCACCGCAATATCTGCGCTGCCAGCCCCGTGCTTACCCGAAACTGTTCGCCCACACAGATTGAAGCCTTTCTTGTTCAAATAGAATCGTTCTGCGGGGATCGGCTTGGAAGGCTGTCCCCGGCTTTCGTATAGTGCTGGTGCTTGTCCTCATACATCAGCAGATCAGCCCTTTTGGCAACGGCTTCTAGCTTTTCTCCCATTGCGCTCGTCGCCCATCCAATTGAGACCTTCAACACAATGTTCGAATAATACTGGTTGTTAATCTCGATCAGGCTGCGTATTTCATCGACCATGCTGGCTACACCGAGCTCATCGATTGATGGCAGGAGCACCGCAAATTCGTCACCGCCTATGCGTGCCGCATAGGAAGGAGACTTTACTGCTTCGCCGAGCACCTCGCCCATGCGCCGCAACAGGCCATCGCCAACCCCATGGCCCCACTGATCATTAACGGCTTTCAGACCGTTGAGGTCCAGGATGATGATGGAAACCGGGAAAAATTCGCGTCGCTCAAGCCGGTTCAACTCGTCGACATAGAATGCACGATTGTGCAACTTCGTCAGCACGTCATGCTTGCCCAGATATTCCAGATAAGCTTCCGCTTTCTTGCGCGCGGTAATATCCGTCAGTGAAATCTGAACCAGCGACCAATCCTGTTCATGTCCCGGCAGGACTGAAAACTGCAGAAGAACATGGCGCTCCGTACCATCGAGCGCGTAGTTCACTGTCTCGCGAGTGTGAAACAGATTGCCGTTCCATAATTCTATGAGTTGCTCGCGAAAATGGGTGTTCATGACGTCGCGAAAAACGTCCGGCAGACGGCGCAGCAATGTCATTTTGTCCGGAGCCAGAAAAAGCTTCAGCGTTTCGCGATTAACATCAATGACGCGGATTTCACTGGCACACTGCCCGACAAACTCCGGATGAACGTCTGTAAATATCCGAAAATCCGTTATGCCCCGGTCGCGCACTTCATCCAGCAGCTTCTTTATGCGGCTGAAATCCTCGACCCATAATGAAACGGGAGAATGTTCGAACAGCCCTTCTGCATATTGTTTGCTGGCAACCTGCTGACGGCGCGCATCTTCCCGGTCCGTAACATCCTCGATGGAAAGCAGAACACGTTCCCAGGTCTGTTCGTAGCCAGGCAGTATCGCACCTCGCAACTGAATATCCAGCCGCCCTCCCGACAAAGTATAGTTGACCGTATTACTGGAGAACTCTGTCTCTCCATTCCACAGCGCTGCCAGTTCCTGAACATGGGACTGAAGCATGTCATCGCGGAAGATGGAGCCAAGATTGGCTGTCAGGCTTTCGAAACTTTCTGCCTGAAAAAGCGAAAGCGTCTTCCTGTTGACCTTGAGAACACGGATCCGACGCGAACATTCGCGAATACGCGCAACATCTTCCAGCAGGTAGGCTTTGACGTCCGTAATACCGGCCTTGCGCCACGTTTCGAAAAGAGTCCGGACATCGCTGAAATCTTCCAGCCACAATGAAATAGGCGCGAGATCGAATGTATCGCTCTCGGTACTTTGATCAATATGGTCGTTCATTGCAGTTTGGACTCTTGGGCTTTGAGGAGCGTTCTGCTTGGGTAGACCCGGCGCTTTGCACCGGGTCTACAGGGTCCGACGATGGTTATTGGCCGTCGATCTGTGCACCCATGATGGCGATTGCCTGCTGATAGACGCTCGCGGCATTCCATCCTTGAATAGCCGAATAATTAGGCTGTCCGGGCTGATATCCAGCACCCTTTTGCCATCCATGACCGCGCAGGAAGTTTGCCGTGGAAGCCAGTGCATCGGCCTTGGAACGCACCATGTCGATGCGGCCATTGCCGTCACCATCGGCTCCATACTTCAACACGTTGAGCGGCAGGAACTGGGTCTGGCCGATTTCGCCATGCATTGCGCCCTTTGCATCGGGAGAAAGGGTACCATTGTCGACGAGTTGCAGCGCTGCATTCAGATGCGGGCGGAAATAGTCAGGACGGCGGCAGTCATAGGCAAGTGTAGCGACTGCGGAAAGCGTATTCTGGCTGCCAAGATAAGCGCCGAAGCCTGTTTCCATGCCCCATATGGCCAAAAGAGGACCTGCAGGCACGCCATAGCGCTGTTCAATTCGATCAAACAATGCCGCGTTCTGGGCTTTCTGCTTCTTGCCACGGGAGACAATTGTCTGCGCGCCACGGACCTGCATGAATTTGTCGAGCGAATATTTGAAGCTCTTCATATTCCGGTCGGCATTGATCGTCTTGCTGGCATAAGTAACATTGTCCAGCGCCCGGATGCCACGGCTGCCAATACCCTGCGCCTGTGCTTCCTGCTTGTACTGCTGAATCCATTCGGGGAAACCAGACGAATTGTTGCCACATTGAGCGGCCGCATGCGCTGTACCGGCCAAGCCGAGAAGAGCGGTCGCTACGCCCGCAAAAAATCTGCTTTTGGCAACAAATGCCATGGATATCTCCTTAAAAGTTGAATCGTCTCATGCCTATCTGCCACTTTTCACGTGTCCTGTCATCTGGGTGAATTGCACCATAGCCCCGGAAATGACGCTTGTTTCGGCGGTTTTCAGGCAGTTTTGGCTAAAAGCACACACTTTTGGTCCAAGCACAGACTGTTTCTTGGGCCGCACAAAGTACAATCCTTGGTTGTGCTTGCGGGTGTTTCATCTCTGAACCTTGGACTAATTGATAAGAGCCTGACTGCTTTTCAGTGTGATAATCTATTCTGATAACCGCGAGTTCATCGTATTTTTGTATATACAATAATTATTGACCAAAGCGATTTTTATGAGCGAAAGCATGGTGTGGCCTTCGCCAAAGCTTACGACTTTGAGTTTAGCACGTGCCTGGAGCATGTAGATGACAGGGAGTTTTATGGTGACGCGCATTGTCGCGCTGGGATTTATTGGCGGTACACTTTTTACCCTGACCTACACGGAGCGTGGGGAGAAAATTAGGGTTATTTCGCTTCGAAAATCAACAAAAACGGAAATGGTGAAATATGCACAAAACTATGACTGAGGAAGAGCGCAAGGTTCACCGCGCCCGTATACAACGCGCTATGGATAGCATTACGCGTGAAGAAGATGCCGCTCTGACAAAGGCTGCTCTTGATGATCCTGATACCGTATTGATCACGTCTTTGACCAAACGCCGTCCCGGCCGTCCCATTGCCGATGCGCCCAAGATGCCGGTTTCCATCCGCCTCAGCCCCGACGTGCTCGACTATTACCGCTCAACCGGTCCTGGCTGGCAAAGCCGTATTGATGAAACCTTGCGCAAAGCAGCCGGGTTGAAAAAGAGCGCTTGAGCGTCAGTTGAAGCCAAACATCTTGACTCCGCCTCCTATTTCCTGTTTAAGCCGCGCATCAATCCGCGACGAGCAATAAACTCCGAGCAGCCAACCGGGACCCCGCAAGGGTTCAAACGATCCCGGAGGTCAACACCCGACAGCGCGATGCGCCCTCGGGTGTCATTTTGCTTGTGGCTCTTTGCCTTGGCGCGGTTGGTACTTATCTTTCGGGGAACGGTCTTCGAAGGGATAAAGGAAAGTTTGAATGTTCGAGAGCTTACAGGAACGCTTAGGTTCTATTTTGAACGGCCTTACAGGCCGTGGCGCGCTATCGGATGCCGATGTTTCGGCAGCCCTGCGCGAAGTGCGCCGTGCGCTGCTCGAAGCTGACGTTGCGCTCGATGTCGTCCGCTCTTTTACTGACAAGGTTCGTGCCAAGGCTGTCGGCGCAGATATTCTGAAAAGCATCAAGCCCGGCCAGATGGTCGTCAAGATCGTCCATGACGAACTGGTGGACATGCTGGGCGCCGAAGGCGTCACCATTGATCTGAACGCCCCGGCTCCGGTTGTCATCATGATGGTTGGTCTGCAGGGTTCCGGTAAAACCACAACAACCGGCAAGATCGGCAAGCGCCTTACAGAACGTTCCAAGAAGAAAGTTCTGCTTGCTTCGCTCGATACGCGGCGTCCTGCCGCCCAGGAACAGCTGCGTCAGCTTGGTGTTCAGACTGGCGTCGATACGTTGCCGATCATCGCTGGTCAGACACCCGTAGAGATCGCCGCGCGCGCCGTACAGGCTGCCAAGCTCGGCGGCCATGATGTCGTCATTCTCGATACTGCTGGTCGAACCCATATTGACGAGCCGCTTATGCTCGAAATGGCCGACATCAAAAAGAAGGCCAATCCGCACGAAATCCTGCTGGTGGCCGATGCGCTGACCGGTCAGGATGCTGTTAATCTTGCCCGCTCCTTCGATGAGCGCGTTGGTATTACCGGTCTTGTTCTTACCCGTATGGATGGCGATGGACGCGGCGGTGCTGCTCTTTCCATGCGTGCTGTCACCGGCAAGCCCATCAAGCTGATCGCCACCGGCGAAAAGATGGATGCGCTGGAGGAGTTTTATCCCCGCCGTATCGCTGATCGTATTCTCGGCATGGGCGACATTGTTTCGCTGGTCGAAAAAGCTGCTGAAAACATCGATGCGGAAAAAGCCGCTGCGATGGCCAAGAAGATGCAGTCCGGCAAATTCGATCTGAATGATCTGGCGGACCAGATTGGCCAGATGCAGAAGATGGGCGGCATGGGCGGCATCATGGGAATGATGCCCGGCATGGGCAAGATGAAGGATCAGATGGCCGCTGCCGGTCTTGACGACTCCATCTTCAAACGCCAGCTCGCAATCATTTCCTCCATGACCAAGGCCGAACGCAGCAATCCCGACATGCTCAAGCATTCGCGCAAGCAGCGTATTGCCAAAGGTTCCGGCACCAATGCCGCCGATATCAATAAGCTTCTGAAAATGCATCGCCAGATGGCGGACATGATGAAGTCGATGGGCAAGGGCAAAGGCGGCATGATGAAACAGATGATGGGCGGCCTCGGCGCCAAGATGGGCCTTGGCGGGCTCGGCGGTATGGGAGGAATGCCCGATCTGTCGAAAATGGATCCCAAGCAGCTTGAGGCTTTGCAGAAACAGGCTGAAGCAGCAGGTTTCGGTAAGGGCGGTGGCCTGCCGGGCGGACTTGGTGGACTTCCAGGTGGCCTTGGCGGTCCAGGCGGATTATCCCGGCTTCCAGGACTTGGTGGCGGCGGTCTGCCCGGCTTTCCAAAGAAGAAAGGCTGATCATGAGCTCATCATCCCTGCCAAAAGAATTGCTCGAACTGCGCGCATCCATCGACAATATCGATGCCGCGTTGATCCACATGCTCGCAGAGCGCTTTCGCTGCACCAAGGCGGTTGGCGTTCTCAAGGCGAAGAACGGTCTGGCTCCGGCTGACCCGAACCGCGAAAAACAACAGGTCGAACGACTGCGCACTCTGGCGCTGTCTGCCGACCTCGACCCCGATTTTGCCGAGAAGTTCCTGAACTTCATCGTCAAGGAAGTGATCAGGCATCACGAAACAACAGCTGCCAAAGAAAACGGCAGCTAAGCAATCCCAGGAAAAGCGAATTTCGGTTTTCCATCAGGAATTGCGGCAACAGAAAAGAAAGCTAGGAGACTAACAATGCCATTGAAAATCCGTCTGGCCCGTGCAGGGTCGAAGAAGCGCCCTTACTACCACGTCGTCGTTGCTGACGTCCGTTCGCCACGCGACGGCCGTTTCATCGAAAACGTCGGCTCATGGAACCCGATGCTCCCCAAGGATGGCGATCGCGTCAAGCTTGATGCAGAGCGTATCAACTACTGGATCGGTCACGGCGCACAGCCAACAGACCGCGTTCTTCGCTTCCTTGATCAGGCTGGTATCGCCAAGCGCGACACCCGCAGCAATCCTGAAAAGGCACTGCCAGGCAAGAAGGCGCAGGAACGCGTTGCTATGGCCAAACAGGCTGAAGAAGATGCGAAGGCAAAGGCTGCCGCTGAAGCAGAAGCCGCTGAAGCTGCCAAGGCCGCTGCCGCCGAAGCTGCTGCTGCTCCTGCAGAAGCACCTGCCGAAGAAGAAGCTGCCAGCTAATCGGCAGTTTCACTTATTGAATGCAAACGGGTGGCCTTGTGCCGCCCGTTTTGCTTTCGGCGCATGAATTGTCTTCATTCAAATTGCGACGCGTCGGCTGGCGGCAAATGTAAGCCCTTTCCAATGACCCGGCGTCATGCCGAAGGTCTTCTTGAAGTGCCGTGTAAAATGGGCTTGGTCGGCAAATCCGGAACTCACTGCCACATCGGCAAGATCGGCACCTTTCGATAGCCACGCCTTGGCTTTGTCCAGACGACGCATCAGGAGATAACGATGCGGGCTTGTGCCAAGAAGACAACGAAAATGTCTGGCCAGCGTATATCGATCAAGACCACAGATTGCTTCCAGTTCTCCAGATGAAACAACGCGGTCGCAATTGTCCTGGAGAAAGTCACGGCATAGCAGAACCGCTTTTACCGCAATTCGGTTCGATGTGCGCGATTGTTGGCCGGAATGACGATCAAGTCCTTCAGCGAACCGCCCGATAAGATCGTCAAGCTGAAGGTCATCCAACCTTGTTTCAATCTGACAAAGAGCCTCGGCGAGATAGCGTTGGAATGTTACATCCGAAATCACAGGATCGGCGACGAATGGCAGGGAACGCAATGTATCCGCCGCTTCGATAAGGCGTTCCGGCGGGAGATACAGCATCCGGTAGCTCAAGCCACTATCGGTTCCGGCCGCACCATCATGCACTTCATCGGGATGGAGAATGATAATATTGCCTGGCAGACTGAAGCGCGAAGCGCCGCGATATCGGAAGGTCTGAACGCCTGAAAGGGTTAATCCAAGCGCATAGGTGTCATGCCGGTGTGGTTCGAAACCCTGGCCAGAGAAACGGGCTTCAATCCTTTCAATACCTCGGGAGGGCGGCGCCTGAAGGATTCCATCGCTCCCCGTGTTGCACAAACGTACAAGACCCTCAGTTCCCCCGACTGCTATGGCCGACGTTTCAGCATATCCACGAATGGAGTTTGATTTCATGTCTGATACCAAGATTGTTATCGTTCTGCGCGATGACCTTGCCACTTGGCAAAAGCTCAATGTAGCAGCCTTTCTGACAAGCGGCATTATGGCCCAGTATCCGGCCATCATTGGCGAACCATATAGGGATGGCGCGGGAAATGTCTATAATGCGATGGCAATCCAGCCCATGGTGGTGCTGGCTGCAGATCAAGAGACGCTGCGGAAAATTCACAGACGTTCACTTGAACGCAACATAACCACCTCAGCCTATGTCGAGGAGATGTTTGCAACCGGCAATGACGTTGCCAACCGCGAAATGTTCGGCCGTTTCGAACCAGACAATGCCAAGCTGGTGGGAATCGCATTGCGGGCTGAAAAAAGAGCTGTCGACAAAATCACCAAGGGAGCAATCATGCACCCTTAATGCCGGTCACCCCGAGACCAGACCTTCCCACGCCGCCATCGCAGCTTGGGCGGTCTTGGTCAATTGCTCCAATGTGGCTCCATCACGCGCCGTAATCGACATGCCATGCTGCACGGTCGCATAGAATTCGGCCACTTGCTGAAGATCGACGGAAGCTGCAATTTCGCCCTCACGCACGCCGCGCTCCAGCCTTCCGCGCAATAATGTTACATTGTCGAGCCTGCGCTCGCGCAATAGAGAGCACGGCGTGCCCACGGCCTCGTCACCATGCAGCGCACCGAGCACCACCATGCATCCATGCGGCTGGTCGGGGTCCGTATGCGATATTGCGGTTTGCATGAGAAAGTCGGCAACGCCTTCCTTTGCGGTGGCGGCATTGGGGAGGGAGTTCTTTATGCGCTGTCCAATCTTGTTGGTATAAAGCTCCACGGCCTGCTTGAAGAGATCAGCTTTGCTGCCAAATGCCGCGTAAAGGCTGGGCGCATTGATTTCCATTGCCGCCGTCAGGTCAGCCATTGAGGCGCTCTCATAGCCCTGTTTCCAGAAAACCTGCATCGCGCGCTCGAGCGCAGCATCGCGGTCAAATGCGCGCGGACGGCCTTTCGCTGACATGATGGAATCCTTTCTATAATGATCGATACATAAATCACTTGACCTCTGGATGCAACCGTGAGAAGCATTATGTATCGATCATTACATAAAAGGAAATATCATGTCGCGTTTCGAGAATAAAGTAGCGTTCATCACTGGCGGAAGCCGGGGAATGGGCGCAGCCATTGCGCTTAAACTGGCACAGGATGGGGCAGATATTGCCATCACCTATACCAGCGCCGCAGCAAAAGCCGATGAAACTGTCAAGGCTATCGAGAAGCTAGGCCGCCGCGCCCTCGCCATCAAAGCGGATAACCTTGATGTTAAGGCCCTCGAAAACGCTGTTAACGAAGCCCACGCCAAGCTTGGCCGTCTCGATATCCTCGTCAATAATGCGGGCGTCTACACCATGGACACCGTAGACCAGCTGGAACTGGCTGAATTTGACCGGGTTATGTCCATTCACGTCCGCGCCAGCTTCGTCGCCTCAAAGGCCGCAGCAGTGCATATGGGCGCCGGCGGCCGCATCATTTCCATCGGCAGCAATCTTGCCGAGATCGTTCCCTCCGCCGGGCTGATCGCGTATTCCACCAGCAAGGCGGCACTCATTGGCCTGACTAAAGCGCTTGCCCGGGATCTTGGCCCACGGGAAATCACAGCCAATATCGTCCACCCCGGTTCTACCGATACGGATATGAATCCCGCCAATGGCGACCATGCCGAAGTCCAACGCGCCCGAATGGCGATCCCGAAATTTGGCGAAGCGAAGGATATTGCCGGACTGGTAGCCTTTCTCGCAGGTGAAGAGGGCCGCTTCATCACCGGGTCAAGCTTCGTCATTGATGGCGGCGCGAATATCTGATTTTGCCGCCGCTCTAATAGGCCGCTATCTCTCCGCGCTAAAGAGAGATAGCGGCGTCACGATCCTAGAACATACTGCTTTGCGCAGTAATCGGGTGAAACACCGGGCTTCCGGAAATACCCGCAACTACGCGGTGTTCCAGATCCAGCAAATAGCGTTTGCGATGTTTGCCCCCGCCATATCCGGTCAGGGCTCCATCGGCACCAATCACGCGGTGGCAGGGAATAATAATCGCCAGACGGTTTTGTCCATTGGCCGCCCCGACTGCCCGGCTCGCATTCGGCCTTCCGAGATCGCCAGCGATACGGCCATAGGTGCGGGTTTCTCCGTAGGGAATATCTTGCAGCGCCGTCCAGACCTGTTTTTGGAAAGGCATGGCTGGCAACACCAAAGGTGTTTCAAACTTTGTCAATTCCCCATCGAAATAGGCGTCCAATTCTGCTTGTGTCTGTTCAAGTACGGCATTGCTTCCCGAGGCAATCGAATAGCCGTAGCGTTGCTGCAACTCTTTCAACTCATAAGGCAGGATCGGCCGGTCGTGAAATTCCAGCAGAACCAGGGCTTCGCCGGTAGCCATGGCAATCATTGGACCGATCTTGGTATGGATGGATTTGCTAAGCAGCAGTTTGGACATAGGCGCGCTCCGACTCAGCTTAAGAATAGCTACGAATGTTCCAGAGCCAATCCGTTTCTTGCTCGATAACTATTGGCGCGCGGCTATGGTCAAAATCGCCCCGGCATCAGCCAGAGCCTGGGCTATATCCGCGGGCGGCTCCCGATCCGTCACCAACTCGTCAAACCCATCGAAACCGCACACTTTGACCAATCCGCGCCGCCCGAATTTTGTGGCATCGGAAATCGCCAGTTTGCGGGCGCCCCGCGAAAGCACGGTACGCGCAAATTCTGCCTCCTCCAGATCATAGTCCATAATGCCGCCCGAGGCATCGATTGCGCCTATGGAAATGACGGCGTGATTGACACTGAACCGGTTGACAAATTCCATTGCGGATACTCCGAACGCCGCACCACTATCGCTGCGCAATTCTCCGCCCGCCATGAAAACCCTGTTTCCGTTAACCGTTGCCAGAGTGCGGGCAATATCGGACGAATTGGTAATCACCGTCAGATTGCGATGCTGCAGAAGTTGACGGGCGAGAAAGCTCGTCGTTGTTCCAGTATCCAGCATGACGGATTCGCCATTCTGGATGGTGCGCGCCACATAATGCGCGATCATACGCTTTGCATCGGCATTCTCCCGCATACGCAGCTCAAATGGCGCCTCTCCAAGGTGGAGCGGCAGGCCTATTGCTCCATGGACGCGGGTAATTGCGCCCTCATCATATAAGGGCTTCACGTCACGCCGGATTGTTTCAAGAGAAACACCCAGCTTCAAGGCAAGATCGGCAATCGAAATTGTCCCCTCATCTTGCAAAAGGCGTTTAATTTCACCGCGCCGTTTCGAACTCATGACCGAACCTTTGACGAAAACGTAAGAATACAGGCATAAATATCACAGAATTTCATATTACCAGTCACAAAAACCACAAAATCCCACATAATTCTGTTGACAGACGTCTTGGGATGCGGGAACCTGCCTGGACAAATAAGAAGCGTGGTTAGACAGGCTCATCGTGAGGGGAAGCATCCTCAAATAATAAAAAGCAGTTAGTGGGATGCTACGCAGTACATCTTGAATAGCCGTTCTGTTCATGGAGAGCTCACAATCCCATGAAACAAGTTCGTTGCTCATGATGAGTCTGCCTGACTGCACTTTGCGCTCCGTTAGCGAGCAATGAGGAGCGGATGCATAGCATGAAATCTGTGACAAGCCTTGCCGATAACAGGCTAGCGGAATCGCGGATTGCCGCCTTGCCCTTGTGGAAAGGCGATATAAGCATTGCCCTGCTTAAGGGCGGCATCAGCAATGAAAGCTATGTGGTCGAGGACGATACGGGCAAGTATGTGGTTCGTTTCGGCACGGATTATCCTTTTCATCATGTATTTCGCACCCGCGAGGCAATGACGGCGCAGGCGGCACATCGCGCTGGCTTCGCGCCTGAGCTGTTCCACGCGGAAGATGGCATTATGGTCACCGCCTTCCTTGGTGCGAAAACATGGAATGCCGATGATGTGCGGGCAAACATCCCACGTATTGCCCGGCTCATCCGGCAGTTTCACACCAGCATGCCGGAATATATTCAAGGGCCCGGCTTCATGTTCTGGGCATTTCATGTAATTCGCGATTATGCCCGTACGCTCGAGGTCGGTAAAAGCCGGTTTGTTTCTGAACTTCCCTCCTATCTCGAAATAGCCGAGGAAATGGAAGCAGTACAAAAACCGCTGCCTATTATCTTCAGCCATAATGACCTGTTGCCCGCCAATATTCTCGATGATGGCGAGCGGCTGTGGCTGATTGATTTTGAATATGCAGGGTTCTCTACAGCGATGTTTGATCTTGCAGGCCTCGCATCAAATGCCGGACTTGACGGCGAAGAATCCAATGCCTTGCTCGAGGCCTATTTCAGCGGTCCGCCGGACCCTGAACTCCGGCGTTCTCACGCGGCAATGCAATGCGCTTCTCTGCTGCGCGAAGCCATGTGGAGCATGGTTTCAGAACTTCATCTCAGCGCACCGGGCGTTGATTACGCCGCCTATACCGCTGAAAACCTGCTTCGGCTCGACCAGGCAATGGAGAGGTATCGGACAAGCTATGGATAAATTCCAAACTGCAATCCTAGTTGTGCGTGGTTCGACGCGGCTCACCATGATGGTTTGCTTGCAGGGCGTGAAGTGCACAACGCTGGCGGCTCTCGTTGCAACACTTTGACCTTCCTCATGGTGAGCCCTCCTGAGCTTATCGAAGGGCGAACCACGCAATATCGATATGCAATAAACAGCAGAGTGCTCACATCATGACCCTTCCTTCCCACGCTCAAATTGTCATCATTGGCGGCGGCATTATTGGCTGCTCCACAGCCTACCATCTTGCCAAGGATCACAAGGCTGATGTTATTCTGCTCGAAATGGGTCAGCTGACATCCGGGTCCACATGGCATGCCGCTGGCCTGGTCGGTCAACTGCGCTCCTCGGCATCCATAACGCGCGTTCTCAAATACTCCGTTGATCTGTACAAGCGGCTTGCTGCGGAAACGGGACTTGAGACCGGGTGGAAAATGACCGGGTGCCTTCGGCTTGCCACCAATCAGGACCGCTGGACCGAATACAAGCGGCTTAAAACCACGGCTGGCAGCTTCGGTATGGATATGGAGCTTTTATCGCCGAAAGAAGTCAAGGCAATGTGGCCACTTTTGAATGTCGATGATCTCGTCGGTGCGAGCTGGTTGCCAACGGATGGGCAGGCCAGTCCTTCGGATATCACGCAGTCGCTGGCCAAGGGCGCGCGGATGAATGGCGCCAGGATTATCGAGAACATAAGGGTTACCGGCTTCGAAATGGACGGCGACAGGATCATGAAGGTCAAGACGGACCAGGGTGATATTGCTTGCGAAAAAGTCATTAATTGCGCCGGGCAATGGGCTCGGCAGGTCGGGGATATGGCAGGTATCAACGTGCCTCTGCAGCCGGTAAAACACCAATATATTATCACTGAAAAGATCGAAGGGCTTGCTGCCGACGCGCCGACATTGCGTGATCCGGATCGGCGCACTTACTTCAAGGAAGAGGTCGGCGGACTGGTTATGGGCGGCTATGAGCCCAATCCGCAAAGCTGGATGACAGGCGACGTGCCCAATGACTGGCAATTCCGCTTGTTTGACGATGATTTCGATCATTTTGAGCAACATATGCTTCAAGCCATTGAACGCATTCCGGCGCTGGAAACGGCAGGCGTCAAGCAAATGATCAACGGACCGGAAAGCTTCACCCCGGATGGCAATTTCATCCTCGGTGTCGCACCGGAATGCTCGAATATGTTTGTTGGCGCTGGCTTCAATGCTTTCGGCATTGCCTCCGGCGGTGGTGCAGGCTGGGTTCTGGCGCAATGGGCGATAGATGGAGAAGCACCGCTCGATCTGTGGGCCGTCGATATTCGCCGCTTCTCCAATCTTCATCGCAATCGGGTTTGGGTACGGGACAGGACGCTGGAAGCCTATGGCAAGCATTACACAATCGGCTTCCCGCATGAGGAATATGTCTCTGGCCGTCCCGCTATTGTTTCGCCGCTTTATGAACGTTTGAAAAAGTATCGCGCCGTCTTTGGTTCAAAACTTGGCTGGGAGCGCCCCAACTGGTTTGCGCCGGAAGGCGCGCCTTCCGAAGACGTCTATTCTATGGGTCGCCAGAACTGGTTTGACGCCGTGGGCGAAGAACACCGGCTGGTCCGGGAGAAAGTGGGCATTTTCGACCAATCATCCTTTGCCAAGTTTGAACTTTTAGGCAAGGACGCCGCCAAGGCTTTGGATTACATTTGCGCCAATGATGTTTCCAGGCCCGCAGGCCGCCTCACCTATACCCAGCTCCTCAATACCAGAGGCGGCATTGAGTGCGATCTGACTGTCGCGCGGCTTGCCGAAGACAAGTTCTACATCGTCACCGGAACGGGTTTCCGCACCCACGATTTTGCCTGGATCAGGGATCATATCGGCCAAGATCTCGACGCAGAACTTACCGACATAACTGAAGATTACGGGACGCTTTCGCTTATGGGCCCAATGGCCCGGAAGGTGTTGGCAAAGGTTACCAGTGCCGATGTCAGCAACAGCGCTTTTCCGTTCGGTCATGTTCGCGAAATTGAAATAGCCGGAACGATTATTCGTGCATTGCGCATCACCTATGTCGGCGAACTCGGCTGGGAATTACATGTACCGCTTGCTGCAACCGGAGCGGTATTCGACGCACTCATGTCAGCGGGCGAAGAGTTCGGTATCCGGCCTGTCGGATACCGCGCCATTGAATCGCTCCGCCTCGAAAAAGGGTACCGAGCCTGGGGCTCGGATATTACACCCAATGATTCCCCATTTGAGGCCGGACTTGGCTGGGCGGTCAAGCTTCGCAAGAATACCGATTTTATCGGCCGCGCTCCCAGCGAAGTCATCAATGCCAAACCGCTGAAGAAATGCCTTGCGGCTTTTACCGTCGCAGACAGCAATGTTGTCCTGCTTGGCCGTGAAACAATATTGCGCAATGGAGTCTTTGCCGGATACCTCACCAGCGGCGGCTTCGGATATACGATCGGAAAACCGGTCGGATATGGGTATGTGCGAAATGATGAAGGCGTTACCGGCGACTTCCTTCGGGAGGGCAAATATGAACTCATCATTGCCAATGAACGTTTCGCGGCAGAGTTGCACAT
Source organism: Phyllobacterium sp. CCNWLW109 (assembly GCF_037203905.1). Taxonomy (NCBI): domain Bacteria; kingdom Pseudomonadati; phylum Pseudomonadota; class Alphaproteobacteria; order Hyphomicrobiales; family Phyllobacteriaceae; genus Phyllobacterium; species Phyllobacterium sp. CCNWLW109. Next base: position 585,762 of record NZ_JBBCBK010000003.1, on the reverse strand, counting down.
CGAACCGCTTTACGACCCGCAGAACGTGAAAGTGAAAGCCTGAACGGAAATTTCACCTCGTTCTTTCCGAGCCCGCAATAAAATTCGGATCAGTTCAACGCTCTTCCAGCGTTTTACGGGGAGAATTTCCTCAAATGGCAGACCATGGCTGGAGTTTCGCCGATTTTTCCCGAAGAATCGTCGATTCTTACCCAATTTTTGCTATTTGTTGGTGTGTTTTGGTTGTGCTCGGTAGCAATGTTCATGCGGGGTTGACTTTCCCTTGCCGCGGAGCCAAATGACGCCATGCAGGGTCCGCATTCCGCGCCTGCTTGTTTTAACCAGGAATCTACTTCCATGCCCAACGACGACAGTAGTCGATTGTTTGCGCCGTCAGCGGTGATCCTGGCCTGATTTGAAATCAGCTCGCCTTGATCCCCCTTGACGGCGGATCGACGGAAAGGCGAGTAAAATGAACAACATCCTCGTACATCAGGATGCGGTAAACGCAGACCTGAACATCACGCAGCGCCTCGCATCCATGCATGCAGCCGATGCGATCGAGCTTCTCAATGAACTAGAACTTACTGATATCATTGATATTTTCAATGATATGCCGCTTGAACATGCCGTGCTTATTCTTGATCAACCCGAGCTGCATTCAGCACCGGCAATCATCAAGAGTCTGCCTGCCGCCAAAGCCCGGGACATGCTTGATGAGATGTCAATTGACCGGGTTACCGACATTTTTCAGGAATTCGGACCAAAAGACCGGGCGCGTCTTGCTGCTGGTCTCGGGCCTGAAACCACCGCTGCGCTTCGCAAGCTCCTGCGCTACCCACCCCATACGGCGGGCAGCCTGATGACGACGGAGTTTGTCAGCGTGCCATCCGGCTGGACCGTTGCGCAAACCCTGCAGCATATTCGCGAGGTAGAGCGTTCCCGCGAAACAATATATGCGATCTATGTTATTGATCCTGCAACGAAAGTTTTGCTTCGCACCGTAGCATTGCGTCGGCTGATCAGCAGTGAGCCCGAGGCTTCCATATTGAGCGTTGGGCGCGATGTTGCTCCTGTCGTGGTTACCCCGCTGACCGATCAGGAAGATGTTGCACGTCTATTCCGCAAGCACGATCTTTTGGCCGTGCCAGTTGTGACCGACAACAATCAAGTCATTGGAATCGTTACTGTTGATGACGTCATTGATACCATGACGCAGGAAATGACGGAGGATACTCTGAAGTTTGGCGGCATGGAGGCTTTGAACAAGCCTTACATGCAAATCGGCTTCTTTCAGATGATCCATAAGCGTGCCGGTTGGCTCGGGATTTTGCTCCTGGGCGAAATGTTAACCGCCAGCGCCATGCAGCATTTCGAGGGTGAATTGGAAAAGGCTGTTGTTTTAACACTGTTTATTCCTCTGATCATGAGTTCCGGCGGTAATTCCGGTTCTCAGGCTACGTCCCTGCTTATCCGTGCCTTGGCCTTACAGGACCTGCGGCTGAAGGATTGGTGGAGGGTCGCCCTGCGCGAAATACCAACCGGACTGGTGCTCGGATCATTCTTGGGCTTGATCGGCGTTGCACGTATTGCCGCTTGGCAAATGCTTGGTCTTTATGATTACGGCCAGCATTGGCAATTGGTTGCCGCCACTGTCGGCGCTGCGCTGGTCGGTATCGTGACCTTCGGCTCGCTCGTCGGTTCGATGCTGCCTTTTGCTATGCAAAGGCTTGGTTTTGACCCGGCAAGTGCTTCTGCACCTTTTGTCGCAACGCTCGTCGATGTCACGGGTTTGGTGATTTATTTCAGCATTGCGCTGGTTATCCTGTCCGGAACCTTGCTGTAAAAAGACAGGCGGAATGCGATCTGGGCGGCATATTCCTGTGCCGCCCCCTTTCGCAATTGCGAAAAAACATGTATGGAGCGCGCAAATGTAAAGCGTCGCATGCAATTTTGCGTCCACAATCCTCCAAAGAGAACCTCATGAAACTGCGCAACATCGCGATCATCGCACACGTTGACCATGGCAAAACCACGCTTGTTGACGAACTATTGAAACAGTCCGGCAACTTCCGCGATAATCAGCGCGTTGCCGAAAGAATGATGGACTCCAACGACATCGAAAAGGAACGCGGGATCACCATTCTCGCGAAGGCCACTTCCGTAGTCTGGAAAGATTCCCGCATCAACATCGTTGATACACCTGGCCACGCCGATTTCGGTGGTGAAGTCGAACGTATTCTTTCGATGGTCGATGGCGCCATCGTTCTCGTCGATGCGGCTGAAGGCCCGATGCCACAAACAAAGTTTGTTGTCGGTAAGGCTTTGAAAGTTGGTCTTCGTCCAATCGTAGCGATCAACAAGATCGACCGTCCTGATGCACGTCACGAAGAAGTCGTAAACGAAGTTTTCGATCTTTTTGCTGCACTGGACGCTACTGACGAACAGCTTGATTTCCCGATCCTTTATGGTTCAGGCCGCAATGGCTGGATGGCAAAAAATCCAGAAGGCCCGCAGGATCAGGGCCTATCGGCCTTGTTTGACATGGTTCTTGATCATGTGCCCGCGCCAACCGTTGGCGAAGGCCCTTTCAAGATGATCGGAACAATCCTTGAAGCCGATCCGTTCCTGGGTCGCATTATCACAGGCCGCATCCATTCCGGTACAGTCAAGTCCAACCAGCCCGTCAAGGTTTTGCACGGCGATGGCACACAGATCGAAACCGGCCGTATCTCAAAGATTTTGACCTTCCGTGGTCTTGAGCGCCAATCGATTGACGAAGCCCATGCGGGCGACATCGTTGCAATCGCCGGTCTGCAAAAAGGAACTGTTGCTGATACTTTCTGCGCTCTTGAAGTGACCGAACCGCTTCATGCGCAGCCTATCGATCCGCCAACGGTTACCATGTCCTTCATCGTCAACGACAGCCCGCTCGCCGGCACTGAAGGCGACAAGGTTACCAGCCGCGTCATTCGTGATCGCCTGATGAAGGAAGCTGAAGGCAATGTTGCGCTCAAGGTCGAGGAATCGGGCGAAAAGGACTCATTCTTCGTATCCGGTCGCGGTGAATTGCAGCTCGCCGTTCTCATCGAAAACATGCGCCGTGAAGGCTTTGAGCTTGGTGTTTCCCGCCCGCGCGTTGTGATGCAAAAGGACGATGCAGGCAATCTGCTCGAGCCTATCGAAGAAGTTCTGATCGACGTTGATGAAGAATATTCCGGTACGGTTGTTCAGAAGATGTCAGAGCGCAAAGCCGAAATGGTTGAGCTGCGTCCCTCTGGCGGCAATCGTGTCCGGATGGTTTTCTACGCACCGACACGCGGCCTCATTGGCTATCAGTCAGAGCTTTTGACAGATACACGCGGCACCGCGATCATGAACCGGCTGTTCCGCGCCTATGAGCCTTTCCGGGGCGAAATCGCAGGTCGCAACAATGGCGTTCTGATCTCCAACGATCAGGGTGAATCCGTGGCATTCGCCATGTGGAACCTCGAAGACCGTGGTCAGATGATTATCGAAGCAGGCGTTAAGGTCTATGCCGGTATGATCATTGGCATCCATTCGCGCGACAATGATCTTGAAGTGAATATCCTCAAGGGCAAGAAGCTGACCAATATCCGCGCTGCCGGCAAGGACGAAGCCGTCAAGCTCACCCCGCCAATCCGCATGACGCTCGAACGCGCTCTGTCTTGGATTCAGGATGACGAACTTATGGAAGTTACGCCGAAGTCCATTCGTTTGCGCAAGCTTTACCTTGATCCGAATGAACGCAAGCGTTTCGAAAAGAGCAATAAGGCTGCCGGCGCAGCTTAATCGCCATAACTTATAGACTTTGGAAAAGCGGCGTTTATCGCCGCTTTTCTTTTTGATGCTCCCAAAAATCGTTCGTAATGCCGTTGCGAAATCGCGTGTCGCAGGTTTATGCTCTTTGCCATGAGCACGCACGTAACCGAGATAAGAAAAGCCGGTTTGGCTGATGCGGTGGCAATTTCTGCCATTCATCTGGCTGCTTGGCGCGGTGCCTACACCGGCATCATTCCTCATCGCGCTCTTAACACCATGCTGGAACGCAGAGGAGCAGATTGGTGGGCACGAGCCATCAAGCGCTCTACGCAAATTCTGGTGGCGGATATTGGGGGCGTCGTCGCCGGTTACGCAACACTCGGGCCTAACCGCGCCCGCCAATTGCCGGAGAAGGGCGAGGTTTACGAACTCTACATCCGTCCGGAATATCAAGGCTGCGGTCTCGGCTCACGATTGCTCGACGCAGCAAGGCGCAGCTTGGGCGACCAAGGTCTTAAGGGTATGGTCATCTGGGTGCTTGAGGACAATGATCTTGCCGTTTCGTTCTATCACGGTGCGGGGGGCCGTGACGTAGCTGAGGGTGTCGAATGTTTCGACGGCAAGATGCTCAAGAAGCGCGCTTTCGTCTGGAGTTAAAATCATCTCTCTGCATCAATCATACTACGATATATCCTGATTTTGCGCCCAATCGTCGCAAGAATAGGTTGGATGACGACCTAAAAGGCGGCGCCTTGTTGCGCAAAGGGCCAAAAATCAGTACAGCACTCCCAAACCAACAAGGACTCCTAGAATATGCGCATCGATGCCATTCCTGTCGGCAACAATCCTCCTGAAGACGTTAACGTGATCATCGAAGTCCCCGTCGGCGGTCAACCTATCAAATATGAACTGGATAAGGATTCCGGCGCGCTCTTCGTCGATCGCTTTCTGCACACGCCCATGACCTATCCAGGCAATTATGGTTTCGTACCCCATACATTATCGGATGATGGGGATCCCATCGACGTTCTTATCTGTAATACCCGCGCATTGATGCCTACAAGCGTGATCAATGTCCGTCCGATTGGCGTTCTTGTCATGGAAGACAATAAGGGCCAGGACGAAAAGATCATTGCTGTTCCCTCGCCGCATCTGACGCTGCGTTACGAGAAGGTCCACAATTACACAGACCTGCCGGAAATCACGCTAAAGCAGATCCAACATTTCTTTGAACATTATAAGGATCTAGAGCCCGGCAAATGGGTGAAGATCGGCGATTGGGGCGATGAAGATGCCGCGCGCCAGTTGATCAGAGAAGCGATTGAGCGCCATAACGCTAAAGTTGGCACTGCGTAATCTATTTAGAGTTTTATTGAACCGGACAGCTTGGCAATCAGGCTGCCCGGATCGCCTTCAAATCTGATTTGTTTAAGCCGCGACGTTGCCCCTGCAACAATCGTGATACTTCGCGGTGCAACATCTAGCCATTTTGCCAATAGCTTTATAAGTGCTGCATTGGCCTTCCCATCTTCGGGAACTGCCCGCACCCGCACCTTGAGATGCGCACGGCCATCATCCGTTGTTTCCACACCCTCCACTGCGTCTTTTGCAGATTTTGGGGTCAACCGCACAAAAACCGTTAGACCGTCAACTTCCTTGCGAAAGTACTGGCTCGTCACTGTTTAAAGCAGGATTGGCGCAATAGTGGTCCATAGCAGCTGACGGATGAAGAAGATCAGCAACAGCAGGACTATGGGAGAAATATCGATCCCACCGAGATCGGGGAGGAACCGCCGTATCGGGCGCAAGGCGGGTTCGGTCACGCGATAGAGAAAATCGCCAATGGAAGCGACGAATCTGTTGCTCGAATTGATGACGTTAAAAGCGTAAAGCCATGAAAAAATCGCGCTGGCAATAAGAATCCAGGTATAGATATCGAGGGCAAGATCTATGGTTCGGATGATAGCGAGCATCTGTTTCTCCTGAAAGTCACAGGTTATGTAGCGATTGACTGGCCTACGAGCAAGAGGCCAATGGCCAGGCGTATTTTCCCAGTTGCTCGTTCAAAGGTCGCTCATAGTATTTCCATGTCGTGTACTGTCTTAGAAAGACTAGAGCCGGTCCATTTACCAAGGTAACCCACTAGATATTGTTGAACCAAAAAAACAGGAATAAATATAGAGCGTGTGATTCGGGCCAATCCGGCCCTTTTTCATCTAGGGGGTTTACCATGCTAAATAGACTATCAGCGGAATTCTTCGGTACATTCTGGCTAGTTCTTGGTGGTTGTGGCAGTGCTGTTCTGGCAGCCGGGCTACCTGACGTTGGTATCGGCTATCTAGGCGTTGCATTGGCCTTTGGTCTTACCGTTCTCACCATGGCCTATGCGGTCGGCGGTATCTCAGGGGGGCATTTCAATCCGGCAGTATCGCTTGGACTGGCTATAGCCGGTCGCTTCGACGTTAAACAGCTGATCCCATACTGGATAGCACAGGTAATTGGAGCAATCGCTGCGGCAGCAGTGCTCTATCTTGTTGCATCAGGGAAGGCCGGATTTGCCGCTGGGGGCTTTGCATCAAATGGATATGATACGCTCTCACCGGGCGGCTATGGACTAACAGCAGTGCTTGTGGCCGAAGTCGTGCTGACGGCATTCTTTCTGATCATTATCCTGGGGGCAACTTCTGCTTCCGTTCCAGCAGGCTTCGCGCCAATTCCTATTGGCCTTGGTCTGACGTTGATCCATCTGGTTTCCATCCCTGTCAGCAACACTTCAGTCAATCCGGCCCGCTCCACGGGCGTGGCCCTGTTTGCCGAAACTGCGGCCCTCGGTCAGCTTTGGCTCTTCTGGGTAGCCCCACTCATTGGCGCTGCCATTGGTGCAGTTATTTGGAAATCTTTGCTCGGCAAAGACTAACAACCTGCCGGAGCGAGCCGCGTAAAACCTGCTCGCTCCCACTTACTTTCACTCTGCAATATAAAGTGCCGCTTTTTTCTCTACTTCCGCAGTAAATTGTTCTAGAAGAAATTTCCATCTCCCGGAGTTTTCCTCACCGAAATGACCATTCCTGCAACGGATGCGGTTCACGATCGTTACGCCGCCTTTCGCCACTCCTCCTTCACACTTTACTGGCTTTCACGATTTTTTGGCTCATTTGCCATTCAGATCATCAGTGTGTCGGTTGGCTGGCAGATATATGATCTAACACGCGATCCCTTTCATCTTGGCATGGTGGGGCTCGTGCAGTTCGCACCAGCGCTCTTGCTGGTTCTGGTTACCGGCGCTGCATCGGACCGTTTCGGACGCCGCCTCATCATGGGATTGTCGATCGGCGTCGAGTTGATCTGCGCTGCGCTGTTGCTTTTGCTTACCGTGACACACAGCTTCAGCCCTGTGCATGTTTTCCTCGTGCTGGCTGGTTTCGGCGTCGGGCGGGCATTTCTCGGCCCTGCCTCTTCGTCACTTGTCGTCAATCTCGTGCCTGCAGAGATATTCTCGAACGCCGTTTCATGGAACTCCTCGGCTTGGCAAATCGCTACGCTGGTTGGTCCCGTCGCCGGAGGGTTGCTCTACGGTATATCGCCTGTGGCAGCATATGGCGTCGCCTGCATCATGTTGCTCATTTCCGTCCTCGCCATATTCTCCATTCCTAAACCCACGCAACATACGTTGAATGAGAAAAAATCTCTTCAAACCCTGCTGGCAGGCTTCCACTACATCTGGAAAGAGAAAGTCGTCCTTGGTGCCATTTCACTCGATCTTTTTGCAGTTTTGCTCGGTGGTGCTGTAGCGCTATTGCCCGTCTATGCGCGCGATATTCTGGAGCTCGGACCATGGGGGCTGGGCATGCTGCGTGCGGCACCCGGTATCGGCGCAATCCTGACCGCTGTCTGGTTGACAGGCCATCCCATCCGCGATCATGCCGGACTTATCATGTTTGTCTTCGTAGCCCTGTTTGGCTTGCTCACCATCATGTTTGGCGTGTCAAACCTTGCCTGGCTTTCCATAGTGGTTCTCGCATTGATGGGCGCGGCAGATATGGTCAGCGTTTACATTCGCGAAACGCTGCTTCAACTCTGGACACCGGATAATGTGCGTGGCCGCGTTAATGCCGTGAATATGATGTTTGTCGGCGCTTCAAATGAATTGGGAGAATTCCGCGCAGGGATCATGGCCTCTATGATTGGAACAATTCCAGCCGTGGTGTTTGGTGGAATTGGAACTGTTGCCGTTGCCGGATTGTGGGCTTGGTGGTTTCCGCAGCTTCGCAAGGCTCGTAATTTGCAGGGCAGGACCTGAAGCTTTTAGGCAGCAACCGGAGCGCCGAAAACAATACCTAAAAAGCGTTGTAGCCAAGCTTTTAGAACAGCGTCATGGATCATCCGGCCTTCCAGATGATCCCGGCCCTGCTGGGCGCCGCAAAGCGAAAACCGTTCCGACCCGCGAACCACCCAGCGCTGCATCATGGCGCGCGTCAACTCCGCATGGAACTGCACGCCCCAGGCATTCTTGCCGTAGCGGAAAGCCTGATTGGCATAGGTGTTGCCCGTAGCCAGCAAAGTGGCTGATTTTGGCAGTTCAAAGCCTTCACGATGAAAGTGATAGACCATGGATGGCCAGTCCATAAGGGTCCTGCCAGCCTCTGTCGGTTCCAAAGGGTACCAGCCTATTTCGACCAGCCCGTCGGGATGAGGGGAAACTTTTCCACCGAGGTGATTGGACAGCATTTGGGCCCCAAGGCAGATACCAAGAAATGGCTTTTCCTCAGCCAACGGTACCGACAGCCAATCTGTTTCCCGCCTTATATATTCTTCTGGATCGTTGGCGCTCATTGGCCCGCCAAAAATAACAGCGCCGGCGTGATTTTCCAAAGTATCCGGCAATGGATCGCCAAGCGGCGGGCGCCGGATATCCAACACAAACCCGGCTTCCAGCAGCAGCTGTCCGACGCGTCCAGTGCTAGATCTTTCCTGATGCAGAACTGCGAGGATTTTTGGGCGCTGTGTATGACCCGCCGCTTCCATCCATTCTGTCTGGAACATCCGCTTTTGTCCTATTCTTCGGGCACATCCCGTTCGGCTCGAACTGCAGCACGTTGCTTCATGGTAACCCGGTCTCGGGTGGATACGCCGATCAGTTCGGCAACCCGCCAGACAACATTGTCCTCAAGTTCATGGGCAACCCCATCTGCAAAAACAACTTCCCACATCAACTCAATGAATTTGATCCGGGCATCCTCGTCAAGATTGCGCTTTATGATGCTGGTAAAGCTGTAAAGATCAACTGCCTCTTGATCGGCCTGCTCACCCTCATTCAAAAGGCGCTTCAGTGCCTCGCCCTTCAGCCCATAAGCATTGGATATGAGTTGTGAGACGCGCTTGCGTTCTTCTTTGCTGCTTGAACCGTCTGCATCCATGACATGAAAAAGGAGGGCAGCGGCCGCAAGACGGGGATCAGATTTTGAAAAATGCTCGGCGCCACTTTCACCGGACGGTAAGGTTTTAAAAAAAGTAACAAGGCGATCAAGCATTTATGGGAGTCTTTCCGCTTTGGTATCACTTTTCAATTGATAGCCCGAGTCGTCCTATCCCGCTACTGTGCATCTTGCCGCAAACAAGACCCGATGGCTTTTACCACCATCAGAACAACTTGAATTTCTTGTTCGATTGCGATGATTTATACTCCGGTTTCACACCTGGATCATCCGGTACCGGTCCAACAAATGGCTCGCTAGTAGATTCCTCTGGCTTCTCCGGCAGCCGTGGCAGAACCGATGCAATTCTCTGGGGCGAATCCGAATTCGCCGAAGATTTGTCCAACGAAGCCTTTGCAGTTTGTTGTGTTGGCGACTCAAACGGCACAATTTCCGCATCCACCACGTCCTGATCCTCAGAAAGCTCCACCGGCTGCGATTTTGTGTCCTGTTTGCGTGGGGGTAAAATCGGTTTTGCCTCTATTGTAGGCTGCTCCGGTCTTGACGGCTCCGTCGCCAACGCTTTGTCAAAATCATCGCCCGCATCGATCACAGGACCAATTTGTTCTACCGGGACTTTCCACACAAACGCGTCCAGCTTTCCCGTTACCGGGGAGGCTGGCGCCCAGCGATCGGAGACGTAGCCATCGGCGGTCCATGCGGGATCGCGTGGCGCTTTTACCGCGCGGGACAGCCATTGCCGGACACGGCCTTGATCGCCGGTCTGCGCTTCCTCAATATCCGCAAGCAGCAAATAGGCACTTTCACGAGGCGTACTGCGCAGAACTGCTTCGGCGGCTTCACGCGCTTCCTTGAGTTCGCCAGCGGCAAGAGCAGCGTGAGCAATTGCCAAATTGGATTCTGCATGATGCGGATAGAGCCCGGCTAAGTGGCGCGCGCGCTTTAAGCGATCAATAGGTGAATCCCCAACCCTGGCATGAACATAGGTATCTGCAACGCCGGGATGCGGCTCCCGCTTCCAGGTATACTCAAGAATTTTCGAACCCTTGCGCAAATCGCCTTGAGCAAACAGCGCCTTGGCCGCAACGATTGCCGCCGGAACAAGATCCGGAGCCAGCTTGTTTGCTTCTATGGCCAGTGGCTTCGCATTCGTCGGATCACTCTCATATGTCTCGATTGCTTTTGCGGTAAGGATGACGGCGCGCTCACGCTTGGCCTTTTCCTTGTCGATCTGCTTGGTCGCTTTCTGCTTGTCGAGCAGCAACAGAGCACCATCCCAATCGCCATGGGTGGTTTTTTGACCAAGTGCTGCGGTAGCCGCCCACTCGACATTGGGAGCCAGCAAGGCAGCCTCTTCGGCATAATGGCGGGACGCATCACGTGCACCCAATCTTTGTGCTTCCAGATAAAGCCCTCGCAAACCGAGCAACTTCGTCTCAGGATCATCCAACATGGCTTCAAACTTGGCTCGCGCATCATCAGTGCGGCCTTCAAGCATTGCAGCTTGCGCATCCAGCAGTTTGATCAATGGCTCCTGATCGACATTGAGAAGCTTTTCAGCCTGCTTGATCATCAAACGTGCTGTTTGCCCATCACCTGCACCAGCGGCAATGAGGCCTGTGGAAAGTGATTGATAACCACGGTCGCGTTTGCGCGCACGGAAATGCCGCCGCAAGGCGTAGGGCGAGGTGACGATGCTTTTCACCAGCCACCAGCTCAGCATGACGCCGGCAACAATAGCAACAATGCTCGTTGCTGCCACCATAAGACTGACTTTATATTGCATGCCAGCGAAGGTCAGAACCAGATCGCCGGGTCGATCTGCCAGCCAGGCAAAGCCGACACCCAGCAACAACACGACAATGAAGAAGAACAGAATGCGCATCATGATCTTCTTACTCCTGACCGGTCGAGGTCTTGATGCCGCTCAGGGCATCGGACAGGGCTTTTGACACCACTGCGCTTGCATTCTGCCGTGCCTTCATAGCACTGCCAAAATCTGCAGACGCCGTTTTAGCTGCATCTGGGAGTTTTTCCCACTCAGCAATCGCAGCGCTCAGATCACCGGCATTTAAATGAGCTTCTATACGCGCCGATATCGCGTCGGCGCCCTCGCCTTCAACCATACCGACTGGTCGCGCCTCGACCAAACCAGATGCACTCGCCCAGAGACGATCCAGAATTCCGGCATTGGGGTCGACAGTGCGAGTGCTTGATATAATCCTGGCGGCGACATCGCCAAATTCGCTTGCCAGCGCATTGACGGTGGGTATGCCTTTAGTTTCTGCTGGCCGCAACGATTCAACCTCTCCTGCCGCCGGAGCAACAGCCAGATAGGTATCAAGCTCGGCTTTGTAAGGCTCGCCTCGATCAACGGCAGCCTTTAATCCCGTTGCGGCCATTGCGAGCGCCATATTGGCTTGTCCGGACGTGTCATTGACCTTCGCTTCGAGCGCGTCAAGCCTTGTTGTTGCGCCCGCAGCCGCACCATCAGCCTGAACAGCCTGCTGCTTGTTGTCACTGATTTCCTTTTCCAGAGTCGCGATGCGTGCATCGATAGCGCTGGTGTCGACAGCAGCACCCGTAGGCGAAGCACCGTTTTGGATCTCAGTAAGGCTCTGTTTTACCGAACTCAACTCTGCCGCTAGCCCAGCAACCTGCTCGGCCGCCTGCTTGGCGCTCGCCAAAGCCTCATTCAGCGCCGTTTGACTGGCTTCATCAAGAGGTTTTGCCGGCGCATCCCGCAACTGCGCGATCTGCTGTTCTAAAGCGGAAACGTCTGTCTTGGGTGAGGGAAATATACCAGCCCATTGAAACGCAGCAGCACCGGCAAGAACAACGACACCGCCAATGAGACCTGAAACGAGTCGCCCCAATGAGTCAGTCGACTTTTGGGGAGGGGCGGCGCTGACGGAACTCATCCTTGGCGGATTTTTGTCCGGCGCCGGATCAGCGCGACCGAAATTTGGCACTGAGGATGGCGGCTCTGCACTTACCTTTCGTTCGACCGTTTCAACTGCCGCTGCTGCAGTTGCTTTAGCCGCTGGATCGAAGCCTACGGGTTCCGGCTCCGGCACATTTTTTGGGGATACGGCGGACTTTTGTATCGAAGAGGGCTCCAGTTCGATCGTCATCGATTTGCGGGTCGTTTTGGAATGACGCGGAACAGTAGATTTGGCCATGGAAACTCTCTTCAGGAACAGATGCTTCGATTGAACTCTAAAGCTAGCAAGGAAGTTCCTCATATGAAACCACCCGTCGTACAAGCTTGGCTGCTAACAGGCGGGATCAAGCATGCAGCAATTCAAATAATCCTGCTTCATCTTGCACTCTGGCAACGTGGACATGGCGGAAACCCTGGTCTGAAACGATGTGCGCTATATTGTCAGACAGACATAAAAACTGTGCATTTTCAAATAGATGATGAGCATTCGCTTTACCAATCTCGGCGAGAAGCGCCAAAGCACCCCTTTTCGAATAGAGTAGACAAATATCGACGGGCGATGACTCGAAAAGCTGCGCCAAATAATCGGCCTCATAATGGTTCAAAATCGTGTCATAGACAGGAATTGCTATCACCCTTCGACCGGACTGCCCCAGAATATCTTCAAACTGAGGCGCCCTGACTCGCCCGGTAAGGTAAAGTATCCGTGCGTTTTCAGACGTTGAATTATTAATCTGTGCAGCCAGTGATAGCCCATCCGCGTTTCCCGAAAGAACCTGTTTGAAACCTTTTGCACGAGCTATTTGCGCGGTGGAGCTACCAACCGCAAAACAGGGAAGGTCATAAAGCGTAGCAAGAAATTCTTCTGGCACATGCCGCAACGCGTTCGCACTGGTAAATGCAACGGCATCATAGTGCCCGGACACTTGTGGTATTGGCAGAGGTTTGATTGCACTAAGCGGTAAAACCAGAGGCTGGAAGCCCAAATCGGCCAGTCGTTGGGCTGTTCTGGTTGCTCCGGGTTCGGGCCGCGTAACCAAAACAGATTTCATATCAGAGCCAATCCGTAAAGAAATGAGCACCCGCCATTTCCCGAACACGCAGCGCCGCATCGCGTCCGATCTGTGCGGCATCGGCAACAGATCCCTCACCGGTAACCTCATGAACCTCGCTACCGTCAGGCAGCAAGATCATTCCATGGAAATGCAATGCCTCACCCGAGATTGTCGCAAGCCCTGCGAGCGGGGTCCGGCAGGAACCATCCAAAGTGCCAAGGAACGCACGCTCGCAAGCCAGGGCAGTCGAAGTTGGCAGATGATTGATCGGAGCGAGCAGGTTGTCGATCCGGTCATCGCCAATACGGCTTTCGACCGTGATTGCACCTTGTCCCGGTGCTGGGGGAAAAGCCCTGGAATCCATCAACTCCGTTACGACATGGCCAAGATCAAGGCGCTTTAAGCCTGCATAGGCCAGAAATGTTGCGTCAACTTCTCCATCGGCAAGCTTGCGCAGGCGCGTTTGCACATTGCCGCGAAAATTGACAAGTTTCAGATCTGGCCGAAGGCGCTTGATCAATGCCTGACGCCGAAGTGATGCAGAGCCCACAATTGCGCCCAAGGGCAAGTCGGCCAGCGATTTAACGTTCCGTCCGATGAAAGCATCCCGGGGATCTTCACGCTCAAGAAACACCGACAGATGCAGCCCTTCGGGCAGGAATGTCGGCATGTCCTTCGATGAATGAACAGCAAAATCAATACGCCCATCGGCAAGCTGTTCTTCAATCTCCAACGTGAAAAGACCTTTGCCGCCAACTTCCGACAGGGGCCTGTCCTGAATCCGGTCGCCACTTGTCGAGATAACGACGATCTCTATATCGGACTCGTTCAAACCATGAGCTTTGACCAACCGGTCGCGTGTCTCATGGGCTTGCACAAGCGCAAGAGCACTCCCACGTGTACCGATCTTGAGCGTTTTTGTTTGCATTGGCCGCAGTCCGTGTTACGCGAGTTCCATGTTCATGGCCTCTACTAACGGGCTTTTATTCGACGGGCAATGCGACGAAGGATATCGATGCGGGTTCTGGGTATTGAAACAAGCTGCGATGAGACGGCGGCAGCCATTGTCGAGCGTGATGAGCTTGGCCATGGCACCATTCTTTCAAACGTCGTCTTAAGCCAAATCGAAGAGCACGCGCCCTATGGCGGTGTCGTGCCGGAAATTGCCGCGCGTGCTCACGTTGAAGTGCTCGACCGGCTTATCGGACAAGCACTGCACGAAGCGCATTTGACGCTCAACGATGTTGACGCCATAGCCGCAACTGCGGGACCAGGGCTTGTTGGCGGACTGATTGTCGGACTGATGACCGGCAAGGCAATAGCCTTGGCAAGCCAAAAACCATTTTACGCAATCAATCATCTTGAAGGTCATGCACTGACACCTCGCCTGACCGATAACATTGAATTTCCCTATCTCTTGCTCCTCGTTTCCGGCGGCCATACGCAAATGGTTCTGGTCAAGGGACTGGGAGACTATGAGCGACTTGGCACGACCATTGACGATGCGCTTGGTGAAGCATTCGACAAAACCGCCAAAATGCTCGGGCTCGCCTATCCGGGCGGACCTGAGGTTGAAAAGGCGGCAACGCTCGGCGATTCGACGCGTTTCTCCCTCCCGCGCCCGTTGAAGGGTGAAGAACGCCTGGATTTTTCTTTCTCTGGCCTCAAAACTGCCGTGCGACAACTGGCCACCAGTCTGGAACCGCTATCTCAAACGGATGTCAATGATATTTGCGCAGCTTTCCAGACCGCCGTGTCCGATACGCTGGACGACCGCGTTGCACGTTCTCTTATGCGGTTTCGCGAAACATTTCCTGCTGTAGATCATCCTGTTTTGGTCGTTGCCGGAGGTGTTGCCGCCAATAAGGTTCTGCGTAGCGTGCTCCAGCAGCTTTGCAACAAGAATGGCTTTCGTTTCATTGCTCCTCCAATGGCTCTATGTACAGATAACGCGGCCATGATTGCATGGGCGGGTGCCGAACGGGCAAACCAGACACCTCCCGATTCCCTCAATATTGCGCCGCGCTCACGCTGGCCATTGGATATGTATTCCGCACCCCTGATCGGCGCCGGCCGTCGTGGAGCAAAGGCATGAATGAGCGGCCACCAATCGCCGTATTGGGCGGAGGCGCCTATGGTACGGCGCTTGGAACAATGGCTGCATCCAATGGCAGCTCAGTGGTGCTTTACGCCCGTGATTC
Organism: Phyllobacterium sp. CCNWLW109; assembly: GCF_037203905.1. Taxonomy (NCBI): domain Bacteria; kingdom Pseudomonadati; phylum Pseudomonadota; class Alphaproteobacteria; order Hyphomicrobiales; family Phyllobacteriaceae; genus Phyllobacterium; species Phyllobacterium sp. CCNWLW109. The sequence continues at coordinate 570,365 of NZ_JBBCBK010000003.1, read as the reverse complement.
CACCACAGTCGCAGCAATAAATAACACGCATCGCAATGATGCCCATTTGCCGAACATCTCCCTCCACCCATTACTGACAGCCAGCAGCAATGCCCGGACCGCTCTGACACATGGACAGTATATTCTGTGCGCTGTTCCGGCGCAGGCACTTTCGACGGCTTTAAACGAGCTTAAAGATCACATTCCCGCGTCGACACCGCTGATCATCTGCGCCAAGGGAATTGACCGATCCACCGGACTTCTCATGTCGCAGGTGACAGATCAAATATTTCCCGGTCATCCGCTTGGCATACTTTCGGGGCCAAGCTTTGCAAGTGACGTTGCAAAAGGGTTGCCTACCGCAGTAACCGTCGCGTCCCGTAATCAAGCGCTGGCTGACAGCATTGCCGTCGCTCTCTCAGGCACAACGTTCCGTTGTTACTCGACAGATGATGTAACCGGCGTTGAGATCGGCGGAGCACTGAAGAACGTGCTCGCTATCGCCGCCGGTGCCGCTATAGGCAGGGGATATGGTGCCAGCGCACAGGCGGCGCTTGTGACGCGCGGTTTCGTTGAACTGCGCCGGATCGGGCATGCCTTGGGGGCAAGATCCGAGACTATCATGGGCCTCTCCGGGCTTGGCGATCTCATGCTGACTTGCTCGACACCGCAATCGCGCAATTACTCTTACGGTCTTGCATTGGGCAAAGGCGAAGACTTGACGGGGCGTCCGCTGGCAGAAGGCGTCGCAACAGCCTCCATTGCAGTTGAACTCGCCGCGCGCCATGCTATCGATGTCCCGATCATTTCAGCCGTGGCAAGAATATTGGCTGCGGACATTACGGTAGATGAGGCCATGGAAGCGCTGCTTTCAAGACCGCTCAAAAATGAGGACTAGGAGAATAGGATGCTTTTTGCGTTTTTATGCAACGACAAGCCCGATAGCCTGCAATTGCGCCTTGATACGCGGACCGCGCATCTTGATTATCTGAATGGCCTTGGTGATCAGCTAAAATTCGCCGGCCCTTTTTTGGGCGATGACGCAAAGCCAAATGGCAGTCTGGTCGTCGTAGATTCTGTCGATCTGGAGGCAGCAAAGCAGATGGCTGCCAATGACCCCTATGCAAAGGCAGGACTTTTCGCCTCTGTCGATATCCGCCCTTGGAATTGGGCAATCAAGAATCCGGACAACAAATAGGTTTCAACATGGCATATTGGCTGTACAAATCAGAACCCGACGCATGGTCGTGGGAAAAGCAGAAGGCTGCAGGTGCTAAGGGCACAGAATGGACCGGCGTGCGCAACTATCTCGCCCGCAATAATATGCGCGCCATGAAGATTGGCGATAAAGGCTTCTTCTATCACTCCAATGAGGGTCTCGAAGTCGTCGGTATCGTCGAAGTTTGCGCACTCAGCCATCCGGATTCGACAACTGATGATCCGCGCTGGGATTGCGTTGATATCCGCGCGGTTCAAGATATGCCAAAGCCGGTGACTCTTAAGGACGTCAAAGCCAATCCAAAGCTTGAGAAAATGGCACTTGTCACCTCGATGCGGCTTTCCGTGCAACCGGTTACCGAGGACGAGTGGGAAGAAGTTTGCCGGATGGGTGGTCTCGTTCCAGCCCCCAAATGATCACTGAGACTGCGCTAGATCCAACCAGTGAACGCTACCGCCAATTCATACTGGCAAATACGTCAATACAATCACCGCCCCACGTTCCGGAGATAAAGCTTCATCTTGCCGATGAAGCTCATGATCTATGGCAACGCACGGAAGACGAACTCGCAACGATCGGGCTTCCGCCACCATTTTGGGCCTTTGCATGGGCGGGCGGGCAAGGTGTCGCCCGCTATGTAATTGATAACCCGCAAATGGTCAGTGGCCGCTCGGTTATTGATTTCGCTTCAGGCTCAGGTTTGGTTGGTATCGCCGCTGCGATGGCCAATGCGAAACATGTTCTTTGCTGCGATATAGATCCTTTTACTCAACCCGCAATCTTCCTCAACGCCGCTGCCAATGATGTGGTGATGGACGTGCAGATAGCTGATCTCATCGGCACAGATGCGGGTTGGGATGTCGTGCTGGCAGGCGATGTCTTCTATGACAAACCTTTGGCAGACCTGCTTCTTCCCTGGTTTGCCAAACTTGCTTCACGCGGCGCCGAGGTAATCGTCGGCGATCCGGGGCGGTCTTATTTCCCCAAGGGTTCTCTTCAGCCATTGGCTGTTTATTCGGTTCCGGTGACGCGCGTTCTTGAAGATGCTGAAATCAAGAAAACCACGGTCTGGCGTTTTCCAACCTAACGCAGCACACGAATGATTGTTTTATCCGACAGAAGCGGCAAAAGTCGGTTCATATCTGCGCGGCTCAAAGCAATACAGCCCTCAGTTGGTGTATAGCCCGGCCGCGCCAGATGGAAGAATATCGCACTGCCCCCGGTCCTTCTGCGTGGCCGGATATTCCAGTCAAGAACAATACAGACATCGTACAGATCGTCCTTGCGCCACATGGTTTCGTGGCTCGCATTATAGGGTACCTGAACTTGCCTATTATAGTTGCGGTCACTGCTGACCTCGCACCACCCATCGTTTATTTTCAATGGGTTAAGCCGCAATAGCGCCGTAGCCCTCACCTGTTTATCCGGTCTTTTAAACCCATAAAGAAGCCGCATGGATGCCAAGGGAGTTCCACCATCGCCCTCACGTTTCCTCGATGTAATACCGCCCTTGCCAAGTGCGCAACGCAAGACGATCGGGCCAGCAATCAGCTGGCCTTGGCTTTTGTGGCCGGGGCGCGGGCGGACATCGATATACTTCAAAGTGGTTAGTGGCATGCTTGCCTCATAAAAAGCATTTTTATGTCAGACTGATGCGCCGCATAAGCAATATCAAGTCGATGCTCTTTCTTTCCTGTAGAATTCGACTTAAATTCCAACGACTTCTTTCCATCCGCGGGAGATCCCATGACAGCACGTACCATTCTAATCGTCGACGATGATGCAGACCTGCGGGCCATTCTGGTTGAGCAACTGAGCCTTTATGAAGAGTTTCAGATTGTTCAGGAAGACAATGCGACTAAAGGCATACAGGCTGCGCGTAACGGCGTTGTTGACCTTTTGATCATGGATGTCGGCTTGCCGGATATGGATGGGCGTGAAGCCATCAAGCTTTTGCGAAAGGGCGGTTTCAAGGCTCCGGTGATAATGCTGACCGGCCATGATACTGATTCTGATACGATTCTTGGCCTGGAATCCGGCGCCAATGATTATGTCACCAAGCCATTCCGCTTCGCTGTACTGCTGGCGCGCATTCGCGCGCAGTTGCGCCAGCATGAGCAGAGCGAAGACGCTACCTTCGTTGTTGGCCCCTATACGTTCAAGCCCGGCCAGAAAATGCTGATCGATGCAAAGGGCGGCAAAATCCGGCTGACTGAAAAAGAAGTCGCAATTATCAAATATTTGTATCGCGCCGGTGGCAAGGTCATCACACGCGATATTCTTCTGGAGGAAGTCTGGGGATACAACTCTGGGGTGACTACGCACACGTTGGAGACGCATGTTTACAGACTACGGCAGAAAATCGAGCAGGATCCATCGAATTCAACCATACTCGTCACGGAAAGCGGGGGATACAAGCTCATTCCTTGATGCCGATCGGGTCAATCTAGGTATATGTCTGTAATTGCATGGCAATTGAAGATGATATTCGCATTCTGGAGACAGTGGGGCTGTTCGGCACGTTTACGCGCGACCAGTTGCGTCTGCTCGCCTTCGGAACAGAGCGGCTTGTCCTGCGGGAAGGCCGCGAGCTTTACCGCGAGGGTCAGTCGGCTGATTGCGCCTATGTCATTGATCGCGGTACGATTTCCTTGTTCCGCGAAGGTCCTTCCGGTCGCGTCGCTCTGAAAACCGTGGGGCCAGGAGCGGTTCTTGGCGAAATGGCAATCATTGCCCAGACCAAGCGCCTCACCAGCGCAATGGCAGACACTGAAACCGAGGTCATCCGTCTCAACCGCTCATTGTTCCGGCGTATCCTTGAAGAATATCCGGAAATTGCCGCTGCGCTGCACGACCAGATTTCCTCAGATCTGACCGAAATGATCGCCGAAATTTCCAAGTATGAAAAGCTGTTTGGCGAGAGCTAACTCGCCTCTACACAACTGTTTTTCTCGCTACGATTGAAAATCTTCAGCAAGAATCGACCTTTTCTCGGCAAAAATCGCCGCATCTTGTGGAATTGAATGTCAGGTCGCGGAAATCCTGCTCAAAATCGGATTAATCCAGATCAAACCGCGCGATAACCGGAACGTGGTCGGAGGGTCGTTCCCACCCACGTGCTTCGCGCAGGATTGTGATGTCTCTCAGATCGGCCTCAAGGTCGGGCGATCCCCAAATATGATCCAGTCTCCGGCCACGATCCGCAGCCGCCCAATCGGCGGCCCTATAGCTCCACCATGTATAAATTTTCTCGGAGGGTGGAATATGATGGCGCATCAGATCGCTCCAGCCGCCATTTTTGCGCAAGGCTTCCAGACCTTCCGTTTCGATGGGCGTGTGGCTTACAACCTTCAACAACTGTTTATGCGACCAGACGTCGGTTTCAAGCGGTGCGATGTTGAGATCGCCCACCAGCAATGAGGCATGGCCATCCCCATAGACCGCATTCATCGCTTTCATCTCGTCAAGGAACCCGAGCTTGTGCTTGAACTTGGGATTGATCTCCGGATCGGGTTCATCTCCGCCTGCCGGAACATAGAAATTATGGATACGCATCCGCTTTGAACCCGCGGTGACAACTGTGCTCAAATGACGGCAATCGGGGATATTGCAAAAACCAACACGTGCCGGTTCTGTCAAAGGACGGCGGGAGAGCGTTGCTACCCCGTGATACCCTTTCTGGCCGCTGATTTCGATATGTTCATAACCGGCCATGTGGAAAGCTTCCCTCGGAAACAAATCGTCGGGGCATTTGGTTTCCTGCAGGCACAGCACGTCAGGCTGATAATCGCGCAGAAATTGCAGAACGAGCGGCAAGCGCAAGCGCACCGAATTGATGTTCCAGGTAGCAACGGAAAAAGGCATGGAAAATTAGTCTCGCGGGTGGTGAATGAGCAGCAAGACTAAAACAAGTTACGGATGATTGGAACCGGATATCGCCAGCTTGAACGACTGTTCAAGCCTTATTTGTTCTTCATCGCAATGCGGGTGTAGTCAATTGTAAACATATCCTTGGCGAAGCGAACACCGGTACGGACATTGGTGATCATCACTGTCGTATCGAGACCCTGCGCATCGGTGATAGTCCATTGACGCAGTTCGAAAGTCTTCGGATCAAACATCATCGTTATGGTCGAATTACCGAAGATTGATTTGTCGCCAAGAACGATCGTTGTCATATCGGGCTCTTCCTTGACCGATTTGACCGTATTGCCGGTCAAATTAATCTGATCGCTCAGAAGCAGCTTTAATGGCGTCTTCGACAGCGGGACCAAATCCCATGTGTCGAGCTTGCGATTATTGATCACAACGGATTCACCATCCGAAATGACACGAATCGGTGATGGCTTGTTGTAGTTGAAACGTATCTTTCCCGGACGTTCTATATAAAACGTTCCCTCGGTCTGCTCCCCGCGCGGGCCAAACTGGACAAAGTCACCTGTCAGGGTTTTAACGCTCGAAAACTGATTGGCAATTTGCTGGGCTGCACCCGGCACCGCATTCTGAGCAAGAGCCGGTGCAGCAAGGAGTCCCACGCCAAGTATCGAAGCAGTTACAACGCGCCGTGCGAGCGGGCCTGCAACGCGAAACAATGCTGTGATGGTTTTCATGGGTTTAGGGTCTCCTGTCATCTTGCCTTAAGCAATACTCGATCAGTTTGGCTTGAGTATGGCTAAGAAACGGCGGGTTGCGGCACCCGGTTCCATATTTCCGTCACGTAACACCGGACTGCCACAGGAACTGGAAGGACTCAGTTCCATAACGCATGATGTGCCGTTACGTTATGTTTGAATTTTTAAGCAGTCTCAGCAGTTTAATGCCTTTTTGCCTGTTAAAAATCATCATCCTGTGTTGGTACGAGAATCTCACGCTTGCCCGCATGATTGGCCGGGCCGACAAGCCCCTCCTCTTCCATGCGTTCAATAATCGAAGCAGCACGATTATAGCCGATGCCAAGACGGCGCTGGATATAGCTGGTCGAAGCCTTTTTATCGCGCAGCACGACCGCAACGGCCTGATCATAGGGGTCATCGGAATCCTCAAGATTGGACGTTCCTGCAGGTCCTGCCCCGCCATCGTCCTCATCATCTTCCTCGGTGATCGAATCAAGATATTCCGGCACGCCCTGTAATTTGAGGTGCTGAACGATTTTCTCAACTTCATCGTCACCAACGAATGGTCCATGCACGCGCTGAATGCGTCCCCCACCAGCCATGTAGAGCATGTCGCCCATGCCAAGCAGCTGCTCGCCGCCCTGCTCGCCAAGGATGGTGCGCGAATCGATCTTGGAGGTAACCTGGAAGGAGATACGCGTCGGGAAGTTGGCCTTGATCGTACCCGTGATAACATCGACTGACGGACGCTGCGTCGCCATGATCACATGAATACCGGCGGCACGCGCCATCTGCGCCAGACGTTGCACGGCACCTTCAATATCCTTGCCGGCAACCATCATGAGGTCGGCCATTTCGTCGATGATGACCACAATATAGGGCATCGCGGTCAGATCGAGTTCTTCGGTCTCATAGACTGCCTCGCCGGTGGCGCGGTCAAACCCGGTCTGCACTGTGCGGGCAATACGCTCCCCCTTCTGCCGGGCTTGCTCAACGCGCTGGTTAAAGCCGTCAATATTGCGGACACCGACTTTCGACATTTTGCGATAGCGGTCTTCCATCTCCTTGACCGTCCATTTGAGCGCCACAACGGCTTTCTTGGGGTCGGTAACAACCGGAGTGAGCAGATGCGGAATGCCGTCATAGATGGAAAGTTCGAGCATTTTCGGATCAATCATGATCAGGCGGCATTGTTCCGGCGTCATCCGGTAGACCAAGGAGAGGATCATGGTATTGATGGCGACAGATTTACCCGAGCCTGTTGTACCAGCCACGAGCAAATGCGGCATCTTGGCAAGGTCTGCAATGACCGGCTCGCCATTGATGGTCTTGCCCAATGCCAGTGCAAGCTTGGTTTTGGTCTGCTCAAAATCGCGGCTGGCCAGCAGTTCGCGCAGATAAACCATTTCACGTGTCTGGTTGGGCAGCTCAATGCCGATAGCATTGCGGCCCGGAACAACGGCAACGCGAGCAGCGATCGCGCTCATGGAGCGGGCAATATCATCGGCAAGCGTGATGACGCGCGAGGATTTGATTCCAGGCGCTGGTTCCAGCTCATAAAGCGTGACAACCGGGCCAGGCCGGACGTGGATTATTTCGCCGCGTACACCGAAATCCTCCAGGACACCTTCAAGAAGACGCGCATTCTGTTCCAATGCCTCTTTGGAAAGGCTGGGGTTGCGCACGACATTCTTTGGTTCGCTGAGGAAATGCAGCGGTGGCATTTCAAAACCATCAGATTTGATAAGCGAGGCTTGCGCCTCGCGCTGAATGCGCGCTCCAGCCTTTGGAGCTGGCGCCGGGGTTGCGACGCGGGTCGCGGGCTTCGCTGACGGGCGAGCGGGGGCTGCCTGCGGTGCCCAGTCATCCACGGCCTCATCTTCGTCGCTGAAGGCCAAGGGATCAAAGCGGTCAGCTTGGCTGTCAAAATCATCATTGTCGATTTCAATCGACGGCGCTTCAATTTGCGGCGATGCGCTGTAAAAGCCTGGCTCGCGGCGTTCGCCATTATTGCTGACTTTTTGACGCGACACCGGAATGTCATCAAACCCATCATCATGGCGAGCGCCAATATTACGCGCGCTATTATAGATTCCGGCGCCCCTGCCGGAGAGACGGCGGAACAAGGCACGCGTACTGTAAAAGAAATGCGTGACAGCACCCAGAGCAAGCAAGCCTCCGCCTTCGCGCTCATCATCCTCATCCTCGTCATCGTCGAAGTCATCGGCTTCGGCCACGTGACGCGTTGTCTTTTTGGCAATGGCAGGCTCGCTGCCGCGATAGGTAAGACCGCTGGCAAAGGCAAATATCCATAAAGTAGGAACGGCAAGGACACCGACCAGGATCATGGCAAGGCCACCGCGCGGGAAAGTGCCCGTGAAAATAGCAGGAATCTTGAGAACCATATCTCCGAGAACGCCGCCAAGACCAATCGGCATTGGCCAGCTTTCGGGTATGGCAAAACAACCGGCCATGGCTGCAGCAAGCAGCGACGCGCAGAACCAGGCAACAGCGCGCCGCGCCATGCGGTCAACACCGCGACCGGTCATGAACAACCCGCCCCAGAACACGGCAGGCATCAGAGCAACAACGGTCGACAGGCCAAAAAACTGCATTCCAAGATCGGAGAACACTGCTCCAGCATAACCAAGGGCGTTTTGCGTGGGATTGGACGTGGCATGACTGAAGCTTGGATCAAGCACATTCCAAGTTGCCAGACTACCGACAGCCAAAGCGACAAGACAAAGGATCGCCAAGCCGATCAGAATATTTATCTGCCTGCGGAAAAGGCTGTAGAAGCCAGTCCTATCGTCATCGATGGCATAAGAGGCTGAATAACCTTGACGCATGAAATCCGGTCCCACGTGAGTCTATCCCTGTGGCTGTGCAATCCACGGAGCTGATTCCAAACTTACGGGGTGGATGGTTAAGGGGCTATTAACCATGGGCGAATGTCATGGAAATTGTCAGGTTAGCAGAGGATGCTAACGGAGACTTCGCCTCGCCCTGATCTTGGCATGCCCCTTTCTGTCATCCTCGGGCTTGACCCGAGGACCGATCTTGAATGCCCGTTTTCGATTTTGGATATTGAGAAGGTGCTTCGCTGATCTCTGCAAATCGTCCCAATTTGGATTGATTCCTTCAATCAATTCTATCTTCCATTGCCGGTACCAGCGTTTCAAGGATTTTTCCCGCTGAATTGCATCGACAATCCGGTCATGCTCTTCGTGCCAGACCAGACGCTTGCAGCCATATTTCCATGCAAATCCGGGAGTTCTGCGTTCACGATGATCGTAAACACGCGCGACGAGATCGGACGTCACACCGATGTACAGCGTTCCATATTTCTGGTTGGCAAGGATGTAGACATAGCCCGGCATGCAGTCTTCCGCGGGTAAGACTGCACATCAAGTTCGGGCGGGTAAATTCAACGAAGGTCTAACCTCAAAACAAAAGGCCCGGAAAACCGGGCCTTTCGAAATCCATGGGTGCAGCTATCAATTATGATAGGCAGCTTCACCATGTGAGGTGAGGTCGAGACCGATAGACTCGTTTTCGGCCGTTGGACGCAGGCCAACCAGCACGTCGACGATCTTGTAGAGGATGAACGAACCCACACCGCTCCATACGATGGTCACGGCAACTGCCTTGATCTGTACAAAGACCTGGCTGCCCATTGTTACGCCATCGGCGAAACCTGTGCCGCCAAGGGCCGCGCTGGTGAAGATACCAGTGCCGATAGCGCCGACGATACCGCCAATGCCATGCACGCCGAACACATCAAGGCTGTCATCATAACCGAGCTTCGGCTTGACCACTGCGACCATGTAGTAGCAGATCGCGCTGGCAATCGCGCCAAGGGCGATTGCGCCCACCGGTCCGATAGTACCCGCTGCTGGCGTGACTGCGACCAGACCGGCAACAATACCTGATGCTGCACCGAGCATGGATGCTGTCTTGCGAGCAAAGGCTTCAATGGCAACCCAAGCTACGATAGCACCGGCTGTTGCGGTGAAGGTATTGATCATGGCAAGCGCCGCTGTGCCATTGGCTTCGAGCGCCGAACCGGCATTGAAACCGAACCAGCCAACCCACAGAATTGCAGCACCGATCATGGTCAGCGGCATAGAGTGCGGAGCCATCATATCGCGGCCAAGACCTGCGCGCTTGCCGATGACAATAGCGCCGACCAGACCTGCAACACCCGCGTTGATGTGAACAACCGTACCGCCCGCGAAATCAAGAGCGCCCCAGCCGAAGATCAGGCCGTTTGCATCCCAGACCATATGCGCAATTGGGAAGTAAACGAAGGTAACCCAAAGCGCGACGAACAGGATGGTCGCCGAGAACTTGATACGCTCAGCAAAGGCACCGACGATAAGCGCCGGAGTGATACAAGCGAATGTCATCTGGAAGCAGATGAAAACCAACTCCGGAATCTGGACGCCATCGGTGAAGGTGGCAGCGGCAGAATCAGGGGTAACGCCGGCAAGGAAAATTTTGCCCAATCCGCCCCAATAAGGGCTGGTACTGCCGCCAAACGCAAAAGAATAACCATAGACAACCCAGATGATCATCACGACAGCCGTGATACCTGTGCACTGCATGAGCACTGACAAAACGTTTTTGGCGCGGACAAGACCGCCATAGAACAGGGCAAGACCCGGGAGGATCATGAACAGGACGAGGATTGTGGCAACCATCATCCAGGCGGTGTCGCCCTTGTTGATTGTCGCCACGGCTGCAGCTGCAGCTTCAGGAGCGGCGGGCGCTGCTTCCTGCGCAAAAGCGGCCAGCGAGCCGAATGCGGTCAAAGCCAGCGATCCCAGAAGGGAGCTGCCTGCCGCTTTGGTTAAACTGTTTGGAATTTTCATTATGCTCTCCTTGAACCCCAATAATTTACAGCGCTTCGGTGTCGGTCTCGCCCGTGCGGATACGGACGGCCTGCTCGATGCTGAGAACGAAAATCTTGCCGTCACCGATCTGGCCGGTCTTGGCGGCGGCAGTGATGGCTTCGACGGCGGTATCGACGAGATCGGATGCGACAGCGACTTCCACCTTCAGTTTGGGAAGAAAGCTGACGGCATATTCCGCGCCACGATAAATTTCGGTGTGCCCCTTTTGGCGGCCGTAACCCTTCACCTCAGTGACGGTCAGGCCCTGGATGCCGACAGCGGTGAGTGCTTCGCGCACCTCGTCCAACTTGAACGGCTTGATGATGGCCATCACAATTTTCATTGACTATACCCCTGCGCTTTGCGCGGTGCCCCTCAGATGGAATTATCTGAACTCTCAGCAACCGCGTTGAACCCATCGCCTCTGGCCATAGGCCATTGGTGACTGCTCAGGAGTATTCAAGTTCCGTGCCAGATTCGAAAAATACTTCTAATATACTGAAATCAAAAAGATATTTTTTAAGTTCGGCTTACAATATCAGTGCAATGCAGCAATATGCCTAAAATTTAGGCGATTAGCAGGTGGCGATCAGAGTTCACTCCGTACTATGCACACGAATTAGGCCTTCCTGTGCGGTAGAGGCGATTAAAGTGCCGTCACGGCTATAAAGTGCGCCACGATTGAAGCCCCTGGCGCCCGATGTACTGGGACTATCTGCGGTATAGAGCATCCAGTCATCGAAACTGAAGGGCCTGTGAAACCACATGGCGTGGTCGAGGCTGGCAACCTGCAGATCCCGATCAAAAATATTACGGCCATGCGCGTAAAGCGACGTATCGAGCAGCGTCATGTCTGAAAGATAGGCAAGAACTGCTGCCTGGATCGCACGATCCTCCGGCACGGGACCGGTGGCCTTTATCCACACGCTCTGCTCGGGCGGGAGCTTATCGCGGGTCAGATAATGCCGAAGCGAAAGCGGCTTGATCTCGATGGGCCGGTCCTGCTCCCAATATTGCCGGATAATCTTGGGAGCGTTCTGGAGATATTGCTCCTTCATATCTTTGTCAGAGATGAGATTTTCCGGTTCGGGAACATCCAACGGTTTCGGCTTTTGGTGCTCGAGTCCTTCCTCCTCGATCTGGAATGAGGCTTCCAGAGAGAAGATGGCATGGCCGTGCTGGATTGCCACAACGCGCCGTGTGGTAAAGCTCGAACCATCGCGGATACGGTCGACCTCGTAGATAATCGGCACTTTGGGATCGCCCGCCCGCATGAAATAACCATGCAGGGAGTGTACGTGCCGGAGCGGGTCTACTGTCCGCTGTGCCGCAACAAGCGCCTGTCCGATAACCTGGCCGCCAAAAACGCGCTGCCAGCCCACCTGGGGGCTGCGACCTCGAAACAGGTTGTGTTCAAGCGTCTCAAGGTCGAGTATGGACAGAAGCTCGGTCATAGCTGTTGACTTGGGTGCTTCGGACATGATCGGACATCTCCAGTTCGTCTGTTTCATCGCTTGCAACAGGAACAGCCCGACAAGTCAAGTATTCACCATCCGGAGGCAATCATGGACGCAACCCGCACAGACATTATTATCGCCGGAGCAGGTTATGTCGGCATGGCCACTGCTGTCGCGCTGAAGTCTTCTGCACCGCATCTCGGGGTGACCGTTATCGATGCAGCCCCCGCTGGCGTCTGGCGTAATGATACACGTGCATCGGCTATCGCGGCGGCGGCGAGCCGCATGCTGGACAAGCTTGGATGCTGGCAGAGTATCCTGCCGGAGGCTCAACCGATCAATGAGATGGTCGTGACGGACTCACGCACCGCCGATCCAGTTCGGCCCGTATTCCTGACCTTTGATGGCGAGATTGAACCGGGAGAGCCATTTGCGCATATGGTAGAAAACCGGCTTCTGAATGCTTCGCTACGAGAAAAGGCCGACAAGCTGGGCATTGTATTTATCGAAGGCGCGCCGGTGCATGGCTTTGAGCAAGGTGATAACGGTCTGACGGTCCGCTATGGCGATGAAGAATCATTGCAGGCACGGCTGCTGATTGCGGCGGATGGCGTGAAATCACGCCTGCGCGATATGGCAGGCATCAAGACTGTCAATTGGGAATACGGCCAGTCCGGGATCGTGTGCACAGTCGCCCATGAGCGCCCGCACAATGGCCGCGCGGAAGAGCACTTCCTGCCCGCAGGCCCTTTCGCGGTGCTGCCGCTGAAAGGCAATCGCTCGTCGCTGGTCTGGACTGAGCGGACTGCGGATGCTGACCGGCTCGTCAAGGAAGATGAATTCGTATTTGATGCCGAACTCGAACAACGCTTCGGTTTGAAGCTTGGCGAATTGCGCGTGGAAGGTGCGCGCAAAGCTTTCCCGCTAAGCCTGACGCTGGCACGGGATTTCATCAAGCCCCGTTTCGCGCTTGTCGGTGATGCGGCCCATGGTATCCATCCCATCGCCGGTCAGGGCCTTAATCTCGGCTTCAAGGACGCCGCCGCCCTTGCCGAAACGATCGTCGATGCGGATCGGCTCGGCCTCGATATTGGCTCTATTGCAGTGCTGGAGCGCTACCAGACATGGCGCCGTTTCGATACGGTGCAGATGGGAGTAACCACGGACGTTCTCAACCGGCTCTTCTCCAACGACAATGTACCCATACGCGCCTTGCGTGATTTTGGTCTCGGCCTTGTCGAGCGCATGCCGCGGCTCAAGGGGTTCTTCATCCGCCAAGCCGCGGGATTGTCACCGACCGCCCCCAAACTGTTGCAGGGGCAGTCGATTTAACATTTGCACTACAGTCGCCGCCTAAAGCGGGCGCGGATATTTCCGGTAGATCGTTTCGATTTCAGCCAGAACTTCCGGCGAAAGCTTGAGATCGGCCGCAGCTATGTCGGTCTTCAGATGATCCATTGAAGTTGCTCCGATGATCACGGAAGTCATGAATGGCCGGGTGAGCGCGAAAGCAATGGCCATTTGTGCCACGTCAAGGCCGTGTTTCCGCGCCAGTTCCACATAGGCGCGCACCGCTGGCTCGGAATGCTCATTATTGCGCCAGAGCCCGCCGGTCTGGATCGCACCGCGTGTACCCGCCGGAATTTTTCCATCCAGATATTTGCCGGTGAGCACACCTGAAGCGAGCGATGAATAGGCCAATAGGCCCACATCCTCATGGTGACTGAGTTCGGCAAGGTCGAGATCGAACACGCGCTGGATCAGACTGTATTCGTTCTGCACGGAGACAACACGCGGCAAGTCGCTGCGCTCCGCAAGTTTCAGCCATTGACCGATACCCCAAGCGGTTTCATTCGAAAGGCCGATCTGCCTGATCTTGCCTTCCTTGACCATATCGCCAAGACCAAGCAGTGCATCTTCGATCTGATCGAGAACCTCCGTCTGGTTTTGGGTATGCGGCGCGTACTTCCATGCTGTACCGAAATGATAATGGCCGCGCGCGGCGTAATGCACCTGATAAAGATCGATATAATCGGTCTGCAGTCGTTTCAGGCTGCCTTCCACCGCTTCGCGCACACTAGCGCGGCTTGGCTTGTTGCCTTCACGAATCCAGCTATTGCCGCCACCCGAAATCTTCGTCGCCAGAACAAAGCGATCACGCTTGCCGGTCTTCTTGAACCAGCTGCCAATATATGACTCGGTTTTACCATAGGTTTCGGGACTGGACGGAATCGCATAGACTTCCGCCGTATCCATGAAATTGACGCCCGCATCCAGAGCATAATCGATCTGGTTGTGCGCATCGGCTTCAGTGTTCTGTACACCCCAGGTCATGGTGCCGAGGCAGATTTCCGTGACGTCAATATCCGTCCGGCCAAGTTTCTTCAGTTTCAAGGGAAGTTTCCTATCTCGATTGATCAGTCGACCTCAAGGCCAAGCTTTTGTTTGAGCTTCTTGACACGCTGACCGTAAGTGGGAGGAACGGTGACAGCAGCCGCAGCTTTGCCTACCATATCAATCAATTCAAGCTTTTCCATATCGTTTAACCTCTGCCGCAAAAGTGGCGAGGTCTTTTCGATGACGGTGACCGCATCATCGATCTGGCTTGAAGCCCATTTTGCATAGATCACGGCCTCATCTGCCTTGGCAGGATCGCAAATATCGATAATCACATTCCGGACGGCTTCGTAGTGTTTTTCTGTGATCGGAGTATCTTCACAAACAATGGCGAAGATGAGCGTTGCCGCAGCAAGAACCGGATCCTCAATCGCCGTCAACGGCGAGTGTTCATGCTGAATGCGTATCTTTCTGCGACGCAGATAGCCACGCGCCTTTCCGGCAGTATCAATGACATCACTTGCTGCGTCACCCAAGGTGCGCATACGATACCACCAGAAAAGACCGCCCCCGACAATTCCAAGCAAAGCCAGAAGAATATGCATTTACAAGATCCCGTTTGATTTTTTCGTTCTACAGGGAGGATATCCGTTTGTATATTATGCCAAGGTAGGGCCGCCATGGATTTGATACGGAACACTGATAGATATTACACGTTAACGGACGTACACCGATTACATATCTCAACGAGGGAGAGACACTCATGGACAGACAAGCAACGGCAATTTGGCAGGGCGCGCTGAAAGACGGTAAAGGAACGCTGGACACGCAAAGTGGTGCCCTGAAAGCTCTTCCCTATAATTTCAAGGCGCGCTTCGAAGATGAAAGCGGCAAATCAGGCACTAATCCGGAAGAATTGCTTGCTGCTGCCCATGCCGGCTGCTTTGCCATGCAGCTTTCGCATTTTCTGGCTGAGAACGGCACACCGGCCGCCAACCTCGATGCCAAAGCAGTTGTTTCCATCAGCCCTGCAGCGGGCGGTGGCTTTGAGATCACCAAAAGCGCCTTGACGCTTGTCGGCGATGTTCCCGGCATTGACGCCGATACATTTGCAAAGCTTGCCGGTCAGGCCAAGGCAACGTGCCCGCTTTCAAAAGCGCTCGGTGCAATTGAAGTTACGCTGGACGCCAAGCTGGCGTAACCGAAACATTTGGCATCCATATATCCTCGGGAGGGCCCGAGGATATAGAGCAGATTTTATCTGGCAATTGATGGAGAGATCGAGAGCTTTCTCTTGGGCTCTGTGGTCAATTCTGAGAATAGTGCAACTTCATTCGTATAAAACTCTTGAGCTACTGCAAACCTGGTCGAGTTCTTTCGAGTTACCTTTTCTTCAAGGCGCGGCATATTCAGTTCGTGGAATCCATATCGCGATTCCAGATATAATTTCAGGGCTGCTGGAACCGAGCCGAGGCCCATTTCACGGGTCAGCTTCTTTTTCTCAATCAAATCCAGAATATCCAACTTAGCCTTTTCATCAATTTTCAAATCCGAAAGGCATTCGATTATATTCATTGGCGGCAAACGTTGGAAATCGTGTTGGGCCATCCAGTCCAAAGCAACAATCGGTCGTATGAGATAGAATAATTTTTTAAGTTTTACTTCTAATCCCAAACTACCCACGCGAGACAGATGAGAACGCGCAAGGCCAAGATAGTGGCGTGAAACTTTTTCGGGCTCGATAATTTCGTCCAGAACAGCCAGCAAGCGTTTGCGAAATCTCTCATCCTGTTGATAAGTAATTGGTGATTTCGCCCACTCCGCAACGACCGCATTGCCAGCAAAAGCAAGTAATAGAGCCTTCTTCAGGTCCCATCCGCCTGTGTCTATCTCACCAACGATAGGAAACTCGATAACATCCCGTGCCATTTCGAGTTGCAGATGATCTCGCACAGACCGGATATATATGAATCGGCAATCATAATCGCTGTCTGGTGAGGGAAAACCCCAAGCCCGGCTTCCGCTCTCGATAGCCAAGGGTATACTTACGCCGGTGGCCTCAATGTCAGATAGGCGCTGCCGAATTCCGGCAACAGCCTCTTGCGAAAAGCCGGAGGGTAGACTCAAACCCGGCGCTCCACCATCATCTTCTTGATTTCGGCAATTGCCTTGGCAGGGTTCAGACCCTTCGGGCATGTTTGCGCGCAGTTCATGATCGTGTGGCAGCGATAAAGCCGGAAAGGATCTTCCAGATTGTCCAGGCGTTCGCCTGTTGCCTCGTCACGGCTGTCAATCAGCCAGCGATAGGCTTGCAGGAGAACCGCAGGGCCGAGATAGCGGTCGCCATTCCACCAATAGCTTGGGCAGGATGTCGAGCAGCATGCGCAAAGGATGCATTCGTAAAGACCGTCCAGCTTGGCGCGGTCTTCATGGCTTTGCAGCCATTCTTTTGCAGGCTCCGGCGAAACGGTTTTCAGCCAAGGCTCAATCGAGCGGTGTTGCGCATAGAAATTCGACAGGTCCGGCACCAGATCCTTGACCACCGGCAAGTGCGGCAAAGGATAAATCTTCACTGCGCCTTTGATCTCATCCATACCCTTGGTGCAGGCGAGTGTGTTTGTACCATCAATATTCATGGCACATGAGCCGCAAATGCCTTCACGGCAGGAGCGGCGCAAAGTTAGCGTCGGATCGATCTTGTTCTTGATCCATAACAGCCCATCAAGAACCATCGGGCCGCAATCATCCAGATCGACATAATATGTATCGATGCGCGGGTTTTCACCATCATCCGGCGACCAGCGGTAAATCCGGTATTCGCGCAAATTATTGGCACCGGCCGGACGCTCCCAGGTCTTGCCGGGCTGCATCTTCGAATTTTTGGGAAGTGCAAGTTCAACCATAATGCTCTTATTCCCTTAGTACACGCGCGCTTTTGGCGCGATCTTGGCGAGGCTGATGCCGCCGTCCTCTTCCTTGACCAGCGGATCAAGGTGGACAGGACGATAGCCGAGCGTAACTTTGCCCTCAGGCGTCAGCCATGCAAGACTGTGCTTGCGCCAGTTGACATCATCGCGGTTCGGAAAATCCTCATGCGCATGCGCGCCGCGGCTTTCCTTGCGGGCTTCCGCAGCAACAACTGTGGTCAGAGCATTGGCCATAAGGTTTTCCAGCTCCAGCGTTTCCACCAGATCGGAATTCCAGATCATCGACCTATCGGTCACCTTCACGTCAGGCAACTCGCTCCAGATTTTCTCCATGCGGATGACGCCGGACTTCAGCGAGTCCGATGTGCGGAACACAGCAGCATCTTCCTGCATTGTCCTTTGCATCTTCTCGCGCAGCACAGCCGTTGGCGTTCCGCCATTGGCATGACGCAGCCGGTCAAAGCGATCCATGATCTTCGTGACCGAGGCCTCGTTTATTTCCGGGATTTTTGAATTGCGGTCGATCACCTGACCGGCGCGAATGGCAGCGGCACGACCGAACACAACCAGATCGATCAGCGAATTGGAGCCGAGCCGATTGGCACCATGAACCGAAGCGCAACCGGCCTCGCCCACAGCCATCAGACCGGGCTGGATGCGATCCGGATTTTCCGGCGTCGGATTGAGCGCCTCTCCCCAATAATTGGTGGGAATCCCGCCCATGTTGTAATGAACCGTCGGCAGAACCGGAATGGGTTCGCGGGTCAGGTCGACACCGGCGAAAATCTTTGCCGATTCGGAAATGCCGGGCAGACGCTCGTGCAGAACCGCAGGGTCAAGATGATCCAGATGCAGGAAAATATGATCCTTGTCCTTGCCGACACCGCGACCTTCGCGAATTTCCAACGTCATGCAGCGGGAAACCACGTCGCGGGAAGCAAGATCCTTTGCGGAAGGGGCATAACGCTCCATGAAGCGCTCACCTTCGGAATTGACCAGATAGCCACCCTCGCCGCGCGCACCTTCAGTAATCAGGCAGCCGGCGCCATAAATGCCGGTCGGGTGAAACTGCACAAATTCCATGTCCTGCAAAGGCAAGCCAGCTCGGGCAACCATGCCGCCACCATCACCGGTGCAAGTATGCGCCGAGGTTGCGGAGAAATAAGAGCGGCCATAACCGCCTGTTGCCATGACCACCATCTTGGCGGCAAAGCGGTGAATTGTGCCGTCATCAAGGTTCCAAGCAACAACGCCAGTAATCGTGCCGTCTTCATCCTGAATGAGATCAAGCGCGAAATATTCGATGAAGAACTGCGCATTGTGGCGCAATGACTGGCCATAAAGCGTGTGCAGGATAGCATGGCCGGTGCGGTCTGCCGCAGCGCAAGTACGCTGCACGGGCGGACCGTCGCCATAATTCATCATATGGCCGCCAAATGGACGCTGGTAAATCTTGCCTTCTTCGGTACGGGAGAAAGGCACACCATAATGCTCAAGCTCATAAACCGCAGCTGGTGCCTCGCGGGCCAGATATTCCATGGCATCGGTATCGCCGAGCCAGTCGGAACCCTTGACGGTATCGAACATATGCCACTGCCAGGAGTCTGCACCCATATTGCTGAGCGAGGCGGCAATACCGCCCTGCGCCGCAACCGTATGGGAACGGGTCGGGAATACCTTGGTAATACAGGCTGTTTTCAAGCCCTGTTCGGCCATGCCAAGCGTAGCACGAAGACCGGCGCCGCCAGCACCGACGACGACCACATCGAACTTGTGGTCAACGAATGTGTAGGGCTTTGCGGCTTTGTTTTCTGTAGTTGCCATAATAGAGCTTAAACTCCGAAACTCAGCTTGAGGATCGCAAAGAGCGAAACAACACCGACTGCGATGGTGAAGAAGGTATTGAGCATGATGCAGGCGAGCTTTGCGCCTTCTGCATGCACATAGTCCTCAATAACGACCTGCATTCCAAGGCGCATATGGTAAAGGCCGGACAAAAGTACCAGAATGAGAACCAGCGCTGTCAGCGGATGTGAGAGTGCCGCGCGGGTTTCCTCAAAGCTTGCCCCATGCAGCGAAACAATCAGGCCGATGAAAAACAGCATCAGCGGAATGTTTGCGACTGCTGTCAGCCTTTGACGCCAGAAATGTTCGGTGCCTTCTTTCGCAGAACCCAATCCGCGAACTTTGGCAAGCGGCGTGCGCATATCAGCCATTGCTAAAGCTCCTCAACCCAGTGTGAATACGGCGACCCAGACAAGGGCCGTCAGCAGAACGGATGCAATGAGCGACGCCCATGCCATTTTCGTCGTGGTGTCTTTTTCCAGCCCACGCCCTGTATCCCAGATCAGATGGCGGATGCCGCCAATCATGTGATGAATGAGCGCCCAGGTGTAGCCAAGAAGCACCAGAAGGCCGATCCAGGAACCATAGACCATGGAAACAATATCGAACTGCTGTTCGCTCGTCGCGGTTGCGATCAACCACCAGGCAACCAGCAATGTACCGAAATAAAGCGCACAACCGGTAATACGGTGGACAATGGACATGACCATGGTCGGGATTGGTTTGTAGATTTGCAAGTGAGGCGACAAAGGCCGGTTTGCATGCAAATTTGTCTTGCTCATAGCGTCCCCAATGAGAAAAGCCACGCCATAGGGATGACAGAAAGGCGGGCAGGGCCGAAAGGCTGTTAAAGCCAATTTAGAAGGGTTTTAATGCGGTTTTTGCACTGCGTCAAAGCCCCATTCAAAACCCTCATGCGGCGAATTGGCCCGAATAGCAAGTCAATAAGGTTTTTCTATAAAATTCAATCGTTTAAACGCGGAAAATTGACGATCCGAAGGTCAGATTTACCAATCAAAATGCCGTTAAAAATAGTTGAGTGAGTCTATCCAGATTTACCCTAGCGCGGTTGAATTCAGCGCAATATGGGCAAGTTCATCTGCGACGATAAGAGTCGCTCACAGGTTGGAGCGACTCCATCCTCTATTTGCCGACTATTGATTGCCGAAGCGGATGACGAAGCTCGTCCAGTCCGCAGGCGCTGCAACCTGCTCGTATAGCTTGCGGCCATCCTCCGGCACACGCGGCGCATTGAGGGACAGCTTGGTCCAGCCGCGCTCTTCCGCCTTATCGGCAAGCACGTCGATCAACGCCTTGGCGATACCCTTGCCGCGATGATCATGATGTACATAAATATGGTCCACCTGCCCTGCCCGCATGCCTGAAACCGGTTCCGGAAGATCATAGAAAATAACGAACCCGACCAGCTTGCCATCCAGCCGCGCACCAGCAATCTCCGCGGCACGGTCGCGCAAGAGGTTTTCAGCATAGTAATCGTCCGGGCGGCGCGGTGCGCCACGCTTCAGCGCTTGCGCGTAGCTGGCAAGCAGTGGTGAAAATTCATGCGCATCGTTCAAATGCAGCAGGGATATATCAATGGCGTGTTCGTCTGGAGCTTTCTTGGTCATTGTCGCTTCCGTCCCTTTATTACTGCCTACCGTTGCCGGGGTGCTTCAGGATTGGTTGATTGTGCCGTTCGCGTCAACCTTAAGCCGGAATGAAAATCGATTTGAATCCATTCAGGCAGATGACAATCGTTAACAAATGGTTAAAGCTGATGTAACCGCCACCTGTCTTGAGGTCTGCTTCATGCTGCGCACATCACTTCTGGTCTTGTCCGTCCTGTCGGGTCTACCGGGTATCGCGTTTGCTGACGGCAATACCTATGGCGATGAATATGGCAATGTCATCATGCAGGAAGCGGGCGGTCCAAAGATCATCTTCGTCGGGTCAAGAGCGGCAAAGTCCGACGTGATCGGACGGGATGTGCGGCGCACAACACCTGTCTATAAACGCGCCAGCGGACCTTCTGTTATTTACCCTGCTGCCGATCCCCTGGTCGTGGGTGTCATACCTGCTCCCAATACGGGTTGCGATGCGCCGATTGTCATTCAGGGCCTGAGCTATCGTTACGGACTGGACCGGAACGAGATCGCAATCCTTGAACATCCCGGCTGCCCCGACTGATCTAAGGACAGATTTAATTTGCCTCAAATGCGCAGCGCCTGTATGGCACCCGCACATTTGAAAGGTATTGAATATGACTCAGCGCTCCGGGGGCGCCCTCGTTCTATTTTCCGGCGGACAGGATTCCGCCACCTGTCTGGCTTGGGCACTATCGCAGTTTGACCGCGTTGAAACTGTCGGCTTCGACTATGGCCAACGCCACAAAATTGAACTTGAGGTCCGCAAAGGATTCCGTGCGGCGCTGACCAAACAATTTCCCGAATGGACGTTGCGGCTTGGCGAGGACCATATGCTCGACGCCGGCATTATCGGTCAGCTGGGCGGCTCGGCCATGACTGAGAGCATTGCCATTGAAATGGCAGAAAATGGCCTGCCCAATACATTCGTTCCGGGACGCAATCTGCTTTTCTTTACACTGGCGGCGGCATTGGCCTATCGCCGCGGATTGCGGGTGATCGTCGGAGGCATGTGCGAAACCGATTATTCCGGCTACCCTGATTGCCGCGACGACACGCTGAAAGCCCAGCAAGTGGCTCTTTCGCTGGGGCTGGATCGCCGTATCACCATCGAAACACCCCTCATGTGGCTGGACAAGGCGCAGACATTTGCACTGGCCCAAGAACTTGGCGGCCGATCGCTGCTCGATCTGATCGTGGAGAAGAGCCATACCTGCTATCTCGGCGATAGAAGCAAGCGCCATGACTGGGGCTATGGTTGCGGCACATGTCCCGCCTGCGAGCTGCGATCAAGCGGCTGGCAAAAGTTCAAGGCGGAGGCCGCGTGACCTACGCTGTCAAGGAAATCTACCTGACTTTGCAAGGCGAAGGCAATCATACGGGCCGCGCAGCGGTATTCATGCGCTTTGCCGGATGCAATCTATGGTCTGGTCTCGAGCGGGATCGCAAAAAGGCGATCTGCCAGTTTTGCGATACGGATTTTATCGGCATTGATGGACCGGGCGGCGGCAAATTCAAAACTGCCGACGCGCTTGCCGATGCTGTTGCCGCCCAGTGGCCGCAAGGTGGCGGTGGCAAACCCTATGTCATATGCACAGGCGGTGAGCCTCTGCTGCAACTTGATAGCTCCCTCATCGACGCATTTCATGCACGGAGCTTTGAGGTCGGGATCGAGACCAATGGCACGCTGGCGGCACCAGAGGGCATTGACTGGATTTGCGTCTCGCCAAAAGCGGCAGCGCCGCTCGTCCAAACCAGCGGCAACGAGCTGAAACTGGTCTTCCCGCAAAAGGAAAGCGAGGCGCATCCTTCACGCTTCGAGCAGCTTTCCTTTGAGCATTTCTACCTTCAACCTCTTGACGTCATCGGTGATCCAGCGCAAACCGCCGCGCATGTGGCATCTGCAGCGGCCTATTGCCTCGCTCATCCGCTTTGGCGGCTGAGCACGCAGACACATAAGATGAACGGTCTTCCATAGGGCAAACCCTTTCGGTGCCGTGTTTGACTTTGCGGGCGCCTGTATTGCGCCAAGGCTAATGGAGCACTTATGAGAATCTTCAACGAATTTACGTTTGAGGCGGCACATCATTTGCCGCATGTTTTTCCTGACGGGCACGTCAATACGCGACTGCATGGACATAGTTTCCGCGTGCGTGTGACGCTTGAGGGAAAACCTGACAAAAGGACCGGTCTTATCGCCGACCTTGGACAGGTCGAGACCGCTTTCGGCACTGCCCGGGAAAAGCTGGACCATCGCTATCTGAACGAGATCGAAGGGCTCGAAACCCCAACTCTGGAAAACATCGCCATGTGGCTGTGGCGGCATTTCTATCCTGAGTTGCCGAGCCTTGCGCAGATCGGTGTCTATCGCGATACTTGCGGCGAAGGCTGCGAATATCAGGGTGAGTATGAAACGCGGAGGGTCGCAGCATGAGCCATTATGCAGAAAGCTCAACCATGTTGGGCAAGGATGTGAAGCTGCCGCAGCATCCCGATGAGGCAATTCTGGAAGCAGTTCCCAACCCGCAGGCCGGAACATTATTCCTCACACGTTTTGCCTGCCCGGAATTCACCTCGCTCTGCCCCGTGACGGGACAGCCGGATTTCGGTCATCTCGTCATCGATTATGCGCCGGGCGAAACATTGCTTGAGTCCAAATCGCTGAAACTGTTTTTGGGCAGTTTCCGCAATCATGGCGCGTTTCACGAGGATTGCACGGTAAGCATTGGCAAGCGCATTGTTGAGACGGTTAAGCCTCTGTGGCTGCGCATTGGCGGTTACTGGTATCCGCGCGGCGGCATTCCCATTGATGTCTTTTGGCAAACAGGGCCAATGCCGGAAGGTCTATGGCTGCCGGACCAAGGCGTACCGAGCTATCGGGGACGGTAGGATATAGAACCGGCGGCCAATGCCGATTATCTCTCCCCAATGTGGGAGAGAAAGGATTTTCTCGAATTTAGCCCCTTCGCTAAATTCTTAGAAAATCCAAGGGAGGGGAATGGTCTGGATTGTAACTCACTACCCCCTCTCTTGTGATTTCTAGCACTTAGCAAGCTAAGCTGCTGAAATCACATTCTCCCCCACAAGGGGGGAGATAGAAAGAACCTTGACTTACTTCCACTCACGAATATCGACAAAATGTCCGGCAATTGCAGCGGCGGCGGCCATTGCAGGCGACACGAGATGTGTGCGGCCCTTAAAGCCCTGACGGCCCTCAAAATTGCGGTTTGATGTCGATGCGCAACGCTCGCCCGGCTTAAGGCGATCATCATTCATCGCAAGGCACATGGAGCAGCCGGGCTCGCGCCAGTCAAATCCAGCTTCCTTGAAAATCTTGTCGAGGCCTTCGGCTTCCGCCATTTCCTTGACCAGACCGGAACCTGGCACAATCATCGCATCCACAGTTGGGCTGACCTTGCGGCCTTCGACAACCTTGGCGACAGCGCGAAGGTCTTCGATACGACCATTGGTGCATGAACCGATGAACACGCGATCAAGCTTGATATCAGTGATCGGAGTACCTGGCTTCAGGCCCATATAATCCAGAGCGCGCCATTTTGAGGAGCGCTTGGTTTCATCCGCAATATCGTCTGGGTTTGGAACAGCACCCATGACGGAGATGACGTCTTCCGGTGATGAGCCCCAGGAAACGATGGGCGGCAAATCAGCAGCATTCAGAACAACAACCTTGTCGAAATGCGCGCCCTCATCGCTCTGCAAAGTCTTCCAATATTCCACAGCACGATCAAACTGCTCGCCTTTGGGGGCGCGCGGCTTGTCTTTCACATAGGCGAATGTCGTCTCGTCAGGCGCAATCAGGCCAGCGCGTGCGCCACCCTCAATCGACATGTTGCAGATGGTCATACGACCTTCCATCGACAATGCGCGAATGGCTTCGCCAGCATATTCGATGACATAGCCCGTACCGCCGGCAGTGCCGATTTCGCCGATGATGGCTAGAATAATATCCTTGGCTGTCACACCCTCCGGAAGGACGCCATCAACACGCACCAGCATGTTCTTGGCTTTTGACTGAATCAGCGTTTGTGTGGCGAGCACGTGCTCGACTTCCGACGTGCCGATACCATGGGCCAATGCGCCAAACGCGCCATGGGTCGAAGTGTGGCTATCGCCACAGACGATGGTCATACCAGGCAGGGTGAAACCCTGTTCCGGCCCGATAATATGAACGATGCCCTGACGAATGTCTTTTTCCGAATAATATTCGACGCCGAAATCCGCAGCATTCTTCGCCAATGCTTCAACCTGAATGCGGCTTTCTTCATTCTTGATGCCGTTGATGCGATCCGGTGAGGTCGGAACATTATGATCGACCACGGCAAGCGTCTTTTCCGGATGGCGAACCTTGCGGCCGGTCAAGCGCAAACCTTCAAAGGCCTGCGGACTGGTAACTTCATGCACAAGGTGGCGATCAATATAGAGAAGGCACGTGCCGTCATCCTGACTGTCAACCAAATGGTCATCCCAGATCTTGTCATAAAGTGTGCGTGGCGCAATCATCGCGATATCCTGGCAGTGGGGTCTTTTCGATTATTTCGTGGACATATGCACTTGAGGCCTCTCAACGTCAAGAAACAAGCATGAAAAGTGACAATGCGCCGCTACCTGTCAGGTGAAATCACCGGTTGCGTTGCGCAAGACGCCGTTCAACCCATCGCAACAGCAAAGAAAGGCTGATGGTCAAGATGAGATATATATAGGCGACCACAGAATAGGTTTCAAAAAAGCGGAATGACCCTGAGGCATAGACCTTGCCCATCTGAGTAATATCGACAACCCCGAGGACCGATACCAGCGATGAATCCTTCACCATGGCGATGAAATCATTGCCGTAAGGTGGCAAAATAGTGCGGATAGCCTGCGGCATCACAATCAGCCGGAAACGCGGAAAGCGCCGAAGCCCGAGCGCCTTGGCTGCTTCGATCTGGCCTGCATCGACGGCTTGAATGCCGGCGCGGAAAATCTCGGCAAGAAAGGCTGAATAGGCAAGAACGAGCGCAATGATCGCACGCCAGAGCAGGGAGAAATCCCGCACCAGCAGCGGCTCAGTGTAGCCAGCATTTTGCAATGGTTGCGTTATGAAATTCCATGCATAGACCAGGGCCGGGGCGCCGACAAAAGCGATATAGAACAACAGCACCAGCAGTGGAACACCGCGCATGATCTCAACATAAAACCGCGCGATCTGCCGGACGGCGATATATTCCGACCGGCTCATAATGGCCAAAACGAGCCCCAACACCGATGCAAGAAAGAACGCAACGATAGACACCCAGACGGTTATCCAGATGCCTTGCGCAACGGTTGAAAAAACCTGCCCGTAAAGCGGATTGATGAGAATAGCGAGGCCCAAGGCGATAGCGATCCCCGCGGCGACAATGAGCCACCACGGAAAATCCGCCTTTTCCGCCGGGCGTGATGCGGCTTCGGGCTTCAAGAACGCATACTCACCTATTGACCAAGCTTGTAGTCGAGAAACCACTTCTTGTTCAGCGCGTCGAATGTGCCATCCGCTTTCAATGCAGCAATGGCCGCATTAACCGGAGCTACAAGATCGGAGCCTTTTGGAAAGATAAAGCCGAAATCTTCCGCACCGAGCGGCCCGCCAATCAGCTTCAATGCACCGCCGGATGCATCCACATAGCCCTTGCCCGCGGTGCTGTCAGTCAGGACCAGATCAACATCGCCGGTTTTCAGCGCTTGAATGGTTGCGCCGAATGTTTCAAACAACTTGATACGCGGATTCTGCTCATTGCCATCGAGGACATTGTAGACGGCAACATAGAAATTACTCGTTCCCGGCTGTGCCCCGACCAGCGTATCCTTGGACTCCGAAAAGCTCTTGGCGTCCGTGAAGCGTTTCTCATCGCTGCGAACCAGCATGAACTGCTCAGAGCGCATATAGGGCTCGGAAAAATCCACCTTCTGCTTGCGCTCGTCATTGATAGTTATGCCGGTCATACCGATCTGGTATTGATTATCAGACACCGCCTGGATCATCGCATCCCAGCTTGTATTGAGATACTCGATCTTGAAGTTGAGGCGCTTGGCGATTTCGTTCATCGCATCATATTCCCAGCCCACCGGCTTACCGGTCTTGGGATCGACGAATTGTAACGGCGGATAGGCATTCTCCGTAACTACAGTCACCTCTTTGCCGCCCAGATCAGGCAGATCAGCGGAGAAAGCGGAAATGGGAAGCATGGCCAGCGTTATCGCTGCCAGAAAAACGGCCGAAAAAATGGAACGCAAGTTCATCGGAGTCCCCCTTGTCGTGAAATAGTTGGCAAACTGATTTCACCTTGTCACCGGCGCGTCAATCCCCGCAAGCATGTCTGTTTCTTCTAACGGCAGTCACGAGGAAAAAACGCTCAAAAACAAAAAGGCGGTCCAAGGACCGCCTTTTTCAAAATTCATGCATAGCGCTTATTCAGCAGCAGGTGCCTTTGCAACAGTTGCTTCAGTCACTGTTTCGGCAGTGCCTGTTGCAGGAACTGAAGTCTTGTTCTTGCGGTTGTCTTTTTTCTCGACGATACGAGCAGCCTTACCTGTAAGACCACGCAGATAGTAAAGCTTCGCACGACGTACCTTACCGCGACGAACAATATCAACACCTTCGACCAGCGGTGAAATGATCGGGAATACGCGTTCTACGCCTTCGCCATAGGAAATCTTGCGAACTGTGAAGTTCTCATTGATGCCGGCGCCATTACGGGCAATGCAAACGCCTTCATAGGCCTGCACGCGGGTACGTGTACCTTCGGTAACACGAACATTGACACGAACTGTGTCGCCTGGCTTGAAATCTGGAAGCACGCGCTTGGCTTCGATTTTTGCTCTCTGTTCGAGATCGAGCTGACGAATAATATCGACGGCCATTGTCTTATCCTTTTATTGTTCAAACAGTCAGAGCGTCCACACTTGAAAGCAGCATCTTGGCCGCGTTTCTATGTCTCGCGAGAGACAGGGGCGAATTCACCATCCATTGATTAACAGACTTCGGATTTTCCGAGTTGGCGGGCAATTACACCATAAAAGCCGCTTTGTCACCTGTTTTACCGATTCTTTTTATCCCAAAGATCCGGCCGCCGCTCGCGCGTCAGTCTTTCAGCTGCGGCCCGCCGCCATTTATCGATAGCGCCATGATTGCCGGAAAGAAGCACATCCGGAATACGGCGTCCCTCCCATTCCTGCGGTTTGGTGTAGTGCGGATGCTCAAGTAGCCCCGTTTCAAAACTTTCAGTTTCGCCGGAAAGCGCATTGCCCATGACACCGGGCAGAAGCCGCACAATCGCATCAAGCACCACGATGGCCGCTGTTTCGCCGCCAGACAGAATATAATCGCCGATGGAGACTTCTTCGAAATTCCGGCCTTCGATGAGGCGCTCATCCACGCCCTCAAAACGTCCGCAGAGCAGGATCGCCCCCGGCCCTGCCGCAAGTTCACGCACACGCGCCTGTGTCAAAGGTTTGCCGCGCGGACTCATGAACAGTTTCGGACGCTCGTCCGCCACCTGATCAACCGCACGCCCCAGTACATCGGGTTTCATCACCATGCCCGCACCGCCGCCCGCAGGCGTATCATCGACCATGCGGTGTTTGTCTGTCGCATAATCGCGTATTTGTACGGTCTCGAGCGACCATGCCCCCTCGGCCAAGGCTTTGCCTGCCAGCGAAATGCCAAGTGGTCCCGGGAACATTTCAGGGTAAAGCGTCAGGACAGTTGCGCGAAAGCCGGCCATCAGGACTTGTCTTTGCCTTCACCGCCAAGCTGACGGCGGCGCTCCTCATCCTCATTTTCATCGGGAAGAAGACCAGCGGCGGCAGGATCGACAACGATATGTCCGGCCTTGAGGTCAACCTGCGGCACAGCAGCCAATGTGAAAGGGATCAGCATGGGACGTTTGCCCGGAATCGAAAGCTCCAGCAGATCGCCACCACCAAAATCAAACATGGCCGACACCTTGCCATGCCTGTTGCCATCTGCGTCGATTGCTTCCAGCCCGATCAGATCCGAGTGGTAATATTCGTCTTCGTCCAGATCCTGCGGCAGTTGCGAACGCTCAATAAACAGCGTTGTTCCATTCAGTGCCTCGGCCATATTACGGTCATTGACGCCGCGAAAACGCACGACAACGACAGTCTTGGACGGACGGATATCCAGCACTTCGAAAGCCCTGCCGGTCACATCATAAAGCGGCCCATAATCGGCAAGCGCCATGGGGTCGCCGGTAAATGTTTTTACCCTGAGTTCGCCGCGCGTTCCATGTGCCGCACCGATCACCGCCAACTGAACCGGATCATTCAACTTTGCCATTGGTCTATCCATTTAAAATCTGTTCTGCCCGAATTAGAGCAAACGCCGGATAAAACCAAGGCGAAACGTTCTCGTAAGGGTTCCTATGCCATTGTCCGCATAACAAAGCCGAGGAGCGATGCCGTGGGTGTCCAACCGAAAACCGAACAGTTTCTTATTTCCGCGCGCCCCGATCTGATCGATGCGCGCGAAAACTGGCTGAAGTCGCTCAAGAACACGCGCCGCCTCGCCACCAATACGCTTGAAGCCTATGAGCGTGACACGCGGCAGTTCTTTCAGTTCCTCACCGGCCATCTGGGTGAACCTCCGGCGCTGAAAGACGTGGCGACATTACGGATTGCCGATCTTCGCTCATTTCTGGCGCGGCGACGCAATGATGGTGCGGGCGCACGCACGCTCGGACGCGGGCTTGCCGGTATCCGCTCCTTCCTGCGCTATCTGGAAAAGCAGGGGATGGCCAATGCAGCGGCCTCCATCGCCATGCGTGCGCCAAAACAGCCCAAATCACTGCCAAAGCCGCTAACAACAATCGACGCACGGCGCGTTGTCGAGATTGGCGGGCAGCTCAATGAAGAGCCATGGATCGCAGCCCGCAATGCCGCCGTGCTGACACTGCTCTATGGCTGTGGCCTGCGCATTTCCGAAGCGCTCGGATTGGATGGTGGAGCATTGACCGATCCCGATGCCCGCTCAATTCCCATTACCGGAAAGGGCGGCAAGACACGCATGGTTCCCCTGCTTCCGATTGTACACCGGGCGATTGCGGAATATCGCAAGCTTTGCCCCTATGATTTGGAGGAAGGCAAGCCGCTGTTTCGCGGTGCGCGCGGCGGTGATCTGCATTCGGCCATAATCCAGCGCGATATGCAGAAAATGCGTGGAGCGCTGGGCCTGCCTGATACTGCAACGCCACATGCGCTACGCCATTCCTTTGCGACGCATTTGCTGGGTCGTGGCGGTGATCTGCGGACCATTCAGGAACTACTCGGTCATGCCAGCCTTTCAACGACACAGGTCTATACGGGCGTCGATACGGATCGCCTGATGGAAATTTACGACAAAGCGCATCCCCGCGCGTGATTGAAGCAGTTGAGACTATTGATGGACAATAATATTTCGTCTCCATTTGACCGTTATGCCGATGCTTTGTTGCGGCTTTGCGCGGGATTGAGCTGGCTTCTGCTGGCATCATTTTTCGCCGTGGTTTTCAGCGCTGGCTATGCCCGCGCGGACGAAACGTGCGCGGGCAGTAATCTGATAGAGGAAATGGCCAAATCGGACCCTGCAAAACTTGAAACATTGCGCAAAGAGGCCGCCACCACACCCAATGGCCATGGGCTCCTCTGGAAAATCGAAAAGCCCGGCATCAAACCTTCCTGGCTTTACGGCACAATGCATCTGACTGATCCGCGTGTTCTGAAGCTCTCCGATGCGGCTCAAGCGGCTTATAGTGCCGCCGATCCGATTGTGATCGAAACAGATGAAATTCTGGATCCCAAAGGCATAATGAAGGTAATGGCCGAGTCGCCGGAACTGATGATGTTCACAGATGGAACGACCTTGGAAAAGGTCATCCCCGCAGACAAGCTGGATGGTGTCAAAGCCGCCCTTTCAGAACGGGGAATTCCGTTGAGCTCTGTAAACAAGATGCAACCCTGGATGCTCACAAGCATGCTTGCCCTACCCGCCTGTGAAATGGCCCGGAAAAAGCAGGGTGCCGCGTTTCTCGATATCAAGCTGGCACAGGAAGCCAAGGAGAAAGGCAAGCAGATTGCCGGACTGGAAACGATCCGCGACCAGTTGGGGGCCATGGCCTCGCTGCCTGCAAAATTTCATATTGATGGCTTGGTCGAAATGCTGGCGCTCGGTCCCAAGATGAAAGACATATTCGAGACAATGACCGTTCTTTATGTGCAGGGTGATATTGGCATGATATTTCCGCTCATGCGATCAGTGTCGCCCGACGGCACAGCCAGCGGCCAAAATTATGCGGAATTTGAAGAAAAAATGGTCAGCGCACGCAATCGAACCATGGCGGAGCGTGCAGAGCCAATAATTGCCAAAGGAAACGCATTTATAGCTGTCGGTGCTTTGCATCTTCCCGGCGAACAAGGCTTGGTATCTCTTCTCAAAGAGCAAAACTATACAGTGACAGCGCAGTAGAGCGCGGAACAGGCATAAAGGGTTCTGGAACTTTACAGCATGCCATCCGTTATCCATTCATCGGCATCGCTTGAATGCCATGGAGGATAGAACATGACCTACGATCCAAATGTGCAACGACCGGCAAATGATCCGTTGGACCCGGCCAAAACAGATCGGCCTTCTACAGTTATCAACAATAAGTCCGGTAGTGGCGGAACCTATCTGGTTGCTGCCATCATTATCGCTGCAATCGTTATCGGCGGTTATTACTTCCTGAACGGGAATACCGAAATGAACGCTCCGGCGCCGACAGCGCCAGCCACCGATACCACAACGCCGCCAGCACCGGCGCCGGCTGAACCTCCGGCATCAACTGCACCCGCTCCTGCCGAACCTGCGCCAGCTCCCGCCGAGCCCGCACCAGCCCCGGCGCCTGCACCAGCCCCTGCTAATTAATGCGGTGAACCATAATAGAAAGGCCCGAATGTTCGGGCCTTTTTTGTGCAGTTTTTTTGACAAAGTTACATATGGATAGGCTTGGCGAATGTGGCCAATGCGGCTTCGCGCACGGCTTCCGACATTGTCGGATGCGCATGCGTTGTACGCGCCAGATCTTCAGATGAGCCGCCAAATTCCATGAGAACCGTTGCCTCGTGAATCATCTCTCCGGCACCATAGCCAAGAATATGAACGCCCAGAACGCGATCTGTGGCCTTGTCAGCAAGAATTTTAACGAAACCGTCCGTATGCAGCATGGCACGGGCGCGGCCATTGGCAGTGAACGGAAATTTACCCGACTTATATTCGATACCAGCCGCCTTGAGTTCTTCTTCTGTTTTGCCAACAGAAGCAACTTCCGGCTGCGTATAAACAACGCTTGGAATGGCATCAAAATTGACATGACCAGCCTGTCCGGCGAGAATTTCGGCAACCGCGATACCTTCGTCTTCCGCCTTGTGCGCCAGCATGGGACCCTTGACCACATCTCCAATGGCATAAATGCCGGAGACATTGGTCTGCCAATGATCGTTGATGGCAACGCGGCCGCGATCATCCACCTCGACACCTGCCTCTTTAAGACCGAGACCGTCTGTGTAGGGTCTGCGACCTGTGGATACGAGAAC
This sequence comes from Phyllobacterium sp. CCNWLW109, assembly GCF_037203905.1. NCBI lineage: Bacteria > Pseudomonadati > Pseudomonadota > Alphaproteobacteria > Hyphomicrobiales > Phyllobacteriaceae > Phyllobacterium > Phyllobacterium sp. CCNWLW109. The sequence goes on along the minus strand of NZ_JBBCBK010000003.1, from coordinate 537,843 downwards.
AACATTGGCCTCGATTGTCTGGGCATCGCCGCCTTTGACTGGCTCAAAAGTTACCTTTGCACCCTTGCCGGATTTCTCGACAGCGGTCACCTTGGCGGAGAGTTTGAATTCAATGCCCTGCTTTTCGAGCATGCGCTGGAACTGCTTCGAGACTTCGCCATCCATTGGTCCGAGAATCTTGTCAAGGAATTCGACCACTGTCACCTTGGCGCCAAGGCGCGCCCAAACCGAGCCAAGTTCCAGACCGATAACACCGCCGCCAACGACAACAAGATGGTCCGGAACAGCCTCAAGCTCCAAAGCACCCGTTGAAGAAATGATGACCTTCTCATCAAAGGCCACATCAACGCCCGGAATGCCTGCAACATCGGAGCCAGTGGCAATCACGATATTCTTTGCTTCGATTTCCTGAACCTTGCCATCTTCACCGGTTACTGAAACTTTGCCCGCGGCAACGACCTTGCCGGTACCAATGAACGTGTCGATCTTGTTTTTCTTGAACAGAAACGCAACGCCATTCACATTGGCATCCACGGTTGCCTGCTTATGGGCAAGCATGGCCGGTAGATTGAGCTTTGGCGTACCCACATCAACGCCAAGCGTCGCGTGGGAATGCCCAGCCTCGTGGAAAACCTCAGAAGCGTGGAGCAAGGCCTTTGAAGGAATGCAGCCAATGTTCAGGCAAGTGCCACCAAAGGTTGCGCGCTTTTCAATAACGGCGGTTTTTAGCCCGAGCTGTGCTGCCTTGATTGCGCACACATAGCCACCGGGGCCTGATCCGATGACGACGACATCATATGCCATGATTGATTCCTTTGCTTTAACTCACATAATTATTGTTGGGGAACGCATTCCTTGAAGCGGAACACTTCCCACGGAAACGTTTCGATCGGCTTTTCCAGCTTGAAGTTGAAATTGCTCATTGCGCCGGAGAGATTGGGCATCAGCAGAGCTTGCGCTGCCGGCTCTTTGGCTTGTGGAAGATAGTCGGCTTGTGCGCCGTCTTTCAGCGCATAAGGCACGCCCTCCCACACTGTACAAGCCGCCAGTTCATCACCTGTCGAATCGCCGCTTGGGCAATTATACATAATCAGCGCATTCGGCCTTGCGGCTTCGTCACGCATGACAACACCTTGAAGCTTCAAATCCGCGTCATTGCGCTGCAGGACAAACTCGTTTGATGTTGCAACAGGCTGATCTTCGGGAAAGTGCTTGAATGTCAGCGTGTAGTCATCGTCGCGGTCGGTATAGACAGCCCGATCCTGCGTACATGCGGCATAGGCCGAAGAGGCAAACAGAACTCCGAGCGCCGATATGGCAGCAAGACCTTGTTTTCTGGCGTTGGGGAAAAAAACAGTCATAGCTCTCTAGCTTGCCTGGCTGGTCGCGAGCTTGATACCGAGCCCGATAAAAACCATGCCGGTTACGCGATTGAACCACTTGCCCCAGGATACAAAGCGATCCCGCACTGACTGGATCGTAAAGAAGGTGGAAACCGCAACGAACCATGCAACCAGCGCAAGCGCCATGAACACGCCATAGCTAGCCTGAATCAAAACCGGTGTTTCATGACTGACCAGCGCCGAAAACAATGACAGGAAGAACAGGACGGCTTTCGGATTCAGCGCGTTTGTCACGAAACCCATGAGGAAAGAACGCCCATCGGAAATCTTCTTCTGCGGAACATTCTCGACGACATCCGCCGGTGCTTCCATGGCAGGTGCACGCAGGGCCTTGATCCCGAGATAAACGAGATAGGCCGCACCCGCCCACTTCAGCAAGCCAAACAGAAGCAGCGATTTTGATACAAGCAGACCAAGCCCGAGCACAGTGTAGCTAATGTGGAAAAGCAGTGAAGAGCCAATGCCGAGGCTCGTCATGATAGCGCTACGGCGGCCATGCACGATGCTCTGCCGGACAACAATGGCAAAGTCAGCTCCGGGCGAGACGATCATGATCGAAAAGACCGCCATCAGACCAAGGAATTCGTACATGTAGTGCGACATGCTTATTCTCCAGAGACGACATACTGGTGCCGGTCTGCTCCCGACCCGAGAGCAACCGGCACAGTTTTATTGCTTAGAGCGTTTTGCGTTTTGAGATTCAAAACGACGCTCTAAACCTTTATTTTTACGCAATTCCGGACGGAAAACCGCTACACACTTTTCCTGGAATTGCTCTAGAGATCGAGAACGAGACGCTCCGGATCTTCAAGGCTTTCCTTGACGCGAACGAGGAAGGTAACTGCTTCCTTGCCGTCAACAATACGATGGTCATAGCTCAAAGCCAGATACATCATCGGGCGGATGACAATCTGGCCGCCAACCACAACCGGACGATCCTGAATCTTGTGCATTCCAAGAATACCGGACTGCGGTGCGTTAAGGATCGGCGAAGACATGAGCGAGCCATAGACGCCACCATTGGAAATGGTGAATGTGCCGCCCTGCATGTCCGCCATCGACAGCGCGCCATCGCGTGCAGCTTTACCCAGACGGCCAATATCCTTCTCGATTTCCGCAATGGACATCTGGTCGGCATTACGCACGACCGGAACGACAAGGCCCTTATCCGTGCCGACGGCAACGCCGACATGGGCAAAATTCTTGTAGATGATGTCGGTGCCGTCAATCTCGGCATTAACCGCAGGAATTTCCTTCAAGGCATGGGTGACAGCCTTGGTGAAGAAACCCATGAAGCCGAGTTTGACACCATGCTTCTTCTCGAAAATTTCCTTGTAGCGGTTACGAAGGTCCATGACCGCAGACATATCCACCTCATTATAGGTGGTAAGCATGGCAGCCGTGCTCTGCGCATCCTTGAGTCGGCGCGCAATGGTCTGGCGCAACCGTGTCATCTTCACGCGCTCTTCGCGCGAAGCATCATCTGGCGCGGAAGCCGGACGGGCAACGGCCTTCGGTGCTTCGGCAGCAGCCGGTTGCGACGTAAAGCCCTTGGCAACGGCATCAAGAACATCACCCTTGAGAACCTGGCCTCGCTTGCCGGAACCTTCGACCTGCGAAACAGATACACCTTTTTCGCTCAACAGCTTGGAAGCAGCCGGGGAAGCTGGCATTTCACTGGGCTTGCGCTCGGAAATAGGCGTATTGCCTGCAACCTGAGCAGCCTTGTTTTCTGCCTCACCTGTGGTTGCCGCTGAACCTGGGCCGGATGCCTGTGCTACCGCGTCAGGCTTGGCTTCTTCTTTCTTGGCAGGTGCAGCGGCCGCGCCCTCGCCGGAGCCGATCATGCCAAGCAAGGCGCCAACTTCAACCGTATCGCCTTCCTTGGCGGTAATTTCGGCAAGCGAACCAGCAGCCGCAGCGGGCACTTCAATGGTCACTTTGTCGGTCTCAAGCTCGACCAGCGGTTCGTCGACAGCAATAGCTTCGCCGACCTTCTTGAACCATTTGCCGATTGTTGCTTCGGAAACGGATTCGCCCAGTGTTGGGACGCGGATTTCGGTTGCCATATTTTCAGCTCTCGTTGATCTATTTTAACTGCTCAAAGCGACGTCACGTCGCTCTATCTTTGTTTACTTATGAACCCAGAGCATCTTCAAGGAATGCTTCAAGTTGTGCAAGGTGCTTGGACATCAGGCCGGTCGCCGTTGAGGCTGCGGCAGGACGTCCGGTGTAACGGACCCGTTGATGCTTGGCATCAATATGCGCCAACACCCATTCCAGATAAGGATCGATAAAGGCCCAGGCACCCATGTTCTTGGGCTCTTCCTGACACCAGACCATCTCCGCATTGCGGAAACGCGAGAGTTCAGTGATCAGCGCCTTGGCCGGGAACGGGTAAAGCTGTTCGACGCGCAGCAGATAAACATCATCGATACCGCGCTTTTCCCGCTCTTCGTAAAGATCGTAATAGACCTTGCCGGAGCAGAGAACCACACGGCGGATTTTCGAATCCTTCTGCAGCTTGATCGGCTGATCCTTCAGCAGCTGCGCATCATCCCACAACAGACGGTGGAAGGAGGAATCGCCGGTGAAATCGCTGATCGACGATACCGCACGCTTATGACGCAGCAGAGATTTCGGCGTCATCAGGATCAGCGGCTTGCGGAAGTCGCGTTTCATCTGGCGGCGCAGAATATGGAAGTAATTTGCAGGTGTTGTGCAATTTGCAACCTGCATATTGTCTTCCGCACAAAGCTGCAAATAGCGCTCAAGACGAGCTGAAGAGTGCTCCGGACCCTGACCTTCGTAGCCGTGTGGCAGAAGGCAAACCAGGCCCGACATACGCAGCCATTTACGCTCACCCGATGAGATGAACTGGTCAAATATGACCTGCGCGCCATTGGCAAAGTCACCAAACTGAGCTTCCCAAAGGGTAAGCGCGCGCGGATCGGACAGCGAATAGCCATACTCAAACCCAAGGACAGCCTCTTCCGAAAGCATCGAATTGATGACTTCGTAAATTGCCTGACCTTTTTGAAGATTGTTCAGCGGAATGTAGCGTTGTTCCGTGTCCTGATCATAGAGCACCGAATGCCGCTGGCTGAATGTACCGCGCTCGACGTCCTGACCTGACAGGCGAACGGGATGCCCCTCAATTGCCAGTGAGCCGAATGCCAGTGCTTCTGCCGTCGCCCAATCGAAACCTTCGCCGGTCTCGACCATCTTGGCGCGATTATCCTGAAAGCGCTGAATGGTGCGGTGAACATTGAAGCCCGCTGGCACTTCTGCCAGCTTCTTGCCGATTTCCTTGATGGTCTTCAGCGGAAGCCCCGTTTTGCCACGGCGCTGCTCATCAGCATTATCTGCTGTGCGCAAGCCGCTCCAGGCGCCATCCAGCCAATCGGCCTTGTTGGGCTTGTAGTGTTGACCGGCCTCAAATTCCTGCTCAAGGTTTTCGCGCCATGTGGCACGCAGCTTTTCAAGATCGGCTTCAGTAATCAGGCCTTCTTCGATCAGCTTGGAGGAATAGAGCTGTACAGTCGTTTTCTGGCCGCGAATGGTCTTGTACATCAGCGGCTGCGTGAATGCAGGCTCATCGCCCTCATTATGGCCGAAGCGGCGATAGCAGAACATATCAATGACGACCGGCTTGTGGAAGGTCATGCGATATTCGGTGGCAATCTTCGCCACATAAACAACGGCTTCCGGATCGTCACCATTGACGTGGAAAATTGGCGCCTCAATCATCTTCGCCACATCGGATGGATAGGGCGAGGAACGCGAGAAACGCGGATTGGTGGTAAAGCCGATCTGGTTATTGATGATGAAATGCACCGTACCGCCGACGCGATGACCGCGCAGACCGGAAAGGCCAAGACACTCGGCAACAACGCCCTGACCAGCAAATGCCGCATCGCCATGCAGCAGCAGCGGCATGATCTTGGCGCGCTCTGAAAGCGGCACAACTTCATCACGGTCGCGGCCAGCGAGCAGATCCTGCTTGGCACGGGCCTTACCCATGACAACCGGATTTACGATTTCCAGATGCGAGGGATTGGCTGTCAGTGACAGATGCACCTTGTTGCCGTCAAATTCGCGATCCGACGAAGCACCAAGATGATATTTTACGTCACCCGAACCTTCCACGTCATCCGGTGCGTAAGAACCGCCCTTGAACTCGTGGAAAATGGCGCGATGCGGCTTGCGCATGAACTGGCTAAGCACATTGAGGCGTCCACGGTGAGCCATGCCAAGGACGATTTCCTTGAGGCCCATCGAGCCGCCACGCTTGACAATCTGTTCCAGCGCCGGAATCAGCGATTCCGCACCATCAAGACCGAAGCGCTTGGTGCCTTTATATTTGACATCAATGAACTGTTCAAAGCCTTCAGCCTCGACCAGCTTGGAAAGGATCGCCTTCTTGCCTTCTGCGGTAAAGGCAACGCCCTTATCCGGGCCTTCTATGCGTTCCTGAATCCATGACTTTTCCACCGGATCGGAAATGTGCATGAACTCCACACCGATCGTCGAGCAATAGGTGCGCTGCAGGATATCGAGCATCTGCGGAATGGTCGCATATTCAAGACCCAGCACATTATCGATGAAGATCTTGCGGTCATAATCGGCTGGTGAGAAACCGTAGCTCTCTGGCGACAGCTCGTTATAGTCTTCCTTGACCTCGGCCAATCCCAGCGGATCAAGCTTGGCATGTAGATGACCACGCATGCGGTAAGCCCGGATCATCATGATGGCGCGAACAGAATCGCGCGCCGCATGAATGATATCGGAGTCAGAAGCCTTCGCTGCGGCAGCGCCGTTTGTTGCCGCTGCGCCGTTGGCGCCTTTCGACTTCAGCTTGTCCGTAATGTGCTTTTCGACTTCGCCCCAATTGCCATCAAGAGCAGAAACCAGCTCGCCATTACCCGCGATTGGCCAATTTGGCTTTTCCCAGGACGCACCCTTGGCGTTCTTCTGGATATCGTCTTTATTATCGCCGAGATTGGCAAAGAATTCCTGCCATTCAGCATCCACCGATGCCGGATCTTTCTCGTATTGTGCGTGAAGTTCCTCGATATAATGGGCATTGCCACCATAGAGAAATGAAGTGAGGGCAAAAAGATCGTTGGCCTGTTCTTGACGTGCCATATTCGTGACCGGAGCTGTGCCCCGTCTCCCTTGATAAGAGCGCACCGGCCTTCCGGTGCCACCCTGGGTGAGGCTCGCTCAAGCTATGAGCGTCCCCGCGGATTGATCAGGGCAGCAACTGCCCCGATCCTTCTTAGCTCTGATAAAGGCGAAAGTTCGCCTCCTTTAAGGTCTTATCCCTTAAGGACTTCGACCAATGTCTTTCCAAGCTGCGCAGGCGATGGCGAAACGCGGATACCCGCTGCTTCCATTGCTGCGATCTTGTCTTCAGCGCCGCCCTTGCCGCCGGAAATAACTGCGCCGGCATGACCCATGGTACGTCCGGGAGGAGCCGTACGTCCGGCGATGAAACCGGCCATTGGCTTCTTGCGGCCGCGCTTTGCTTCATCAGCAATAAACTGCGCTGCGTCTTCTTCCGCCGAGCCGCCGATTTCACCGATCATGATGATCGACTTGGTTTCTTCGTCAGCTAGGAACATTTCCAAAACGTCGATGAACTCGGTGCCCTTGACTGGATCACCGCCGATACCGACAGCTGTTGTCTGGCCAAGGCCTTCATTGGTCGTCTGGAACACTGCTTCATAAGTAAGCGTGCCGGAGCGCGATACAACACCCACCGAACCCTTCTTGAAGATATTGCCTGGCATGATGCCGATCTTGCATTCTTCAGGGGTGAGAACACCCGGGCAGTTCGGTCCGATCAGGCGTGACGACGAACGGTCAAGGCGAGCCTTGACGCGAACCATATCCATGACCGGAATGCCTTCGGTGATGCAGATGATCAAAGGAATCTCTGCTTCAATGGCTTCCAGAATGGCTTCTGCCGCGCCTGCTGGCGGAACGTAGATCACAGAAGCATTTGCGCCGGTCCGGTCCTTGCCTTCGGCAACCGAAGCAAAAATCGGCAACTGCGCGCTCGAACCGGTAGGCAGATTGCCTTCCCAGGTCTCGCCACCCTTCTTCGGGTGAATGCCGCCAACCATCTGTGTACCGTAATAGGCAAGAGCCTGTTCGGTGTGGAATGTGCCGGTCTTACCGGTCAGGCCCTGAACGAGAACCTTGGTGTCTTTGTTAACAAGAATAGACATGCCTTAGTTTCCCTTCACAGCCTTGACGATTTTCTGCGCCGCATCATCCAGATCATCGGCGGAGACGACATTCAGACCACTTTCATTGATGATCTTCTTGCCGAGTTCAGCATTGGTGCCTTCGAGGCGAACAACCAGCGGCACCTTGAGGCCAACTTCCTTGACCGCAGCGATAACACCTTCTGCGATGATGTCGCATTTCATGATGCCGCCGAAGATATTGATCAGAATACCTTTTACAGCTGGATCAGCAGTGATGATCTTGAACGCAGCCGTTACCTTCTCCTTGCTGGCACCACCGCCAACATCGAGGAAGTTTGCTGGCTCCGCGCCATAGAGCTTGATGATATCCATCGTTGCCATGGCAAGACCTGCACCATTGACCATGCAGCCAATATTGCCATCAAGAGCGACATAGGCGAGGTCATATTTGGATGCCTCGATTTCCTTCTCGTCTTCTTCGGTGGTGTCGCGCAGCTCGACCACATCCGGATGACGGAAGAGAGCATTGCCATCAAATGAAACCTTGGCATCCAGAACACGCAGACGACCGTCTTTCATGACGATCAGCGGGTTCACTTCGAGCAGGCTCATGTCCTTCTCGGTGAAAGCCTTGTAGAGAATCGGGAAAAGCTTTTCGCCATCGGCGCGTGCTTCGCCGCTCAAACCATAAGCATCGCTAATCGTCGCGATATCTTCTGCCGTAACGCCTTTTTCAGGGTCGATTGCAACAGTGATGATCTTTTCAGGCGTATCGTGAGCAACAGCTTCAATATCCATGCCGCCTTCCGTGGAAACCACGAATGCGGGACGGCCAACAGCACGGTCGACCAGGATCGACAGATAAAGTTCGCGATCAATATCAGCGCCATCTTCGATGTAGAGGCGGTTGACCTGCTTACCAGCAGGACCGGTCTGCTTGGTAACCAATGTGTTGCCGAGCATTTCCTTGGCATTTGCAACAACTTCCTCGACGGACTTGGAGAGGCGCACACCGCCCTTTGCATCCGGACCGAGTTCCTTGAACTTGCCTTTACCGCGCCCACCGGCATGAATCTGGCTCTTCACCACATAAAGCGGACCGGGCAGTGTCTTTGCCCATTCTTCCGCCTGCTCGACCGAGTAAACGGCAACACCATTGGCGATTGGCGCACCAAATGTGTGCAGCAGACGCTTGGCCTGATATTCATGAATATTCATATGATATTTCCTCTACGAATAATCCTGAGCCGTAGCTCAGGATCGTTTCAGAATTGTTTCGTGAACCAAATTACTTGAGGTTCGGTGCGATATTGATGCAAGCTTCACAAAGCCCGGCAACCGAAGCCACCGAAGCTTCAAACTGCTTTTCTTCTGCCTTGTTCAAGTCGATTTCGATAACGCGCTCGACACCGCCTGCGCCGATAATGACCGGCACGCCCACATACATATCCTTAACGCCATACTGGCCGGAAAGATGCGCAGCGACAGGAAGAACACGCTTTTTGTCCTTGAGGAAGGCCTCCGCCATCTGAACGGCCGAGGAAGCAGGAGCGTAGAAGGCAGAGCCGGTCTTGAGCAGGCCAACGATTTCGGCACCGCCGTCGCGAGTACGCTGAATGATCTGATCGAGCTTTTCCTGGCTGGTCCAGCCCATCTTCACCAGGTCCGGCAACGGGATACCGGCAACAGTCGAATAGCGCGCGAGCGGCACCATGGAGTCGCCATGACCGCCGAGAACGAATGCGGTGACATCTTCAACCGAAACCTTGAATTCATCGGCAAGGAAATAGCGGAAGCGTGCGCTATCCAGAATGCCGGCCATGCCGACAACCATGTTTTTTGGCAGACCGGAAAATTTCTGCAGCGCCCAGACCATTGCGTCAAGCGGGTTGGTGATGCAGATCACGAAAGCGCCGGGCGCGTATTTCTTGATGCCCGCGCCGACCTGCTCCATGACCTTTAGATTGATGCCGAGAAGATCGTCGCGGCTCATGCCCGGCTTGCGGGGCACACCGGCGGTGACGATGACAACATCTGCGCCTTCAATGGCTGCATAGTCGTTGGCGCCGGTAAGCTTGGCGTCGAAATCATCAACCGGGGAGGACTGAGCAATGTCGAGACCTTTGCCCTGAGGCGTCCCTTCTGCGATGTCGAAAAGAACGATGTCGCCGAGCTCTTTGAGCCCGATCAGATGTGCAAGCGTTCCACCGATCATACCTGAGCCGATGAGGGCGATTTTGTTACGTGCCATGCTGGATACTTCCCTGATCTGAAGTTTTGCCTGAACTTAATGCCTTAACCGACGTCAAAGACCAAAATAACGATTATCAGAAATGCTAGTCGGCAATCTGTCGCCATATGCCTCTGCGTTGGGTGGTTCGAATATTCCTCTTTCAAAAATAACTCAACTTAAAATTTTCCCCTCAATGAATTCAATCGTTTAGATTTGATGGGACTTACGTAAACGTCAATCAGATTTAGCATTTTGAGCTATTTCGAGAGTCTCTTTACACGCCAAAAGTATCAGTCTCATGAAGCCGCGGCCGTTGGGCGGGCGGCATGTTCAAGATAATCTTCGCTTTGCATTTCGAACAGCCGTGATGCGGTACGGTCAAATTCAAAAGCCTCAGTTCCGCGGTTGGCGACATAAAGTTTGTCGGGAGAAGCGGCGGCCGAAATCACGATGTGCACGTGATTGTCATAGAGAATATCGATAAGGATGATGAAACGCTTGGCCTCATTCCTGCGCGCGTGATCGAGCACAGGTACCGCATCGATGAAAATCGTCTTGTATCGTTGGATGATGGCTGCGTAGTCCGCCGCCCCGAGCGGTTTGGAGCAGAGATCAGCGAAGGTAAATCGTGCTGCGTTGCTGCCGGCCTTCGGTATAACCACCGAGCGGCCCTTTACCGTCACGCTGTCGGACGCGACAGTCGCGCCTTCGGTGGCTGCGTGCCATGCCTCATCCATCAAACGATTCGATTCATCGTTAAGAGGGGAAAGATAAACCGGCATACGATTAAGCTTCTCCAGCCGGTAATCGGTGCGCGCATCCAGATTGATGACGTCCACATGGGTTTTCAGCAAATCAATGAACGGCAGGAATAGCTGGCGATTGAGCCCGTCGCGATAAAGGTTATCGGGCAAAACGTTAGAGGTGGCAACAAGGACAACGCCGCGTTCGAACAAGGCTCGAAACAGGCGCGACAGGATCATGGCATCGGCAATATCCGTAACCGTGAACTCATCGAAACAGAGCACCCATGATTGTTCAGCCAGAGCGTCGGCAATAGGCGGTATCGGATCCTCCTGTTTTGTTTCGCCGTTCTTGAGAGCCTTGCGATGCGCATTGATACGCTCATGAACATCGGCCATAAAATCGAGAAAATGGGCACGGCGCTTGCGTTTTACCGGGACAAGTTGATGAAACATGTCCATGAGCATGGTTTTGCCCCGTCCAACTTCACCGTAAATATAAAGGCCTTTGACGATCTCGTTGCGCGGGGATTTTCGACTGAAAAGCCAACCCAGGGCACTGGATTTCGTCGCAAGACGCTTCGTTGCGACATCGCGGATAAGCCGGTCGAAACGCAAGGCCAGCTGCTGTTGCGCGGGGTCCATATCAAGCTCCCCCGACTGAACGAGCGCCTGGTAGCGCTCGTTCACCGAGGGAAACACTTTCAGATTATCATGCGACATGCGGAAAGAAGTCTCTCAAGGCCGCGCCTTGTTTTTAGCGCGAGAGCGTCAGGTTCTGTCCACCGGATGTCTGACCGTCAAATTTTGACCCACCTGACGAATAAAGCCGCGCCACAGTACCGCCTGCTGCATCATACAGGGTAAGCTGCTTGCCACTGACTGCCCACGAGGACAGCGTTGCTAGCTCGCCGGGGCAACGAAGCGGACCGGCGCGATAACCCTGGCCAAATTTTGTTTGCGGGGTCGCAATCTTGCAGCTCTGACCGCCCATACTCGCATTCCATACACCGGCCACGCTGCCAGCGGTAAGGTCAGGCGCGTTTTCAGGCGGCAACGATGCCACTTGCGTATTGGGTTGAGCGCTTGGAGCCGCGCCAGCAGTGGTTGGCGCCGTCGGAAACTGATTGCCGCCGGGCGGTGGAAGCTGGCTCTGCCTGACAGAGCCGGAAGGAGCCGCTTGCAACGGTGCTGGTCCCGAATCCATCGGTTCCATCCGCGAACTCTGGCATCCGGCCAACACCATGCCAACAGCGGCAACGGTCAGCAAATTGACCTTCAAAGTTCCCATAACCTCAGTTCTCCATCTGCATAATCTGATTCGGGAATACCAACCCATTCCCCTGTGATTAACCATGATACAATGGCCATCTGGCCGAAATTCTCAACCCAAATACCAAAAAAACCACCGTTCAACGGCATTTCCATTGGCAAATGCACCCAAAAGCTGGCCGGAATGACAATATCGCCACACATGACCGCGCCAGCCTTTCGGTCAGTTGAGTCGCATTAACCAGTTTAAGCATTTCAAGGTGAATAAAGTCTTATTATGTCGTGCGAAGCTGCTACCAAAATTTAAAGCCCAAACCCATTGAACTTCCACAAGTGCCGACGTATTTCTTGACAATGACAGTCATAAATAAAACACCCCAGAGAATTCGTCACGAAACCCGCCTTCGCGTGCTTGAGGTTCAAGCTGTGAGGCATTTGACGCCGCTCATGTTGCGCGTCACCCTTGCTGGAGATCAACTCGAAGGTTTTACCAGCCCCGGATATGGCGATCACATCAAGATTTTCTTTTCGCCGCTTGGTGAAGAGCCTGTATTGCCGACACTTGGCCCCGATGGCGTTACCTTCCCGGAAGGCAAGCCACGACCGCAAATGCGCGATTATACACCGCGCAATTATCACGCCGCCACCAACACGCTTGATGTCGATTTCGTCCTGCATGGGGATGGGCCAGCCTCAAGCTGGGCTGCTCAGGCTGCTATTGGACAGAAGCTCGTGATCGGCGGGCCCCGAGGCTCGATGATCGTTTCCGATGCCTTCGACTGGTATTTTCTGGCGGGAGACGAGACTGCGCTCCCTGCAATCAGCCGCCGGTTGGAAGAACTCCCTGCTTCATCCCGTGCCATCGCAGTCATAGAAGTGGCCGGTAAGGAAGAAGAGCAATCGATCAACACCGACGCAAATGCCGAGATCATCTGGGTTCATCGCAATGGCGCTGAAGCCGGGAATAATGATCTACTGCTACGGAAAATTGAGACGCTCGATCTGCCAAGCGGCGATTGCTATGCTTTCATAGCCAGCGAAAGCAGCGCTTCAAAAGCAATACGCCAATATCTGGTTGAGCATCGTGGCCTGAACGGCGAATGGGTAAAAGCAGCGGGCTATTGGCTGCGCGGCGTTGCAGACGCGCACGAGCCGCATTGATCTCTTGACGTTGCGACGTTGAAACGGGTCAGTTAGGTTCGTCTGCAACTCTATGGGAGCAGTCATGTCACAGCCAACGAATACCCGTATCGTTCTCGCCTCTCGCCCTGAGGGGCGGGTCAAACCTGGGAACTTCCGGATAGAAGAAGCCGCGATCCCAACGCCCCGTGATGGCGAAGTGCTACTCAAAATCCTCTATCTGTCGCTCGATCCTTATATGCGCGGCCGGATGGATGATGCAAAATCCTATGCAGCTCCTGTCGCGATAGATGCTGTGATGGAGGGCAGCACCGTAGCGGAGGTTATCGAAAGCAGGCATCCCGGCTATAAAAATGGAGATTTTGTTCTCTCGCATTCTGGCTGGCAAAGCTATGCGATTTCCGACGGCGGTGGTTTGCGTAAGCTCGACCCTGAAGTCGCACCACTTTCAACCGCCGTTGGCATCCTCGGCATGCCGGGCTTTACGGCCTATACGGGCTTACTCACGATTGGCCAGCCGAAACCCGGCGAAACCGTTGTCGTTGCGGCTGCCAGTGGTCCGGTCGGCTCCACTGTCGGCCAGATTGCAAGGCTGAAAGGAGCGCGTGCCATAGGCATTGCAGGTGGCCCAGAAAAATGCGCTTTCATCAGGGATGAACTTGGATTCGATGCAGCAATAGACCACCACTCGCCTGACTTTTCCGAACAGTTAAAGCTGGCATGCCCGGATGGAATTGACGTCTATTTCGAGAATGTCGGCGGCGCCGTCTGGGACGCTGTCTTTCCGCTGCTGAATACGTTTGCTCGCATACCGGTTTGCGGCCTCATCGCCCAATATGATGGCCTTGATACGTCCGGTAAGGACCGTCTCCCCCATCTCATGCGCGATGTCCTGAAGAAGAGCCTCCTGATACGCGGTTTCATACAGCGGGAGTTCGTGGATCAGCGCCCAGCCTTCACTGAAGCTATGGGAAAGTGGCTGCAGAGCGGTGAGGTGAAGTATCGCGAGGATATTGTCGAGGGCCTCGCCAATGCGCCAGAAGCCTTTATGGGACTGCTTCAGGGGCACAATTTCGGAAAACTGGTTATCCATGTGACAGATTGAGCAAATGATGCGCGCCGCCAATGCTTGCAGGGACTGGCATTTCTTCACCTTTTCCGCCATATAGACCCGATAGACACGAAAACTGATGGCAGGACCAGACGGCATGACCACGCGCGCACCCTTCGCGAAGATGAACGGGCTTGGCAATGAAATTATCGTTGCCGACATGCGTGGACGTGCGGACAGAATTACACCGCAAGCGGCGATAGCGCTTGATCGCGATCCTGCAACCAAGTTCGATCAAATCATGGCGATCCATTCTCCCCGCAGCGATGGCACGGATGCTTATGTCGAGATCATCAATTCTGATGGTACTCATGCACAAACCTGTGGCAATGGTATGCGCTGCGTCGTGCAGGCGCTCAGTGCCCAGACGGGCAAGCGCGAATTCTCCTTTGAGACAATCGCGGGAATTCTGACCGCAAGCGAGCACCCGGACGGCCAGATTTCCGTCGATATGGGAAAGCCGCACTTTGAATGGCAAGAAATCCCGCTCTCCGAACCCTTCCACGACACGCGTAAGATCGAATTGCAGATCGGGCCTATCGATGCGCCGGTCTTGCATTCGCCTTCCGTTGTCAGCATGGGCAATCCACATGCCATTTTCTGGGTCGATCAGGATGTCTGGAATTATGATCTGGAACGCTTTGGTCCAATGCTCGAAAACCACCCCATGTTTCCGGAACGGGCCAATATTTCGATCGCTCACGTAACGAGCCGTAACGCAATAACGCTGCGCACATGGGAGCGTGGTGCGGGCATTACACGCGCCTGCGGTTCTGCCGCATGTGCCGCCGGTGTATCGGCGGCGCGCACCGACCGGACAGACCGTGCCGTAACGGTAACTGTGCCAGGCGGCCCGTTGGTTATTGAGTGGCTGGAAAACGATCATGTCCTGATGACAGGGCCAGCCGAGTGGGAATTTTCAGGCTCTCTCGATCCTCAAAATGGCAACTGGGCACGCAGCGAAGACGCACAGGGAGCGGCCTGATGGCTGTGGACGTCGTTACCTTTGGCTGCCGTCTTAACACCTATGAATCCGAGGTAATGAAGCGGGAAGCCGACGCTGCCGGTCTTGGCACGCTTGAAAATGGCGCAATTATTTTCAACACCTGTGCCGTAACCAGCGAAGCGGTGCGGCAGGCGCGACAAGCGATCCGCAAGGCACGGCGCGACAACCCGACTGCCCGGATCATCGTGACGGGTTGCGCGGCGCAAACCGGGGCCGATGATTTCGCCGCCATGGATGAGGTTGATCTCGTCCTCGGCAATGAGGAAAAGCTCAAATCTAACTCATATCGCATGCTGCCTGATTTTGGCGTCAACCAGTTTGAAAAAGTGCGGGTTAACGACATCATGGAAGTGCGCGAAACCGCGTCACACATGGTTGATGCCATTGAAGGGCGCGCACGGGCCTTTGTACAAGTGCAAAATGGCTGTGACCATCGCTGCACCTTCTGCATTATTCCCTATGGCCGGGGCAATTCTCGTTCGGTGCCGATGGGCGGTGTGATCGAACAGGTCAAGCGGCTTGTCGGCAATGGCTATCATGAAGTGGTCCTGACCGGCGTCGACATGACCAGCTATGGCCCGGATCTTCCCGGCAATCTGCGCCTTGGCAAGCTGGTAAAGACCGTCCTGAAGGAGGTGCCGGATTTGCAGCGCCTGCGCCTTTCTTCCATTGATTCCATCGAGGCCGATGAGGATTTGATGGAAGCATTGGCCACAGAAAGCCGGTTGATGCCGCATCTGCATCTCTCGCTTCAATCCGGTGATAATATGATCCTGAAGCGGATGAAGCGTCGGCATTCGCGCGAAAATTCCATCACGTTCTGCGAAACTGTGCGCAGTATCAGGCCGGATATCGTGTTTGGCGCCGATATCATCGCGGGTTTCCCGACGGAAACAGAAGAGATGTTCGAAAACTCGATCCGCATCGTTGAAGAATGCGGCCTGACAAATCTTCATGTCTTTCCTTTCAGCCCGCGCGAAGGAACACCTGCCGCGCGCATGCCACAAATGAATCGCAAGATAATCAAGGACCGTGCTGCGCGGCTAAGGGCTGCCGGGAATGCGGCTTATGATAAACATCTGAACAGCCTTGTTGGAACGCGTCAGAAAATTCTCGTTGAACGCGAAGGTATTGGCCGCACGGAAGGTTTTACACTTGTCGGTGTTGATGCCGATGCGGCAGGAACCATCATCGAGCGGACTATAACAGGGCATGATGGTGACAAACTGTTGGCCAACGCCAGTGACAATGGCAGCAATCGCCACGCGGCATAAAAAGTAAAGCAGCATTCATGGCTCTGGGTTTTATCAAGAAAATATTTTCATTCGGCAAGAAGGAGGTTGAGGAAACCCCTGTCGATATTCCTCTTATTGAGTCGGATAAGACCGAAACGGTTGAGCAGACCTATGAAGATACTGCTGCGCAGGAAACATTGCCTGTTGGAGAAGAGACTTCTGTCATCGAGGTTGAAGAGTCTGATGCGCCCGTAGAGTCTGCGGCGCTTGTTGAAGACACCCTGCCCGAACCTAAAATTCTGTCGGAACCTGAGCCCGAGATCATCCCGCAAGCAGATATCGAGTCAACGGAACCTCTCGAACAGGCGATCATCGAAACCGTTGCTCCGGTTGAGATCAAAGTACTGCAGGAAGAGCAGATTGAACCAGAACCGGAGCTTCAGCCTGAACCCGAGTTTGCTCCCGAAACAGCGCCGGAGATTATTTCTGAGCCGGAAGCGGTAATTGAAACGCCCGTTGTCGTGGCACCCGAAGACATGCCCGCGACACCCAAGCCGCTGGTCAAGAAAGTTACGGTGTCAAAGACTGTTCAGGAAAAGCAGGACGAAGAACCACAACCGGTAGAACCGGAAAAACGCATCAGCTGGTTTGAACGCCTTCGCAAAGGGCTATCGCGTTCCTCGCAACAACTTGGCGATTCTATTGGTGGTATCTTCACAAGGCGCAAGCTCGATGAAGATACGTTGCAAGACCTTGAAGACGTCCTGATCCAGGCCGATCTCGGGATGGAAACGGCGATCAGGATTACAGGTGCTTTGAGCGCCACACGCTACGGCAAGGATATCAGCACTGATGAAGTGCGTAGTATCATGGCAACGGAAATCGAGAGGGTGCTTGGACCAGTTGCAAAACCGCTGGAACTGGATCTTTCGCACAAGCCGCACGTCATTTTGGTTGTCGGTGTCAATGGCACCGGCAAGACCACGACAATCGGCAAGCTCGCCGCAAAGCTGACAGCCGGTGGTCTGAATGTCATGCTGGCTGCAGGCGACACGTTCCGAGCGGCAGCAATCGAACAATTGCATATTTGGGGCAAGCGCACTGGCGCGCCGGTCGTCTCCAGCAAGCTTGGTGCCGACGCTGCCGGACTTGCCTTTGACGCGTGGAAGCAGGCCAAGGAAGCGGGAAGTGATGTTCTGATCATCGACACCGCCGGTCGTTTGCAAAACCGCGTAGAACTGATGGAAGAACTGGCCAAAATCGTGCGCGTTCTCGGCAAGCATGATCCTGAAGCGCCGCACACGGTTCTGCAGACACTCGATGCGACGACCGGCCAGAATGCGCTTAACCAGGTTGAAATTTTCCGGAACATCGCGGGTGTCAACGGATTGGTCATGACCAAGCTTGATGGCACGGCACGCGGCGGCATTCTTGTCGCCATCTCGGCAAAGCATAAATTGCCGGTCTATTTTATTGGCGTAGGCGAGCAGGTCGATGACCTTGAGCCATTTGCGGCAAGCGATTTTGCCAAAGCCATTGCTGGAGTTGCATGATGAACGAACCGATTTTCGAGCGCGATCCATCCGATCCCGCACACAAACAGGTCAATCCATTGCTGAAACTGGCGCTGGAAATGGGCCCGCTGATGATCTTCTTTTTTGTCAATGCAAAAGGTGAATGGCTGTTGGAGCAATTTCCGGTCTTGTCAAATATTGGCGAACCGATCTTCGTCGCCACTGCCCTATTCATGGCTGCAACCTTTATTGCCCTCGGAGTATCCTGGGTCCTGACCCGAAGCCTGCCGATCATGCCACTCATTTCCGGCATCGTCGTATTGATATTTGGCGCGCTGACGCTCTGGTTGCACAATGAGACTTTCATCAAAATGAAGCCGACAATCGTCAATGCTCTGTTTGGCATCATTCTGCTTGGCGGGTTATATTTCGGTAAAGCGCTTTTGGGCTATGTTTTTGACAGTGCCTTCAAACTCAATGCTGAAGGCTGGCGTAAACTGACTCTACGCTGGGGTATTTTCTTTCTCTTTCTTGCAGTGCTGAACGAAGTGGTTTGGCGCAGCTTTTCGACAGATTTCTGGGTGGCGTTCAAGGTATGGGGCACAATGCCGATCACCCTGCTTTTCACCTTCGCGCAAATGCCGCTGATCATGAAATATTCGACCGAATCGCTAACCAATGAAAAGGCGGCCAACAAGAAAACATGACGCCACAAACGGTCACAATTTCCGCCTGATCGCGACGAAATCCCGCCGCTATCAAAGCTCAAGAATCACCAATCATCAATGATTCTTGAGAAAGACAACCTCCATGAAAACCGCCCTCATCGTCATGACTCTGATGGGTTGCGACTGCGATGCCAAGGTCTGCGAATATATCAAGACAGCAGATACGGGCTGGAGCAACATGGAGACTTGCCGCGCTGATCTGGAGGCACAGATCCGAAAGGCGGGCAAGGTTGATTACCCGTTGATTACGGCGACCTGTGCTGCTTCAGCGCAGCAAAGCCCGATGATCGCGGGCCATTCGTTCAAAGTGCCAGCGCCGATCCTTGACCGCCCTGTTGAAATCATTGCCATGGGAACATCAGTCGAAGAGCCCGTCCTTATTGAAAAGCGCTCTTTAGGCTACCGACTGATCAGAGTACCTTTGATTGAGGCGGTCGAAGGCACTGCTACGGCGGCAGGCCGTGCGGTGGATTGGGCAAGGCACTACGCCTCGCTCTAATTCGACTTTAGCGCGGCCTCTATAGCAGGCATCAAATCTGTACGGATCGTCTCTTCAGAAAATGGTCCGACATGCTTGTAGGCAATGACCCCGTCGCGTCCGACCAGGAATGTCTCCGGCACACCGTACACGCCCCACTCGATTGCCGCGCGGCCATTGAGATCGGCACCAATTGCCCCATAGGGATTACCGAGATCCTCAAGAAATCCGACTGCGTTTTCCGGCTTGTCTTTATAATTGAGGCCAGTCAGCACAATCCGCTTGTCCTGTGCCAGCTTCATCAACAGCGGGTGCTCCTGACGGCAGGGCAGACACCACGAGCCGAATATATTGACCAGCGTGACCTGACCTTTGAACTTGGACGGATCAAGGCCTGGAACAGCTTGGCCATCCTTCATGAGTCCCGCAACCGCTGGCAGCGAAACATTCGGTGCTGGCTTGCCTAACAATGCGGAAGGGATGACAGATTCATCGCGGCCCGAAGCAAGCTGCAAAGCAAAGATAGCCGCAAGAATGATAAACAGGATCAAGGGCAGAAAAACGAAGATTGGGTTGCGCTTGCGGGGCACGCTTTGCCTCTGAACGTCCTCGCTCATGCTGCACCATCTTTGCCGAAACCTGAACGGCGGCGGACACCACGCGCTTCGAGGTCGCGCAGTGCTTTGAGTTGGTTGCGCTGGTCGAGGAGAATCCAAGCGATCAAACCTGACAGGGCTATGCCTGCGGAAAGATAGGAAGCGAGTACGAAAGCCATATGATTGCTCATCATGTGGCCTTTCGTTCTGCGCTGCGCGCTGCGATACGCCGCATGGCAGTGACCCGGCGACGCCATATCTCATTGCGCATGACCATGATGTGCAATGTGAAGAACAGCAGCGTAAAACCGATTGCCATAACCAATAATGGCCAGAGCAAGGAAGGGTCTATTGTCGAGCCGCCCATGCGAATAACCGACGCTGGCTGATGAAGTGTATTCCACCAATCGACGGAAAACTTGATGATCGGGATATTGACGAAGCCCACAAGCGTGAGGATGGCAGTGACCCTTGCGGATCTCGCCGGATCGTCCATGGCGCGCGTCAGCGCAATCACACCAAGATACATGAGAAACAGCACAAACACCGAAGTCAGGCGCGCATCCCAGACCCACCATGTTCCCCACATGGGCTTGCCCCAGAGCGAACCTGTGATGAGGGCGAGAGCTGTAAAAACAGCGCCGATGGGGGCCGCTGCCTTTGCCGCAACATCGGCCAGAGGATGACGCCAGACAAGCGTGCCAAGCGCTGCAATCGACATGATCGTGTAGCACATCATAGAAAGCCAGGCGAAAGGCACATGGATGAACATGATCTTGACGGTTATGCCCTGCTGATAATCATCCGGCGCCATCATCGACATCCAGAAACCGATCGCAAGCGTGATCAGCGTTGCCCCGGCAAGCCAAGGCAAGACGCTACTCGCAAGGTTCAAAAACCTTGTCGGGTTCGCCAGATCGGTCCACCGCCCAGATTTGGATGCCACATTGCTCATAAATATCTCTTAGCTTTTCATATTTCGTTGCGCAATTCACCAGTCTGTCAGTCGGCGGATGATTTAAGTGCAGCTGCCGCCGCCCACGGACCGATAACCGCAAAGAACAATGTAATCGCACCTAGAATAAGCAAAGGTGCCAGAAATGGGGCCGGATCTTCAATTGCGCCATAGGACGCAGATACACCGAAGATGAGCACCGGAATGGTAAGAGGCAGAACAATCACCGAAACAAGCAGTCCACCACGCGGCAGCGAGACTGCAACAGCCGCACCGACAGCCCCTATAAGCGTGATGGCCGGCGTTCCTATCAGAAGGGTCAATGTGACTGCACCAATTGCCAGCGGCTCCATATTCATGAACAGGCCCAGCAAGGGCGCGGCAATAACCAACGGCAAAACGCTCACTGTCCAATGGGCGAGGCATTTCACCAGCACCGTGATCGCCAGCATGCGGCGTTCGGAGTTCATGATGAGAAGATCAAGCGAGCCATCATCACGATCTGCCTGAAACAGCCGGTCGAGGCCAAGGAGAGTTGCCAGCAGTGCGCCGATCCACAGCATGGCCGCGCCAATGCGTGCGAGGAGCTTGAGATCGGGCCCGACGCCGAAAGGCACGACAGCAATCACAGCCAGAAAAAACAATATCCCGACCAGTGCGCCGCCGCCCGCCCGTAAACCAAGGCGGGCATCTCGCACGAACAATGCGCCCATCAGTGAACAGCCTCGAGTGTCAGTTCTTGCGAATGCGGCAATCCGAGAGGCAGATGCGTGGCCGCCACGATGATACCGCCATTGCCAAGATGAGCCTGCATCAACGCCGAAAACTGTGTTTCGGATGACTTATCCAGTCCAGCGGTCGGCTCATCCAAAAGCCATACGGGCCTGTCACTGGAAAGAAGCCGCGCTATGCTGGCGCGTCGTTTTTGGCCGGTGGAAAGATAGCCAAAGGGCAAATGGCTGATATCGGCCAATCCCACCATTTCAAGCGCTTCGGACACATGCCGCGCTCCGCCGCCATAAAAGGATTGCCAAAACCGCAAATTTTCGTCCAGCGTCAGCGCGGGTTTCATCGCATTCATATGCCCGACAAAATGACATGCCGCGCCCAACGTTTCGAATTGCTCACGATTATCCTGCAGCACTATTTCTCCCTCGGCTGGCCGCAACAATCCTGCCGCGATTCGCAACAAGGTCGATTTGCCGACGCCATTTGGCCCGGTGATGAGTAGGGCTTCGCCAGCCTGAATGGTAAAGTTGAGGTCAGAAAACAAGATTTCCCCGCCCCGCTCTCCGCCCAACCCTTTGGCCACTAACTGCATGAAAAACCCGCTTTTTCTGTTTTGAGCGCAACCAAATGACCATTTCGCCGCAGCCCGTATTTTTGCGCCTTACGGTCTGGCACAAATCGCGGAAAAACTCTATATACCAGTCAACCATGCCAGCGGTCGGCATGGAAACAATTTTGGCCGATCTCAAGCGAATACTTCCCGGTATTTGCTGGGACGGACAGCGGAAATGACTGCACCCGCACCTTAGCGCGTCCTTGAAACGCGGCAAAGGCGTTCGTCCCGGGTTAGGCCGCAGCATAAGGACGAACGCAAAATGTCTCAGATCGATAGTTTTAAATGCCGTAAAACCCTCACCGTAGGGGATAAGGAATATGTTTATTTCAGTTTGACCGAAGCCGAAAAGAACGGCTTGGAAGGCATTTCCGCCCTCCCATTCTCCATGAAAGTCCTGCTTGAAAACCTGCTTCGCTTTGAAGACAACCGCTCGGTTTTCAAGAAAGATATTGAGAATGTCGCCAAGTGGCTTGTTGATCGCGGTTCTGCCGGGGCAGAAATTGCTTACCGCCCTGCCCGCGTTCTCATGCAGGATTTCACCGGCGTTCCAGCAGTCGTCGATCTTGCCGCCATGCGTGATGCAATGGTCAATCTTGGTGGTGACCCTGAAAAGATCAATCCGCTCGTCCCGGTCGATCTGGTTATCGACCATTCCGTCATCGTCGATGAATTCGGCAATCCACAAGCCTTCAAGCGCAATGTGGATCTGGAATATGAGCGCAATGGCGAGCGTTACCGCTTCCTGAAATGGGGCCAACAGGCATTCAAGAACTTCCGCGTTGTTCCGCCCGGCACGGGCATTTGCCATCAGGTCAACCTCGAATATCTGGCACAAGGCGTCTGGACCAAGGAAGAAGACGGCGTGACTGTCGCTTATCCTGATACCTGCGTTGGTACGGACTCGCACACCACCATGGTCAATGGTCTTGGCGTTCTTGGCTGGGGCGTTGGCGGCATCGAAGCCGAGGCTTCCATGCTCGGTCAGCCAGTTTCCATGCTTCTTCCGGAAGTCATCGGCTTCCGCCTGACCGGCAAGGTCAAGGAAGGCGTTACGGCAACCGATCTGGTTCTTACCGTTGTTCAGATGCTGCGCAAGAAGGGTGTTGTCGGCAAGTTCGTCGAGTTCTTCGGCCCTGGTCTTGATTCGATGACATTGGCTGACCGCGCCACCATCGGCAATATGGGTCCGGAATATGGCGCAACATGCGGCTTCTTCCCGATCGACAATGAAACCATCAACTATATGCATATGTCTGGCCGTGACGAAGATCGTCTGGCGTTGGTTGAAGCCTATTCAAAGGCTCAGGGCATGTGGCGTGAAGCGGGCTCTGCTGATCCGGTCTTCACCGATACGCTGGAACTGGATCTCGGCACGGTTGTGCCTTCCATGGCTGGCCCCAAGCGTCCTGAAGGCCGTATCGCGCTGGAAGGAATTGCTTCCGGCTTCCGCGAATCATTGCAGAAGGAATACAAGAAGACTGAACAACTCGATGCGCGTTATCAGGTCGAGGGCGAGAATTATGATCTGGGCCATGGCGACGTTGCCATTGCCGCCATCACGTCCTGCACCAATACGTCAAATCCAAGTGTTCTGATTGCCGCTGGCCTCCTCGCCCGCAACGCAGTTGCCAAGGGTTTGAAATCCAAGCCTTGGGTCAAGACTTCGCTCGCCCCCGGCTCGCAGGTCGTTGCCGCCTATCTGGAAAGCGCAGGTCTGCAGGTTGAACTCGACAAGCTTGGCTTCAATCTTGTCGGCTTCGGTTGCACCACATGCATCGGCAACTCCGGTCCATTGCCTGCGCCGATCTCCAAGACCATCAATGATAAGGGTCTGATTGCTGCTGCTGTTCTTTCCGGCAACCGCAATTTCGAAGGCCGTGTATCGCCAGACGTCCAGGCTAACTACCTTGCCTCACCGCCTCTAGTCGTTGCCTACGCTTTGGCCGGAACGGTTACCAAGGATCTGACAACCGAGCCGCTCGGCGAAGATCAGAATGGCAATCCTGTCTTCCTCAAGGATATCTGGCCTTCCAGCCATGAAATCCAGGAATTCATCACCAAGAACGTTACCCGCAAGCTCTTTTCGGCAAAATATGCGGATGTGTTCAAGGGCGATGAAAATTGGCAGAACGTTAAAGTGCCAGCCGGTCAGACCTATGCATGGGATGACAATTCCACCTATGTGCAGAACCCGCCTTACTTTGTCGGCATGGGTAAAACCCCGGGCATTGTCAACGACATCAAGGGTGCGCGCATTCTTGGCCTGTTCGGCGACAAGATCACGACCGACCATATTTCTCCGGCCGGTTCCATCAAGGCCGCCTCACCTGCCGGGCAGTATCTGACCGATCATGGCGTGGCTCCGCTGGACTTCAACCAGTACGGCACGCGTCGTGGCAACCATGAAGTGATGATGCGCGGTACTTTTGCCAATATCCGCATCCGCAATCACATGCTGGGTGAGAATGGCCGCGAAGGTGGTTACACCATCCATTATCCAACCAAGGAAGAAATGCCGATCTATGATGCGGCAATGGAATATCGCCGCGAGAATGTGCCGCTGGTGATTTTCGCTGGCGTGGAATATGGCAATGGCTCATCACGTGACTGGGCGGCAAAGGGAACAAATCTGCTCGGTGTTCGCGCGGTTATTTCTCAGTCTTTCGAGCGTATCCACCGTTCGAACCTTGTCGGCATGGGCATTGTCCCATTCGTTCTTGAAGAAGGTACAAGCTGGCAGTCACTGGGTCTGAAGGGTGATGAAATTGTCTCCATCGAGGGGCTTGCCACGATCCAGCCCCGCCAGAAAACATTTGCGACAGTGACATTCGCTGATGGTCAAGTGAAGCAGGTTCCTCTGATCTGCCGCATCGATACTATCGATGAACTGGAGTATCTGAAGAATGGCGGCATCCTGCAATATGTTCTGCGCGATCTGGCTGCCTGATTCGACATCATATAATTGATTTTGAAGGGCCGCCGGGCGATCGGCGGCCCTTCATCGTTGAATGGTACAGTATTCGTGATCGAATTCACCTCAAAGTGACTTCCCCTTGAATGAACGGACTCCTATCAATCTTCTGGCAACCAATCTGACAGATAAGATTTATAAATTTCACGAAGAAAGCCCCGCAATCTTGCTTACGCGCACCACTTCAAAACTCTTGGCGATCGGCCTGCCCGTTTTGGCAGCGATTGCTTATGTGGTTCCGGTCTGCGCAGAAGATGCGGGAACCAAGCCGGAAGGCGTCGTCGAGCTTTATACGTCGCAAGGTTGCGGTTCATGTCCCCCTGCCGATGCTATTCTCAAAGAACTGGCGGGGGAAGGAAAGGTTGTGGCGCTGGCTTTCCATGTCGACTACTGGGACTATCGGGGCTGGACCGACAATCTTGCTTTGCCCGAAAACACCGAACGCCAGAACGAATATCGCAAAGCCTTGAGTCTCAATGGCGTTTATACGCCGCAGGTCATCGTCAATGGACGCGAGCATATGAATGGGCAGGACGAAACGAAGATTCGCCGCCGCATTGCCGATATGCGCAATACACCCATGGGGCTGACAGTGTCGGTTTCCATTGAGAAAGCTGCAAAAAACCGGCTTCTTATTGATATAGGCTCAGGATCGGTTACGGCTAATCCTGTCCGTGTCGTCCTTGCATATTTCAATCGCGAGAGCATCGTCTCTATCCCCGGCGGCGAAAATACCGGACGTATGGTGAGTTATGCCAATAGCGTTCGTGCCATGGAAACCGTGGGCATGTGGGATGGCAATGCTCAAAAGATCGAGATCCCAATGAGTGAGCTTGCCAGCAAGAAGGCCTCAGGTTGCGCGGTGCTGTTGCAAGAGATGCTTGGCGACGGCAAGCCCGGGCCAATCATCGGTGCGTCAATCATGGCGTCCAAGTAGCTGAAACAAAAACAGGCCGGATAAATCCGGCCTGAGCTATTGGGGCATGTTGCCAAATATACTGAGATTATTGATCTGATCTGAACAATCCGCTTGGGCGGGGGGCTTGGGTAATCGAACTGCCCTGATCAAACCATCTCTGGCAACACAGCTGGATGTTCGGTTTGAATTTCGGCGGCAATGCGTAAGGAAGATGGCGAGAATGTGTCGCATCATCACCATTGGCTTCACCCCGTATTGGTTCGTGAGGTGCGGAAACGAAGGCACTGTTTTCACAAAATTTGCGCAGCAAGAAAATTGCAAGCTTGTAAAATTGTCCAGATGGGGTCACCTTATTGTCATCCAGGTGTCACACGACAAATTCAAAGGCGGTTGATTGATGGAAAGCAATGCAGGTGGCGACGATTCGCAGCGCCAGGCGAAACTCATCCCCCTCGTTCGAAATAATGATTTGCCGATTACCTTCGACCGGCGCGAACTCAATCAAATTTTGCGGGTTTATGGGTTTATGGTGTCCGCTGGCGAATGGCGGGATTATGCCATTGACCATCTTTCCGACAGGGCAATCTTTTCGGTTTTCCGGCGCACCAGCGAAGTCCCGATGTTCCGCATTGAAAAGAACCCGAAACTGTCACGCAAACAGGGTGCCTATAGCGTTATCGCCGCAGGCGGCCTTATTCTTAAACGCGGGCACGAACTCGACAGGGTCTTGCGCATTTTTGACAAGACGCTGAGCATCGTACGCAGCTAGAGCAGGCCCGCTCGATAGTGCATGCCAAATCTGCCAAGCGCGATCTTTGAAACATTGCTCACGCATGGCTTTATCTTTGAAGCGCATCAGCCCGATATTATCTGGAAAGCTTGCTGATTTTTAGAAATGGCCAGCCGGGCGGTGTTAAGCTCCGCAATAAAGCGCCACCATAACAGAATGCTTGTACTGCCAAAGCCAAGGCACAACCCGAACCAGATGCCATAGCTGCCCCATCCGAACCCGTATGCGCACAACACCATCGCGGGAATGCCGATAAGCCAGTAGCCCACAAGTGTATTGAACAGGGCCACCTTCGTTTTTCCAAGCCCACGTAGCAAGCCGACACAGATATTCTGTGAGCCTTTGAAGAATTGGTGCGCAATGGCGAACCATAATAATGTGGCTGCCGCCCCGAACAGGGATGGATCGGCCCGGCCACCGAGAAATGGAAGCAAAACTATTTCAGGCAGGAACACATAGACAAGGCCGATAATTGCCATTGCACTGAAGCTGATCGCGAATGTTCGTCGTGCAATAGCGCTGACCTGATCTGCCTGCCCCTTGCTGACCGTCCTGCTCACAAGAATTGATGAACCTTGCGAGAGGCCAATATTAAGCTGGTAAACAATATAGGCAAGTTGATTGACGATATTGGAAGCCGCCAATGCTAATGGCCCGAAGGTTCCCATGAAGACCGTTGCTATCGAAGTGATGGCTGCTTCCGAACCATATGTCAGCGTGATCGGCAGGCCCATCCGGGTAATCATCGCCAATGTTGCCGGGCGTGCCCGCCATCCGTCGAGCGCAAGCAGAGGCCTGAGCGCATCATCACGCCGGACGGTTCTCAGATAGACCAGAAATGTCCATGCCTGAACCAGGGTGGTGGCAAGGCCAATTCCAGCCAATCCAAGCGGAGGTATCCCGAGCCAACCATAGATGAAGATCAGGTTCAGGCCAGCATTGACGGCTATGGATATTATCGTAACGGTCAATAAGGAACCGGCGCGGCGCATGCCGACCGCGAACTGCCGCAACACGTTTAGCCACAGCATTGGCAGCAAGCCCGGGGCCAAGGTCAGCATGATCGGCTTGGCCAAAGTTGCCACCGCAGTCGCTTGGCCAAGGAAAGTCAGGATTTGGCTGAAAATCACCAATATGACGCCGGCAATCGTCGCCGCAATTGTTGCAATCAATATTGAGGCACACAGCAGGTCGCGTATTTCGTCAGTCGCGACGTCGTCAATTGCAGATGTTCCGGTACGTTTCTCGCTGCGTCCGACCGAAGCAGCAATGAGATTGCCAACCCCCGTCACCATACCAACGCACATGGTACGCAGCTGGTTATAAAGCAGCAGCGAAAGGCCCCCGGCTGCAACGGCCTGAACACTGATGAAACCCATCATCAGCAGATCGGTGCTTGTCAGGGCAACCTGGGCAAACTGGATACCTGCAATGGGCGCAGCCAAATCCAGAATTTCTTTATACTGTCTGAAATTTATCGGCATCGCTTTAGGCCCACAACGTCGTCGGAGGCACTGATGCCAACCTTATCGATTCAATATAGGCGTCAAAAAGCTGGTCAAGGCGACGATGCGCCGGTTTGTCCAGAAGCTGCCGCTCGTTAAGCCAATCATCATTGAAAACGCTGTCGAGATATTTTTCTCCGGCATCACAAACCAGGACGACCATAATGCTCTTTGGCTCCACGAGCGCCAAACGTTTGAGAGCAACGTGGATGGCAGCGCCTGCAGTGCCGCCAACGAGAAGGCCGGTTCTGCGCGCCACCACACGTGCCGCCGTGAATGCATCAATATCGTTTACTGTAAGGCCCTCATCGATCAGTTCGTGCTCGACATTGGGTCCAACCGTAAAACCGGCCGGCGCTCCGGCCCCGGTCTGCCAGTATTTGCCCGGGGCTCCGCCTAAAATAATCGATCCGGCAGGCTCCACGCCAATGCTTGTCACATGAGAACCGAGACGATGCAGTTCTTTGACCGTTCCACACAGTGTTCCCCCTGTTCCCACCGCGCCAACCAGATAGTCGATATCTGTTCCAACATCCCGAAGCAGTTCCATGGCTAGCCCGGTATAGCCTTCATTATTGCTCGGATTGTAGTGCTGATCCGGCCAGAAAGCGCCGGTAGCCTTTACAATCTCGCCAGCTACACGGCGTCTGGCAACCGTGCTCGGACCCTCGGTATTGCTTTCCACGAATACAAGCTCGGCGCCCATCGCTTGCATGACCCGCAGTTTGTCGCGCGAGGCATGATTATCCACAACGGCCGTAAATTTATAACCACGCTCAAGAGCGATCAATGCAAGCCCGGTTCCTGTATTGCCCGAGGTTGGTTCAACAATATGTCATCCTGGTTTGAGCTTGCCATCGCGCTCGGCCGCAAGAATCATCTCCCGGGCCATCCGCACTTTACATGAGCCGGTTGGATTAAACTGTTCCAATTTCAGCAGCAGCCGGCTGCCCGAACCGGTGCGCGACAGCTCCAATAATGGTGTGTCGCCAATCAGCTCGGAAGATTTGGTTTTAATACGTTCAAAGGAAGGATTGCTATACACATTCATCGGTCAATCCTCCACGTAAAACGCTCATTGTCCTCGGTCACGACGATCTTGGGGGGCAAGGCAAGTTGGTGAAACTCGCTTTCATTTTTATCCATCTGATAGCCGGCAGTATTGGGATAGATGATGTGGTCGCCATAACGAGGTGGCGCAGGGAAATTGATTTTCCGCCACGTCAGGACGTCATATTCCATACAACTCGATCCACCGATCGCCGCGCTGACGGGGTTCTGTGGCCGAGCCTCTCCGTGTTGAACAAGAAATGGTGCGGGCAGAAACTCACTGTTCTTCCATTGCTCGGACAAGCTCATGCTGATCCCTGCAACCGTAACGATCCCGTGTTTGTCGTTCTGTTTATGTCCTTGCACCGGAAAGACGGTCATCCCCGCCCCATCCAGCAGAGCTCTTCCAGGTTCCAGATAGAGCTGAATTTGCGCATCAGCGAGGCGCGAAGCCAAAGTGCCAGTCGTGGCGGGTGATTGGAGTACGGCATCCAGCATCGCGGCGCCGGTTGGCGACTGGTAGTATGGATAAAAGTGGTTAAAGGTCTTCCCGGCGTGAAACTGTGACGGGTCCATTGCTTCAAGAAAGGAATGCCAGTCCTGCTCATCGATATAATGACAGGCAAAGCCGCCGCCAATTGAGATAGCGGCACTGGGAAACCCTTGCTTGCGCGCTTCAAGGCAGCGATCAATGAGCGCCAATGCCAATTCAGCACGCGGAGCGACCGCATAGCCGTCAAGGTGGAAAGAATAGCCATTCATGATGACGTATTCACGGGATTCGGCGCAACGCTTCAGCGCAGTATCCAGGTCTGCCTGGTTCAGCCCAAAACGACTATTGGGCGCATGGGGAGGCAGCACCCGCAGCAAAATCTGCAATGGAACAGAATACTTGGCAATGCTGATTGCCCGCTCCAGTTCGTCCAAGGCGTCAATGGCGACGGTTGCTTTATGGCGGCAAGACAGCCAGAGCAGGTCATTGCTTTTTGCTGCTCCCGTAACACCGATATTACTGCCGCAAATACCGTTTGCCAGAGCGTGGACAAATTCCGGGACACTGGCAACATCAACTGAGCCGTCCAGTTTTGCCACTTCGCGCAACCACGCTCCCGCTTTATTGGCCTTCTTGCCGAAATAGACATGCCCGCTCACATTGCGCTGTTTGAGAATAGTCTGGAATGCCTCGAGATTGGCGGCAAAACTATCCGGGTGAATGAGATGAAACGGGCCCTCGATTGCGTTGCTGATCTGGCGCAGAAGAGCGGAATCCTGTCTTACAGCCAGAGCCCAGGGGCGCTCCAAGGCGCGTACGGAGTTGAGGCCTATTTCCATAGCTCAATCCTGTTTCCGCGTCCGGCGGCGATGGCTCTTGTTGCAAGCGCATGGGCAACAGGAATGTCTGTGATGATCATGCCGCTGCTGAAAGCAAATACGCGGTCCTGCTGTGAACGGCGTCCGCTTTTGCGGCCGACAATGATATCAGGCAGTTCTGCATCAATTCTGGCAATGCCATCGGGTCCGGCAAGTCGTTTTCCCGTGACGCCCAGCTGACCTTCATTTGTCGCAATGGCATAGTCGGCATCTCCCAGCGCTCCGCCTGCGACGCCCTTGCTTGCGACCGAAATCAGCAATCCACCCTGTTTCAGCCATTTGGTCTCAACTTTGGGATGGGCGGCACGACCCGAGGCGGCGATCACAATGTCAGATTCGGCAACTGCTGCGGGAACATCCGTTACCAGCTCGATGCTACGACCCGGAAAATAGCGTGCAAACATTTCCAAGCTGGCAGCTATGCCGTCCGGGTGCGTCCCGAAAAGCCGCAGCGTTTCGAGATCTGGAAGAGCGGTCAAAAGAAAAGGAAGCGTATTGATGCCCTGTGCTCCGGTTCCAATCATCAATGCAGAAATGGCATTCTCTTTCGCGCAACTCCTGGCAATAAGTGCCGTTGTTGCAGGCGTGCGCAGGCCGCCTACGCGATGGCAGTCCATCAACGCAAATGGCAAACCGGTTGTGTCATCGTAAAGGCTGATAGTGGTGTAATATTTTTCCGCGCTCTCGGCTCCTTGACGGTACGAGGTTTTGAACCCGGCCTGTTGGAGTGCGCCATCATAACCAAGCATTGAATAGGCAACGGCATCGCGCTGCTCGAGTGGTAGCGGCATCATAAGCTTTGTCGGACAACGGGATTGTCCATTTGCATAGAATGCGTAAGCATCTTCCACGAGCCGGATAATATCAGCTGGCGGCAGCTCAATGTCGGCAAGATCGGAACGGGTAAGGATGTGAATTGCAGGTGTGTGCATATAGGATTTGGTCAAAATTAATCTCTTTCCAAATGATCTTGTCGCGATGAACAGCAATAATTTCTTGTGTAATCCATAGTCGGCGCATTGATTGTGCCGATGTAAAATAATCAGGTCAGGTGAAGACGTTGCTTAAAAGGGTGGTGCCAACAAAATTGAGGGAGGCCGGACTCCCAAGTACCTCCATGAAGGTTGATCTGAAAACGGGATCAATATGAACGGAACGTCTGGTTACTCGCTTTGCAATATGGAATTCATTGAACTGTAAATCGGACGAGCATTTCAAAAACAACGATCATTATTCGCAACATTATTACATCCCTATTACGTATCGAATACATTTTGGTGACTGGCGGTATTTTCGGGACTTCCTCTTAGAGGTTGCGCACTTCATCTGCCACCGCACCAACCAACTCGTGGTCATGGCTGATCAGCAAAGCACCGCCCCCATTCGCAACAAACCTGCGGACCGCATTCACAACCGTAGCTGTCGTGGCGGGATCAAGCATCGCACTCATCTCGTCGAGAATAATGTAGTTCGGCTTTGCCGCGATGGTTCTGGCCATGGCGGCGCGTTGAAGCTGGCCGTCGGAGACCTGCGCGGGGTATCGCTCTAAGAGGTCGCATGTCAATCCGACAGAAGCAATGAGTTCGTCAACATCAACATCCGGTTTGGCGATCTGCCGGATGGTTTTCCCCAAGGTCAGTTTTGGATTGCATGAGCGGCGGGGAGACTGGAACATCATGCCTATTCTGCCCTGCACCGTTCGGCCGGAGCGGCCACGGACATTTCCGACGCTAAAACCATCACAAGTGACCAGTCCGTATGATGGTTGGATAAGGCCCGACATCACCCGCCCGAGGGTTGTTTTTCCTGTCCCGGATGGCCCGGTCAAACCCAATATCGACCCGGCATGAACAGTGAGGCAAACCTTGTGGAGAATCCGGACGGGACCAGACTGGGAACGCCCGAATTCAACAATTACATTCTCTGCTTTCAAGCAAGCCATCACAGCGCTCCGGCGGCTGAAAGCCGTGCCGCGTAATTATAGGTTTCGGGCAAATCAGTAAGCACGGGTGGCACGCCCGGCATCATGTGCAATCCATTGCGGGGTAATGCGGCAAGCAGGTCGCGGGTGTAACGCTCCTTTGCTCCGCCAGCCAATATATCGCGTGCTTGCCCGCTCTCTACCATTCGGGAAGCATACATGACGCTTACAGTGTCAGCAGCACCGCTATCGATGAGCTCCGCTATATCATGCGTGATGAGGATCACGGCAGCGCCCGCATCTGCGGTCCGGCGTAAAAGGCGCAAGAGCCCCACCGTAAGATCGGGATCCAGAGAAGCCGTCGGCTCGTCAGCAATGATTACTTGCGGATTTCCCGCCAACGCGAAGGCAACCGCGGCGCGCTGGGCCATTCCGCCGGACAGTTCATGCGGATAGAGGCTGAGCGCGGTGGGGCTGAGATCAACATGGCTCATCAGCTCGCTAGGCGTAAGCGGGCCGCCAAGGACAGTGACAGTCTCAGTGAGCTGCGATCCCACGGTGCGCACCGGCGTCAGGAAGGTGGCTGCCGATTGTGGTATAAGCGCAATATTGCGGCCCGCCAGTTCACGTTCCCGCCCAAAAATGCTCTGCCCATCATAAGTAATATTGCCTGTGACCTTGGCCGAGCGTGGCAGCATCCCTGTAAGAGCTTGCGCAATCATTGATTTTCCGCAACCGGATTCGCCCACCACCGCATGAATGCGGCCCCGCTCCAGCGTAAGACTGACCCGTGTAACCGCATGTACGACACCGCCGTTCAAAAGTGGCAGCCGGATGGTGAGATCGTCTATAATTATAGTCATCAAATAGAACCCCGCACGCCATTCATGCGGCCCGTGAGGTTCGTACCCACAATCCCGATAGACAAGGTAACCGCGATTAAAAACAGGCTTGGAAATACAAGCAGCCACCATTGCCCAAGCAGCAAAGCCCCTTGCGCATCAGCAAGGAGCGTGCCGAGCGATGCTTTGTGCACGGGGAGTCCAATCCCAAGGAACGACAAGGTCGATTCATGCCAGATTGCATGCGGTATGAGGAGTACGAGTCCGATCATGCTTTGACCAAGTGATGCAGGCACAAGATGGTACCAAATGATCTGCCAGCGACTCATCCCTGAAAGCCATGCCGCCTCGACATATTCGGCATGTCGAAGCCCCAATATCTGCGCTCTCACGATGCGCGCAATCTGAATCCAATGCGTTAGAACAAGAGAGGCAATAATTGCCAGCAGTGAGCCTCGGAATAGGGACACGATGATCACCCCGAGCAAAACATGTGGCAACGCGTTCATTCCATCCATAAGGCGCGTAATGGTTCGGTCGACCCAGCCGCCCGTCATACCCGCAAGAATTCCAAGCAGCATGCCAAACAGGCTTGATCCGACGGCCGTCGTCAGCGCAATCGTCAACGATATTCGCAGCCCGGCCGCCACTCTGATAAATAGATCATGGCCAGCAGAGTCCGTGCCGAAAAGACCACCTGCACCAGGCGCAAGCCCGCTGCGCGCAAAGTCAGCCGATAGGGGATCAACATTGGTTACCCAAGGCACAATAAACGCATAGCCGCCGATCAGCATAAGTACAGCCCAGGCTATTGATACGGCTGGAGAGGGCAAAAATCGTCGATTCCAGGAGACCTCAAGCATCGGCGTCCACGCGCGGATCGAGAACGACATAGATCACATCCGCCAGCAGATTTCCGATCAGCACCAGCATTGTTATGGCAAGCGTGAGAAAGGTCAGCAGAGGAAAGTCCAGAGATTGCGCGCTTCTGACGAGCGCGCTTCCCAAGCCCGGCCAGGCGAAAATTGTTTCAACGAGAACAGAACCGACAACAAGCTCCGGTAGCCGCGCGCCCACCAGCGCTATGAAAGGTGGCAATGCAGTTGGCAGGACGTGTCGGCGCAGAATCATCGGGTACGGGATGCCGCGAACACGCGCGCCCCGCACCGCATCAGAGGTCAACACTTCGGCAATAGAATCCTTCAGGCTTAAAACCAGCCATGGTATCTGAGTTACGCCCAAAACCAGGCCTGGAAGCAGAAGGTGGCTCACTGTCGATGCAAAGTCTATTGGCTGCCCCGGATATGTCAGCCCTCCAGTCGGCGCCCAATGCAGTGACAAAGCAAAAAGACCAAGTGCGGAAAGCGCAAGGACAAATGGAGGGATTGCCTGCAATATGATCGTCAGAACACCGATCGAGCGACTGATCAGGCTTTGCGGTCGAAAGCCGGCAATGGCGCCCAACAGGAGCGATACAACCACACTGATCATCAATCCTGTTACGCCCAATAGAAGGGTCCATGGCAATCGGTCCCGAAGAACCTGCGCAACCGGCTGATAGTACGATCGGGATATGCCGAGTTCTCCGCGACACAGGCTGCTTATCCACTCCCACCATGTCAGATACCAGGGAGTATCCAGACGCAATTCTGTGACGAGTTTTGCCTGTTGCGCAATGCTGAGCTCTCCGGCACGACCGCCCATATAGGCATCAAGAGGATCATAAGGACTCACCGCCGCAAGCGCAAAGACACCAATGGTGACGAGGACGAGAAGTGGGATCAAAAATCCGAAGCGTCTGGCAACCATGACAAGAATATCGTGGCGCCGACGGCGCCACCTTTCATGCAACATACCCACACTATTGCCTCTGCCAATTTTCGATCGCATACCATGGGCCAAACCCCACTCCATGCGTATGAGGCTCCAGAATCGCAGCATCCCTTGTGAAACCTTGCTGCCGCTTCACATAAACATGATTGAGATAGGCCAGTTGCAGCATGGCAGGCTTCAACCGATATTGCTGCTGTATCTGCCGGTATAAATCGACCCGCTTACCGAAATCCTGTTGAACGCGCGCTTCATCCAGCAAGCGATCGACAGTCGGATTGATGTAATCAGAACCATTGTCCCATTTCGCTCCTACTCCGGACTTGGCATATTTTGAGTGCAGAATATGATAAATCTGGCCGTCAATCGAGTAAGGTATGCCGCCGCCGCCCAGCATGACTGGCGTGCGGGCGTAGACTTCCGCAGTTACTGACTTGGAGTCCTGCGCTACCAGATTGAGCTCAATGCCAATTTTCTTAAGATCACTGGCGGCAGCAAGACTTAGATCCTTGCGCGCACGATCACGATTGGGGAAATAGATAACGTCGAAGGCTGCACGCAGACCGTTCCGAGCGCGCACGCCATCCGGCCCCACGACCCACCCCGCATTGTCGAGAATTTTCTTTGCCTGCTCGGGATCATATGGAAACTCTTGGCCCGAGTCATAGCTGTCACCATAAAACGAAGCCAAAAAGGTGGAATTCGCAACGCCATGCCCTTTCAGCACATGCTTGACCATGCTCTCACGATCCACTGCGAGATTAACAGCAAGGCGCACCGCATCGTCACCGGCAACCGGATCGCCAGCTGGGAGCGTAAGGCCTCGCCAATCGGCAGTAGGAACGGAAATTACTTCAAACTCAGGAGCCTGAAATGTTTGCGCCAGCTCGGCAGCCAGCATACTGCCATCACCCTCACCGGCGCGCAGTTGCTGAGCGCGGGCATTTTCATCGGCCGTGTGGCGGATGATGATCTTGTCGACCTGTGGCTTGCTGTCCCAATAATCGGCACGCGCACTCATGATAGCTTGGTCAGGCCGAAGTTCGGTCAGCACATATGGACCCGTGCCAATAGGCTTGTCATTAAGCGAAGAGTTTTCCGCTTTACCAAGATTGACGAAATCGAACGCTTCGGAAGGGGCGATTGAATTGAGCAAGCGGCGACCAAACTCCGCCAAGGGTTCCTTGAGTGTAAACTTAACTGCGCTACCCTCCGCCTCGACCTTTTCCACTTCGTCCCACGCAGAGATTTCCGACGATGCGGAACGAGGATCAAGCAGGGCCTTGAAGGTGGCCACGACATCCTCGGGACCAAACGTCGTGCCGTCGGAAAAACGCACACCGGAGCGAAGTGGTACCGTCCAGACGCGATTATTGTCGCTTGGGACACTGGGACCGGAAGCAAGGATTGGCGTAAGGGCAGGTTGCTTGTTGAAAACGCCTGTCTCAATCCGATAAAGACCTTGATAGATATGCGAGTCGCCGTTGCGGCCGTGACCAGTGATTGGATTGTACCGGCCCAGCATATCTCCATCGATGATGATAACGGTGTTGACCGAAGGGGACGATGTTTCCGCCAAGGCAGGCGGAATAACCAAAATCATGCTTGTAATTGCAGTAGCGAGCAAGCACCTGACGTTCATTAAAGAGGTCATTAAAAAATCAATCCTTTTAATACAAACTGCAAAATTAATCGGCGCGGCGTGGAGAAAAATTTCCAAACTCAATTCACGCAAATCGATACTTAATAACATAACGTATCTTCTCACAAGCTGTTTTTTTATGGCGTGAAATTTTCCGGTTTTTAGATCTCGGTAGATGCGATCGGCGCGCTGTTATTGACAGCACCGCATACGGATGATAGCCGTATGATAATATGATTGTTTTAGTCAATTTATATGTTAGATGATATATTATTACACATAATCAAGAAGGTCTTATTATGCTTGGCAATGGGCTTAAGTCACTTTGTACAATTGGTTTGATTGGTATTTTGACAGTGGGGTCCGCTACGGCTGACAGCACAAAGACGCAATCCATCGTTGATGAGCGGGGAACGACGGTCCAAGTGCCGGTTGAACCCAAACGCATAGCCGCCATTTCTTATTTCGCTACGGATGTTGCGTTCGCGCTTGGCATCAAACCAGTGGCGACCACCTACATGGCGGCCGGTCGCGACCCCGATTTTCTTCTGGGCATGACAAAGCAGATCAAACAAATCGGCCAGCGGGCCAAACCAAATCTGGAATTGCTGTCGGAAGCCAAACCCGACATTATCGTTGCCATGCGCCGCTACACTATCGGCAATGCCGAACAGTTGCAGAAGATCGCGCCTTATGTGGCTTACAATATGGAGCTTTTGAGCGAAAGCAATCGCGAGATCTCCCAACTTGCAAAGATACTCGGCAAGCCCGAGCGTGGCGATGAACTGAATGCGGCATTCTCCCAGCACCTTGCCGAATACAGTGCCAAAGCGCCGAAAAATGTGCATCCGCGTTTTCAGATCATGTGGGCTGGAGATACCCCGTGGTCTTTCCATACCGAGAATACGACGGCCTCGATTGTGGCGGCTCTCGGCGGTGACAATATCGCAGGCTCAATGCGTCCCGGCGGACCATTCGGGATAGAACTCAGTCTTGAGGCTATGCTGGAAAAAGACCCCGAGGTCATTTTTGTCTACGATTCTGGCCCCGACCGCCCCCACGAGAATAACCCGATCTGGCAGCAGCTTTCTGCAGTCAAGAATGGCAGCGTTTTTTATGTGGCCGATCATTGGGTAGAAACCAACGGTCCAATCGCCCGCGAAATCGTTTTGCGTGAAGCAGCGCACTATCTTTATCCGGACACCTTCCCGAAGGTCGATGTCAGAGCGGAAGCCGCTAAGCTGATACCTTCAGACATTCAGTAGTTATACTTCTTGGCGCAGCGGCAAAAAACGGGGATGGGGCGATCAGCAACTATGACCGCCCTTATTGTGGCAACAGGCCTGCTGGTTGTGGTTGCCGGCCTGCTCGTCGGCTCCAAACCGCTAGGATTGTCCAAGGTTCTATCGGTTCTCGTATCGCCCGATGGCAAGATTGAATCAATCCTTGTTTGGACACTGCGCTTGCCCCGGAGCCTTTCGGCCCTTGTGGCAGGCGCGGGGTTGGCAGTGTCGGGCTATCTGTTGCAGGCGCTAACGCGCAACCCTCTGGCTGGTCCGGATATTACCGGCGTCGCATCGGGCGCCGTAGCACCCATCGTATTCTGCTTTGTATTTCTACCGTGGATTTCGTCGGTCTATCATCCATTTGTCGGGTTGGCTGGCGGTCTGACTGCTGCCTCGGTGACACTTTGGATATCGCGTGGCGGAAGGGGCCGTCCGCTGCATCTTGCTCTTGGCGGCATCAGCGTTTCACTTTTTCTGGGAGCAATAACCACCTATGTTCTGCTGCTCAGCGGACCGCAAACACCTTCCCTCCTTTTCTGGTTATCCGGCGGTTTTCAGGGAAGATCATGGCCGCAGCTTCTGTACATGACACCTTGGGTTGCCGTTGCCGTGGTCGGCGCTTTTGCCTGCCAGCGTGTCATCGGCATGCTGGCACTCAGCGAGCATGCATCCATCGGCATGGGCCTGAATATGAATTTGTGGAAACCGATACTCCTTGTGCTTGCTGTTATGCCCGTAGCCGGTGTCGCGCCGGTCGCGGGGCCAGTTGCTTTCGTTGGTCTTGTCTCGCCCCATATTGCTCGACTGCTCAAGCCGCAGAGCACCCTATGGTCAATTGCCTTGACAACCGCCATTGGTGCTTTGATGGTTGTAACTGCCGATGTGATTGCCCGCAGCATTGCCCTGCCGCGCGAACTTCCTGTGGGAATTATCACCGCATTGCTGGGTGGCCCATTCTTTGTCTATCTCGTCCAAACGCAAAGTTTTTCGCTGAAAGGCGGTCATTGACATGACAATGTCCGCCCCGGTCCAACGCCCATCTCTCATTGCACCGTTATTCGCTTTGCTCGCATTAATGGTGCTGGTATTTTTGGCCGCGGTGTTCTTGGGCGTTGCGGATCTTCCGGCGACTGATGTGGCAGCGGTCATGACGGGCCATGGTTCTGACCAAGCCAAATCAATCATTCTGGATATCCGGCTACCGCGTATTGTTACTGGAATACTTGCAGGTATTCATTTCGCCGTCGCTGGACTCTTGTTGCAAACCATCACCCGAAATCCACTCGCCGATCCCTCAATCATGGGAATTTCGCAGGGTGCAACGCTGGCCGTCACAATTTTCCTTTTGTTTGCCGTCTATATTTACGATCCCGGCTCCAATACTCTCGCGGTACTGCCGGTCGCATGGCTACCAGCTATTGGCACTGTCGGCGGCATCATGGCGGGTGGCATCATTTATCTCCTCGCCTTCAGACTCGATCTGGGACCACTCAGGATTACCTTGTGCGGCATCGCAATCGGCGCCGTCCTGCACGCCGCCGCTATCGGATTGATTGCCGGATGGGGTTCAGCGCGCATTGAAATCCTCCTGGAATGGTTATCCGGCAGTCTTTACGCACGCAGCTGGAATCATGTGCTTTTCCTCCTGCCCTTTACAGTTGCAGGGCTCGCCGTGTTGCCGATCCTGCGGCGCTCCATAGACCTTTTGCGGTTCGATCCGCCGGTTGCACGATCCTTCGGTCTCTCCTATCGCAAACAATTGTCGGTTGTTCTGCTGTTGTCTTGCGCGCTTGCGGCAAGTGCCGTGGGTGCTGTTGGCCCCATCATTTTTGTGGGACTTGTCGTTCCGCATCTTGCCCGTTTTTTGGCAGGAAAACGTTTCGCGCTTGTACTGCCTTTTACCGTTGCTCTCGGCGCATTCATTGTTACCTTGGGCGATCTTCTTGGCCGTCTCCTCGGACAGGCCGAAGAAATCCCCATCGGGGTGGTCACGGCAGTCTTTGGGGTGCCGGTATTGATCGCCCTGCTTCGCAAGATACCTTGAGGATCATAATGCCCCTCTCCTGCTCGCAATTGTCGGTTTTCTATGGATCGCGCAAAGCGTTGAACAGCTTTAACATTGACCTGAAGGCCGGAGAGGTTCGGGCGCTCATCGGGCCCAACGGCTCGGGTAAGAGCACTGCATTGCAGGCACTCTCAGGTTTGATCGTGCCGCGGGAAGGTCGCGTTGAAATCAACGGCAAACCCGCCAAACTAATGTCGCGACGAACTATTGCCAAACAGATGGCTTTCCTGCCGCAACAACCCTCGGCTCCCGACGAGATGACTGTTGAACAGCTCGTCAGGCAGGGTCGCTATCCGCATGTAGGCTTGTTTCGCAGC
This sequence comes from Phyllobacterium sp. CCNWLW109, assembly GCF_037203905.1. Classification (NCBI taxonomy): domain Bacteria; kingdom Pseudomonadati; phylum Pseudomonadota; class Alphaproteobacteria; order Hyphomicrobiales; family Phyllobacteriaceae; genus Phyllobacterium; species Phyllobacterium sp. CCNWLW109. Next base: position 497,357 of record NZ_JBBCBK010000003.1, on the reverse strand, counting down.
TACAACAGCCGTGATGAACTGGCCATCGAATGGGCCTTGGAAAGCACAGGGCTGACCGCTCTTGCTGACCGAAGCCTGCTCGAGCTTTCGGGAGGCGAGCGGCAGCGCGCCTGGATATCAGCGGCTCTGGCACAAGAAGCCCAGATCCTGCTGCTGGATGAACCGACATCGTTTCTCGATATCGGTTTTCAGGTGGAAGTCCTCAATCTGGTTCATCGTCTTAGCCGCGAAAGGGGCGTGACAATTATCATGGCCATTCATGACATCAATCAGGCCATCTCCGTCAGCGACCGAATTTCGCTGCTGGAAAAAGGTCAGTTGCTATTCGATGGCGAGCCCAATGTCCTTGCCGAAAGTGGCCTGATCGAAAAAGTATTCCGGGTTAAAGGCAACTTTGTCCGCATCACGCCGGAGAGCCGTCCGCACTTTGATATTGAGCTTGCCCGAATGCCAGACGCCAGGATTTAGAGCTCTTCTGTAGCGGGCAGAACGATTCTATCCAAGCAGAACCTTAAGCCTTTAGCGGTGGCTGATCTGGAAGCGTTGATGCCCCGCCATTCATATCAAGCTGCATCAAAACCGTATCCAGCCAGCGACCATGCTTGAAGCCAGAGGCTTCTATCTTGCCGCAATGCCGGAAGCCTGCCTTGGTATGAAGCTTTACGGATGCAGAGCCTTCGTGACCGTCGCCGATAACCGCGATAAACTGACGGAACCCCAAGGCAGTGCAGTCATCAATCAGTCTCTGGATGAGGATTTTCCCCAAGCCCTTTCCTTTGGCTTCCGGCGCGATGTAGATCGAGTCTTCTACTGTCCACCAATAGGCAGGGCGTGACCTGAAATAGCTGGCATAGGCATAACCAATAACCTTACCGCCCTGCTCGGCCACCACATAGGGAAAGCCATCTGAAACAAGCGAATGAAACCTTTTCGTCATTTCCTGAAGATCGGGCGCGTCGATCTCGTAAGTAGCTGTGCCGTGAAGGACGGCATCGCGGTAGATTTCAGTGATGGTTTCGAGATCGGCAGGCTGCGCGGGGCGGATATGAATGTCAGACATGGCTTCGCTTGATGAATAATTACTGACAGCTTTCATGCACCTATTTGGTACAAACTTAAAGGTACTGACACCCCAAACGGGATCAAAAACCTATATTCAAGGCATAAAAAAAGGGCAGCTTGCGGCTGCCCTTTTCAGTATCACTGCCTGCGCAAAACTATTCGCGGTTGCCCAGGAACTGCAGCAGGAACATGAACATATTGACGAAGTCGAGATAGAGACGAAGTGCACCCATGATTGCCTTGCGGCCATAGGAGTCCGAATCGTCGCCTTCATAGTACATTTCCTTGATCTGCTGTGTGTCGTAGGCGGTCAGACCTGCAAACACCAGCACGCCAATAGCTGAAATAGCGAACTGCAATGCGCTTGACTGAAGGAAGATATTGACCACCGAAGCGAGCAGGATGCCGATTACGCCCATGAACAGGAACGAGCCGAAACCGGAAAGATCACGCTTGGTTGTGTAGCCATAGAGCGAAAGCGCGCCAAACGACGCCGCTGTGATGAAGAACGTCTGCACAATGCTTCCTGAAGTATAGACCAGGAAGATTGACGAGAGCGACGCGCCAACGAGCGCGGCATAGACCCAGAAGGTCGTCTGGGCTGCGGCAACGCTCATCGAGTTAATGCGGAAGCTCAGGAAGAACACTGCAGCCAGCGGCGCGAGCATGACGACCCACTTCAGCGGCGATACGTAGAACGTAACACCGAAGCTGGTCAGCATCTTGCCATTTGGCAAAGTAGCAGCCGCAAGCGACGGATCATTTGTCGTCGTCATATAAACGATTGCGAGGGCGGCAAGACCGGTCACTGCGAGACCGATCGCCATAAGATTATAGACCTTCAGCATGTAGCTGCGCAGACCTTGATCGATCCCCGCGTCCACACGCACTCCGGCCGTATTCTGGGCCTGGATGTTGCGATAGTCAGCCATGGTTTTCCTCATTGCTTCGTCCCGCCCTTGTGTCGGGGACTATCCCCAGGCTCCGCTGGCGGGACCCCAGCATGCCTTGACAAGAATTATGGTGATTAACCCGCCCCATAACAAGTCCTGTTTTACTCAAGATTGCGTGCGCAATCGCAAAATAGGGCTCAAATAGTCAAATATTACATGATTTTAATCATTTCAGAGGTTTCTGAGCACCGGCGCAGCCTTTTGTCCCAATATGCGCCATGTTCCTGCAAGGCCGAATCCCACTGTCAGAATCAGGGCTACTGCAACAGTCATGACCGCAACTTCCGGCTGGAATGAAGCTGGCAGGGACATGACCCTGACGATCACGTACCAAGCCGCCAAACCACCGGCCAGCAGCGCGAACACCGCCGTCGACAGCCCAAGCAGCACATATTCCAGCGTAAAGGCCTTGATGAGCGTACGCCGCGTCGCCCCAAGTGTTTTCAGCACCACAGCATCGTGAATACGAGCCCGGTTCCCTGCCGCCAATGCGCCGCCCAAGACCAGTATCGACGCGATCAAGGCAACGGATGCGGCGGCTCGAATGGCCACTGCCAATTGCCCCACCAGTTCATTGGCAATAGTGATGGCATCCTTGACGCGAACTGACGTGACGGCAGGATAAACGCTGGTTACCTCCCGCATCACATTGGCTTCCTGTGCCGTGGTCGCGGTGGGATCTGACAGCGTTGCCAACCATGCATGTGGGGCGCCTACAAAGGTGTTAGGCGAGAAAACCATGACGAAGTTGATTGCAAGTGATTCCCATTGCACTTCGCGGAAGTTGGCAATCCGCGCCGTCATATTGCGGCCGAGTACGTTAACGGTAACTGTATCACCAAGCTTTAGGCCGAGATTGCGGCCCTCTTCTGCTGAAAAGGACACCAATGGTTCGCCCGTATAGTCGGCTGGCCACCAGCTGCCTTCAGTCAAGGTTGAATTTTCCGGCACGTTTTTCGCGTAAGTAATGCCTCTGTCACCACGCAGCACCCATGCGCCCTCTGGTGAAATAGTCATCTTGGTAATGTCCGTGCCGTTGAAAGCAACGATACGGCCGCGCAGCATAGGCGCGCTTACAATCTTTCCATTGGGCGCTGATTTTTGCAGCAGATCCTTGAACTGATCTATTTCCCTGCTTTGAATATCCACGAAGAAGAAATTCGGAGCCTTTTCTGGCAGATTGCCCGCCAATTGCTGCCTGAGGCTACCATCAATCAAGGCTAGGGAAACAAGCAGGGTCAGACCGAGGCCGAGCGACAAAACCACGGAGGGTGTCAAGGCGCCAGGCCGATGAATATTGCCGATAGCAAGACGGAGTGCTGTCGAGGAGACACGGGGCGCACGACGCGCAAGCCATTGAACCAGGCTGGAAACGGCACGCAGGATAATGAATGAAACGGCAACGGCGCCCACGAATACAATAGCAATGCGCCGGTCATAAGCGAAATAGATCGCCAGGAGACAAAGCGCTCCCATCAGCGCGACGGCAATGCCGATGTAAGTGGGTTTTGGCCAGCCGCGCTGATCGAAACCCTGCTCGCGGAATAAGGCAGTCGCCGGAACGTCGCGCGCCCGCCCTAAAGGTAGGATTGCAAAGGCTAGCGTCGTTAAAAGACCGAACAGGGCAGCCCAGAGCAATGCACCGGGATAAAAACCGCCTGCTCCCGCAATGGGAAGAACGTTTTGAAGTGCGTAGGCTGCAAGATAGGGAATGGCCGCAGCTGCAATCAAACCTACAAGAATGCCGACAATGGCCAGAATGACGATTTGAAAAAGATAGACCGCAATAACAAACCAACCCGGCGCGCCGAGTGATTTGAAGGTAGCGATAACGCCGCGCTTGCCGTCGAGATAGGAACGAACGGCATTGGCGACACCAACGCCGCCAACGACAAGCGCCGTCAATCCGACCAGCGTCAGGAACTGTGAGAAGCGTTCAATATTGGCGCTAAGTGATGGCGCAGCATTGGTGCGGCTGCGAATTGTCCAACCAGCTTGCGGAAACTTTTCCTGCGCTTCGTCGCGTATGCGTGTGATGGTCTCCTCGCTGGAGGCTGCCGGAAGAGAAATTTTATAATTGTGATCGACGAGACTGCCGGGCTGAACAAGTCCGGCGGCGCCGAGTCCTTCAAGCGACACCATGAAGCGTGGTGCAAAACCAAAGCCGTCCGAAAGTGCATCCGGCTCATTCACAATAACCGAGCGAACCTCAAAACTTGCCGAGCCGAGGAGAATGCGGTCGCCAAGCTTCAAGTGCAGACGCTCCAGAAATATCTCAGCTACCGCGGCACCATAGGCGCCTTCTTTTTCATCAAAGAGCGCCCCGTGATCAAGCTTTGGCGTTGTTTCGAGTTTTCCATTCAAAGGATAAGAACCATCGACGGCCTTGACCTCCACCAATGATTGATCGCTGCCATCGGGAAGCCGTGCCATGGAGCGCATATTGGCACTCACGGCCAACTTGCCCTTGCTTTCAAGGAAGGCGCGCTCTTCTGCCGTGACTTCGCGCTGGTTGAGCTGGAAGCGAATATCGCCGCCAAGAATGCTTTGGCCTTGGGTGGAAATTCCCGAAGTTACCGAATTGGCCACCGAGTTGACGCCGCCGATCGCGGCGACACCGAGCGCAATGCAGGCGAGAAATATATAGAATCCCGAAAGACCGCCGCGCATTTCACGCAGCGCAAATCGCAGAGCCAGTTTCAATGTTGGACCCGAACCAAACGACAAATTGCTCATGCGGTTTTTGCCAAGGCCGGCGCGCCTTCATCCGACTCGATCAGGCCCGAGCGCACACGAATTTCCCGGTCGCAGCGACCGGCCAAGCTGGTGTCATGTGTGACAAGGACCAAGGTGATTCCCAGTTCGCGCTGTTTTTCAAAAAGGAGATCGGCGATTTGTCGCCCTGTCGCCGTATCAAGGTTTCCGGTTGGCTCATCGGCAATCAGTATCTTGGGCGACGGTGCAAGGGCTCTGGCAATAGCCACGCGCTGTTGTTCACCGCCTGAAAGTTCGCCCGGGTAATGGGTGACGCGATCTGCCAGACCCACGGCCGCAAGCATGCGTTCTGCAATGGCAAAAGCATCGGAATTTCCGGCCAACTCCAAGGGAACGGCCACATTTTCCAATGCTGTCATGTTCGGAATGAGATGAAATGACTGAAACACAATGCCGATATTCTGGCCGCGAAAAGCTGCCGTGGCATCCTCGCTTAACGTTTCAAGCCTCGTGCCTGATATTTGAACCGAGCCGGAATCCACATGTTCAAGTCCTGCCAAAACCATCAAAAGCGTGGATTTTCCGGAACCTGAGGGACCGACAATCCCAACGGATTGACCCGTATCAATATCGAGGGAAATACCCTTGAGGACATGCACGGCCGAAGCGCCTGTGCCAAGTGTCAACTCAATGTGATCGAGTTTGATAACGGATTTCGTCACGAAAAGACTTCCTTTGCGATATGGTCCATACAACATGCAACGCAGCTGATCTGATATGGGTGTCCCGAAATGATATTCAAACCGTTGATAAGAATTGTTGTTTTTCTAAGTCTTGTTGCCTTGCCTGTTTCGGCTTTGGCCAATCAAAATACCGTGTCCGGACAACCGCTGTCGGTTGTAGGCTTCGGTGACAGCCTGATGTCGGGATTTGAATTACCCGTTCAGGACTCGTTTCCAGCCCAGCTGGAAAAGGCGTTGAAGGACAAGGGGATAAACGTCACAGTCGCAAATGCGGGCGTGGCGGGTGAGACAACAACTGACGCGGTGAGCAGGTTGGACTGGTCTGTACCGGAAGGCACGGGCCTGGTTATTCTTGAATTTGGCGCCAATGACGCATTGCGTGGCATTTCACCGGAGATAAGTGAAAAAAACCTCGCGGAAATCATCGAAAAGCTGCAAAAGCGCAAAGTTCAGGTCATTTTGGCCGGAATGCTTGCGCCACCGAATATGGGCGGTGATTACGAGGACAAATTCAACGCGATCTTCCCCAGATTGGCGCAGAAATACGACGTCCCGCTCTATCCCTTCTTCATGGAAGGCGTGGCCGCGCAGAAATCATTGCAACTTGAAGACGGTATGCATCCAAATACGCAAGGCGTCGCTAAGATGGTGGAAGGGTTTTTGCCGGTCATCGAAAAAACCATCGCCGACGATACATCGTCGTCTAACAAAGCCACAAATTCCAACATATCGCAGTAGAACACATACCGTGACCAATTTGTCGCGCAGGGCAAGAATATGAACTTATGGCTTGCCCCCGGACGGGTTCAATGATTCTCTAGGTGCACAACTCGATTCGGGGAGGATGCCTTATGCCGCGTCTCTTTACTGCCCTCGAAATTCCGCGCGACGCCGCACTCTCGCTGTCGTTGTTGCGCGGCGGGCTTCCGGGAGCCCGATGGATCGATGTCGAAAACTATCACATCACATTGCGTTTCATCGGGGATGTCGAAGGTCACGTTGCCGACGAAGTGGCAAACGCTCTTGATCGCATTCGACGTCCTGAATTTACTCTCCGTCTTTCGGGCGTTAACGCCTTTGGTTCCAAGAAGCCGCACAGCGTGGTTGCTTCTGTAGCGCCCTCGCCCGATATTCAGGCACTGCAAGCTGAGATAGAGCGTATCTGCCAAAGACTTATGCTTGCTCCCGATCCTCGGAAGTTTACGCCACATGTTTCGCTGGCCCGGCTACGCAATGTCCGCAACGAGGAAATAGCCCATTATCTCTCTTCGCGGGGCAATTTCTCCACGGCACCCTTTCCTGTCGGGCGTTTTGTGCTGATGTCATCACGCGATTCAGTCGGTGGCGGGCCTTATATCGTCGAGGAGGCCTGGCCTCTGGAGTCGCGCCGGTCGTCCTATCAGAACCTTGCGGAAAGGCCTTTTGAGGCCGCAAGGATCATCCGGTAAATCGCTTCGAAATCAGAATCTGTGCCGTAATAAGGGTCGGGAATTTGCTTGGCATCGCCGAGGGCAACCCCATAAAATAGTCCTGTTTGCGCGGATGCACCGGCAGGACGGCGCTTTTCAATGGCAGCCATGTTCATTCTGTCCATGCCGACAATCAGGTCAAAGCGATGAAAATCATCGGCCACCAGCTGCCTGCATTGTTGGTTGGAAATATCGATACCATAACGACGCGCTATTTTGATCGATCTCGCATCCGGCGCTTCGCCGGTGTGATAGCCATTGGTTCCGGCAGAATCGATCAACGCTCCTCCGGCTTTGCCTTCTGCTTCCAACACGGCTCGGAATACGCCTTCTGCCAAGGGCGACCGGCAAATATTGCCAAGGCAAACAAAGAGAACGGAACGAAGCGGCAAAGTTTTCATTTCGGCACCATAATAGGCAAGATAGCGTTGACGATCCCACTTACTAAAGAATTCACATCATTGTGAGCAAAACTCTTGCACCGCCCCCTACTCCTTCCCATGTTCTTAACGAACAAATCGAAGGAAAAGGAATGGACGAGATCAAGATCGGCGAAATTCTGGAGCCGGGCAGCGCGCATCAGCAGCGCTCGCGCGAGGAACGTGTTCGCGCTTCTTTCTGGAAAACCGTGCGTAAGGCGGCAAAGAATATTCCGTTTCTTGACGAAGTGGTTGCGGGCTACTTTTGCGCGCTTGATCCTGCCACGCCGACCAAGGTGCGCGGTATATTACTGGCGTCGCTGGCTTATTTTGTCCTGCCGCTGGATATCATTCCAGACTTCCTCCTTGGTCTCGGTTTTACTGACGACGTGGCTGTGATGATGGCGGCGCTAAGCGCTATCCGAAACAATATCACCCCTGCACACAGGGCTGCCGCGCGACAGGCGATCGCCGATCTGGACACGGACGAGAAAGATTGACCGGCATCACAAGAGTGTGAAGTGCCCAAATGCCAAAGTCTCGCCGCTTTTGTTTGGCTGGTGTTACGGCATTGGACTTGAACGAGGCTGTGACCTTTCTAGCTCTAAAAATTGCTTTTTTGACCTGTCTTCACCGTTTGGTAACCCAGATTAAGCCAAATTAAGACAAGCGAACTGGACAATGCGGCACCCGGATTATCTTCCGGACCATTGCCGGTTCATGAGTTATGAAGTGAACAAATAAAACTGGTAGGTAAAATGTTTGGAAAATCGATCGTAGCAACCTCTGTGCTCATGCTTGGGCTGGTGGGGACAGCTTTTGCCCAGACCCCGAGTCAGATCAGCCAGTTTAACGCGTGGGGTGCCTATAGCTATCAGCAGGGCAAGGGCAAGGTCTGTTACGTTCTGTCGGTTCCAGTCGACAAACAGCCTGCGAAAATCGATCATGGTGACAATTTCTTCATGGTAAGCCAGAAGCCCGGCCAGAATGTCAGCTTCGAGCCACAGTTCAAGGCCGGATATGATTTGCAGGAGAATTCAAAGGTTCTGGTCAAGATTGACGAGCGTACCTTCTCCATGTTCACCAGCGGCAGCCATGGCTGGATGGAAAATGCCGCGGAAGAGCCGCAGCTTGTTGCCGCTCTCCGGGGCGGTAAGAACATGACCATTAATGCTGTTTCCAAACGTGGAACAAAGACCAGCTACGCCTATTCGCTGAAGGGCGTTTCAGCTGCTCTTAAAGCGATCTCCACTTGTAAATAATCAACGAAATACCAATCTCCCGCGATGGCCCGGCTCGAATTGCCGGGCCTTTTTGCTTGCAGAGGTGACGTGGCCGCCGGAACGTGGTATGAGCCGCGCTTCCGTTAAGAACGTTAGAAAAACCCATGTCCGTATCGCTTGACCTGACACATCCTGTTGCCCGGGATAAATCCCGTGATGCCGTTCGCGCCCCAGCGGCTGAAAAGCCCTCGCTGATCGGCCTGACACGCCCGGAAATTGCGGAGGCACTGATGGCCGTCGGCGTGCCCGAACGGCAAGTTAAAATGCGCGTAGCCCAAGTTTGGCATTGGCTATATGTGCGCGGCGTTTCTAACTTTGACGATATGCAGAACATTTCGCGCGAGATGCGCGAATTGCTGGATAAGAACTTCGATATTGCCCGGCCTGAAATTGTAGAAGAACAGATTTCCAATGATGGCACGCGCAAATGGCTGTTCCGGTTTCCACCGCGTGGTGCCGGCCGTCCTGTAGAAATCGAGACAGTCTATATTCCCGAAGAAGGGCGAGGTACTCTTTGTATCTCCAGCCAGGTCGGCTGCACGCTGACCTGCTCCTTCTGCCACACAGGCACGCAGAAGCTCGTGCGCAATCTGACCGCCGAAGAAATCCTGTCCCAATTGCTGGTTGCACGCGATCGCCTTGGTGATTTTCCCGATCGCAACACACCGGATGGCACCATGGTTCCGGCAGAGGGCCGCAAAGTGTCCAACATCGTCATGATGGGCATGGGTGAACCGCTCTATAATTTCGAGAACGTCAAAAAGGCCCTGCTGATTGCAGCGGACGATGCCGGTCTTTCACTTTCACGCCGCCGCATCACCCTTTCAACCTCGGGTGTGGTACCGGAAATTTATCGCGCTGGCGAAGAAATCGGCGTGATGCTGGCAATTTCCCTGCATGCGGTGACTGATGATCTGCGTGACATGCTGGTGCCAATCAACAAGAAATATCCTCTCAAGGAATTGCTTGCCGCATGCCGCGCCTATCCAAGCCTGTCCAATTCAAAACGCATTACATTTGAATATGTCATGCTCAAGGGCGTCAATGACTCGCTTGCTGATGCCAAGGAACTGGTAAGAATGCTCAAGGGCATTCCGGCAAAGATCAATCTGATCCCGTTCAACCCGTGGCCAGGTGTCAACTATCAGTGTTCTGATTGGGAGCAGATCGAGAAATTTGCTGACTATGTAAACGCCGCTGGCTATGCATCGCCTATCCGCACACCGCGCGGCCGCGATATTCTCGCCGCATGCGGACAGCTAAAATCGGAGTCGGAACGCATGAAGAAAACAGAGCGTCTGGCATTTGAAGCGGCAATGATTGCCGGTCACGGCGAAGACTGAACCGACGTGTTGTATCTCATACGCTTTGCGCTGATCACTATCGGGTTTGTCTGCGCCACCTTCGCAGCATCGCTGTTTCTGAACATGCTTCTTATCGGCAGCACAGAATGGCTGGGAGGCGAAGGTCCGTTTTTGTATTTGACCATACCTGTCTTCGCTTCCGCGATAGGCCATAGCGTGCTCGTTCCGGCGGCGCTGATTATCATCTACGCTGAACTGACCGCATGGCGTGATTGGCTTTTCTATGCGCTCGGCGGCGCTGCCACAGCAGTTGTCATCATTGTCTGGAAGTGGCGCCCGCAAACCGAGGATATCAGCACCTTCGCTGCAATCCTCGCCACGGGCGTTGTGGGCGGCTTTGTCTACTGGATGATTTCCGGACGCAGCGCCGGTATCATCCCGCCGAGCCCCAATAATCAGATCTGAATCACTTCGCTTGCGCCAACAAAATCTTGGCAGCAAATGCCGAGAACACCCCGGCAAACAACCAGTCCGTAATGCGTGTCACTGTCGGATTTTTCCTCAGCAGCATCGAAAATCTATCGGCAGCAAGGATCATTGGCGCGACCACTGGCAATGACAGGGGTATGAAAAGTACGCCAAGGAAAAACAATTTACCCGGAGCGTGCGGATCGCCCGCAGAAACGAACTGCGGCAGGAATGTCATGAAAAACAGAATGATCTTTGGGTTGAGAAGATTGATACCCAGCCCCGTCAGCCAGTTCTGAAACAATGTATGGGCTTGGCCGGTCTTTTTTTCCGGCGAGAACGCCGAACCATAGCGGATTGCCTGATAGGCAAGCCACATCAGATAGCCGGCCCCCACAACCTTGAGCGCAAGAAATGCGGACGGCGAAGCAACGATCAGTGCCGAGAGGCCAATTGCCACCATGGTCGTGTGTATGACGATCCCGGTGCAGGCACCCGCCAGACAGGCAAAACCTGCAGCCTTGCCCTCGGACAATGCGCGTCCGACAAACAATGTCATATCCGGCCCCGGGGTAATCGAGAGGACAAAAGTGGCAACGATGAATTGCAGTATAATTGGCCAATCAGGAATGAAGGTCATCACAGGGCTCCGGAAAAAACTGCCGGAAGCTAACGCGAAAAACAGCTTCACGCCATACGTATTTGCGCCTGATCTCGTTTTTGCTGTGCTTGCCAATAGCGGCGCAAATGCTACAAGACCCCAACTGAAATTTCAGGATCGCGACGGCGATCGACAGACAGGACATATGCAATGAATAAATGGAAAGACGTCAAGAAAGTCGTGCTGGCCTATTCGGGCGGGTTGGATACATCGATCATCCTGAAATGGCTGCAGACAGAACTTGGCGCTGAAGTCGTCACGTTCACTGCCGATCTTGGACAAGGCGAGGAACTCGAGCCCGCACGCAAGAAGGCCGAAATGCTCGGCATCAAGGAAATCTACATTGAAGATGTCCGCGAAGAATTCGTTCGCGACTTTGTCTTCCCGATGTTCCGCGCCAATGCGGTCTATGAAGGCGTTTACCTGCTCGGCACATCGATAGCCCGCCCGCTCATTTCCAAGCACCTCGTCGAAATCGCTGCCCGTACCGGCGCTGACGCAATTGCGCATGGTGCAACGGGCAAGGGTAACGACCAGGTTCGTTTCGAGCTTTCCGCCTACGCACTCAATCCTGACATCAAGGTCATTGCGCCTTGGCGCGATTGGACCTTTAAATCCCGCACAGATCTTTTGGAATTTGCGCGCGAACACCAGATCCCAATCGCCAAAGACAAACTTGGCGAAGCACCTTTCTCCGTGGACGCCAATCTCCTGCATTCATCCTCGGAAGGCAAAGTGTTGGAAGACCCATGGCAGGAAGCACCCGAATATGTGCACCAGCGCACAATCTCTCCAATGGATGCGCCCGATAAGGTCACAGAAATCGAGATCGCTTTCGAGAAGGGCGATGCAATCGCAATTGATGGCAAGCCTCTTTCACCCGCGACACTGCTGAAGACGCTTAATGATCTTGGCCGAGACAATGGCATCGGACGCCTTGATCTGGTTGAGAACCGTTTCGTTGGCATGAAATCGCGTGGCGTTTACGAAACACCAGGTGGCACCATCCTGCTTGCCGCGCATCGGGCGATGGAATCGATCACACTTGATCGCGGCGCAGCTCACCTCAAGGATGAGTTCATGCCGCGCTATGCCGAACTGATCTATAATGGCTTCTGGTATTCGCCAGAGCGTGAAATGCTGCAGGCCATGATCGACAAGAGCCAGGAGGACGTGGAAGGCACTGTTCGCCTGAAACTCTATAAGGGCAATGTCATGGTTTCAGGCCGTAAATCGAAAAAATCGCTTTATTCCGACGCACTCGTAACATTTGAAGATGATCGTGGCGCATATGATCAGAAGGATGCGGCAGGCTTTATCCGCCTGAATGCCTTGCGGTTACGCACCTTGGCTGCCCGTAAACGGAACAGCTAAAGACAATAAACGGCGGGCTGGTCCCGCCGTTTTCATTTTCGCCGCTTGTGACCCTTGCATCGGTATCTTAGATACTAACGACCCAATTCATACGATGGAGTTCCCATGTCGTCTGCCAAACCGGCCATCAACACTGCATTGACGAACTGGACAGGGCCTCTTGGTCTGCCGGACTTTACAGCTTTTAGCGATCAGGATTTTCCCGCGGCATTTGATATGGCCCTAGCGGATGATCTTGCCGACATTGATGCGATTATCGGCCATCCTGAAGCGCCCACCATCGAAAATACCCTCAAAGCGCTGCAGCTTTCCGGCGAGTCGCTGGATCGGGTGTCTTCCATTTTCTGGACGCTGGCCGGGGCAAATACCAACGACGCGATACAGGCATTAGAACGGTCCATTGCGCCAAAACTGTCGCGCCATTCATCGTCCATCATGATGAATCCGCACCTGTTTGCCCGCATAGACTCACTTTACGAACAGCGTGATCTTCTCGGCCTTGATGCCGAAACAGACCGCGTTCTGGAAAAGATCTGGAAAAGCTTTGTGCGCAGCGGCGCGCGACTGGATGAAAAGGGCAAGGCACGTCTTGCAGATATCAATGAGACGCTCGCCAGTCTCGGTGCGCAGTTTGATCAAAATGTTCTCAAGGATGAGTCGGACTGGGCTTTGTTCATCACAGACGAGGCAGATCTTGCAGGATTGCCGAATTTTGTGCGCGATGCGATGCAAGGAGCTGCCGAGGAGCGTAATCGTACAGGCACCTGGGCCGTTACATTGTCGCGTGAAATCATCGAACCCTTTCTCTCATTTGCCGAGAACCGGGATTTGCGGGAAAAAGCCTTCCAGGCTTGGGCGGCACGGGGCGAAAATGGCGGCGATACGGACAATGTTGCCATAGTTGCCCAGACGGTAGCTCTCAGATCTGAAAAGGCAAAGCTACTCGGGTATAAAAGCTTTGCCGCGTACAAGCTCGACAACACCATGGCAAAAACGCCAAAGGCAGTTATGGATCTGCTGGAGCCCGTTTGGCAAAAGGCAAAGATACGTGCCAGCGAAGAAGAAAGTGATCTACAACAATTGATCTCCAATGAGGGCCGTAACCACAAGGTAGCGCCCTGGGACTGGCGGTTTTACACGGAAAAGCTGCGCAGCGAACGCTTTGCGTTCGATGAAGCCGAGTTGAAGCCATATTTGCAGCTCGAGAAAATTATTGAAGCCTGTTTCGACGTGGCAACGCGTCTGTTCGGTATTACGTTCAAGGAAAAAACCGGCATAGCTGCCTGGCATCCGGATGTGCGGGTCTGGGAAGTCTTCAATCCGGATGGAACAGAATGCGGGGTATTTCTTGGCGATTACTTCAACCGCCAGTCAAAGCATTCCGGCGCATGGATGAGTGCATTGCAGTCACAACACAAACTTGGCAGCGTGCAAAAGCCTATCATCTATAATGTGATGAACTTCGCCAAGCCGCCAAAAGGGGAGCCGGCCCTGCTTTCGCTTGATGGCGCACGTACCTTATTCCACGAATTTGGCCATGCTTTGCACGGGCTGCTGTCAGACGTCACCTGGCCTGCAGTTTCAGGCACATCAGTGTCACGGGACTTTGTGGAGCTACCCTCCCAGCTTTATGAGCACTGGCTGACTGTGCCAGCAATCCTTGAAAAATACGCAATCCATTACCGTACTGGCGAGCCTATGCCGAAAGCTCTGCTCGACAAGGTATTGGCCGCGGATACTTTTAATGCTGGTTTCAAAACGGTCGAATTCACGTCGTCTGCCTTGATTGATATGGCATTCCATGCCGATGGCACCCCTCCAGAGGACCCCATACAGTTTGAAGCGGCAACTCTTCGGCAGTTGGACATGCCAGAGGCGATTATCATGCGCCACCGGACACCGCATTTTAAGCACGTGTTCTCCGGCGATGGGTATTCCGCAGGATATTACTCATATTTGTGGTCAGAAGTATTGGATGCCGATGCATTCAAGGCTTTTGAGGAAACCGGCGATACATTCAACGGTGCCCTCGCCGCGAAGCTGAAAAAATATATCTATTCAGCTGGTGGCAGCAAAGACCCCGAAGAGCTTTACAAGGCTTTCCGGGGCAAGATGCCCACGCCCGATGCGATGATCGAAAAGCGTGGGCTTTAAGCGGTTGTAATCAGGACTTGGCAAAAGCCAGAAGATCCGCGTTCAGCTTGTCCTTGTGCGTCGTAGCCAAACCATGCGGCGCACCGGCATAGACGTTCAAAGTGCCGTTCTTTACAAGCTTCACGGCTTTGCGGGCCGTGTCATCAATGGGCACGATCTGGTCATCATCGCCGTGGATAAACAATGTCGGCACATCAATCTTCTTCAGATCTTCGGTGAAATCCGTTTCTGAAAACGCCTTGATGCAGAAATACGAGGCTGGCATTCCGGCCATCATACCCTGCAGCCAGAAAGCGTTTCTAATGCCTTCAGACTCTTTGGCGCCAGCCCGATTGTAGCCATAAAAGGGCAGCGACAGATCCTTGAAGAACTGTGAGCGATCGGCAATCACGCCATCACGAATGCCGTTGAAAACATCGATAGGCAGACCCTCAGGATTTGCAGCGGTTTTCAGCATCAGAGGCGGCACTGCCCCCACAAGAACGGCCTTGGCGACACGCTTCGTACCGTGACGGCCGATATAGCGGGCGACTTCGCCGCCACCAGTTGAATGCCCAACCATGATCGCGTCTTTCAAGTCGAGCTTCTCGAATAGTTCGGCCAGATCATCGGCATAGGTGTCCATGTCATTGCCATTCCAAGGTTGGCTGGAACGGCCATGGCCCCGGCGGTCATGAGCAATCACACGGTAGCCATTGGACGCAAGAAAGAACATCTGATCTTCCCAGGCATCCGAAGTGAGCGGCCAGCCATGGCTGAAAACTACAGGCTGCCCTGTTCCCCAATCCTTGTAGTAAATCTCTGTGCCGTCCTTCGTGGTGATCGTGGTCATTGTCTTTTGTCCCTTTACTGGCTGATTAGACTTAAGTTGCTTGGATTTATCGGTGGCCATCGCGGGAATGGAAGGGAGGCTGATAGCAGCTGCTGCTCCAATACCCGCCGTCAAAACAGAACGGCGCGAGGTCAATTTCTTCAGGCTGTTGATCATGACGCTGGAGCAAATTTTGCGTCAGTTAATCGAAATGCGTACGTCGAGATTGCTGCGCGTTGCTTCCGAATAAGGGCAAACAATATGTGCTGCATCCACAAGCTCGCGTGCCTGCCCAGCCTCGATACCGGGTAATGTGACAGCCAGAGCAACGTCCAGCCCGAAACCCTTGCCATCTTCGCGAGGACCGATGCCGACGGTTGCTGTTACGGCGGTCTCTTCCGAAAGCTTGATCTTCTTCTGGGAAGCAACGAATTTCAACGCGCCAAGAAAACAAGCCGAATACCCTGCTCCAAACAGTTGCTCAGGATTGGTGCCCTGCGCACCATTGCCGCCCAGTTCCTTGGGGGTTGAGAGCGTTACTTCCAAACGGCCATCTTCGCTCTTCGCGCTGCCGTCGCGTCCACCTGTTGCCGTCGCCTTGGTTGTATAAAGAATGCTCATCTCGTTTTCCTTTCGAAGTTGATTTCCTCAATGCCTGTTAAATTGCACACAATTAAATTGTGTGCAATACTTATTTTATAAATGATGAAAAATTAAATGATGCACAATTGAATACGCGTGGCTATTATAGCTCGAGCCTTTGGGAAGGAAGACAAATGAACGCTGGAACGCAAAAACCGGAATCGCAGTTGAAGCTGGAGAATTTCCTTTGCTTCGCCATTTATTCCACCGCCAACGCCGTGACACGTGCCTATCAGCCTCGGCTGTCGGCGTTAAAGCTGACTTATCCGCAATATCTTGTGATGGTGGTATTGTGGGAAGAAGAGAACCAGACTGTCAGGGCAATCGGAGATAAGCTCAGTCTGGATTCCGGCACATTGACGCCGCTCTTGAAGCGCTTGGAAACAGCCGGTCTCATATCGCGCCAACGTGACAAGACCGATGAGCGTCAAGTGCTGATAAACCTGACAGAAGAGGGGCGCGCCTTGCGAGCCCGCGCCGAATCAGTGCCCCTTGCCATGGGGCAGGCATTTGGCTGCACGATGGACGAAGCACGTGGCATGCGGGCTGAACTTATCAGCTTGCGTGACAATCTCGTGGCAAGTATCGACAACGCATAAAAAAGGCGCTGTCACCAGCGCCCTTTCAGGTTTCCATGTGCGTTTAGATTATGCGGCAATCTTTTTGGGCTGGATAAGCCCACGTGCAACCAGGAGTTCTGCGATCTGAACGGTGTTTAAGGCCGCGCCTTTGCGAAGATTGTCAGAGACGATCCAGAGCGACAGGCCGTTTTCGACCGTTATGTCTTCGCGGATACGTGAAATGTAGGTGGCGTCTTCACCAGCCGCTTCATAAGGTGTGATGTAACCGCCGTCTTCATGACGATCGATAACAAGACAGCCAGGCGCATCGCTCAGAATGTCCCGCGCTTCTTCCGCGCTCATTGGGCTTTCAAACTCAATGTTCACTGCTTCGGAATGGCCGATGAAAACAGGCACCCGCACGCAGGTTGCTGTGAGCTTGATCTTTGGATCAAGCATCTTCTTGGTTTCAGCAACCATCTTCCATTCTTCCTTCGTGTATCCATCTTCCATGAATACATCGATATGTGGAATAACGTTGAAGGCAATTCGCTTGGTAAACTTCTTGGCTTCCACCGGATCTGCAACGAAAACTGCGCGTGACTGCTGGAAAAGTTCATCCATGCCATCCTTGCCTGCCCCAGATACGGACTGGTAGGTGGAAATCACGAGGCGCTTGATGCGCGCCTTGTCATGCAATGGCTTCAAGGCAACGACAAGTTGCGCCGTGGAGCAATTGGGATTGGCAATAATGTTCTTCTTGCTAAAACCGACAATCGCATCAGGATTTACTTCAGGCACAATCAAAGGCACGTTGGAATCATAGCGCCAAGCGGATGAATTATCGATAACGACACATCCCTGTGCGCCAATCTTCGGCGACCATTCCTTCGAAATATTGCCACCTGCAGACATCAGGCAGATATCGGTATCGGAAAAATCATAGGTATCGAGCGCTTTAACCTTCAGCGTCCTGTCCCCGTAGGAAACTTCAGTCCCCTGCGATCGGCGTGAAGCCAGAGCAACAACTTCGCTCACGGGAAAGCCGCGCTCTTCCAGTATTGTCAACATTTCGCGGCCCACATTGCCTGTGGCACCAACAATCGCAACCTTGAAACTCATTATGTATTCTCCTGTCCCTCTCCGCTGCTTCGAACCCGCTGGCCACCGCGGGTCTTATCCCCCGAGCCGGGCTCGGGAGGGGGCGAGCAGGCCAAGGGAAATCAGACCGTTTTAGTGGTCGTTTTCGAGAGTTTTTTGGCCGAAATTTTGGTCTGGAAAGCAGGCACACCGACACATCCGGCGATAATGCCGGAACTGTTCAGCAAAAATAGCGACGTTGATTCGCTGCGCACCGAAGGCTCTCCTGTTCCGCCTGTGCTTGTACGCGGTTTCCAAAAAGAGTCAATTACATCTTTAAAGGGCAAGAATATGTCGTGTTACGCACAATTTTAGACATTTGGTATAAGTTACGGGCTTTGCTTTCTTCAATATTTAGTCAACAATTGAATAGTGCATTGGGTTGTATGACCTTGGGGGGAAAGAAATTCACAAGGACATTGGCTGGCGCGCGATGTGCATTAGCAACAAGCTAAGCAAAAATGACGCGCGAAATTATCGATAGTGGGGACATGACAAAAGGTTTGGGCTGAGCATGTCTCTTTGACTTTGGGCTTAATTGCTATTTACTGGGAGGAATAGAAATGGCATCCACTACCGTGTCCGGCACTACCAGCCGGGGGATGACGCGGGAAGAAAAGAAGGTGATCTTCGCTTCTTCTCTCGGCACCGTTTTTGAATGGTACGACTTTTACCTTTACGGTTCATTGGCTGTCTTTATTGGCGCCGCCTTCTTCAGTGAATATCCGGAAGCAACGCGCAACATTTTTGCCTTGCTTGCATTTGCCGCGGGCTTTCTCGTTCGTCCGTTCGGCGCGCTGGTCTTCGGACGCATCGGCGATCTCGTCGGCCGCAAATATACTTTCCTTGTCACAATCCTGATCATGGGCCTGTCGACATTCCTGGTCGGTATTCTGCCAGGTTCCGCAAGCTGGGGTATCGCAGCGCCGATCATTCTGATCGCTTTGCGCATGCTTCAAGGTCTTGCGCTCGGCGGCGAATATGGTGGTGCGGCAACTTACGTTGCTGAACACGCGCCAAGTAACCGGCGCGGTTTCTATACATCATGGATTCAGACGACAGCAACGCTCGGACTTTTCCTGTCACTTATCGTTATCCTCATCATCCAGAATTCGATGACGAAAGAAGCGTTCTCCGCATGGGGATGGCGCATTCCTTTCATTCTGTCATTCGTTCTTTTGGGCGTTTCGGTCTGGATCCGCTTGTCGCTTAGCGAATCGCCAGCCTTCAAAAAGATGAAAGAAGAAGGCAAGGGATCAAAGGCACCGCTGTCTGAAGCATTTGGACAATGGAAGAATGCAAAGATTGCATTGCTGGCGCTTTTTGGTCTTACAGCCGGTCAGGCGGTCGTCTGGTATTCAGGTCAGTTCTACGCCCTGTTCTTCCTGCAGAACGTCCTGAAAGTTGACGGGCAGTCCGTCAATATCATGATTGCTATTGCGCTCTTGCTCGGCACTGGCTTTTTCGTTTTCTTCGGCTGGTTGTCGGATAAGATCGGACGTAAGCCAATCATCATGGCTGGTCTGGCACTTGCCATTCTTACCTACTTCCCTCTGTTCAAGGCTTTGACCTGGGCCGCCAATCCAGCGCTGGCCTCATCTCAGCAGAATGTGCGTGCAACTGTAACTGCGGCACCTGGAGATTGTAACTTCCAGTTCAATCCGGTTGGTACAAGAAAGCCGCTCACATCCTGCGATATCGCAACTGACTTCCTGGCTAAAAACTCCATTCCTTATGACATCGCAGCAACGGCTCCGGCCGGATCTGCCGCAACAGTCAAAATTGGCCAGGAAACGGTTGAATCCTACGATGCAACCGCTGCGGGTGCTGAAGCTGCCGCGAAGGATGGTGCATTCAAAAAAGGGGTAAACCTTGCACTTCAGGATGCTGGTTACCCGCTGGTTCGCGATCCAGCAAAGGTTGCAGACAGCAAGCTTGATGCCTTGGTTGCAAGCAATCCGAAACTGGCATTGGATGCAGCTGCAATCCGTGCTGGCGAAAAGACGGTTGTGCCTGTGGCTCAAGCTATCAAAGACAAGCTGATCACAGCAGAAGAGGCGGCAGGTGCCACCGAAGTTACCGTTTATAGCGTGCCAAAAGCTGGTGCATTCAAGATGGTAGCCGACCCGGCAGCGGTCAACTGGACAATGATTATCGGTATTCTGTTTATCCTCGTCCTTTATGTGACGATGGTTTATGGGCCGATTGCAGCAATATTGGTTGAAATGTTCCCAACTCGTATCCGCTATACCGGCATGTCCCTGCCCTATCATATCGGCAATGGATGGTTCGGCGGTCTGCTACCGGCGACGGTCTTCGCGATGAGCGCTGCCAAAGGCGATATCTATTACGGTCTGTGGTATCCGATTGTGATTGCCGCGATGACGCTGATCATCGGTCTGCTCTTCGTTCGCGATACAAAAGATACCGATCTGGATGAAGTAAAATAGCATCCTCACAAATACAAAAGCCCGGCGCGATCACTCGCGCCGGGCTTTTTATTTCAGCCGCTATATCAGGCGGCCAGCGCTTTGAACTTCGCAAGAATGGCATCGCCCATTTCGACGGTTCCGACTTTGGTCATACCATCGGACAT
Organism: Phyllobacterium sp. CCNWLW109; assembly: GCF_037203905.1. Lineage (NCBI taxonomy): Bacteria > Pseudomonadati > Pseudomonadota > Alphaproteobacteria > Hyphomicrobiales > Phyllobacteriaceae > Phyllobacterium > Phyllobacterium sp. CCNWLW109. Next base: position 477,003 of record NZ_JBBCBK010000003.1, on the reverse strand, counting down.
AATGTCAGCGGTGCGAATTCCGTCATCGAGGACACCTGCAATAGCCGCTTCCAGCCGATCCGCTTCAGCCACCATATTGAACGAATAACGCAGGCACATGGCGAACGAGGCGATCATCGCAATTGGATTGGCCGCCCCAGTACCAGCAATATCCGGTGCAGAGCCGTGTACGGGCTCATACAGAGCCTTACGGCTTCCTGTCTTGCCATCGGGCGCACCAAGCGAGGCTGAGGGCAGCATGCCCAGAGAACCCGTCAGCATTGCCGCAATATCGGAAAGCATGTCGCCGAACAGATTGTCTGTTACGATAACGTCAAACTGTTTCGGCCAACGTACGAGCTGCATGCCACCGGCGTCAGCGAGCATATGATCGAGTTTGACATCCGAATATTTTGCCTTGTGGGTTGCAGTAACAACCTCATTCCACAAGACGCCCGACTTCATGACGTTGCGCTTTTCCATTGAGGTGACTTTGTTGCCACGCGTCCGGGCGAGCTCGAAGGCAACTCCGGAAATCCGCTCGATCTCATATGTATCGTAAACCTGAGTATCAATGCCGCGCTTCTGACCATTGCCAAGGTCGCGAATTTCCTTCGGTTCCCCGAAATACACGCCACCAGTCAGCTCGCGCACAATGAGAATATCCAGACCTTCGACGATTTCCTTTTTCAGGGAAGATGAATCGGCAAGTGCAGGATAGCAAATGGCTGGGCGCAAATTTGCAAACAGCTCCATATCCTTGCGCAGGCGCAGCAAACCGGCTTCCGGCCGAACATCGTAGGGAACGCTATCCCACTTTGGACCACCAACGGCACCGAACAGCACGGCATCCGATGCCAATGCCTTTTCCATATCTGCCTCGGAAATGGCCTTTCCATGGGCATCATAAGCGCAGCCACCGACCAGACCTTCGTCCAGCTCAAAGTCGCTTTTCAACTCGGCATTCATATAGGCAATGATCTTGCGGACCTCGGCCATTGCCTCAGGACCGATACCATCGCCAGGAAGAAGGAAAAGCTTTTTCGATGCCATGCTGGAAACCTCGTTATGTGATTGGCTCTCGTGGGAATGGCGCGTACTTAGCGCAACTTGAGCAAAGAAGAAAAGCGTTTTGGGAAATTATCTTAAATCCCCTCACCGATGTGCGCGCCTGTCAGGCACGAAAAAGCCCGGCAAAAACCGGGCTTTGGTAATACTGACCTAAAAATGGTCAGGCCCAAGGACGCGCTTGCGCATTGGACGCTTCGAAACTGTCGATCTTCGATGCCTTTTCCATCGTCAAACCAATGTCATCCAAACCGTTCAGCATGCAGTAGCGGCGGAATTCGTCAATCTCAAAGCTGATTGTTCCACCGTCCGGCCCCTTGATGGTCAAGGCCTCAAGATCGATTGATACCGTGGCGTTGGAACCGCGCTGCGCATCGTCCATGAGCTTATCAAGATTTTCCTGGCTGACCCGGATCGGCAAGATACCGTTCTTGAAGCAGTTATTGTAGAAAATATCAGCAAAGCTCGTTGAGATGACACAACGAATACCAAAATCCAGCAAAGCCCACGGTGCATGTTCGCGGCTTGAGCCGCAACCGAAATTGTCACCAGCGACGAGAATCTGTGCCTTGCGATAAGCTGGCTTGTTGAGAACGAAATCAGGATTCTCGCTGCCATCTTCGTTGTAACGCATTTCAGCGAACAACCCCGTACCCAAGCCAGTGCGCTTGATCGTTTTAAGGTAGTCCTTGGGAATGATCATGTCTGTATCGACATTGATGATGGGCAGTGGGGCGGCAACGCCCGTGAGCTGGGTGAATTTATCCATAATAGCTGCCTGTACGGTCCATGCGTAGGTGAGATTTATCCTTGGCTTTACACCAGCTCGGCCATGAATCAAAGCTTTTCGCCTGTGGCACTTTATGCTTGGCAAATCTCAGCCCTTGCCTTGCTTCTGTCTTCGGGGCAAAAAGTTGTCATGAGCAAGCTTTTCCGTCCGCGTCGATCTGTACTTTATGTTCCGGCCTCCAATCCGAAAGCCTTGGCTAAAGTGGCGTCGCTCAATGCCGATGCGATTATTTTCGATCTCGAGGATGCGGTCGCTCCGGAAGCCAAGGAAGATGCCCGCGAAGCTCTGCGCGCTTATTTTGCAGCCAATCCTGCAGGCAAGGCTGAGCGCATCATCCGTATCAATCATCTCACCAGCGAATGGGGCGGCGAAGATCTTCTGGCCGCACGCGCCTGCAAGCCCAATGCGATCCTTCTACCAAAGGTAGAGAATCTGCAGGATGTGACCGGAGTGGCGGAAGTCTTGGAAGAAACCGACGCATCAGAAAACGTGCGTTTATGGGCGATGATCGAAACGGCACGCGGCATCATCAATGCCGACGAGATTGCCGAGCTTGGCCTGCGATCAACCTCAAGACTGGATTGTTTTGTCGTAGGCACGAATGACATTGCCAAAGAAACCGGAACTGTTCTGGAAAAAGGCCGGCATTTTTTCACACCGTGGCTCATGCAGATTCTGCTATGCGCCAAAGCCGGTCATCTTGATATTATTGATGGCGTCTACAACGACTTTAACGATATGTCCGGCTTTGAAAGTGAATGCGGCGAGTCTTTCAAAATGGGGTTTGATGGGAAAAGCCTTATCCATCCATCGCAAATTGAACCGGCAAACAAAGCGTTTACCCCCGGTTCCGAGGCAGTGACTGATGCCCGCTCTATTGTCCAAGCCTTCGACCTTGCCGAAAATGCAGGCAAGGGCGCAATTTCGTTGAATGGCCGGATGGTGGAGCGGATGCATCTTGAAACCGCCCAAAAATTGCTGGCAAGGATTGAAACAATCAATCATTCAAATTAGTGCAAATCAGACAAGCACGAGAATGGGAATTCACTATGAAGCTCTACAGATTTTTGACTGGTCCCGATGATGCGAGCTTTTGCCATAAGGTAACAGCCGCTCTTAACAAGGGCTGGCATATTTATGGCTCACCGACATATGCGTTCAATTCTGTAACCGGCATCATGCAATGCGGGCAGGCTGTGGTCAAAGATGTCGATGGCGTCGACTATATACCCGGCACAACAAAGCTCAGCGATCACTAGACACCCAACCGACGCTTGAGCGCCTGATATTGCGGTTCTGACGTATCAGCCATGGCTTCATCGCGCGTGGCTGGTCTGTCCTCAAACGGAATGGGCCGGTCAAACTGGCTAATGGTCATATCCCAGCGAACGCCATCGATCAGATTGTAAAAGTGAGTGCCGCCATAGGTCTTTGTCTTGAGGATCGAGCCGCCAAATATGTCCTGCACAATAAGTGATGTTACGCTGCACTGGCCTTTTGCGGGGTTTTCAGCCGACCGGGAGGCTGAGCTTTCCCTGCTCCATGCGGATTTGAGGCTCTCATATAGCCCGTATGGCGTTGAGTAATCGGCGGTCAAGGCAATCCCCTGTGATAGCTATTCGACGCTAGCCTCTATACGTTCCATCTCCTCATCGGACAATCCGAAATGATGCCCGATTTCGTGGATAAGGACATGCGTGACAATATCGCCAAGCGCCTCTTCATATTCCGCCCAATAATCAAGAATGCCCCGTCGATAAAGCGTTATGCGATTGACCTGGTCGCCTGTCTGCAATGAAAAACGTTCACCGATACCATTGCCCTCAAAAAGGCCCATGAGATCGAAAGGCGATTCCAACCCCATATCTTCAATAATCTGATCATCGGGAAAGTCAGAAACCTGCATGGTGATTTCACCGCACAGACTGCGGAAATTTTCCGGCAGATGGGCATAGGCATCAATTGCCAGTGATTCAATTTCAGCGATTGAAGGCGAAAGGCGGTTCGCCCAGTCAGCCGTTTGGTTACTTCTGGCCATCACAATTCCTGATAAGGTGTTTATGGCCCTATATAGTGCGTCAGCAGCATGTATGCGAGGGCATCAATCCTCAAGCGCACGCGCCTCGGAGGGAAGCATGATGGGAATACCGTCTCGCACGGGATAGGCTAACCGCGCTTTTTTGGAAATCAATTCAGATTTTTTCTTGTCATAGGTGAGTGGTCCTTTTGTCAAAGGACAAACCAGAAGCTCCAGCAACTTGCGATCAAGGGGTGTTTCACGATCAGCTTCTGTCATAGCGGCGTCCTATTGGAGGCTTGATTCATAATCGTCCTGATCCTTCGCAAGAGCTATCTCGGTAATCGCGATCAAGGTTTCGGCTCTTGTTTTCAGATCTGTCGCTTCCAGCAAAGCCTGTTTTTCCGCTGCGCCGAAGGGAGACATCATGGCAAGCGCATTAACCAGTGTTTCATTGCCAGCCCGAGAAATACCTTCCCAATCAGCCTCCAAGCTATTCGCGTCCAGATAGGCGCGGAAAACACGCAGCAATGCAGCCCTGTCCACCTCCCTATCGTCCGCCTCGTCGAGATCCGCACGCAAGGGCGCAATCTTGCACTGACGGAAAGGCGTGCGTGTTGAGAGCTCTTTCACAACTCGGAACCGGCAAATACCTTGGAGCGTAACCAAGATCCGGCCATCACCGGTTTCTGCAAACGAAGTTATTCTTCCAAGACATCCCACTTCGCTCAGCTCAAGACCTTCCTCATCTTCTTGGTCAAGGCGAGGTTGAATCATGCCGATGATACGCTTGGAGGCGAGCGCGGCATCTATCATCGCAAGGTAGCGTAGCTCGAAAATATTGAGCGGCAATTGCCCACCTGGCAGCAGCAACGCTCCCGAAAGAGGAAAAATCGGAACGCTTTCAGGAATATCGTCCAAAGTACGATAGCGTACATTTCCAGCTTGCATAACTAGCTCCGGGCCAAGCCCTTTAATCTGCTTTTCTGTATACTATACTTGTCAGGAAAACAGCAGGGAGGAAAGTTTGCGACGTGCACTCATGGAAGCAGGATCGCCCGCTCCCCACGCATCAAAAAACTGCAAGAGTTGCTTTCGCGCGCCGTCCTCGTTCCAATTACGATCTGCCTTCATGATGGCGAGAAGATGGTCAGCCGCCTCATCACGTTGATCCTTGGCGTTGAGTATCATGGCCAGATCATATCGTGCCTGATGGTCAGCCGGATTGGCCTCAAGGCGAGCTTCCAAGGCCGTTGGATCTCCGAGTTCAGCCACTTGTAGGGCCAGTGCAATTTTGGCTTGAGCGGCCCTGACTCCCGCATCCTCTTTCCCGGCTGGCGGCACCATGTCCAGCGTCGCCTGTGCCGTCGGGATATCCCCAAGCTCGATCAGGCAATTTGCAAGACCTGCAAGTGCCGCCAGATGATCGGGAACCTCGGCAAGCACAGCAGAATAAATCTGGCCGGCCTGTTCAAAATCAGCAGCCTCGACCATTTGAGCCGCAGCAGCAAGCGCATCCTTTATCGCTTCGTCACGTCCACTATTTGGTGAGGAAATCTTATCGATGAATTCCTTCACCTTGGATTCGGGCAAGGCGCCCATAAATCCATCTACGGGTTTGCCATCAGAAAACGCGATCACCGCAGGTATTGATTGAATACCCAGCTGCCCGGCAATCGCCGGATGATCGTCAATGTTCATTTTGACAAGTTTGACGCGACCGCCAGCCGCCTGAACCGCCTTTTCCAGAATTGGAGTGAGCTGCTTGCAGGGCCCGCACCACGGAGCCCAGAAATCAACAAGGACGGGCTGTTTCTTTGATTCAGCAATAACATCGGCCGAAAATGCAGCGGTTGTCGTATCCTTTATGACATCGCCTGCCGGTGCAGAGGCTTCATTGGAACCGAAAGTCAGCGTCGTTGCTGCTGACTCGCTGCCATATCCACCGCTGAACGGATTATCTATATTGCTCATAAAATTCTCCGTCACCTTTGGATGAATTAACTGCCGACATGCCGGCATGTCTAGAACACTCAGTTCGGGTTTTATGCTTCAATTTTCAAGATCAAAGGCGAGTGCCCGGTCTCTTTGAGAAATCTTAAAAGATCGTCCGGGCGTATCGACGTCGTCGCTTCATTGGTCAACGGGTGCGCATTGATCATTTCATGGTGGAACAGGCTTTCGTCAAGGATGACCTTCACATTGCGTTCCACATCATTGATGACACCGAGCACGCTGACAGAGCCTGGAACCAGACCCAGATACTCCAACAGTTTTTCTGGCTTGCCAAAGGACACTCGGCTCGCTGCGCCAATCTTGGTGTGAATGGTTTTCAAATCCACCTCTGCCTCTTCATCGACTGTCAGCAGAAAGAAATTGTCCTTCTTGTCTTTAAGGAAGAGGTTCTTCGTATGGGCACCGGTAATTTTTCCGCGCAGCGCCTGGGCTTCCGCCACGGTAAAAACCGGGGCGTGGCGAACTGTAGATACCTCAATGCCAAGGTCACTGATAAATTGCATCAGTTCTTCATACGACTTCGGCATCTGCATCCTCCTCAAATTCATCATGCATTTGTAAAACTGTCTAATGGCTCGAGAGCCTTGCCTCAAGCAAAACCCTGAGACTTCGTGAGACAATCGGTAAATTTTACGGATATCGAAAGAAAGTCCAATTTTCCCTGTTGCAATTGGTCTGCGCTTGGGTCATATAGCACCCGCTTCGCAAGACTAACTGGCACATGCGGGAGTAGCTCAGGGGTAGAGCACAACCTTGCCAAGGTTGGGGTCGAGGGTTCGAATCCCTTCTCCCGCTCCAGTTGTCCGAAGATCAAAAGGCTCAGGTTTACCTGGGCCTTTTTGCTTTCCGGAATATCTGACACCAAATATTGCTAATCGCTATGCAATGTCCCGGATCGAATCAAATTCATCCGTGGAATGTCGCGCTTCATCCCATCGCGAAGCTATTTGCCATTTCCTTCTGACGGGCCATAGCATTGGAATGATGTTTGCAATGTCCGGCTAAATAGCTAAACCATTGCTCCATGGCACAGAAGAAAGCTCATGAAGTAGATTCCTTTTTAAAGCGTTTGGATCGCAGTTATCCGATCGTGCTTCTTTACGGGCCCGACAAGGGATTGGTTAGCGAAAGAGCCGACCTCTTCATCACGATGACTGGTTTGGCGAAAGATGACCCTTTCGCGGTTATCCGGCTGGATGCTGATATTGTTCAGGCGGAGCCTGGGCGGCTATCTGACGAAGCCAACACAATATCCATGTTTGGCGGAGAGAGGTTGATCTGGGTGCGAAACGCTTCCGGCCAGAAGGGGCTGGCTGATGTTGTTTCTCATTTGGCGAAAAATCCGCCGATTGCGACCTTCATCCTCATTGAAGCTGGCGATCTCAAGAAAGGCGCAGGCTTGCGGGGCATTGTCGAGCAAAGTGCCAGCGCTATGGCGCTCCCCTGCTATAGCGACGACGCGCGCGGCATTGACAGCACGATTGATGACATGTTGACAAAAAACAACCTGCAGATCGCATTGGATGCCCGCAACTTGCTCAAAGAAAGTCTTGGCGGCGACAGACTGGCGACTCGTGCCGAGCTGGAAAAAATCTGTCTTTATGCTCATGGCAAGGAACGGATAACCGTAGAAGATGTTCGTGACATCATAGGTGATGTCAGCGCCACCTCTTACGAAACCATCGTCGATGCAATGATAACGGGTAATCTGAATGATTTTACTTCGGCGTTTGACCGGGTCGTAAACACGGGTAGTCCCAGCTTTTTGATCCTCAGTTCAGCCATACGGCAGTTTCAAGCGTTACAAACGCTCCGTTACGGCATGGAAACCGAAAATAAAAATGCAGCCTCCGCCGTTGCCACGGCGCGCCCGCCCGTTTTCTTTGCACGAAAAAAGCTCATGGAAACAGCCCTTCAGCGCTGGTCCACGGCATCTTGTGCCAGAGCGATCGAGAGGCTGCAAAAGACCGTCCTCGACAGCAGGCGCAATGCTGCTCTCTCGGTTCCAATCATTCGTCAAACAATGATCGCACTTGTGGCAGAAGCTGCCCGGGCTGGGCGCTCAAACGGGCGCTAAGGCTGAAGTCAAATCTCAGGCCAAGCCGCCCCATTTTGTGCGGTTCTGCAAACGCTGGCAAATCTCATCCAACTGCTCAAGCGTGGTGTAGTGAATACGCACGTCACCACCCTTGTTGAGATGATTGACTGTAACGCGCATACCCATCACATCGGAAAGGAGCTTTTCAAGCGCTTGCGTATCAGCATCCTTTTCATCAGCCGTTTTGGCCTTGGGTGAGGGCTGTTTTCCGCCTTCGCCCTGCGCCAAAGCTTCTGCTTGGCGGACCGACAGGCCGTCACGGACGATCTTATCGGCCAAAGCAGCAGGATTGTCCGCAGTGATCAATGTGCGCGCATGCCCTGCAGAAAGCGAACCGTTAGTGATCATATCGCGCACCGGCTCTGGCAATTTCAGCAGCCGAAGCGTATTGGCAACATGACTCCGGCTCTTGCCAATAACCTGCGCCAAGTCAGCTTGCGTGTAGTCGTGATCATCGATAAGTTGTTGATATCCCATACCTTCTTCCAGTGGATTAAGGTCGGCGCGCTGCACATTCTCAATAATGGCAAGCTCGAGGGCAACGCGATCATCGACCTCACGGATGATGACAGGAACTGTGGTAAGACCTGCACGCTGCGCAGCGCGCCACCGGCGCTCACCGGCTATCAGCTCATATCGATCAGCCGAATCCTTGGCCAAACGAACGACCACAGGCTGCACTATTCCGTGTTCGCGGATGGAATTCGTCAGGTCTTCCAAATCGCTTTCCGTAAACAGTCTACGAGGATTGCGTGGATTGCGTGCAATGAATTCAATAGGGATTTGCCGATCCTGCGTTGCGACAGGCGCAGCTGCTTCATCCGGCACACGATCCATCTCTCCGATCAATGCGGCCAGACCACGACCCAAGCGTTTCTTTGAAAGATCTTCATTCATTGTCATAGGCTCTTCAAAAATGTTTCGTTCACGAATCGATTAGGCAGCGCGCAAATGACGCTCTCTCTGTATGACTTCCGACGCCAGCTGCAAATAGGCCTGGCTGCCGGCACACTTCAAGTCATACAAAATGGCAGGAATTCCATAAGAGGGCGCTTCCGAAACACGGACATTCCTCGGAATTACCGTCCGATAGACCTTATCGCCCATAAAGGATCGGACATCGTCGACCACTTGGGTCGCCAAATTGTTTCGCCCATCATACATTGTTAGAACAATGCCTTGAATCATTAGTGCGGGATTAAGCGAAGTACGCACTTGGCTAACGGTCTCGAGCAATTGGCTCAAGCCCTCGAGAGCGAAAAACTCGCATTGCAATGGCACAAGCACCGAATCCGCGGTCGCCATAGCATTCATCGTCAACAGATTGAGCGATGGCGGACAGTCTATAAGGATATAGGTGAAAGCCGATGTTGACGAATTACCTCTAAAAGCCTTCCGCAGCCGGGTCGCGCGATCAGCCGCATTAGCGATTTCCATTTCAACACCAAGAAGATCCAAAGTTGAGGGTATCAAGGAAAGGCTTGGCACAGCCGTGGGCACCGCAGCTTCTTCCACCGTGGCCGTTTGCATCAAGACATCGTAAGATGATATCGCCCGGCTCTTTCGATCAACGCCTAGGCCAGTACTCGCATTTCCCTGCGGATCAAGATCAACAATGAGCACATTTTCGCCGATTGCCGCCAACGCGGTCGCGAGGTTAATCGCGGTCGTCGTCTTACCCACGCCGCCCTTCTGATTTGCTATTGTTATAATGCGAGTCTGGTTATTCATTGGCTTTTCCTGAACACTAAACTGTTCGTTGCCGATAAAATGGAGCATTAGGTGGCGCGGTTTTTAAAGTCTGCAGAGATTGCTTATCTGCAAAACCACAGAATCTTTATCGACAACGCTTCTATGTTCTACCAGATCAAAGGTCCAGTCGTCACGAGTTTCGTCGATTTCCCGGCGGTAATCCCTACCTTTTTGAAAAAGTGCTGTTGCTCCTCCGATTAGCCAAGGTTCAGCGAGCACGAATAACTCTTTCAAAGAGGCGAGGGCGCGGGCCGTTATTATCTCAGGAGTAGCAATCTTCTGCCATACCGCGTCAATTCTGGCCGCGTGAACCGTGCCTGGAGCAGAAGCTTGACCAATAGCTGTACGCAGGAACGCGGCCTTCTTGGAATTGCTTTCGACAAGATCAATCCTGCTACCAACTGACTGCTTCAGAAAAATAGCAAGGACAACACCCGGAAATCCGCCGCCGGAGCCAAGATCAAGCCAGACCTTAGCATCTGAGGCCAGGCGATAGAGCTGTGCACTATCAAGGATATGCCTTTCCCAAAGTTGATCAAGGGTGGAAGGCGACGCCAAATTTATCGCTTTGGACCACTTTCTGAAAAGTGTCTCAAAAGCAAATAAATCCTCCAATGTTTCACGTGAAACATGTGGAAGGATTTCTTGCAGGCTTTTTTCGCGATTTTTGGTCACGCCACATTCCGTGTGGACGTGCGTCTTATTTGCGTAATGATCAGGGCTAGAGCCGCGGGTGTCATGCCGTCAATTCGTTGTGCCTCAGCTATCGACTTCGGTTGCCGTTGCCTAAGCTTTTGTTTTAGTTCATTCGATAATCCGGCGGTGGCTTCGAAATCTATTCCCGCAGGAATCGTCAGCATTTCATCCCGCTGCATGGCGGCGACATCGCTTTTCTGGCGTTCGAGATAAACAGCATATTGCGCCTCAATTTCCAGCGCTTCGCCGATACGTGGCTCGATAGCAGCCAACTCAGGCCAAATATCTTTCACACGCTGCAAATCAATATCGGGAAAAGCCATCAGATCGTAAGCCGAGCGTCGAACGCCATCTTGGTTTAGGCGCAATCCCATATTCGCAGCCGCGGAGGGCGTAATCATCAAATTTTTGGCCAAATCACGCGCAAGGTCGAGCGCCTCAGTACGATGCTTGAAGCGTTGCTCACGCTCTTTCCCCAAAATCCCGAGACGAGAAGCCAGAGGAGTTAGACGCTCATCAGCATTATCAGCGCGCAAAGACAATCTGAACTCGGCGCGCGACGTAAACATGCGATATGGTTCGCTCACGCCGCGAGAAGTAAGATCATCAACCATTACGCCAATATAGGCGTCGGTGCGTTGCATTATAATCGGCTCGGTTCCACTCGCCAGGCGGGCTGCATTGAGACCAGCCAAGAGCCCCTGCGCAGCCGCTTCTTCATATCCGGTCGTTCCATTGATCTGGCCCGCCAGGAAGAATCCCTTGACCCGGCGGGTTTGCAGGGTCCGGTCCAACTCACGCGGATCAATAAAGTCGTATTCGATTGCGTAACCCGGCTGCAGCATTGTCGCATGTTCGAGGCCAGGAATCGTCTTGAGTATATCGAGCTGAACGCTTTCCGGTAGGGAGGTGGAAATTCCGTTAGGATAAACCGTATCGTCGTCTAATCCTTCCGGCTCCAGAAATATCTGATGACCATCCCGATCGCCGAATTTTACGATCTTGTCTTCGATCGACGGGCAATAACGTGGGCCTATCCCTTCGATAGAGCCGGAATACATCGCGGATCGATGAATATTCGTCCGGATCACCTCATGCGTGGCCGCAGTTGTTCGGGTTATGCCGCAGTCTATCTGTGGATTGTTAATCCTATCCGTCATCAAGGAAAATGGCAGAGGATTCTCATCGGCCGACTGGGTTTCAAGACTCTTCCAGTCTATCGACTTACCATCCAGCCGAGGCGGTGTTCCCGTTTTCAATCGTCCTAGTGCGAAGCCTTGTTGAAGCAACGTCTCAGACAATCCAAGGGCAGGGGCCTCGCCCATGCGTCCTGCAGGAATTTTCTTCTCGCCAATATGGATTAACCCTCGAAGGAAAGTCCCGGTAGTTAAAACAACCGCTGCACAATCGAGAACACGTCCATCCATCAACTGGACGCCCTTCACACGGCCATCGCTTATAATGAGGTCATTTGCTCCGCCTTCAATAACAGTAAGGTTTTCCTGCTCTTGGATCGCACGTTGCATTGCCAGTCGATACAGCTTGCGATCTGCTTGTGTGCGAGGGCCGCGTACAGCTGGCCCCTTGCGGCGATTGAGCAACCTGAACTGGATACCGGCAGCGTCAGCCACGCGCCCCATCAGCCCATCCATAGCATCAATTTCCCTGACGAGGTGGCCTTTACCCAGGCCGCCAATCGCGGGATTGCATGACATAACGCCGATAGTGTCTGCGCGGTGAGTGACCAGTGCCGTATTTGCGCCAAGACGTGCCGCAGCAGCGGCAGCCTCACAGCCCGCATGCCCACCACCGATAATGATGACGTCAAATGATCTATGCACGATGCAAAACTTTCTGGATTCGATTTGAACTCTTGATGATCAAAACAGCGCCCTGAGTCAAGTATAACCGGATGAATGGTGTTTCACGTGAAACAATTTGTCTAGTTCTGGATAGATTATCGTATGGCATCGCCGGATGTTTCTCGTCGTCGGCAGCCTGTCCGGAACGGGAGCTAAAGTTACTGCCAAATGTTTCACGTGAATCATTTCCCTATGCAGAATTGCGAAAACACAACGTCCAATATGTCTTCCACATCGACATCCCCGGTTATGCGTCCCAGAGAGTATGAAGCCCGTCTTAAATATTCGGCGCGAACTTCCAGGGGCGCTGCTATATCGTCAATAGCAGCGCGAAGCTCAATACTCGCCTCGTTGAGCAACTCCATATGTCTACGCCGAGTGGGGAGTGGGTCAGAAATGTCCCCCGCTGCTGCTTCGGCCTTTTGCGATAGAAGCCTCAAAAGGGCGTCAACGCCTGCATTAGTGCGTGCGGAAATTACCAGATCATACTCACCGATTTCGGATTCGGTCACCAGATCCGCCTTCGTGCCAATTCTTAGTACGTTCTTTGTCAAAGGCACATCGTCCAACGGGATAGGATCGGACAAATCTGTGACGCTCAAGATCAAGTCAGCGGAGTGAGCTCGGTCGAGCGCTCGCTCTATACCCATCATTTCCACCGCTCCAGTGGTATTGCGAATTCCGGCTGTATCCGTAATCAGGACAGTGATCCCGGAAAGATCGAGCTTAATCTCAATCAGATCACGGGTTGTGCCTGGCTCGTCAGACACAATGGCAACGTCGCTACCGGCCAAAATATTGAGCAGGGAAGATTTACCAGCATTGGGAGCCCCAATAATAACGACTCTGTAGCCATCTCTCACAATTGCCCCGCGCCTTCCGTCGCCCACATGTTTAGTAATACGCCCGGCGAGATCTGCCATTTGTTCCCAAACCAAGTCGGAAACTGAACCGGGGACATCTGACTCGTCGGCGAAGTCCAGTTCAGCCTCTATGAGGGCGCGGGCGCGGATGAGTTCCGAGCGCCAGCCCGAATATAGCTGTGCCTGAGCGCCGGATGATATTTGTAGAGCCAATCGTCTTTGGCTGTCTGTTTCAGCGGCGATGAGGTCTGCCAGTCCTTCTGCTGCTGTCAGATCAAATTTGCCATTTGCATAAGCTCGCCGGGAAAACTCTCCAGCTTCTGCCATTCTGCACCCGTCAAATCCGTACAGAGCGGTAATCATAGCATCCACCACGGCCTTGCCACCGTGAAGGTGAAACTCGGCACAATCTTCTCCTGTAAAACTGTGCGGAGCGGGGAAGAACACTACCAGACCGCGATCAATCAAATCGCCATCGCTGCTCTTGAAGGAGGATAGCTTAGTCAGGCGTGGTTCCGTTAGGCTACCACAGATCGTTTCGACTACGAATCGAGTTCGTGAGCCTGATATTCGTATGACGGCTATGCCCGAGGGCAGGCGCCCACTTGATAGGGCAAAGATGGTATCTTCAAAGATATGCATTTTAATCAGTTCCTACTACACAGGCCTTGATAACCCTCTTAGTGTAGTTGGGAAAGGGTGAGGTGATCCATGTCCGAGGCAGCTAATCTGCTGGGTAATCAATCCAGCCCCTATTTGCGGCAACATGCCGATAATCCCGTTCACTGGCGGCCTTGGGGCAGGGCAGCGCTGGACGAAGCTATCCTGACGAATAAACCAATTCTCCTCTCCGTAGGTTATGCTGCGTGTCATTGGTGCCATGTCATGGCCCATGAATGTTTTGAGGACAATGAAGTCGCGGCGCTAATGAACGAGCTTTACATCAACATCAAGGTTGATCGCGAGGAACGGCCCGACATTGATCAGATTTATATGGCGGCTCTCGGCGCCATGGGCGAACAGGGTGGCTGGCCGCTCACAATGTTTTTAACACCTGAGGGAAAGCCATTTTGGGGAGGTACCTATTTTCCGAAGCATTCCCATTATGGCAGGCCCGGATTTCTTGATGTTTTACGTTCCATTGACGGCGCCTGGCGCAATGACCGTCAACGCGTGGAACAGAACGTTATTGCCCTGACCCAGCACATTGGTGCGCGGCTCAATGCCCAGGCAGAAGAAACAAAGCTTGATCCGGCTTTGATCAACCAGTTCGCGTCTAACATTTTCGGGGCAATGGATACTGTCAAAGGCGGTCTGACCGGATCTCCCAAGTTTCCGAGCGCCCCTTTCATGGACACAATCTGGCTTTCGTGGCTCCGCACTGGCGATTCAACGCACCGGGATATCTTTTTGAAAAGCCTCCAGACCATGCTTCAAGGAGGAATCTACGATCATCTCGGTGGCGGCCTATCCCGATATTCTGTCGATGATGCATGGCTTGTGCCGCATTTTGAAAAAATGCTTTACGACAATGCGCAGCTTATAAGACATGCCACCTATGCCTTTTGCCAGACAGGAAATTATTTGTTTCGTCAGCGAATCGACGAGACGGTTGCTTGGCTCCAGCGCGAGATGATTGTCGATAGCCGATTTGCTTCCAGTCTTGATGCGGACAGTGAAGGCGAAGAGGGACGCTTTTATGTTTGGCAAGACGCCGAAATTCCGACAACAGATGAATTCCAACACTTTCGTGAAGTGTATGATGTTACTGAAGAGGGCAACTGGGAAGGTAAAAACATTCTTAATCGCTTGCAATCCATCAATCTCCTGGATGCTTCGTCGGAAGACAATCTGGCAAAAGCCCGAGACAGACTCTTCAAAGCACGCGAAGCGCGCATTCGTCCTGGCCGTGATGACAAAGCCTTGACCGATTGGAACGGGCTAATGATACGGGCTCTTGCAGAGGCCGGGCGTACATTTGAGAGAAGTGATTGGATTAATATTGCGACAGACGCATACCGTTCCATATCCGAATCGATGGTGGACGGGCGACTGCCGCACTCGGTACTTGGAAATTCGCGTTTGTTTCCTGCGCTGTCATCTGACTACACCGCCATGATAAATGCCGCAATATCACTCCACCAGGCAACACAGAACGCTGATTTTATCAATCATGCAAAGCATTGGAAGGATATGCTGGACCGCTGGCATCAAGACGAATATGGGCTTTATTCCCTTAGCGCCAATGATAGTACGGACACTATCATCCGGGTTCGAGGCGATCAGGACGAGGCCGTGCCAAGCGCCACAAGCCAGACCATCGAAGCTTTGGCGCGGCTGGCATTGGTAACAAGCGATGAGGAGCTGCGGTTGCGCACCATTTCGATCACAGAAAAAGCCCTCGGGCGCATCCTGCAACAACGTTACGGACAAGCGGGAATCCTCAATAGTGCCGGGCTGATGCTCGACCAGATAAAGCTTGTGATCGTAACACCAGACAAAGATCATCCTCTCATGAGGATGGCCGATCGCATTGCCGATCCACGCCGGATTGATCTATGGATCGAACATAGAGAAAACCGGAAGATTGAGCTGGTTGCCGGTGGTGGTGAGGTTACAATAAATAAACCCGCAGCATTTTTGTGCCGCGGGTTTGTTTGTCTTCCACCGGTCGAGACAGAAGCAGAACTCGAAGAGCTGCTGCGATCCAGCTTTTAGGTATTCATATTGTCGAAGAAGTCGCTGTTGGTCTTGGTCTGCTTCAACTTGTCGATAAGGAATTCGATCGCGTCTGTTGTGCCCATTGGAGCAAGGATACGACGCAAGACGAAAATCTTCTGCAAATCCTGACGTGGAACCAGCAGGTCTTCCTTACGCGTACCGGACTTGAGAATATCCATTGACGGGAAGATGCGCTTGTCGGCAACCTTACGGTCAAGCACGATTTCCGAGTTGCCCGTGCCCTTGAATTCTTCAAAGATGACTTCATCCATACGGCTACCGGTATCTATAAGCGCCGTCGCGATAATGGTTAGCGAACCACCTTCTTCAATATTACGGGCAGCACCAAAGAAACGCTTGGGGCGCTGCAATGCGTTAGCATCAACACCACCGGTCAAGACCTTACCGGATGATGGCACGACAGTGTTATAGGCGCGGCCGAGACGCGTGATCGAATCGAGCAGGATGACAACGTCGCGCCCGTGTTCGACAAGACGCTTGGCCTTTTCTATGACCATTTCCGCAACTTGCACGTGACGGGATGCCGGCTCGTCGAAAGTGGAAGAAACAACTTCGCCCTTCACGGAACGCTGCATGTCTGTCACTTCTTCCGGCCGTTCATCGATCAGCAGGACAATCAGATAACATTCAGGATGATTGGCAGTAATTGAGTGGGCAATATTCTGCAAAAGAACAGTTTTACCAGTACGCGGCGGTGCAACGATAAGCCCGCGCTGACCTTTACCAAGTGGTGCCACAAGATCAATGACACGAGCCGAAAGATCCTTGGTAGTCGGATTTTCCAACTCCATCTTGAATCGTTCATTTGGATAAAGCGGTGTCAGATTATCGAAATGGATCTTGTGACGGATCTTTTCAGGGTCTTCAAAATTGACTGTATTTACTTTCAGAAGCGCGAAATAGCGTTCGCCTTCCTTTGGCCCGCGGATCGGACCTTCAACTGTATCGCCTGTCTTCAGGGAAAAGCGGCGAATCTGCGAGGGTGAGATATAGATATCATCGGGGCCCGGGAGATAGTTTGCATTGGCGGAGCGCATAAAGCCGAACCCGTCCTGCAAAATCTCAACCACGCCTTCGCCGATAATCTCAACTTCCTGAGCAGCAAGCTTTTTGAGGATCGCAAACATCAATTCCTGTTTGCGCATGACACTGGCGTTTTCCACTTCCAGCGTCTCCGCGAAAGCCAAAAGATCTACCGCGGTTTTGTTCTTAAGTTCTTGTAGTTTCATTTCCTGCATGTGTGCGGAACTCTAATTCTTGTTGTTTGAAATGGGGAAGGGAAATGACGATGCCTGAATGCAGTGCCATGATGACATGGCCGGTGATGCTATGGCGGTATTTCCGTAGGAAGAGCCCCTATTTAGCTAATAGACCAGCCAAGGGCAAGAGGTTTCATGAGTCCTATTGATATAAGACAGTTGTTTTTATGATGAATCAAAATGGCCTAATAATGACCATGATCACAATAACAATCATGAGCAATGTAGGTACTTCATTCATCAACCGCCAGAAACGCGCAGATTTTTCATTCCGATCTTCTGCAAATAACCGGACCGCCTTTGTGAAAAAGCCATGTACGCCGGATAGAAGAATGACTGCCAGAAATTTCACGTGAAACCAGCCGTCCAGATATGCCTGACTTTGCCAGGCCAACCAGAGGCCTGCAATCCATGTCAGTCCCATGGCTGGATTTATAATCGCTTTGAGAAGTCGATTCTCCATCAGTTTGAATGTCTCAGACTGAACGGAGCCAGTTTCAGCAGCGCAGTGATAAACGAAAAGACGTGGAAGATAGAGCATGCCCGCCATCCACGATATGACCGCAATGACATGGATTGCCTTGACCCAAAGATATGCTCTGTCCGGATAGATTAAAACCAGGCCAACTGCTGCAATAGCCACTGCCGCCATGATCAGGCGCGGTAAAACAGGGACATTTTGGCTTGTGTCTGATGAACTGGTCAAAACTCTCTCCCTATCTATGCGTCAGGCGTACACGATTAATCATTTGTTCGACGTGGGAAACAGGTGCATCGGGTGTAATGCCATGGCCAAGATTGAAGATAAGCGGTCCATGACCCAGCGACTCCAATATGGCATCCACACCGGCATCGATTGCTTTTCCGCCTGCAACAACGCGCAATGGATCAAGATTTCCCTGGACTGCACCATCGCCTTGCAATGATGAAGCCATTGAAAGCGGTACGGTCCAATCCAGTCCAAGCGCGGTCACACCAGTACGCTGCCTATAATTGGTGTAGAGCGCCCCGGCTCCCTTTGGAAAGCCTATAATCGGAACATTCGGATGTACAGCGCGTACCTTTCTGACAATCTTTTCGACTGGCGCTATGCAAAATTCCTCAAAGCAGGCCTCGTCAAGCACACCTGACCAGCTGTCAAAGATTTGAACCGCATCCGCACCTGCATTGATCTGACGTATCAGATATTCTGCCGAAACATCCGAAAGCTCATCAAGCAGCTTCCTGAAGGCTTCAGGTTCGCGATAGGCGAACAACCGAGCCGGAGCCTGATCCGGCGTGCCGTGACCAGCAATCATATAGGTCGCTACGGTCCAGGGAGCCCCACAGAAGCCGAGGAGTGTTGTTTCAGCAGGCAATTGCTGTCTCAGCAGACGAACCGTCTCATAGACCGGCTCCAGCCTGTCTGCAGCACCGGCAGATTCCAGCCAGAATATTCCATCCTTATCGATCGGGGTCATCAAAGGGCCACGCCCTTCTTCAAAACGAAGGTCCCGGCCAAGAGCATGAGGTACAACAAGAATATCTGAAAACAGGATGGCTGCATCAAAACCAAAACGGCGAATTGGCTGTAACGTCACTTCAACTGCCAGATCGGGAGAATAGCACAGGTCGAGAAACGTCCCGGCGTTCTTTCTGACTTCCCTATATTCGGGAAGATAACGACCTGCTTGTCTCATCATCCAGATCGGAGGTGGAAAAACAGTTTCACCTCTCAAGACTTTCATCACTTTGCGATCGGTCATTAGGTGATCCCTCTCCCTGGCCTTTCTTAAAAAAGAAATTCAGATCTATTTTGGATTTTCTGATTCTTAGAGTCTGTTAGTAGCGGGAATTAACACATTGTCAGAATTTTCCCACAGCAAACAATCAGCCCTGTTCCAAGAGGAAATAATTACAACCTAATGGCAGGATAGCAGGGAAAAAACAAAATTATAAACAATTTCAAATTGTTACAATGATATTGGTTCTGAATACATTGTGGATAATGGACCAATAATAGACGAAAAGTCGCAACAATCCACAGTATCCGAATGCCAACGGCGATGCTGCGCACAGGTGAGCTCATTGTGGATGACTTGCCAACAATCCACATGGCTGCCATCTCTTGGGAAAGTTCTGCCTATTTGTCCCCATTCATCAACAGGACATGGAAATTTCTGTGACGAAACCGGTTAACTACTTTCATCTTCACATGATTTCTGATGCGACCGGAGAGACTCTCATCGCAGCGGGGCGGGCCGCATCAGCGCAATATGCCCATGCACGGGCCATTGAGCATGTTTATCCCCTCATTCGGACGGAAAAACAGATACGCAAAGTGCTTGAGGGTATCGATGCGGAACCCGGAATTGTTCTTTACACGATTGTCGACCAAAGGCTTGCGGCGATGATTGATGACAGTTGCGCTGAGCTGGGCGTGCCTTGCGTTTCCGTACTCGAACCCGTGCTCACGCTGTTTCAATCTTACCTCGGCGCTCCCGCTGGACGCAGGGTAGGCGCACAGCATGTGCTCAATGCTGAATATTTTCAGCGAATTGATGCACTCAACTTCACGATGGAACATGATGACGGACAGTTGCCGCCAGATATTGAAGAAGCAGATGTCATTCTGATCGGTATTTCGCGCACATCAAAAACGCCTACAAGCATCTATCTTGCCAATCGGGGCATAAAAACGGTCAATGTGCCAATCGTTGTCGGCGTACCGGTGCCTGATGCTCTTGTGAACTCACAAAAGCCCCTGATTGTGGGACTGGTCGCATCGGCGGAGCGTATTTCCCAGGTTCGCCAACACCGTGTGCTTGGGGCCACTCAAGGCTTTGATGCCGATCATTATCTCGACAGGGCAAATATTATCGAGGAATTGACCTATGCTCGCCAAATCTGTCACAGGCACAATTGGCCAATGATCGACGTATCGAGGCGTTCAATTGAAGAAACAGCTGCCGCCGTGCTCGCTCTGCGGGCGCAAGGTCGGTAGCTGAACATGACACAAGAGAAAAACATGGACATTATACTCGCCTCAAAAAGCCCTTTCCGTGCAATGTTGCTGAAAAATGCCGGGGTGAAGTTCACGGCGCAATCAGCAAACATCGACGAACGCGCAGTCGAAGCTCCTCTCTATAATAGCGGCGCAACACCGGACGATGTTGCTTTGGTACTGGCAGAGGCAAAGGCACTTGATGTCAGTGAACGCAATTCATCGGCGCTGGTTATTGGTTCGGATCAAACATTGTCGCTTGGCGACGAAATCTTGCATAAGCCGGAAGATATGGAGGCAGCCCGCCGCCAATTGTTGAAGCTTTCCGGCCAGACCCATCATCTCAATAGCGCAGTGGTGCTTTGCAAAGATGGTCAGACCCTTTGGAGGCATGTGTCAGTGGCTCGGATGACATTGCGCAGTCTAACACCAGAGTTCATTGGCCGGCATTTGTCTCGTGTAGGGTCCGTGGCATTACAAAGCGTTGGCGCTTATCAGTTCGAGGGCGAGGGGGTGCAATTGTTCGAGAGAGTCGATGGCGACTACTTTACTATTGTAGGATTGCCGCTTCTGCCGCTGCTTGCGGAACTGCGCAAGCAAGGAGCAATTGATGCGTAAAGCTTTCGTAACCGGATTTCCGATCAAACACTCCCGGTCGCCCTTGATTCACGGCCATTGGCTGAAAAAATACGATCTTCCAGGTTCATATGAAGCCATAGAAGCAGCCCCGGACAGCTTCCCTGCGTTTCTCAACAGTTTAAAAGACAATGATTATGTCGGCGGCAATGTCACCATTCCGCATAAGGAAATGGCGTTTGCCTTATGTCAGAGACGCGAACCCGCAGCCGAAGAGATCGGTGCAGTCAATACATTATGGTTTGAAGGCGGACAACTTTGCGGCGGTAATACCGATGCTTACGGGTTTCTCGCAAATCTCGATGCCAGCAGCCCCGGATGGGATAAACACAAAACCGCGTTGGTACTTGGGGCCGGAGGAGCAAGCCGGGCAATTATTTACGCTCTTAAACAACGTGGACTGACAGATATCCGAATCGTCAACCGGACTCTGACAAGGGCTGAAGAATTGGCCGATCGATTTGGCTCAGGGATCAGCGCGCATGAATGGATTGCCGTGCCGGAACTGCTGCAGGATGTCTCCCTCATCGTGAATACAACATCGTTGGGAATGGAAGGCAAGGAGAGCCTGTCAATCGATCTTTCTGATGTAAGGCGCGATGCGCTGGTAACGGACATTGTTTATGTCCCGCTTAAAACGCCATTGCTAAAGGCTGCCCACATGGCTGGATTAAAGACAGTTGATGGTCTCGGCATGCTTTTGCATCAGGCAGTGCCAGGATTTGAACATTGGTTTGGTGTTCGACCAGAGGTGACTGCGGAGTTGCGTAACGTTATCCTCGCCGACATGAATGGCGGCCAGAAACCATGATCGTCCTTGGTCTAACCGGATCAATCGGCATGGGAAAATCCACGACTGCCCAGATGTTTCTGGATGCAGGAGTTCCTGTCTATTCGGCCGATGAAACTGTGCACCGGCTTTACAGTGGAAAGGCCGCTCCTCTGATCGAACAGGATTTTCCTGGCACGACAAGCGATGGCGAGGTTGACCGCGTAAAATTATCGGCAGCCGTTATGGGTAAGCCGGAGGCATTGCAACGGCTGGAGGAGATCGTTCATCCGCTTGTTCGCACCGAAGAGAACAGATTTCGGCAGGACTCAGAAAATAGCGGAGCCAAACTTGTCCTTCTGGATATTCCTTTGCTTTTTGAGACTGGAGCCGAAAAGCGGGTGGATAAGGTTTTGGTTGTTACCGCGCCCAAAGAAGTACAGCGGGAAAGAGTGCTTGCCCGCGAAGGCATGACGGAGGATAAACTCGAGGCCATACTCGCCAGGCAAGTACCGGACGCTGAAAAGCGCAACCGCGCCGACTTTATCATTGATACAAGTCAGGGGCTTGTAGCAGTGCGTGAGCATGTTCAACAAATCATACACTCATTGGTGGATATGTCTGCGGACTGACCACCCTGTGACATCACAGCCTTGCAAGAGTTGAGAAAGTCGTGGAATTTAGGCCAAAGGTGATTCCATGCGCGAAATTATATTTGATACGGAAACGACAGGTCTCGACCGGCTGGATGATCGCATCATCGAAATCGGCGGCGTAGAGCTTGTTAACCGATTTCCGACAGGGCGCACATTTCACGTTTATATCAATCCTGAAGGAAGAGCGGTTAATCCAGAAGCGCTGGCGGTTCATGGAATCAGCAATGAACAATTGCTCGATAAGCCCTTATTTGCCGGAATTCTTCAGGATTTTCTCGATTTCATCGACGGCGCAAAGTTGATCGCGCACAACGCGACCTTCGATATGGGATTCATCAACGCCGAGCTGAACCGGTTGGGACATCCACCAATCCACAATGATCGCGTTGTCGATACGCTGGCGCTGGCGCGTCGCAAGCACCCTATGGGGCCAAACTCGCTTGATGCTTTGTGCCGGCGTTACGGCATCGATAATAGCCATCGCACCATGCACGGTGCGCTTCTGGATTCTCAGTTGCTGGCCGAAGTTTACATTGAGCTTATTGGCGGCAAACAAACGGCGCTGGGTCTGACAGTCTCCGACCAGACAAAAAACCGGAATGAGGCAGGGGAAAGCGCCGCGATCATTATCATGCAACGCAAGGTGGCTTTGCCGTCACGGTTGAGCGAAGCAGAAAAGCTTGCGCATGCCGCCCTTGTGGCCAAACTTGGCGAAAAAGCCATCTGGAACGAGCGCATAGAAGCGCAATAAAAAACCCGGGACCAGCCCGGGTTTAAAACTAATCCTGTCAGATTTTAGCTGACTTTGGCCTTGGCCTGTTCCTCAGCCATGCGCTGCTGGAACATTTGCGCGAAATCAATCGGGTCGATCATGAGTGGAGGGAAACCGCCATTGCGGGTGGCTTCAGCGATGATCTGGCGTGCAAAAGGAAACAGCAGGCGAGGGCATTCAATGAAAAGCAATGGCAGAAGGTGCTCTTGAGGAAAGCCTTCAAGCCGGAACACACCGCCATAAACCAATTCTGCGTTGAACAGAACTTCCTTGCCTTCCGCAGCCTTGGCGGAAAGGGTCAGAACAACGTCAAAATCATTCTCGGCAATAGGATTGGCATTCACGTTGACATTGATGCTGATGCCAGGAGCCTTGTCACGCGGGCGCAGCGACAGCGGCGAGCCAGGGCTTTCGAAGGAAAGATCCTTCACATATTGCGCCAGGATATTCAGGGTCTGTGGCTGGACAGTACCGTTGCCATTGCCGTTCTCTGCGTTTTCATCAGCCATTGTCTGGAAACCTTTTAATGTTGCATCCGCCGTAGCGGTCTAGAAAATCAATGGTGGCTGGCTAGCATGTGTTGTTTGGCGAGGCAAGCTGCCCGCTCTAATCCTATCGTTCCATATATCGGGCAAACCTTACTTATCAGCCTTCCAAGGGGATTCGGGATCAGGCTTGCTGGTATAATCTTCCGGGTTGAGATCAATGACATTTTCCTTGATCCGTGTTTGCCGTGTGCCAGTTGGCCGCCGGCTACCGGAATTCACCACCACGACTCTGTCACTGATGCAGCGCCAACCCAGATCCCGCACAGCTGGAATGAACAACAGCAAACCAATAATGTCCGTGATGAAACCGGGAATTATCAGCAGCAGCGCAGCAAAAAATAGCATCACGCCATGGACAAGCTCTCGTTTTGGAGAGCGTCCAGCAGCCGTTTCCTCGCGTATTTTCTGGATCAGGCCAAAGCCTTGCAAGCGCAACAGGAATACACCGACAAACATTGCCAGAATAATCAGGCCGAGCGTTGCCAGAACACCAATCTCGTTTCCAACGAGGATGAAGCCGGCTATTTCCAGAAATGGCAGCGCCAGCAGGAACAGAGGAATAAGAGATCGCAAACTATTTTACCTTTCAAAGGACATATCCGGCTATTATGGATAGCTCATGTCAATTTCATGCCTATATAGGTAAGCGTGAAGAGTATTTGTATGATTGCAATTGGCAATCTATATGTTTTTGATATTTCGACGAAAGATCGAAAGCGGAAACGAACATCTGGATGAGTGGCAAGCGATATGGAATATCTGGACTTTGGAACAATCTTTTTCTTCGTAGCGGCTGTGGTGATCTTTCTCCAGTTGCGCAAAGTCCTTGGCCGCCGCACCGGAAGCGAACGTCCGCCTTTCAATCCCTATACGCGAACCTCGGAAGCAGACGACAAGGCGAAGCCCGGTGACAATGTTGTTGCATTGCCCAGACGCGGTGAAGCCAAAGCGAACGATTTCGAGAAAATCGATAGTCTGGCAAAGCCGGGGACGCCATTGAACGACGGTTTGCGCGCAATTCAAGCTGCGGACCCCACATTCGAACCGGAAAAATTCCTTGATGGTTCAAAGATGGCTTATGAAATGATTGTTATGTCATTCGCCGATGGTGATCGCAAAACCTTGAAATCCTTGCTGTCGAGAGAAGTCTTTGACGGCTTTGTCTCAGCTATCACCGACCGCGAGTCGCGCGGGGAGAAGGTTCAGTCATCCTTCGTCGGTATCAATAAGGCCGAAATTATTGGCGCCGAGATGAAAGGTAATGAATCCCACGTCACTGTTCGCATCATTAGCGAGCTTATCTCGGCCACGCTGGACAAGGATGACGCGGTCATTGATGGCGATAAGGAAGCCGTTGTTGAAGTGAAGGATGTGTGGACCTTTGCCCGTGACACCAAATCCAAAGATCCGAACTGGAAGCTTGTAGCCACCGAAGCCGAAGACTGACCTTTTGAGATCAGAGAATATGTTATCGCCCCTGTTGCAACCGGTGGACTTTAATAATTGCCCCGGTTGGGAGGAGGATAATCAGCTCGAGGCGTTCAAAGCCTTTCGGCGCTCAGCCCACCATGTTCTGGAAAAGCCCTATAAATCAGGATCGCTTGGCATTTCATTTGAAGCGCTTAAGCCAATTTTTGCTGATTCACGTGAAACAATTGTAGAAACAGACGCGCAAGCCCGCCAATTTTTCGCCAGATGGTTCCGGCCCGCTTTTATAAAACCTGACAGTTCGGCAAGCGGTTTTGTTACCGGGTTTTACGAACCGGAAGTTATTGCATCCCCGATCCGCACCCGGGAATATCCCGTTCCATTTCTCAGGCGGCCTGCCGATCTGATCGATATAGATGATGACAACCGTCCCGCCGGGCTTGATCCCTATTTTGCTTTTGCCCGGCAGACCCGGGATGGACCTGTCGAATATTTCGATCGCCAGGCGATCGAAAGCGGTGCCCTTGAGGGGCAAGGGCTCGAAATCGCTTTCGTGAACAGTATTATCGATGCGTTCTTTATCCATGTTCAAGGTGCCGCACGGCTTAAGATGCTTGATGGCAGTCTGCGCCGTATAACCTATGCGGCAAAGTCCGGACATCGTTTCACGGGCGTCGGCAAGATATTGTTGGATCGCGGCGAAATCGAACCCGAAAATATTTCGATGCAGTCGATCCGCAAATGGCTCGCGGATAATCCGGAACAGGCGCAGGCACTCTTGTGGAACAACCACTCTTACATTTTTTTCCGGGAAGCCCCGGTTGTTGAGAGAGATCTCGGGCCAATTGCAGCGGCAAAGGTGCCGCTCATGGGTGGCCGTTCCATGGCTGTTGACCGGCTTCTCCATACATTCGGCACGCCATTTTATATTCATGCTCCCGACTTGGACGCATTTGGAGGTAAAAGTTTTTCCCGTCTTATGATCGCGCAGGATACCGGATCGGCAATTGTCGGACCCGCCCGCGGCGATCTTTTCGCAGGTTCCGGTGATGAGGCTGGCGAGATAGCTGGTGTTATTCGGCACAATGCAGATTTCTATGTACTGGTGCCGCGTTGCCTGTTGGGTTCAAGCCAATGAAAAAAAAGGCAACACCGGAATTTGCCACGCTTGAAGACCGGATACTTTGGGAAACGGTTGCCAAGACAGCGCGCCCTCTCAAGGGTAAGGATAAGCCGATTTTCTTGGCGGATGAAGCTGACAATACGGAACAGCAACCTTCTGCTCCCGAAAGGCCAAAACAACAGGCACCCGTATTTCCTGCAAAACCGGCACCCAGGCCTCATCTGCTCCATCCAATCGACAAACCTACCCATAAGAAAATCGCCAAGGGCCGCGTGGTCATAGAAGGTCGTATTGATCTTCACGGGCTGACGCAAAGCGAGGCCTATGGTTTGCTGCTCGGTTTCCTGCAACGTGCTCATTTGCGGAAACTACGTCATGTGCTTGTCATCACGGGCAAAGGATCATCCTTCGGAAGTGATGGTGTGCTTCGCCAAGCCGTGCCTTTATGGTTTACAACCCCGGCTTTTCGCATTCTGGTCAATGGCTATGAGGATGCTGCGCGCAATCATGGCGGGACCGGAGCGATTTATGTCCGTCTGCGGCGCGAGGCATCATGACCCCCTTTGGTCAAAGGTTGCGGGATTTGCGCCAGGAACGCGGCGTCTCGCAAAAGGACATGGCGAAAGCCATAGGCGTTTCAGCGGCCTATCTTTCGGCGCTTGAACATGGGCGTCGTGGCCAACCGACATGGGACAAGCTCCAGCGCATCATTCAGTATTTCAATATTATCTGGGATGAGGCGGAGGAATTGCAGAGACTGGCTCTGATTTCGCAACCCCGTGTAACGATCGATACGGGTGGGCTTTCGCCGTCTGTAACTGAGCTTGCAAATCTGCTTGCCATGCGGATTGAGGATATGGATCAGGAAACGACGCAGTTGTTCATTGGCAAGTTGAAACTGCTGCCCCCCAGACGCAAACGCTAGCTTGCCTGCGCCTGTTTGCTTGAAATGCTTTAGAAAAGCGCCTTAAGCTGATCAGCCTTCTCATTGACCAGCCAACCATAATAGTTTTCTTCCGGCATTTGCAGCGGTTCGCCATTGGCAACACGTTGTGCGTTGATATTTGCCAGAGCCCGAGCGCGCGCATCCGCGCCGCCTGTATTATAAAGTGTCGCTGTCAAACCGGGATTCTTGGATATATCGAGATCCGCAACCCGCCTATACACATCGATCGAGTGTTTCAATGTTGCCGCCATATAGGGCAACGTCAGGTCAGGATCCATGATTGTCTTGTAAACTTCACTGGCATTATCCGCATCAAGACGCGGCAATCCCGAATAGCGGTTGACCATGTCCGTCATTTGCAATGCGACAAGCGGGCTGAGCTGGCCTAAGCCGAAACTCTGGCCGGCATAGAATGGCTGGAAGAAAACCGCGCTCAGGCGATTGTTCGGGTAGCTGATCCCGCCGACATTATTCCCGCGAAAAGTAGTATCCCAGACATTCTCCCGGCATGACCAAAGGCGCAGGCTGTCCTTAAACTTATTGCATTCAGCAAACTGGGGTCGCTTGACAAAATCACCAATGGTTTCTCCCTTATAGTCAAAGCTGAGGCCTTGTTTCAGATATGAAACCGCCTTGACGTAATAGGTCTGCAACCTGTCATAGGCATCGACATTGTAGGTGTGTTCACCGACCAAGGCGCCGGCAACATGAACGGGATCAATGCCATAGGTTCTGGAAACGCTGGCAATTTTTGATCGCAGCTTCGTGTCGCTCTTCAGCAGGCCGTAAATTTTTTGATATTTGGCCTCATAGGTGGTGTTCATCTCGCGCGTCCGTTTGGCGGAAGCGGCTGGCACGCCAGGCTGACTTGCATTGCGATTGCCCTCCGGAACCATGGTTACGGCCAATGCGGATTGGGCAGTTACGGAAAACAGCAAAAAACAGCTGGTTGCAAAAAGGCAAAGGGTTCGTTTCATCATCGATCCAGAAATCCAGTCAGAAGCCCGCAATAGCGGCTTGTTCAGACGAAAGCCAGAAAAACCTCAATCTGGATATCAAGTCAGTTCACTGTGCGGGAACTGGGCAACTCATGTCGCCTTCCTCGCACTTCAAATAGGATTTCAGATCTTCGATGCGTGATGCAGTCAAACCGTTCAGACATATGGACTGCATCATAGGGTATACGCTGCCATCTGCACTTCCCGATGTTGAAAAATTGCACTCTGCATCACGAAAGGCAACCCAAGCCTTTTGAGCAGTCACAAGCAGTTTCGTTGTTTGCGCATCGTCTTTCAGGCGAGCAGTAATCTGTCTGTAAAGCGCATTCAACTGGGTGTCTGAGTGCTTATAGGTATTGCTGTAACATTCGTTGAGATCCGCTTGGCTGCTATTAGGCTTGTCACAGGATTCAGCCGAAAGGGCAGCAGGCACGGTCGTGAAAAGTATGATGAGCGTCAGAACGGATTGCAAGAAACGCATGGGATATCTCCTATTGCGACTCGCCCATTAAATAAGAAATCGCGATGGTTTTCCATCGCGATTTCCCTTATTTGCAATGCTAGAGAATGAAACGCGAAAGATCAGCGTTTTTAGCCATGTCGCCGATAGTCTCGCGCACATATTTGGCATCGACCGTGTACTCAGCTCCGGATTTGTCCGGCGCATTGAACGAAATCTCATCCAGCACGCGCTCCATAACCGTCTGCAGACGCCGCGCTCCGATATTCTCGATGGTCGAATTGAGATCAACGGCAATATCGGCCAATGCATCAATTGCATCATCGGTAATATCGAGTTTGACCTCTTCAGTCGCCATCAACGCAATATATTGCTTGAGCAGGCTTGCTTCCGGCTCCGTCAGGATGCGGCGCATGTCATCGCGTGTAAGGGCGCTAAGCTCGACACGGATGGGCAAGCGGCCTTGCAATTCCGGCAACAGATCGGAAGGCTTGGACACATGAAACGCTCCTGACGCGATGAACAGGATGTGATCGGTCTTGATCGGACCATATTTGGTCGCGACCGTTGTTCCTTCCACGAGCGGCAACAGATCGCGCTGCACGCCTTCACGCGATACGCCTGCACCCATTCCGCCGTCACGCGCTGCAATCTTGTCGATTTCGTCAAGGAAGACGATGCCGTCATTCTCGGCGGACCGTAGCGCTTCCTGTGTGATCTGATCCTGATCGAGAAGTTTATCCGACTCGTCATTGATCAAGACACCATAGGACTCCTTGACTGTGGTTTTCACCGTCTTGGTGCGTCCGCCCATAGCTTTACCAAGCATGTCGCTGAGATTGAGGACGCCGATATTTGCACCGGGCATGCCGGGTAGTTCAAAGCTTGGCGAGCCGGAGTCGGCAATCTCGACTTCGATTTCCTTGTCGTCGATCAGGCCATCCCGCAATTTCTTGCGGAAGCTGTCACGGGTTGCAGGGCTGGCAGTCTTGCCGACCAGTGCGTCAAGCACACGCTCTTCTGCGTTGACATGGGCCTTGGCCTTCACATCCTCACGCTTTTTCTCGCGTACAAGCCCGATGGAAACCTCGACCAGATCACGAATAATCTGTTCAACGTCACGGCCCACATAGCCGACTTCGGTAAACTTGGTTGCTTCAACCTTGATGAACGGCGCGCCCGCAAGCTTGGCGAGACGACGTGAGATTTCCGTTTTGCCGACGCCAGTCGGTCCGATCATCAAAATGTTCTTGGGCATGACCTCTTCGCGCATCTGGCCTTCCAGCTGCTGGCGACGCCAACGGTTACGTAACGCAATAGCAACGGCACGTTTTGCGTCATTCTGGCCGATAATATAACGATCAAGTTCGGAGACGATTTCTCTTGGAGAAAATGTTGTCATTGGATTCTCGTTTCTTCCTGCCCGTCTTCGGGCCAAATTTCCAAATTATCCCGTGCCATCATAAGGGCGGGACCATAAATTGACGTCCTCGTATCAAATGCCGCAAAGCCAGCCTTTTCATAGACCCTGATTGCCCGCTTATTGGCCGGGTCCGGATCGACGATCACGCGTGGCACCCCTTCTTCGAAAAGGAGCGATACGAATTCATCGATCAGCCGTGCACCATGCCCTTGGCCGATAAGGTCCGGCTCACCAATCATCAGGTCGATCCCAAGTGTTCCGCCCGGCTGATCCTGGTAGGGATGATCATCCTCAAGATGTGGATCATAGGTCTGGAGATAGCCGATAGGCTCGTCACCAAGCATGATTATGAACGGCTCAACCGAAACACTATCCATATGGTCAGCGATGTCGGCCAATTCCTTTTCAGGATCTTCGTTCCACCACTGTGCCACATGCGGTTCTGCCAGCCATTGCGAAATCATATTCAGATGGCGTGGTTCAACCGGGATGAAGCGGTAACGAAACTTCTGTCCGGATTCTAGTTCAGGCGGCATCAAGCGACTCAAGCGTTACACTTGTATTTGTGTAAATGCAGATATCAGCTGCAATCTGCATGGAACGGCGGGCGATTTCTTCTGCGCTCTTGTCCGTATCGATCAATGCCTTTGCTGCTGCCAGGGCAAAATTGCCACCAGAACCAATGGCCATTACGCCATACTCAGGCTCGAGCACATCGCCATTACCGGTAAGCGCGAGCGTAACCGATTTGTCGGCGACCAGCATCATGGCTTCGAGGCGGCGCAAATACCGGTCTGTACGCCAATCCTTGGCAAGTTCGACACATGCACGCATCAACTGATCAGGATATTGTTCAAGTTTGGATTCGAGCCGTTCAAGCAATGTGAAGGCATCTGCGGTAGCACCGGCAAAACCGGCAATGACATTGCCCTTGCCGATACGGCGTACCTTGCGGGCATTGCCTTTCATAACAGTATTGCCGAGGCTGACTTGTCCGTCGCCGGCGATCACCACCTTACCGTCCTTGCGGACAGTTACGATGGTGGTTCCATACATGGTGGAGGGGTTGTGTTCTTGCATATTAACTCCTTAAGCGCGTTCGCCTGTACCCTAATCAAAGCAGTGCAGCGAACCCCTTCTGTTCCACTTATGTATGATGCCGCTACGGAAATGCAAATGAGTCTATAACCCTAAGCCATCAAAGCATTTGGAGATTCGGCATTCGTGTTTTAGAAGGCCACAATTAAAGGTATTTCTCCAAGCGGGATAGAGGCATGACAAGCGTCAGCACGCGTGAAGCGAAGGTAGAGCGGACAACCAAGGAAACCAGCATTGCCGTTTCGGTCAATCTGGACGGAACCGGTGCATTCAATATTGCAACCGGTGTCGGTTTCTTTGACCATATGCTGGAGCAATTGTCGCGGCATTCCCTGATAGACATGGATATCAAGGCCAATGGCGATCTGCATATCGATGATCATCATACCGTTGAGGACACCGGCATTGCTATCGGCCAAGCCATCGCCAAGGCTTTGGGTGAGCGCCGTGGCATTAATCGTTATGCTTCGCTGGATCTGGCCATGGATGAAACATTGACGCGCGCGGCGCTGGATGTCTCTGGTCGGCCCTATCTTGTCTGGCACGTAAAATTCTCGGCACCTAAGATCGGCACGTTTGATACCGAACTTGTTCGGGAGTTTTTCCATGCTCTGGCGCAAAATGCCGGCATTACATTGCATGTCGCCAATCTTTACGGCGAAAACAATCACCATATTGCCGAGACCTGCTTCAAGGCCGTGGCCCGTACGTTACGGCACGCAATAGAAACCGACCCGCGCCAGAAGGATGCTATTCCTTCAACGAAGGGCAGTCTGAAAGGCTGAGTTATGGCCAGCTTTGTTGTACTGACGCCGCAGTTACGTAACGGTCAACGGGATGATGACCGCACGGTTTTCATCCGTGACGGATTTGCATGGCTTGGGTTCATTTTCCCCGTGCCGTGGCTCGTGCTGCAACGCCTGTGGTTTGAGGCCGCATTGGTGTTTGTGGCAACAATAATCATCTCGCTGGTTGGAAACTATACGGACCATGCAGGTCTGGCGACTCTCATCACTGCGCTTCTTTCCCTGTTCGTTGGGCTGGAGGCGCGCCGCTGGCGTTATGCAAAGCTTGAACGCAATGGATTCGAGCAGCGTGCCGTCATTGATGCAGAAACTGCGGCTGACGCAGAAATCGCTTATTTCCATGGACCTGATTTTATGGCCGAGCCGTTGAGCGAACCGGCGCCAAAGACCGACCTGCCGGCCTATCGTTCAAGCACGACGCCAGCGCTTGATGGAATGGTCGGGCTTGTAAGCCATCGCGGAGAGAACTGAACATGCGCGTTGCGATTATTGACTATGGTTCGGGCAATTTGCGCTCGGCCACGAAGGCCTTTGAACGTGCGGCGCATGAAAATGGGATCAATGCGACCATTGATCTGACATCGGATGCGGAACGTGTGCGAACGGCCGATCGCATCGTACTCCCCGGCGTTGGCGCCTATGCTGATTGCCGTCGCGGGCTCCACGCGGTAGAGGGCATGGTCGAGGCCATTCATGAGGTAGCCGTTGAAAAAGCGCGACCCTTCCTTGGCATTTGTGTCGGCATGCAATTAATGTCGTCACGTGGCCTCGAAAAGACCATTTCAACCGGCTTTGACTGGATCAAGGGCGATGTCCGCGAAATGGTGCCGTCCGACCAGAACTTGAAAATCCCGCAGATTGGCTGGAATACCATTCGTTTGACCCGGCCGCATCCGCTGTTCGACGGTATTGAAACCGGACCGAAGGGGCTGCATGCCTATTTCGTTCATTCCTATTTCCTCGATGCGGAGATAGAAAATGATGTTCTTGCTATTACCGATTATGGTGGACCAGTGACCGCGGCAGTTGCCAACGACAATATGGCTGGAACACAGTTTCATCCGGAAAAGAGCCAAGCCCTTGGCCTTGCGCTTATAGGCAATTTCTTGAGGTGGAACCCATGATCCTTTTTCCGGCGATTGATCTGAAGGACGGAGCATGCGTCCGCTTGAGGCTTGGCGATATGGACCAGGCAACGGTTTACAACACCGATCCCGGCGCGCAGGCGAAGGCATTTGAAGATCAGGGTTTTGAATGGCTTCACGTAGTCGATCTCAATGGCGCTTTTGCTGGTGAATCGGTCAATGGCGCAGCTGTAGAAGCAATTCTCAAGGCGACGAAAAACCCCGTGCAGCTCGGCGGCGGTATCCGAACCCTTGATCATATTGAAGCTTGGCTGGCAAAGGGCCTGTCCCGTGTCATTCTGGGGACAGTTGCTGTGCGTGATCCGGAACTTGTTGTCGAAGCTTGTAAACATTTCCCGGGCAAAGTGGCTGTCGGCATTGATGCCAAGGGCGGCAAAGTTGCTGTCGAGGGCTGGGCAGAGGCATCAACACTTGGCGTCATCGAGCTTGCGAAAAAGTTCGAGGGCGCTGGCGTTGCCGCGATTATCTATACGGATATAGACCGGGATGGCATTCTCGCCGGTATTAACTGGGAATCGACATTGCAGCTTGCAGAAGCCGTTTCCATCCCGGTCATTGCGTCAGGTGGTCTCGCCTCGATTGCCGATATTGTTCGCATGACCATGCCGGATGCTCGCAGGCTTGAGGGCGCTATTTCAGGTCGCGCGCTTTATGACGGTCGCATCGATCCTGAAGAAGCGTTGAATGTACTTCGCCAGGCACGGGAGCGCGCAGCATGACCTTGAAAGCGCGCGTTATTCCCTGCCTGGATGTCAAGGATGGGCGTGTCGTCAAGGGCGTCAATTTCGTTGACCTCATTGATGCCGGTGATCCCGTGGAGGCAGCAAAGGCTTATGATGCGGCAGGGGCAGATGAACTCTGTTTCCTCGATATTACGGCGTCGTCGGACAATCGCGAGACGATCTTCGACGTTGTTGCCCGCACTGCGGAGCAATGTTTCATGCCGCTGACAGTTGGGGGCGGTGTTCGGACCGTAGCCGATATCCGCAAATTGTTGCTGGCCGGAGCCGACAAAGTATCGATAAATACGGCTGCGGTGGTAAATCCCGACTTTATCGCCGAGGCCGCGGACAAATTCGGCAATCAGTGCATCGTGGTCGCCATAGATGCCAAAAAAGTATCAACCGGCAACGAAGTGGATCGCTGGGAAATTTTCACCCATGGCGGCCGCAATGCAACGGGCATTGATGCCGTCGAATTTGCCCGCAAGGTCGTCGATCTGGGGGCAGGCGAGATTCTGCTGACCTCCATGGATCGCGATGGCTCGAAGATCGGCTACGACCTCCCTGTTACGCGTGCCATCGCTGATGCCGTGCGTGTCCCTGTCATAGCGTCTGGTGGCGTGGGCAATCTCGATCACTTGGTTGAGGGCATCAGGGAAGGCCATGCATCAGCGGTGCTCGCTGCATCCATTTTCCATTTCGGAACCTATACGATTGCGGAAGCGAAGGCGCATATGGCCGCTGCGGGAATCCCGATGCGGCTGGACCCCGTTCGTTGACTGGAGAATTTTGATGACTGCATTCACCTTGGCGGATCTGGAACGTATCGTTGCAATGCGCGCCAGCTCCACGGATATCCAGTCTTATACCGCTAGCCTTTATGCCAAAGGCATTGGCAAGGCCAGCCAGAAGCTTGGCGAGGAAGCCGTCGAGACAGTCATTGCGGCAGTTTCCGGCGACAGGGAAGGCGTTGTTTCCGAGAGCGCGGATTTGCTCTATCATTTGCTGGTCGTCCTGGGAATTTCCGGCGTCAAGCTCGATGAGGTTCTGCAAGAGCTGGAACATCGGACAAGACAGACCGGACTTGAGGAGAAAGCTGCGCGGGGGCAGGGCTGACCATGTTCACGGGCCCGGCAAGCGGCAGGCAGGCGATCATAGCTGTGGAGGGCGACGTCGTGGATCAATTGGCACCCAGCGAATTTTCTCCGTACCACTTCTTCAGTGCAGAACGCTGGGCTGAGTTTCGCGCCGATACGCCAATTACTCTCACCAATGAAGAAATCAAGCGCCTGCGTTCATTGAACGATCCGATTGATCTTGATGAGGTGAGCCGGATCTATCTCTCGCTCTCGCGTCTGCTTTCGGCCCATGTCGAGGCCAGTCAATTACTGTTCTACCAGCGCCGCCAGTTTCTCAATACGGGTGACGCATTCAAGACTCCCTTCATCATTGGTGTTGCGGGATCGGTTGCGGTGGGTAAATCGACCACGGCGCGTGTATTGAAAGAGCTGCTGGCGCGCTGGCCCTCAAGCCCGAAAGTTGATCTCGTGACGACGGATGGCTTTCTTTATCCCAATGATGTTTTGCGGACCAAAGGCCTGATGGAACGCAAGGGATTTCCGGAGAGCTATGATGTCGGCATGGTGCTGCGGTTCCTCTCGCAGATCAAGGCAGGCCAGCGCAACGTCAATGCGCCGCTCTATTCCCATTTAACTTATGACGTATTGCCGGGGCAATTTCAGACTGTCGATGCGCCAGACATCCTGATTTTCGAGGGCATCAACGTGCTGCAGGTGCGTGACTTGCCGGAAGACGGCAAGATGGTGCCGTTTGTCTCGGATTTCTTCGATTTTTCGATCTATATTGATGCGGATGAAGAGCAAATTCACAAATGGTACATTGATCGCTTCATGCGCTTGCGTGAGACAGCGTTCAAGGACCCAAGCTCATTCTTCCATCGCTATTCGACAATCTCCGATGATTCCGCCAGGGCAATTGGCGAAAGCCTCTGGGCAAATATCAACCTGAAAAACCTGCGTGAAAACATCCTGCCGACGAGGCCCCGTGCGGACCTTATCCTGCGCAAGGGCGATAATCACCTTGTGGAAGAGGTGGCGCTCAGGAAGCTGTAACGCGCCTGAGTGTCAGATTAATCCGGCCTGTGCTTTTCAGCAAAGTAGAGGTTCCGGGATAAATACGATCTACCCCATGAAATGCCAATCGGCCTTCATCGCCCAGCACAACAACATCGCCACTTGAAAGCTTGATGGATTGCGTCCTGTCGTTCCGGTTCGTTCCACCAAAACGGAAAAGGCACGTGTCCCCCAAGGAAACCGAGACAACGGGTGCCTCAAGATTCTGCTCATCGCGATCCTGATGAAGTCCCATTTTTGCTGTTTCGGAATAGAAATTGATCAAACAGGCCTCAGGAGGCTGCGGATAATCGCCAACGCTGAGCCAAAGCTCGACTAGCGATTGTGGTATCGCGGGCCAAGGTTGCTGCGTGACGGGATGTGTCGGCTGATAACGATAGCCGAATTCTTTGTCAGTAACCCAGCCCAGTGAGCCGCAATTGGTCATGCGCACGCTCATTTCCTTGCCGGTTCTCGGCATTGCCGGAACATAAAGCGGCGCTGCCGCTACTACGGTCCGGATTTCTTCCAGCAGCGCGGTCTGCTGCTGTTGGGTGAAATAATCAGGAAAGTAGCGGATGCCCGGCGCGAGCAATATCATTGACCTGCGACCTCAAAAAAACAAACCCGGCGCCATGCACCGGGTTTGTGGGTTCATGAAGCTTTACTCAGCCAAGTTCAGGAATACGCAGCACCTGACCTGGATAAATCTTGTCCGGATGGCTGAGCATAGGCTTGTTGGCCTCGAAAATCAGGGTGTTCTTGGCACCCTTGCCCTTGCCATATTGGGACTCGGCGATTTTCCAAAGATTATCGCCCTTCTTCACCGTATAGAACACAGGTTCCTTTACCACGGAACCGGTTGTGGTTTGGTCAACCGTCAGGCCTCCTGTATCCACCTTGGAAACGCCCAGCGAATTGCCGACCGCAATAATCGCCTTTTCCAGAATTTCCTGATTGGTGACATTGCCCTTGAGCACTGCCTTGTCACCTTCGATTGCCACTTCAACGTTTTCGGTACCGAGCTTGTGGGAATCGAGTTCCTTCTTCAGATCTTCGGCGCTAGGCTCTTCATCGCCAATACCGATTTTCTTGCCTACGGATTTTACGAAATCAAATAGTCCCATAACTGGCTCCTTGTTGATTGTTCAAATCGACAGGCATTGTTGTGACATTTCATACCTGCTTTGGAAAGGATGATTTGAACCCGAACCATAACGCGGTAATGAGCCAATTGATCCCATCAATCGCCTTGAACCTTCCCGCGCATCTTTTTAACCCCGGAACGGCCCGATTTTTCTTTAAGCCGCCGTTCTATCGATCCTTTTGTCGGGCGGGTTTTTCTGCGCGGCGGCGGTGGTGGTTCAGCAGCTTTCGCAATCAGCGCCACCATGCGCTCGCGCGCATCCTGACGGTTGCGTTCCTGTGTACGAAAGCGATTTGCTTCAATCAGAATCTCGCCGTCTTTGGTTGCCCGCTGACCAGCCAGCGCGATAAGCCTTGCCAGAACTTCCTCCGGCAAACCTGCTTTCACAGCATAGAAGCGCAGTTGAACGGCGGTGGAAACCTTATTGACATTCTGCCCACCGGGACCTGCCGAGCGAATAAAATTCTCTTCCAGATCGCTCTCGTCGATCCAGATTCGGTTGTTGATCTTTATGCGGTTACGGCTTTCTTCCATGACAGATTGGTAGCCCAAACTTTGATTCTCTGGAAGAACCATAAAAAAGCCCCGCATGGTGAGCGGGGCCTTCAGATATGGGACCGCTACCCTTACTCCGCTGCAACCGGCGTGTGTGGGGCAGCGGCTTTAATATCGCTGTCTACATGGCTTTCGAACTTGTCGAAGTTGCGGATGAACATGTCGACAAGCTTGTTCGCCTGCGCATCATAACCCGCCTTGTCTGCCCATGTTGAGCGCGGATCGAGGATCGCATTGTCAACGCCATTTACAGAAACAGGCACCGCAAAACCAAAATTCGGGTCTGTGCGGAATTCAGCGCTTTTTAGTGAGCCGTCTAGGGCGGCGGACAAAAGTGCGCGCGTTGCTTTGATCGGCATGCGCTTGCCAACGCCATAGGCACCGCCTGTCCAACCGGTATTTACCAGCCAGCAATCAACATTGTGGTCAGCGATCAGTTGACGGAGCAAATTGCCATATTCCGAAGGATGCCGAGGCATGAATGGTGCACCGAAGCAGGTAGAGAATGTCGCCTCCGGCTCGGTAACGCCACGCTCGGTGCCCGCAACCTTGGCGGTGTATCCGGAAAGAAAATGATACATTGCCTGGGCGGGTGTCAGCTTGGCAATTGGCGGCATGACGCCAAAAGCATCGGCTGTAAGCATGATGATATTCTTTGGATGGCTCGCCTTGCCGGTTTTCGATGCATTGGGAATGAAATCGAGCGGATAGGCGCAGCGCGTGTTCTCCGTCAACGAACCATCATTGAAGTCGGGCTGGCGCTTGTCATCCAGAACGACATTTTCCAGAACAGTGCCAAAACGCTGTGTCGTTGCGAAAATTTCCGGTTCGGCTTCCGCGGAGAGGCGAATGGTCTTGGCGTAGCAGCCACCTTCGAAGTTGAAAACGCCGTGCTCACCCCAGCCGTGCTCGTCATCGCCAATCAGGGTGCGGGTGGGGTCAGCCGAAAGTGTTGTCTTGCCGGTGCCGGAAAGGCCAAAGAATACGGCGGTGTCGCCATCAGGACCTTCATTGGCAGAGCAATGCATAGGCATGACGCCTTTACCCGGTAGAATATAGTTGAGTGCCGTGAAGACTGACTTCTTCATTTCACCGGCGTAGGCCGAGCCGCCGATCAGAACGATAAGTCGATTGAGGTCGACGGCGATGACCGTCTCTGTCCGCGTGCCATGCCGCGCCGGGTCAGCGCGGAAAGAGGGCAGATCAATAATGGTCATTTGCGGAACAAAATCGGCCAAAGCCTCGCGTTCCGGACGAATGAGAAGATTGCGGATAAACAGGGAGTGCCAAGCAAACTCGGTGATCACACGCGTATTAAGCTTGTAATCTTCGTCAGCGCCGCCGACGAGATCCTGAACAAAGAGTTCCTTGCCCTTTGCCTGCTCCATGAAGTCCGCATAAAGCAATTCGAACGCTTCAGGCGACATTGCCGAATTGTTGTCCCACCAGACATTACCCTCCGTGGAGGCATCGCGAACGACGAACTTGTCCTTGGGAGAGCGGCCCGTATGCTGGCCGGTGCGGGCGACGAGTGCGCCTTGCGCCGTCAAGACAGCTTCGCCGCGGCGCAATGTTTCCTCATAGAGTTCGGCAGTTCCAAGATTATAATAGGCCGCCGAAACGCCCTTTAAACCTGAGTTGCCGAGCGCGATTGCCGCGTTGTGGATGCCGATCTCTCTAATCATCTGTCCGCCATTGTTTAAGAAGGTGCATGGGTCAAACTTTTGGTTAATCTCACTCTACATGTTCAATGTAAAATGCGACATGAATTGGTCAAAAGCAGAAAAATCAAATAGTTTCAAACGTTTAATCGATTTAAAGATTTTAATTTTTTTTAAATCGGTTTAGTTGCGAAGGAGAACGCCCGACTTATTTACCTGCAAAAAACACCTGTAAAAGTGATTGGATGACAAGGTTTGCGATCTGTGCCACATTTTGTACCTAATTTGTCCGGCACAAGCGCACAGGTTTGTAGCACACAGGAAGGCAGGGCATGAGGGAAGTACCCGCAATGCAGACTATTGCGCTCGTTGATGACGATCGCAACATTCTGACATCCGTATCCATCGCACTGGAGTCGGAAGGCTATCGCGTAGAGACCTATACAGACGGTGCTTCGGCATTGGATGGCCTGACTGCACGTCCACCCAACCTCGCGATCTTCGATATCAAGATGCCGCGTATGGATGGCATGGAACTTTTGCGCCGCCTTCGTCAGAAATCGGATCTGCCCGTTATCTTTCTCACATCGAAAGACGATGAGATCGATGAGCTGTTCGGTTTGAAGATGGGCGCGGATGATTTTATCACCAAGCCGTTTTCACAACGCCTGCTCGTCGAGCGTGTGAAGGCAGTTTTGCGCCGGGTCGCCGCACGTGAAAATACCGCCAAGCCAGGCAGCGTACAGGCCAAGTCGCTTGAGCGTGGCCAATTGGTCATGGATCAGGAACGCCATACCTGCACATGGATGGGTGAGCCGGTAACCCTAACAGTCACCGAATTCCTCATTCTGCATTCCTTGGCGCAGCGCCCCGGCGTTGTGAAAAGCCGCGATGCTTTGATGGATGCTGCTTATGATGAACAGGTCTATGTTGACGACCGTACAATCGATAGTCACATCAAGCGCCTGCGCAAGAAGTTCAAGGTCGTTGACGACGACTTCGATATGATTGAAACGCTTTATGGCGTTGGTTATCGCTTCCGCGAAACCTGATTGCGGGCAAGCCTGCTTTCAAAGCCGACCAATCGGCTGTAAAATTCGGTTGTCTCAACGTGATATGAGTGCGATGAGACAACCCGTTCCTGATGTTTTGAGGCAAAGATGGTAGCCGAACTGCGAGGCGGCAATATTACGCGCAAGAGCGCCGTCATGCGCCGGAAGCGCTCGGTTGCCTTGCGTCGGCTGTTCAAGCCGCTCAATCGCGTCTTTGGAAATTATCTCTTCTCAAGTCTGACACGGCGCATTCTTTTCCTGAATCTCGCAGGTTTGGCCGTGCTGCTCTCCGGCATCATGTATCTCAATCAATTTCGCGACGGGTTGATTGATGCACGCGTCGAAAGCTTGATGACGCAGGGCGAGATCATCGCTGGCGCAATTGCCTCATCGGCCACTGTGGATACAAATTCCATTGCGATTGATCCGGAAAAACTGCTGGAGCTCCAGGCAGGGCAAAGCATCACGCCTTCCCCTGACGTTCTCGACAATCTCGATTTTCCCATCAATCCCGAACGCGTGGCTCCTGTCCTGCGCCGGCTGATTTCTCCCACACGCACCCGTGCTCGCATTTATGACCGGGATTC
The DNA here is from genome assembly GCF_037203905.1 of Phyllobacterium sp. CCNWLW109. Taxonomy (NCBI): domain Bacteria; kingdom Pseudomonadati; phylum Pseudomonadota; class Alphaproteobacteria; order Hyphomicrobiales; family Phyllobacteriaceae; genus Phyllobacterium; species Phyllobacterium sp. CCNWLW109. Next base: position 436,214 of record NZ_JBBCBK010000003.1, on the reverse strand, counting down.
GAATCTCCTGCTCGATTCTCGTCATCTTTATTCACGCGGGCAGGTGCTCCGTTATGACCTCCCACCCATTGATGGGGAAGAGCCCAGTTTTTTCGAGCGTCTTACCAATCGCATGACACGGCTTTTGCGTCGAAGCGATTTGCCGATCTACCAGGAATTGCCCGGCGGTAATGGCTCGTCCTATCCGGAAATCGTTAAAGCCCTGACGGGACAACCGGCAACTGTCGTGCGCATGACGGAAAAAGGCGAGCAGATCGTATCGGTTGCCGTACCGATCCAGCGTTTTCGTGCTGTGCTCGGTGTTTTGCTCCTGTCGACCGAAGGCGGTGACATTGATAAGATCGTCCAAGGCGAACGCTATGCAATTATCCGTGTATTCACGGTTGCAGCGCTGGTCATGGCCATTCTTTCCCTGTTTCTGGCTTCGACAATTGCCAATCCGTTGCGTCGGCTTGCTGCGGCCGCGGATCGCGTTCGCCATGGTGTGAAAAACCGCGAGGAAATCCCGGATTTTTCCGAAAGACAGGACGAAATCGGGCACCTTTCGACCTCAATTCGTGACATGACAAATGCGCTTTACGCGCGGATTGAATCGATCGAAAGCTTTGCTGCCGATGTCAGCCACGAGTTGAAGAATCCGCTCACATCCCTGCGTAGTGCTGTTGAAACCTTGCCATTGGCCAAGAATGACGATTCCCGCAAACGGTTGATGGATGTCATTCAGCACGACGTGCGCCGTCTTGATCGCTTGATCACGGACATTTCCGATGCATCACGGCTTGATGCAGAACTTGCCCGTGAAGATTCCGAGCATGTGGATCTCAAATTCCTGTTGGGCAATCTGGTGGTAGCCGCGCGCGAGGTTCGGCGGAACAAGAAAGATACACGTATCGAGTTCGTCGTGGACAAGCTGCCAAATAACCGAAAGGGGTTTTTTGTCGTTGGCCATGATTTGCGGCTTGGGCAGGTGGTGTCAAATCTTATTGAAAATGCCCGCTCGTTTGTTCCCATTGAAAATGGCGTCATCACAGTCACGCTCCAGCATTTGGGCGACCGAATCCGCATCCTCGTTGAAGACAATGGCCCCGGTATTCGCGTCGAGCAGATAGACCGCATTTTTGAGCGCTTCTATACGGATCGACCAGCGGGTGAGGCCTTTGGACAAAACTCAGGACTTGGTCTTTCGATCAGCCGCCAGATCATCGAAGCCCATGGCGGCACGTTGAATGCCGAAAATATCATTGATCCGAAAAATCCGGAAAATTACCTTGGCGCACGGTTCATAGCGATTTTGCCGGTCGAGGCATAATCGGATGTCCGAACTGATTCATGCCACTGCTGTCGTGATTGGTGATCGGGGTATCATAATCATCGGGGCTTCGGGTTCCGGCAAATCGTCTCTCGCCCATGCTCTTTTGCAAAGAGCCTTTGCCGAGGGCCTCTATGCAACATTGGTCAGTGATGATCAATGTCTGGTGCGAGCCGTTTCCGGACGATTGATTTGCTCGCCTCCCGATACGCTACGCGGTGGAATGGAAGTGCGCGGCTCAGGGTTGCACGCATTTGCCTATGAACCGCACGCGGTGATTCACCTTATGGTACGTCTGGTCGAGCCCGCGCAGGTTGTGCGATTACATGAAAACACCCATATACAACTGCAAGGTGTCGCAATTGCGCATTTGGACCTACCTGCGGGTGAAGTTGAATCCGCCTGCCGTTCGGTTGAAGCATGGTTATTCAAGCCAGAGTGGAAAAATAAGCTGGTGGATTCAGCGGGTTAACGAGTTATCCTGCGATAAAGTGACTGACTGCCATGTGGATGACATTTTCTGCTTGCCTTCGCGATTCGTCCTGCCAGAATGCGACACCTGCCAAACGGGGCATTTTAGAGCGCAGAAAAAGCCTACTCTTGAACGGGCTGGCGCGACAGGAGCAGTTTCAGAATGATCGGACTCGTGCTTGTGACGCACGGAAGACTGGCCGAAGAGTTTCATCATGCGGTTGAGCATGTGGTCGGGCAGCAGGAATATCTGGAGACCGTCTCGATCGGTGCAGATGATGATATGGAGCAGCGCCGGCGGGACATCGTTGATGCTGTCGCTCGCGCTGACAATGGCTCAGGCGTCATTATCCTCACCGACATGTTTGGCGGAACACCTTCCAACCTTGCAATTTCGGTAATGGAAGCTGGACGTGTGGAAGTTATCGCCGGCGTTAATCTTCCAATGCTGATCAAGCTTTCCAGTGTTCGGCTTACCAACGACATGGCTGCCTCCTTAAAGGAAAGTCAGGATGCCGGACGCAAGTACATTAATGTTGCCAGCCAGGTGCTGACAGCCAAATAGAGGTAGTAAATGCGTCTGACTGCCGAAACGACTGGCACATTTAATGCGGAAAACGCGCTCGTTGAATTGTTCGAGATCGTCAACAGGCGTGGCTTGCATGCGCGTGCTTCTGCGAAGTTCGTCCAACTGGTTGACGGATATGATGCTCATGTGCGTGTCGAAAAAGATGGAATGACCGTCGGCGGCACCTCAATCATGGGATTGATGATGCTGGCAGCTTCGCCCGGTTGCTGCATTAAAGTCAGCGCCTCTGGTCGCCAGGCTTCCGAAGTCATGAAAGCGCTTGGCGTTTTGATTGCGGATAAATTTGGTGAAGAAGCCTGAGCCTCGATCGCTGAGAGATCACTTTTCCTGAGCCCGATACGAGGTTTCGATGCGTCTGCGCGATTGCTACAATTTTCATGATTTCAGAGCCTTGGCCAAGCGGCGTCTGCCCGGCCCCATCTTCGACTATATCGATGGAGCGGCTGATGATGAAATTACGCTGCGCCGCAACGCTGCAAGTTTTGAAAATTGCGACCTTCTCCCAAGCGTTCTTCGCGGCGTTGAATCCGTCGATATGTCGGTAACGATTATGGGACAGAAATTGGCCCTGCCATTCTATTTGTCTCCAACAGCCTTGCAGCGTCTCTTCCATCATCGCGGCGAACATGCCGTGGCCAATGTCGCTTCCAAATATGGCACAATGTTTGGTGTTTCCTCGCTTGGAACTGTCGATCTTGAGCAGTTGCGCAAGCAGCATAGCGGCCCGCAGGTCTATCAATTCTATTTTCACAAGGATCGCGGGCTCAACCACGCCATGATGGAGCGCGCCAAGGGTGCGGGCGTTGAAGTGATGATGCTGACCGTCGATAGTATTACCGGCGGAAACCGCGAACGTGACAAGCGGACCGGTTTTTCCATTCCTTTCAAACTCAATCTGGCAGGAATGCTGCAATTCGCCATCAAGCCAATGTGGGCGTTGAACTATCTTTCACATGAAAAGTTCAGGCTGCCGCAGCTTGAAGGGCATGTGCAGATGGAAAGCGGAGCCATGTCGATCAGCAAATATTTTACGGAGATGCTCGATCCGTCCTTGGATTGGGATGATGTGGAAAAAATGGTCAAGCTCTGGTCGGGGCAGTTTTGTCTTAAGGGCATCATGTCGGTGGCCGATGCAAAAAGAGCAGTCGATATCGGCTGCACGGGTATCATCCTTTCAAATCACGGTGGCCGCCAGCTGGATGGATCGCGCGCTGCCTTTGATCAGCTGGCCGAAATTGTCGATGCTGTCGGCGACAAGATTGACGTGATCATGGATGGCGGCGTTCAGCGGGGAACGCATGTCTTGAAGGCGCTTTCCCTAGGCGCAAAGGCGGTGGGTGTCGGCCGGTATTATTTGTTTCCGCTCGCTGCCGCAGGACAGGAAGGGGTCGATCGCGCTGTCGATCTCTTGAGAATAGAGGTTGAAAGAGGCATGAAGCTTATGGGCTGCACCTCCATTGATCAGCTTTCCCGCGAGAACCTGCGCTTCCGGTAAAATCAAAATCATCAACAGAAATGGCGCAGTTGCTTGATGCCGCATATGCACGCATAAGGATTTCTTTATATCCCATTGTGTGCGGATGGCATATCTGCTAGTCAAGCGCATCTCCGGCGGTCTGAAAAACTGGGCCTTGCCGATCCAAATAACAAAGACGGAGCTGAAAAAAGATGGCCGATAAGCAGGATTACGTAGTCAAGGACCTTGAGCTGGCCGCGTGGGGCCGCAAGGAAATGGATATTGCTGAAACCGAAATGCCAGGTCTGATGGCCAGCCGTGAAGAATTCGGCAAGTCGCAGCCGCTCAAAGGCGCGCGCATCACCGGCTCGCTGCACATGACCATTCAGACAGCGGTTCTGATCGAGACTTTGCAGGAGCTGGGTGCAAAAGTGCGCTGGGCATCATGCAATATTTTCTCTACTCAAGATCATGCTGCGGCAGCCATTGCCGCAACCGGCACGCCGGTATTTGCGATTAAGGGCGAGTCGCTAGAAGAATATTGGACCTATACGGATCAGATTTTCCAGTGGCCGGATGGTCAGCCATCCAACATGATTCTCGATGATGGCGGCGACGCCACAATGTATATTCTGATCGGCGCGCGCGCCGAAGCTGGCGAAGATGTTCTTTCGAAGCCGGAAAGCGAAGAAGAGGAAATCCTCTTCGCGCAGATCAAGAAGCGCATGAAGGAAACTCCGGGCTTCTTCACCAAGCAGCGCGATGCGATCAAGGGTGTTACCGAAGAAACCACAACGGGCGTTAACCGTCTCTATCAGTTGCAAAAGAAGGGCCTGCTGCCTTTCCCCGCAATCAACGTCAATGACAGTGTTACCAAGTCGAAATTCGACAATAAATATGGCTGCAAAGAATCGCTGGTTGACGGTATTCGCCGCGCAACCGACGTCATGATGGCCGGTAAGGTCGCTGTTGTTTGCGGTTACGGCGATGTCGGCAAAGGCTCGGCCCAGTCGCTGCTGGGTGCCGGTGCTCGTGTCAAGGTAACTGAAGTCGATCCGATCTGTGCTTTGCAGGCAGCCATGGATGGATTTGAAGTCGTCACGCTGGAAGATGCAGCACCAACGGCTGATATTATCATCACCACGACCGGCAATAAGGACGTCATCACCATCGACCATATGCGTCAGATGAAAGACATGGTCATTGTTGGCAATATTGGACACTTTGACAACGAGATTCAGGTTTCGGCCCTGCGCAATCTCAAATGGAACAACATCAAGCCGCAAGTCGACATGATTTCGTTCCCAGACGGCAAGCGTCTTTTGCTTCTGTCCGAAGGCCGCCTGCTGAATTTGGGCAACGCAACAGGCCATCCAAGCTTCGTTATGTCAGCCTCCTTCACCAATCAGGTTCTGGCCCAGATCGAGCTTTATAGCCGTGGTGATCAGTACAAGAATGAAGTCTACGTCCTACCGAAACATCTCGACGAAAAGGTTGCGCGCTTGCATCTCGACAAGCTCGGAGCGAAATTGTCGGTTCTTTCGGAAGAACAAGCTGCCTATATCGGGGTGACTCCAAAGGGTCCATTCAAGTCTGACCACTACAGATATTGATATAGCTAGAATATACCTACAATATATAGAAGCCGGAGAATTGACAAATTCTCCGGCTTTCTTTTTTGCGCATAGTTCTTCCCGTCGATTCCCTCAAGGTTTATTGTAGTGATTCGGGATGACGTTGCTCTTGATGGGCCAAATGGTGATAAGCCGGATGGAAAAGAGGATCGTCATTCGTCTGGATGGGGCTGCGACGGTTGACATGAGAATTAAAGGTGATGTTCGCAGTGAAGATGCAGCACACAAACGATCCGTGCTGAGCAGGCTGCAAACCCGGGCATTGAGCGCAGTTTCCGCGCTGCCAATCATTTTGACTGCCTCCTTCTCTGCTCACGCTGAAGATATGCTTGGCCTGATCGATACTCCCTTCGGGATGAAAGTCGGCACGTTTGAAGTCGTTCAGTTCGCAATGTTTCTTGGTGCCATGGGTGCTGCCCTGCTCTCCGCGGGCTGGCTCATTCGGGAGCGTAGCCGCATTGCCCATGAGAACCGCCATTTGCGCGACAAGGTTGCCGATCTGAATGTCACGGTTCAACGCAACGAAGCCCTGCTCAATCTTAAGGATCAGCGCGTTATAGTTTGGGAGGGAAGCTCGTCGACTCCCGTGCTCATCGGCAGTCTGCCGCCTGAAATTGGCGTGCCCGAAAGCCGCTCGCTTTTTCTGGCCTTTGGCCGCTGGTTGCGGGTTGAATCCGTCACGCTTCTGGACCGGTCAGTATCGGCGCTGCGCGAGAAAGCCCGTCCTTTCGACATAGCCATCGAGACCTCGAAAGGCACGCCGCTGGAGGTGCAGGGCCGCACTTCTGGCGGATATGCTATCGTGCGCTTCATCAATCCAGGCGAAGTTCGTGCCGCTCAAGCCATGCTTAAAGCCGAAAACTATCATTTGAGCGAAGCTGTCGCGACGCTGCGTGGTCTGCTGGATGCAATCGATATGCCAGCCTGGAGCCGTAGCAGTGAAGGTCAGTTGAATTGGGTTAATCTGGCCTATGCAAAGGCTGTCGACGAGCGCGACCCCAATAGCGCGGTTCGCGATGGTCGCGAGCTTTTCGGTATTCAGGCGCGCGAACGCATAGAGCGCGACAAGACACTGAACCGTAAATTCCACGATCAACTCTCGACCGTAGTTGGCGGCGACAGGCACGTATTCAGCGTTACCGATATTGCCGCAAGCAATGGATCTGCCGGTATGGCAATCGATATCAGCGAAGCTGAGTTGATCCGGGAGGAATTTAAACGGACTGTCCTCAATCATTCGGATACGTTGGATCAGCTGAATTCGGCTGTCGCAATGTTTGATGCCAACCGAAAGTTGCAATTCTTCAATCAGGCATTCGCCAAATTATGGGGTCTCGAGACACCATTCCTTGAGAGCAATCCTGACAATGCCATGTTGCTCGACCGTTTCCGCAGCGATGGCATATTGCCCGAGCAGCCGGATTGGCGGCGCTGGAAGGAACAGGTTCTTTCCGCCTATCATTCTATCGAATCGCAGGAATATGTCTGGCACCTGACCGATGGCCGCACATTGCGGGTTATCGTCAATCCCCAGCCGAAGGGCGGCGTTACCTGGGTGTTCGAGAACCTGACTGAAAAGCTTGAACTCGAAAGCCGTTATAACACGCTGATCAAAGTGCAAGGCCAGACGCTGGACTACCTTGCTGAAGGTGTTGCGGTGTTTGGGTCAGACGGAAAAGTACGTCTTGCCAATCCTGCTTTTGCCTCCCTGTGGTCGCTGAAGAGCGAACAGGTAGCGGAAGGCACGCATATTTCCGCAATCCGGCGGGTGTGCGAACCTGTATCGGACGCGGATAATTGGGAATCCTTTGTAACGACAGTCACTGGTTTTGATGATGAGCGCCGCTCGCTCTCCGGCCATATAGAGCTGACAACGGGTAAAATATTGTCTTATGCAACGGCGCCACTGCCCAATGGCCAGACAATGCTCACCTTCGTCGATGTGACGGATTCTGTTCAGGTTGAGCGTGCGCTGAAAGAAAAGAACGAAGCGCTGGAGCGTACTGACGAGCTGAAGAATGATTTTGTCCAGCATGTCTCTTATGAACTGCGTTCGCCGCTGACCAATATTATGGGCTTTACCGAGCTTCTCCAAACGCCCATGACCGGACCGTTGAACGACCGTCAACGGGACTATCTTGATCATATCGGCACTTCTTCATCAGTGCTTTTGACCATCGTGAATGACATTCTTGATCTGGCCACTGTGGATGCGGGGATCATGGAGCTCGATATCAGCGATGTTTCCGTCACCGATGCCGTCACTGTTGCATCGGAGAAAGTCGCCGACCGGCTCAAGGAACATAATATTCTGCTCGATACGCGTATTGAGACAGGCACAGGTTCGTTCCGTGCCGATGCAGCCCGTATCAAGCAGGTGCTGTCCAATCTTTTGAGCAATGCGGCTAACTATGCTCCGGAAGGCAGCACGATTACGCTCAAGTGCTGGCGCGAACAGACGGAAATGGTGTTCAGTGTTATGGATAATGGCCCCGGAATGCCGGATTATGTGCTCAACAGCATTTTCAAGCGCTTCCAGCCTTACCCGAATGGCGGGCGCAAACGCGGTGCGGGGCTGGGCCTGTCCATTGTGAAGGGCTTTGTCGAATTGCATGGTGGAACAGTTGATATAGACAGTTCTGCAGGCAAGGGCACGCTGGTTACCTGTCGATTCCCGCTGGAGGCACGGTCCTTCAGCCTCGCTGCCGAATAGTCTGAATGCCCCCGCTTTCTGTAGAACTTGCGAACGCTGAAGATACGGCACGCTTGGGCCAAGATGTTGGTCTGTCCCTACGCAAAGGGGATCTCATTGCTTTGAGCGGCGATCTTGGTGCGGGCAAATCGACATTTGCCCGTGGTTTAATCCGTACGATCGCTGATGATGCGGATTATGACGTACCAAGCCCGACTTTTACTATCGTGCAATCCTATCCCGAATTGCGGCTGCCCATTAGCCATGTCGACCTGTACCGTCTTTCCACTGCCGATGAGATTGACGAGTTGGGGCTCGACGAGGCGCTGCTTGATGGAATTGTACTGATCGAATGGCCTGAACGCGCTGACGGGTTTTTGCCGCCGATCAGCTTGAGCATCACGTTGCAGGATCACGAAAGTGGCCGCAAAGCCTTCATCGAGGGCCCCCCGGATGTTCTGGCGCGATTGGAACGTTCTCTGGCCATCCGCTCTTTTCTGGCAAGATCGGGTTTAGCGCATGCTGAACGGCGATATCTTCTCGGCGATGCATCCGCCCGGGGCTATGAGACCCTGTCGACGGGCAGCGGAACCCCGCTCATCCTGATGAACTCACCCTATAATCCGGGCGGTCCAATCCTGCGCGATGGCAAAACCTACATGCAGATTGCGCATCTTTCCCAGTCAGTGAATGCTTTCGTGGCCTTGGATCGTCTCCTGACGTCCAAAGGCTTCAATGTCCCGCATATCAACGCCGAAGATTTGGAGCATGGTTTTCTCGTCATCGAAAATCTCGGCAGTGATGGTATTCTTGATAAGGATGGAGCGCCCATCTTCGAGCGCTATGAGGCTGCTGTGCGCTTGCTGGCCAAACTCCATCAATTCATCTGGCCACAGGATATACCCGTAGGAAATGGAGCTATGCATCGTCTGCATCATTTCGACCGGGATGCGATGATGATTGAAGTTGAGCTTTTGTCGGACTGGTATGTGCCGCGCATGAACGGAACAGTGATAAGTCCCGATTTGAAGAGCAGTTATATCGCTGCATGGGATAATGTATTTAGCCAGCTTAGTAATGCCGAGCAATCCCTGCTTCTGCGCGATGTTCACTCACCCAACATCCTTTGGCAGGCTCATAGATCAGGCATTGAACGCGTTGGCCTGATTGATTTTCAGGATGCGATGCTCGGTCCTTCGGCCTATGATGTCGCATCTCTCATCATGGATGCGCGCGTGACGATTGAGCCCGACATGCAGGATTTGTTGCTTGCGGCCTATATTGAAGAGCGTCGCGCGGGAAGCACAGCTTTTGATGAGACCGGTTTCAAAAAAGCCTTTGCCATTATGGCGGCGCAGCGCAATGCAAAGATTCTTGGCATATTCGTTCGGCTCGATGAGCGCGACGGCAAACCATTTTATTTGAGGCATCTTCCGCGTATTCAAACTTATCTGGAGCGGGTTATTGATCATCCGGCTCTGGCGCCAGTCAAGGATTGGTGCGAAAAGAATGGAATACTCGCCCAAAGGATTAAGGCATGACACCGCATACAGCTATGGTTCTCGCTGCCGGTTTGGGAAAACGCATGGCACCGATAACCGATACAATACCAAAACCTTTGGTAAAGGTAGCCGGCAAATCATTGATCGATTGGGGGCTGGATTCGCTTGCCGGCGCTGGCGTGCGACGCGCCGTGGTCAATGTGCATTATCTTGCCGACCAGCTTGAAACGCATCTGATGGAGCGCACAGCGCCATTGATCGAAATCTCCAATGAAAGAGAGCAGTTGCTCGACTCTGCGGGGGGTATCATCAAAGCCCTGCCGCAAATTGGCTCTGAACCATTCTATGTTTTGAATGCCGATACTTTCTGGACCGATAGCGACAAACCCAATCTTGTCCTGCTTGCCGAAGGGTGGAATGATGCGAGCATGGATATTCTCTTGATGATTGCCCATATGGATCAAGCCGTTGGACGCGAAGGTGGCGGCGATTTCAGCATGAGCAATACCGGGCAATTGCGCCGTTTGAAGCCGGGTGAGACATCGCCCTATATTTATGCCGGAGCGGCGATCATCCATCCGCGCATTTTCGCGAATGCTCCATCGGGTAAAGTATCATTGAACCGATATTTCGATGAAGCGATTGCCGCTGACAGGCTCTTTGGACTGCCGATGAATGGCATTTGGCTGACAGTCGGCACGCCGGATGCAATAGAAGAGGCAGATGCCGCTATTGCCAAGCAGGGGATTCATGGCTGAGCGCCAGAATCCGAATATTTTCTCCATAGCGCCGGGTACGCCTTTTCTTCCGGCGCTTGTGGATGCGCTGCAATCGGGAGCCTTGATTCCGGGTTATCCTGCAAACCGCAATGATCCAATGGCGCTGGCCCATGCTACAATCTATGTGCCGACCCGTCGTGCAGCGCGAACGCTGCGTTCGCTACTTGTCGAGAAAAGCCCGGTTAAATCAGCGATCCTGCCAGTAATCCGAGCATTGGGCGATGTCGATGAAGATGCAGCCATGTTCGACATGGGTTCCGATGCCTTCTTCGACCTTCTGCCGGCAATAGGCAGTGTCGAGAGACTTTTGCTTTTAGCGCGACTGGTCCGGCCTTGGCGCGAACGCCTGCCAGAACATGTGCGTGCCTTGTTTGGAAATGAGGAAATTGCCATTCCGGCAACGACCGCCGATGCGATCTGGCTTGCCCGCGATCTTGCCGGACTCATGGATCAGGTTGAGACTGAAGCTGCCGGATGGTCAACGCTTTCCAATATTGTTTCTGAAGAACTGCCGAATTGGTGGCAGGTCACTCTCGATTTTCTAAACATCGTCACAAGCCTTTGGCCCGATATTCTGGCTGAACGCAGACGTTCCAACCCCGCTGCCCACCGTAACCGCCTGATCGAGCTTGAAGCCGAAAGGCTCCTGCGCAAGGCGTCGCAGGGTCCTGTCATTGCGGCGGGCTCTACTGGATCCATACCTGCAACGGCAAAGCTCTTGGCTGCTATTGCTTCATTGCCCATGGGCGCCCTGGTCCTTCCAGGGCTTGATCGCGATATGGATGCCGTCAGTTGGGATGTTTTGGCAAGCACTGCAGACAATCCTTCGATTTTTGGTCACCCGCAATATGGACTGCGCAAACTGCTCGGTGAACTGGGTGTGCTGCGTCAGGATGTGATTGTGCTGGGCGGCGTCACTCCAGAAAAACGCCAACGCGAAAACCTTTTGGCCGAGGCGATGCGCCCCGCCGACACGAGTGAGGCGTGGGCACAAATTAACCGGAACAGCGGTCAGTTTTCCGCCGCCGTTGCCTCCATTACCTTGATTGAAGCCTCAAATGAGCGCGAGGAAGCGCTGAGCATCGCAGTGGCCTTGCGCGATTCCATAGAACAACCGGGCAAGACCGCAGCTTTGATCACCGCCGATCGCGATCTTGCCCGCCGTGTGTCAACGGAACTCGCGCGGTTCAATATAGCCGCTGATGATTCCGGTGGACATGCCATGCGCGAAACGCAACCTGCGGCTTTGATGCGACTGGTCCTGGATATTGTTTTCAATCCCGGGGATCCGGTTGCGTTACTGGCTTTGCTAAAACATCCACTGACGCGGCTTGGCCTTGATCGTGTCAGGGTTCGCCAGGCTGCAGAAACTATTGAACTGGTTGCGCTGCGTGGTGGTACAGGGCGAGCCACCCTATCGGATTTCCAGCAACATTTCGAAAGACGCCTTGCCGAAACAGGATCTACGCCATTTGAACCGGCCTGGCTTCGCCAGATCAGCGCTGCAAGAATTGAGTCCGCGCATATCGTCTGCAAGGCGCTTAGCGGTGCGATGGAACCCTTGATTCAGTTTGTTGGAGTCACGGAATCTGTACAGCTGCCGCAGATCATTCAGGCGGTTGTTGCCAGTCTGGAAAATCTGGTGCGGGATGATCAGGGAGATATTGCTGCACTTTATAGTGGAGCGGCCGGTGAACAATTCGCCGCCTTCCTGCGCAATCTGATCTCGGCAGATTCGCAGCTCGATTTTTCTGTCGGCGAATTCCCCGCAATGATGGAAGCTTTGATTGCGGGAGAGGTTGTAAAACCAAAAGCGGGCGCGCATCCGCGCCTGTTTATCTGGGGCGCACTGGAAGCGCGATTGCAAACGGTCGATACGATGATTATCGGCGGACTGAATGAGGGCTCATGGCCGGGTAAAACGCGCAATGATCCGTTCATGTCACGGCCGATGAAATCCATTATAAATCTTGATCCGCCGGAGCGGCGCACCGGCCTTGCCGCGCACGATTTTCAGATGGCGCTCGGAATGGATCAGGTCATTCTTACACGTGCACAGCGCTCAGCAAATGCGCCAACGGTTGCTTCGCGCTGGTTGCAAAGGCTGGAGACGGTTCTTGGCAATGACGCTACCGGAGAGCTGCGCAGGCGTGGGGCAAAATATCTTGGATGGGCGCGGGAAATCGACCACGCGCCGGATGAGGATTTTGTCAAACGACCGGAACCGAAGCCGCCTTTAACAGCCCGCCCCAAGCACTTCTCAGTTACAGAAATAGAGACGCTCCGGCGCGATCCCTATGCCATCTTTGCCAAGCGCATTTTGCGGTTGCGGCCCATTGAGCCATTGATCCGTGATCCTGACGTGGCTGAGCGCGGTTCGCTCTTTCACAATATCCTCGCGCATTTCACGGAACAGGGCATTGATCCTCTTGATGCGAATGCCGCCAGACGTCTTCTGGAAATAGGCAGGCAGTATTTTGACGACATCGCGTTACCGGAAGAAATCGATGCAGTCTGGTGGCCTAGGTTCCAATCGCTGGTGCCGGAATATCTGAACTGGGAGCGGCTACGAGACCATCTGATTTCCGAACGTCATCCCGAAATTGCTTCCAAAAAGATTGTCGTCGAAGCAACTGGCGTCACACTTTCAGGCCGGGCAGACCGGGTGGATTTGCGCCGCGACGGTACGGTTGACATCATTGACTACAAGACCGGATCAACACCATCCAAGCGGCAGGCCCATGTTCTTTTGTCGCCGCAGCTAGCGCTGGAAGCCGCATTGCTGGCACGGGGTGCGTTTCATGAGGTTGGGGCACGCAAAGCTGCCGATCTTCTTTATGTGCGGTTACGGCCAAATGGAAAAGTCGATCCGGAATCCATTTTAAGAATCGGCACGGCTGCCAATGGAAGTGAAAAAACTGCGCCGGAGTTGGGCGAATTGTCGTGGCTGCGTCTCAATGAATTGCTGACGGCCTATGGTGATCCGCATAAGGGCTATCTGTCCCGTGCTCTGCCATTCAGGGAAAGTGATTTGACCGGCGATTATGACCATCTGGCCCGCGTTTTGGAGTGGTCGGCTGGTGGCGCTGAAGAGGGAGGGGAGGGCGAATGAGAAAGCCTCGAACCATCCCGCCGGAAACCACGCGCAACCAGAGCAGGGCAGCAAATCCAAAGGACTCTGTCTGGGTGTCGGCAAATGCGGGCTCCGGCAAAACCTATGTCTTGACGGACCGTGTCATCCGCTTGCTGCTGGATGGCACCGACCCGTCGAAAATCCTGTGCCTGACCTATACGAAAGCTGCTGCGGCGGTGATGCAAAACCGTGTCTTTGCACGCCTTTCCGATTGGGCAACCATGGATGGCGACGCGCTGGCAAAAATCATTGAGGACATTGACGGTGCACGGCCCGGACCAAAGCGGCTGGCTCAGGCGCGCCGCTTGTTTGCGCGGGCGCTTGAGACCCCCGGCGGTCTCAAGATACAAACCATTCACGCCTTTTGCGAAGCTATTCTGCATCAGTTTCCGTTAGAGGCGAATATTGCCGGTCATTTCGAACTGATGGACGACATGATGCAGGTTGCGCTTATTGGCGAAGCGCGGCGGCAGGTGCTGCAAGCAGCGCGTCTTGATCATAATGTCGAGCTTGCTTCAGCCTTTGCGGATGTGCTTGACGCTGCCGGGGAGTTCGGCCTGCAACAGCTTCTTGATGAGGCGGTCACCAAGCGCAATGATCTTACCCGCTTTATCCGAGAAGTCGGGCAAGACGACCTGCGCAGGACGGCGTTCTACTCCCATTTCGGATTTACCGGCACTGAAACAGAAGACGATATCCTTTCTGCACTGTGGCCGGTTCAGGAATTTGACCGGGAAATGCTGCGTTCGATCCTCGATATTCAAAAGAGTGCCGCACGAGCGCAGGAATTTGCGATGATCCTGCTCGACGCCAAGTTTGGGCCCGAGTCTGACCAACGCGAAGAGGCATTGCGAACCGCGTTTATCAAGGCGACAGGAGAGCCCAAAAGCGGGTCTTTCATTGGGTCCAAAGGGGTAACAGAGCGGTTCCCGGATTTCATCGAGCGATTCGACCGCGCTGCACAGCGCGTGTTCGAGGGTTTGGACAAATTAAAGCAATTGCGCCTTCTCCGGCTGACTTTTTCAGCCTTGGTGGTGGTCGATGACCTTATCGGCCGCTATGAGCACATGAAAAGAAATCGCGGGCTTCTCGATTTTGACGATCTCATTGTCAGGACCGTGGCATTGCTTGCGCGGCAGGATGCAGGGCCTTGGGTGCAATACAAGCTCGACAAGGGAATTGACCATATTCTCGTCGACGAAGCGCAGGATACCAGCCCAAACCAGTGGAACGTGATAAGGCTTCTCAGCGAGGAATTCTTTACCGGCAATACCGCACGCAATGTGCGGCGCACCCTTTTTGCAGTCGGCGACGAAAAGCAATCGATTTACTCGTTTCAAGGTGCGATTCCGGAGGATTTTGCCAGACACGGCAAGGCGACGGAGCAAAAAACCGGCCAAGCTGAACTGACCTTTGAACGGGTTAATCTCAACTTCTCGTTCCGCTCTGCACCGGACGTTCTGTCTGCAGTGGACAAGGTGTTCGAGCGGCCGGAAGCCCATCGCGGCTTTGGTGTCGATCACGGTCCGACTGTCCATACAGCCATTCGCGACCATGATCCGGGTGAAGTGCAGATCTGGGATATGCTGACACCGGAAACAACACCGGAAGAGGATGACTGGCGAACACCAGTTGATAGTTTGCCAGCACCACCCGTGCGTCTTGCGGAGCAAATTGCCCGAACCATTGAGCACTGGTTGAAGAATGGTGAAATCATTGAAGGGCAGAACCGGCGCCTTGAAGCGCGCGATATCATGGTGCTGGTACGCAAGCGTGACCAGTTCATGCCGGCTTTGTCGCGCGAATTAAAGAAGCGCCATGTTCCGGTCGCCGGTGCAGACCGTCTGAAATTGACGGATCACATCGCAGTCCAGGATCTCATGGCGCTTGGGCGGTTCATGCTTTTGCCATCCGATGATCTGTCCTTGGCGGCACTCCTCAAAAGCCCCCTGTTCAAGTGGGATGACGATCAGCTCTTTACGCTCGGTTATGAGCGGGCAGCTAATGAAACGCTTTATGAGCGGCTATTGGCGCAGGCAAAGGATGATCTGTTGCTGGCTCCGGTTGCCGCGCGTCTTCAGGAGTGGCGCAACCGTGCCGATACTGTACCAGTCTTCGAGTTTTATGCGGATATTCTTGGACGCGGCGGCGCGCGCCGTGAGCTTCTTGCACGTCTTGGCCATGAGGCGGGCGACGTCATCGACGAGTTCCAAAACTACGCAATCGCAACCGAGAAAACCGGTTTGCCGGGCTTGCAGGCATTTTTGGAAACGCTGGAAGCAGTAACGCCGGAAATCAAGCGGGAGCTGGATCAAAGCCGTAATGAAGTCCGCATCATGACGGTGCATGCTGCAAAGGGCCTTGAAGCCGCCGTGGTATTCCTCGTCGATTCCGGCAGTTCGGCTTCTTCAGGCGGGCGTATGTCCAATCTGCTTTCTTTCGATATGAGAGAATATAGCGGCTGGGAGGGCAAAGGGTTTTTGTTCGTACCCGGAAAGGCCTATGCGACTGCTTTCTCGGCGGGCCTTGTCGATAAGCTGAAGGTAAGGGCAGAAGAAGAATATCGCCGCCTGCTTTATGTCGGCATGACACGTGCTGAAGATAGACTCATCATTTGTGGCTATCGTGGATCGCGGCAGGCACCGGACACATGGCATGGGTTGGTGGAAGCCGCCTTGGGCGAATTGAGCAAACCAATGCAACATCCTGTCGAATCCGTCACCGCCAAATTTTACAGGCTGACTGAACGGGCGACCATGGGACCTGTAGAACCTGAGCTTCCCCTTGAGCCAAGGGCCGTTCCCTTTCCTCCTACCTATCGCATACCGATGCCTCGGGAAGCGGGCTTGCCAAGACCCCTTGCACCATCCGGCGTATCGGTCCTGATCGAGCCCGATAATGAGGCGCCGCTGGTCACAGGTTCGCCGGTGCTACTGACAGATGGAAAGAATCCCGCTTTCGCCATCCGCCGTGGCACGGTCATCCACGCGCTGTTGCAGACTTTGCCCGATATTCCGGACGAACAACGTGCGCAGGCGGCTCAGCGTTATCTCAGCCGCGCCGCTTATGATTGGGAACCGGAGGAGATCGAGAAGGCGCTTAACTCGGTCTTTGCTGTGCTGAATTCAGCCGATTTTGCGCCGGTCTTCGCGCCAGGTTCATTGGCGGAAGTCGCAATCATGGGAACGCTGCATATTCGCGGCAAGGATCATGCGGTTTCCGGCGTTATTGACAGGCTTGCTGTGAGCGAAAGCCGGGTTGTAATTGTCGACTACAAGACTAACCGTCCTCCGCCGCAAAATCTGTCGACGGTTCCAGATGCCTATATCGCTCAGCTTGCCCTTTACCGGAAGCTACTTGAGCCGCTTTATCCCGGCAAGACAGTAGAAGCGGCTTTGCTTTTCACCGAAGGTCCGCATCTTATCGACATACCGGTGCACGCCATGCAGATTGCTCTTGAGCGAATGGCTTGAAACTGGACAGGATTGTTCCCGTCTTGGAATTGGCAAGAAAGCTGCTATATTGATTTTGGAGTGTGGGGTGAGCTTTGCCCACCCCACTTCCCTATGATGTTACGAATGAAACCCGGATTGTCAGTGTCCAGCTGGTCCGGGTTTTTCGTACCTCAAAGGTAATAGACATTGGCAGATACCACATATCTATTGCTCCAAGTTTGAGGGCATATGGCCGTATGCCTCAGCCAGGGAGGCCATCTCTCTGGTGCACTGGCTGGATCCGTGCTGCTGCTTCGCCCTCAAACTGCTTGACGAAATACGATTGAAGTAGTGCTTTGAGCAACAAACGCAGGGTTGAAAGCCGTCAGGTGACAGATTGCACTGAATCGTGACATGAGTCGGCTTGACTAGGCACAGCAGACTCACCACATGATGGGTAACACATTCACAAGGTTAAGGAACAGCTTCATGGCTACCACCGTCAAAATTGACACCAGCAATTTCCAGTCCGATGTAATTCAGGCCGGTCAGCCTGTCGTTGTGGATTTTTGGGCAGAATGGTGTGGCCCTTGCAAGATGATTGCACCGGCGCTTGAAGAAATCGCTGCGGAAATGGATGGCAAAGTTACAATCGCCAAAGTTAATATTGATGAGAACCCTGAATTGGCTGCCCAGTTTGGCGTGCGCTCGATTCCGACTTTGCTGATGTTCAAGGATGGTGAGCTCGCTGCCAATCTGGTTGGCGCTGCTCCAAAGAGCAAGCTTTCCGACTGGATCAAAAACTCGGCTGCTTGATCAGTTCTGATATTCATCGAAAAGCCCGCTGTAAAGCGGGCTTTTTGTTATTGGAAGTTACTGCGGCGGCGTTCCGTTTTCTGAAAGCACGTCGCCAGCCAGATAGAGCGATCCGCCAATCAATATCCGTGGAGCGGGCTCGGACTTGTCCCAGCTATCGCGCAGGATTTTCAAGGCGTTTTCCACCGAATAAACAGGCTCGGCGGAAAGTCCGGCTTCTTGCGCCGCCAGAGCGAGTTCCTCATGGGGAATGCCTGCATCGCTTGATCTGATCGGCACCGTGTAAACATGCCGCGCCATGCCCGTAAAAGCCTCAAAATACCCTACAGGGTCCTTGGTATTGATCATTCCGGTAATCAGAAATAGCGGACGCTGGCTGCGATCCTCCAACGTGGCAATTGCCTCAGCGATCACCATGCCAGCTCCGGGATTATGCCCGCCATCGAGCCAGATTTCTGAGCCGGGCACTGCCATATCGACCAGGTTGCCCTTGGTCAGGCGCTGCATCCGCGCGGGCCATTCGACTGTACCCATCGCTGTTTCAACGGCGTGGTCGGGAATGGTAAAGCCCGCAGTCCTGACCGCCTGAATCGCTGCGGCAGCATTTGCCAATTGATGGCGGCCGGGCAGGTTGGGCAGAGGCAGATCCATCAAGCCTACATTGTCCTGATAGACCATGCGTCCGCGCTCTTCGAAACTCAGGAAATCCTGACCATAGACACTATAAGGGCAATCACGGCGCTCGGCAGTCTCGATCAACACTGTGCGTGCCGCATCATGTTCCTGTGCGCCGATAATAACCGGACAACCCGCCTTGATGATACCGGCCTTTTCGGCGGCAATCAGCTCAACTCGATCTCCGAGATAGGACTGATGATCGAGCGAAATCGGCATGATAACGCTGACGGCAGGCTCTGGAATGACGTTGGTTGCATCGAAACGTCCCCCAAGCCCAACCTCAAGGAGGACGGCATCGGCGGGGTGCTCGGCGAAAAGGACAAAAGTCACGGCGGTCAGAATTTCGAAGACCGTAATCTGCTGCCCCGCATTGGCATCAGCCACACGCCGAACCGCCTCGAACAGCGTATCGTCATCGACAATCTTGCCCTTTCCGGGCGCACCAAGGCGATAACGCTCATGCCAACGCACAAGATGCGGGGACGTATGAACATGGACCGTATAGCCCGCCGCTTCCAGCAATGCGCGGGAAAAGGCGGTGGCAGAGCCTTTGCCATTTGTGCCAGCCACATGAATGACCGGCGGCAGGTTCAAATGGGGATTACCGAGCGTATCCAGAAGCCGGGTAATCCTGCCCAGCGAAAGGTCAAAACCTTTAGGATGCAGTCCGAGAAGCCGCTCTATTTCCTGTGACGCGCGTGATGACATCAAAATGCGGTTTCCAATAAACCGAAACCCGTCAAGATTGCGCTTCAGCTATTGCCGGAACTGCTGGCGTTTCCGCTTCCGGCTCAACAACTTTCTCCGTTGCCGGTTCGCCCATCAACATCTTCAAAAGCCTTGCAATTGTCGTTTTCAGCTCCGTGCGGGGAACGACCATATCAACCATGCCATGCGTCTTGAGATATTCTGCCCGTTGAAAACCTTCAGGAAGCTTCTCGCGTACAGTCTGCTCGATAACACGCTGTCCGGCAAAGCCGATAAGCGCACCAGGCTCGGCAATGTGAATATCGCCAAGCATGGCGTAGGAAGCAGTAACGCCGCCTGTCGTGGGGTTGGTAAGAACAACAATATAGGGCAGACCTGCTTCTTTCAGCATTTCCACCGCTACTGTCGTGCGCGGCAATTGCATCAGCGAAAGAATGCCTTCCTGCATGCGCGCGCCGCCAGATGCAGCGAAGAGAACGAGCGGCTTCTTCTGGGCGATAGCAGTTTCGAAGCCTTTGATAATGGCTTCACCGGCTGCCATGCCGAGCGAGCCGCCAATAAAGTTGAAGTCGTGGATGGTTACGACAACAGGCAGGCCTTCAATCGTGCCAAGCGCATTGATGATTGTATCTTCCTGTCCGGTCTTGGAGCGGTGCTCCTTCAGGCGATCGACATAACGTTTTTCGTCACGGAATTTCAGCGGATCGGTTGCAACCTTCGGCTGTTCCAATGTTTCGTAAACGCCATTGTCGAAGAAGAACTTCAGACGATCCTTGGCTGGAATACGCATGTGGTGGCCGGACGATGGCACAACCCACTGGTTCTTTTCCAGATCCGTATGAAAGACCATTTCGCCGGACTCGGGATCTTTGATCCAGAGGTTTTCCGGCATTTCACGACGTCCAAGCATCGAATTGATTTTCGGCCGGACGTAGTTCGTGATCCAGTTCATGATCGGTCCTGTTTTTTATCTATCGGAATGTTGATTTAAGACTTCTATTCGGCTGCTGCAAGTCGCACTGCACGTACGCCGCTCGACAGGCCCTGAACCATCGTCGCTACAGCTTCGGCAGGATCGGCTACCAGCGAACCATCCGGATTAATCGTATTGGCCACCGCGTTTATGATTGCGGTACCGACCACAACGCCGTCAGCGGAAGCCCCCATGACCTTGGCCTGCTCGGCAGTCTTGACGCCGAAACCAACCACGACAGGCAAATCCGTGTGCTGTTTGATCCGGTGAACGGCTGCGGCAATCCTTGTCGTGTCCGGCAAAGCTGAACCGGTAATGCCATTCATCGAAACGTAGTAAACGAAGCCGGATGTATTCTGCAAAACCTTTGGCAGGCGCTTTTCATCAGTCGTGGGTGTGGCAAGACGGATGAAATTGATACCGGCCTTGATTGCAGGAATGCAAAGCTCTTCATCCATTTCCGGTGGAAGGTCAACGATGATGAGACCATCAATGCCCGAGGCAACCGCATCTTTCAGAAAGCGGTCAACGCCATAAATATAGATCGGGTTGTAGTAACCCATCATGACGATTGGCGTCGTATTATCCGTTTCCCGGAACTGCGCCGCCAGATCAAGCGTCTTAGTCAACGACATGCCCTTTTTAAGGGCGCGAAGACCGGCAGCCTGAATGGCCGGACCATCGGCCATCGGATCGGAGAAAGGCACGCCAAGCTCAATAATGTCCGAACCGGAACCCGGCAAGGCCTTCATGATCCTGAGTGAGGTTTCAAAGTCCGGATCGCCACCCATGAAATAGGTGACCAGTGCCGGTCGGCCTTCAGCCTTCAAAGCCGCGAATTTTGCATCGATACGTGTCGCCATTGTCAGATATCCATTCCAAGCAATTGGCCGACAGTATGCACGTCCTTGTCGCCGCGGCCTGAAAGATTGACGATCATGATCTTGTCCTGCGCCATTTTGGGCGCAATTTTCACCGCATGGGCAATCGCATGCGCCGATTCCAGCGCAGGAATAATGCCTTCCGTGCGCGTTGTCAGCGTGAAAGCGTCCAGCGCTTCATCATCGAGGATAGGCACATAGGAGACACGGCCCGTGTCGCGCAGCCATGAGTGCTCGGGACCGACGCCGGGATAATCAAGACCGGCGGAAACCGAATGGCCATCGAGAATCTGGCCATCGGCATTTTGCAGCAAATAGGTGCGATTGCCATGTAGCACACCCGGGCGGCCAGCGCTCATCGAAGCGCAATGCTCTTCGCCGTCCAGTCCACGGCCTCCTGCTTCAATACCGATGATCTCGACACCTTTGTCGTCAAGGAATGGATGGAACAACCCGATTGCGTTGGAACCACCGCCAACAGCAGCGATAATCGTGTCGGGCAGGCGGCCTTCACGCTCCAGGATCTGCTCGCGCGCTTCCGATCCGATGACAGACTGGAAGTCGCGCACAAGTTCTGGATAAGGATGCGGACCCGCCGCAGTGCCAATCAGGTAATAAGTGTCATCAACATTCGAAACCCAGTCGCGCAGCGCTTCATTCATCGCATCTTTCAGTGTGCCGTGTCCCGATGATACGGGCTTCACTTCAGCGCCGAGCAGCTTCATGCGGAAAACATTTGGCTTCTGACGCTCAACGTCGGTCGCGCCCATATAAACAACGCAAGGCAGGCCAAAGCGCGCAGAAACCGTAGCCGAAGCGACACCGTGCTGGCCAGCACCAGTCTCCGCGATGATGCGGGTCTTGCCCATGCGTTTGGCGAGAAGAATCTGGCCGAGGCAATTATTGATCTTGTGGCTGCCCGTATGGTTCAGGTCTTCGCGCTTGAAGTAAATCTTGGCACCGCCAGCAAGACCCTGATCTTTGGCAAGCTGACGGACATGCTTGGTCAAACCTTCGGCATAATAGAGCTTTGAAGGCCGTCCGGCATAATGGGTGGAGAGTTCCTGCAGCTCCGCCTTGAAGGAAGGGTCGTTCTTCGCATCATCATAGGCCTGCTGGAGTTCAAGAATGAGCGGCATCAAGGTTTCGGCAACAAACCGTCCGCCGAATATACCGAACATGCCCTCTTCATCGGGGCCTGTTTTAAATGAATTGGGTTCCGCCACCTTGTCCACCACCATACTCCCTGTCATACCGCATTCACGCTTTGAGCGGCGCGTACCGCCTGAAAAAACTCTTTGATCAGGCTAACATCTTTAACGCCCGGAGCGGACTCCACACCCGATGAAATATCAATACCGCGCGCATTCGTCGCTTGCAGCGCCGCGCCAATATTAGCCGCGTTCAGCCCGCCGGAAAGCATGTATGGAACCTGCCCGTCAAGCGCGCTGAGCAGCTGCCAGTCAAAAGAAACACCATTTCCGCCCGGAAGCTCAGATCCCTTGGGCGGCTTGGCGTCAAAAAGAAACATATCGGCCACGCCATCATAAGGTTTGATCTGGTCAAGATCATCGCGCTCGCGTAAGGCAAAAGCCTTGATTACAGGCAGCCCGAAACGCGCCTTCACCTGGGCAACACGCTCTACAGTTTCGTGCCCGTGCAATTGCAGGAAATCCGGTTTCATCGCAGCAACAATCGCATCAAACGTTGCATCATCGGCGTCAACAGTCACGGCAACTGCCTTTGCCCTGCCAATGGCTGCTTTTCGCAGCCTTCCCGCTTCAACCGGATCGATATTGCGCGGGCTTTTTGCAAAGAAAATAAAGCCAATATGCGATGCGCCACCATCCAGCGCTGCAGCAACTGCATCGTCGGTTTTCAATCCGCATATTTTGATATCAAGGTTCATAGGGCGCAACTCGCATGAAAATGCGTCAAAGTCGAGGATTTTGGTGCAAAACGCTTTTGCAACACTCAATTATAGATGGTGGTCGTAACCGGCTTTAACAAGAAAATCGAACGCATCCGCGACATGCGCCGGGATGGATTGCGTAATTTGATAGCCCTTGGCGGGATAATCGATCAGGCGCTTCACGTCGCCCACCATTTCATTGATGAAATTGTCCAGGGGATAGGCATTGGTAGGCTGCTGCTCGAATGAAGTCGGCGGCGCCGTTACCATCGCCTCGACATTCGGCCATTGCGCCCGAACCGTTGCAAAAGCGCGGCGCTGCGTCTGCGGTTTTGTAACGATGATAATGCGCTTGGTAGCATCGCCCGCCATGTCGCGGGCATAGCGGATATTTTCCCCGATATTGGTTGCATAGGGCTCGACCAATATTGCTTTGCCGGAAACACCAAGCTCCTCGGCGCGCGCGGCAAAGGCTTCTGCCTCCGATGTCGGGTAAAGCCGACCCGTCCAATTGCCTGATTTTCCGGTAAACAAAATCCGGTTGGCCAAACCTTGATGGAATAGCTTTGCGCAATGATCCGCAACACGCAGATCATAACTGCCAAGCCCGATAATCAAATCTGCCGGGGAAAGCTCGTCATAGACAAGGTGAAAATCCCAAAGCACGCGGCTTGCCCCAAGCACGGCGGGTGAAACAACAGCAGACATCAGGTGAAATCGATCGCCTGCAGAGAGCCGCCATTGCGCTTCAGCCAAGCCTTGCAGCGTTCGGTATCGGGGCAAAGCTCGCCGCACAGCTTCCAGAATTTCGAGCCGTGATTCATTTCTTTCAAATGCGCCACTTCATGCGCGACCAGATAGTCGATAATCGGCGGCGGAGCCATCATGATACGCCAGGAAAACGCCAGCGTGCCATCGGATGTGCACGAGCCCCAGCGACTTTTTGTGTCCTTGATGCGGATGACTTTGGCACGCCGCCCAACCGTTGCCGTGTGCCGTGCCACAAGAATTTCGAGATCGCGCTTGGCTTCACGCTTGAGAAAGTCGCCAACACGCCGAGCGAGATGAGGTCTGTCGCCATAAACGACGAGGCGTGGGCCTTCAGCACCGTTTTCCTGCCGCACAGTTCCACGCGCCGCCGGCTCGTGAACGATAAGATGCGGCACACCGCGCACCGGTATTTTTACGCCGGGCCGCACCTTGGGCTGATCCGGCATTTTGGCAATACGCGTTTCAATCCAGCCCTCATGGCGCACAAGAAACTTGTCGATTTCGCGCGATGGAACGCCGGGAGGCACGGTGATGCGCAAACCCTTGCCACCCGCATCAATGCGCAGGGTCAGCCGTGTCGCCCGTGCATTTTCCACCACGCGCAAGGGCAAAATTCGGCCCGCAACTTCATAGCTCCGCTCGGCCCTCAGTGTGGCTGATTTCTTGACCGGTTTGGGAGGTGAAGCCCGAAACAAGGATAGGATCATGATGATGATATTAAATGATTCGGTGGCAAAATCATCGTGCGTGCTTCGACAAGCAAAAGCGGCGACGAAAAAATTTCCGCCGCCGCTTTTTGGATTTTAACAAAGCGGATTATTGCTGGTCTTCATTCACATCCGGCACGGTGCCAGATGGCTTTTTGGAGACTGCGTTGCGTTCTGCCATGAAGCGATCGAATTCTTCGCGATCCTTGGCGCGACGAAGCTCATTGGCATAGTCTTCAAATTCCGCGCGCATTTCGTCAAGCTTGCGGCGCTCTTCCTCAAGACGTTCCAATTCCTTGTCACGCCATTCGTCGAAAGCAGCATTGCCTGTGCCAAAGGGAGCGCGGCCAAAATGTGCCGAACGCTTGTTGCGGCGAAACGCACCGCAGAAACTGTCAGTCTTGCGATTCACATCCTGCTTGAAACCCTCAAGGCGATCGCCCCAGAGAATATAGGCGAGCATGGCAAAACCCAGCGGCCAGAATAACATGAACCCGATAATCATCAGAGCGATGGTCGCGGGAGTCCAGCCCGGCCGGATCAAAGCAGCATTGTTCATATTGAGCCCTTCCTTCTTAAGAACCCCGACCCCAATTGGTCGATTATGAACGACATGGGAAAAACTTTGCGGCTTTTCAAGAAAACGTGATTTCAATTACTCTAAGAGTTTGAAATCAGGCCCGTTTCTTTGCGTGCTCCAGTCCGGCAACGAGTAGTCCTGCCACCAAAGCCCAAAATGCAGCACCAATACCGGCAATGGCAATGCCGGATGCAGTCACGGCAAAAGTGACAATTGCCGCCAGTCTCTCCTCTTCGATTTTCAACGACAGAGTCAGCGCGTTAACGAATGCGCCAATGAGGGCAAGACCAGCCACAAGCGCAATCAAGGGCGCCGGAAGAACCGCGAAAAGCGCAACCAGCGAGGCCCCGAAAATTGCAAATACAAGATAGCTTAATGCATAAAACGGCCCGGTCAGCCAGCGTTTGGCCGGGTCGGGATGAGCATCCGGCCCGGTGCATATCGCGGCGGAAATTGCCGCCATGTTGCTGGTGTGCGCTCCAAAGGGTGCGGTGAGCAGCGATACAAGCCCTGTCACCTGCAGTGCGGCCGCTGTAGGCGGCTCGTAACCTGCAGCACGCATTACCGCAAATCCCGGCAGATTCTGCGAGGCCATTGTCACAAGGTAGAGTGGCAAGGCGAGGCCGATCATCGCCTGCATATCAAATACCGGCATGATAAGCGTGAGCGTGGATAGTTCAATCGCCGGAACGCTGGCCACGCGCCCGCTGAGAAAAGCAAAAATCACGCCGCCGAAAAGAACCGCAAGCACCGCCATGGCCGGGTTGAAAAGCCTGATGACGAAAAACAGCAAAATGAGCGGCAAGACGAACAAGGGATCAATAGGGATCGTGCGGGCGGCTCCCGTCAGAAAGGCAAAGAGCACACCCGCCAGCATTCCGGAAGCGATCGATGCAGGTATCTTCGATACAAAGGTGGATATGGGCTTGATTAGCCCCGTAAGAATAATGGCGATCGCCGTAACGATAAATGCACCAACGGCTTGCGGCATGGTAAAGCCGATTGAGCTGCCGATCAGTGCAAGGCCCGGCGTCGACCACGCGCTGATGATCGGCATTTTATATCGCCAGCTCAGATAGCCCGTGGCTGCAACCATGGCGAGGCAGTTTGCCGTAACCCAGCTTGCTGTTTCGGCCTGGGTAGCGCCCAGAGCGTTGGCTGCCGCAATGACAAGAGCCAAAGTTCCGCCAAATCCGACGACGGCAGCAACGACAGCGGAGGCGATGACGGAAAAGCGCATGGCGGACCTGATTATTGAACAGAGGGAGTGGGCTGGATACTGCCAGCCATTGAAGACACGGTACGACCCAAAAGTTCAAGGTCCTGTGGTCGCGAAAGCCGGTGATCTCCATCGCGAATAAGCGTAATCGTTACATCATCGACGGGAAGATGGTCTACGAGCTTCATTGCGTGGCTATAAGGCACATCTTCATCCTGCATGCCCTGCAGTATGTGCACCGGGCAATCGGTCTGGATAACGCCTTTCAGGACCTGATTGATCCTGCCATCTTCAAGCAAGGCCTTTGTGTAGATATAGGGTTGGTCCGAATATTCGGATGGCTCTTCCATATAACCGCGGTCGGCAATCTGGCGGCGCTGGTCATTGGTCAGTTTTGGCTCGACCAGTTCTGACGTGAAATCCGGTGCCGGTGCAATCAGCACCAGACCGGCAATGCGGCCGCCTTCCCCGAGCCTTTGCAATTCTGCGAGTAGACGCAGGGCAATCCAGCCGCCCATGGAGGAGCCGACGATAATTTGCGGGCCCGATGAGAACTGCCGGAAAACTGCAAGGCTTTGTTCAAGCCAGAGCGAGATGGTTCCGTCGCGAAATTCGCCGCCCGATTCCCCATGGCCGGAATAATCGTGGCGCAGGAAAGCATGCCCGTGTTCCGTGGCCCATTCGTCCAGAAAATTTGCTTTGCTACCGAGCATGTCCGAGCGATATCCGCCCAGCCAGACTATGCCAGGATTGGCTCCGGCACGCTTTCGCAGGGCGATATTGATTCCGTTCAGCTCAAGAAACTCGGGCGGGGATTGTGTCATGGGCGGGACTCACTCTCGATATTCTTCTTCTTGCATGGGAAAACAGAACGATAAAGCCTGCCCCATTGCATAAAACTGAAATATTCCTATCTCTAATTTGAGTGATTTATCCTGAAAATAGTAACATTGATGCCCGCCAGCACAGCATAAGCATTGCGGCGAAGGCCGTGTGATGCTATTTGCGGGTCCGAAATAATTCAAGGAGACTACTGCCATTCGCCGACCCTTTAGAGCCCAGGTGGTCCAGAAAGATGGACCACGTTCCAATCGTGATATCCGGGTACCCCAGGTACAGCTCATTGATGCCGAAGGTGAAAACCACGGTATCGTAACGATTCAGGCAGCGTTGGCGATGGCCGACGAGGCGGGACTCGACCTTGTCGAGATCGTGCCAAATGCTGAGCCGCCGGTCTGCAAGATCGTTGATCTTGGCAAGCTGAAATACCAGGGCCAGAAAAAGGCTGCGGAAGCTCGCAAGAAGCAGAAGACAGTTGAAATCAAAGAAATCAAGATGCGCCCGAACATTGACACGCATGATTATGACGTGAAAATGCGCGCGATTAAGCGTTTCTTTGAAGAAGGCGATAAGGTCAAGGTAACACTGCGTTTCCGTGGCCGTGAAATGGCCCACCAGGAACTCGGCATGCGTCTCCTCGACAAGGTCAAGGAAGACACCGTGGAGATTTCCAAAGTGGAAGCCGAGCCCAAGCTTGAAGGCCGCCAGATGATGATGGTTCTGGCACCTCGCTAAAATCGATCTACTGCCTTTGAAAAGCCGCCTTCGGGCGGCTTTTTCCGTTCATGGCATAATGCCTGGCAAATGGATGACATCCCCATGGCATTGAATTCCCCGAAAGACATGTCGCGTTTTCAGCGGCGCAGACGTTTGGTTGTTGCGGGCATCACTGCACTTGTCCTCATGGCTCTTTTGACAATCCGTTCGGCATGGCTGGATGATTGGGCGCATGAATATATCGAGGATATCGGCGTGGGCATGATCGTCCTGTCAATTCTCGGGCGAATGTGGTGCACGCTCTATATTGGCGGGCGCAAGAGCGCTGAAATTGTGCGGCTCGGCCCCTATTCGATCAGCCGGAACCCGCTTTATGTGTTTTCTGCGCTGGGCGCTGCGGGTATCGGCATGATGACCGGTAGTCTGATCGTGGGGGTGGCTCTTTCCCTCATCTGTTATGCGGCCTTCCACTTTGTCATTCTTGCCGAGGAAGGCTACCTTGAGCGGAATTTTGGCGAGACCTATATATCCTATAAACGCGCTGTGCCGCGATTTTTCCCGAATCTATCCATTTATAGGGAAAGTGAATTATTGAGCGTCAGAGCATCCATGCTGTATAAGACGCTGGCTGACGGGCTGGTATTTTTTGTGTCATACCCCTTGTTGGAATTTGTTGAATATCTGCAATCGACCCATGTTTTGCCGGTTTTGTTGCGGCTTTATTGATAAATTCAGCAGCGCTGCACGATTCAACAGTTGCGCTTTTGGTGTCTTCTGGTAAGAAGCACCCGTTCAAACCGCCCGGCAGGGCATGCCGTGGCGGTTTTACATGCTTTCAGGCTTTGGTCGGCCTGAAGTCAATCAAGAGGTGGTTGTTTCTTTGAAATGACGCAAGCCTCAATAAATCAGGAGTAGCAAAATGCCCAAGATGAAGACCAAATCTGCTGCCAAGAAACGGTTCAAGATTACCGGAACTGGCAAAATCAAAGCCGCCGCCGCTGGCAAACGCCATGGCATGATCAAACGTTCGAACAAATTCATTCGTGACGCTCGCGGAACCATGGTTCTTGCTGATGCCGATGCGAAAATCGTGAAGAAGTTCCTGCCTAACGGTCTCTGATCCGGGCAACGTTATCCATCCTAAGTTAAGGAGATCATATCATGGCACGTGTAAAACGGGGCGTTACGTCCCACGCCAAGCATAAAAAAGTTCTGAAGCAGGCCGAGGGTTTCCGCGGTCGCCGCAAGAATACAATCAAGACCGCCAAGGCTGCTGTCGATCGTTCGAAGCAATATGCCTATCGCGATCGCAAGAACAAGAAGCGCACATTCCGCGCTCTCTGGACACAGCGCATCAACGCTGCTGTGCGTGAGCATGGTTTGACATATAGCCGCTTCATCGATGGTCTGACAAAGTCGGGCATCGAAGTCGATCGTAAGGTTCTGTCGGATCTCGCGATCCACGAGCCTGAAGCATTCGGTGCAATCGTGGCTTCTGCCAAGAAGGCGCTCGAATATCTTAAAGATACCACACCGAACGCTTTTGAAGGCGCTGTCCGCTAAGTCCAGCCGCCGCTCCCAAAGCATTCGAAAATTTAAGTTTGGGAAACCCGCGCTGGCTCGGCTGGCGCGGGTTTTTCGATTTTTAACGCCGCTCTGTTCTGCAAGGAAAAAGCGGCATCCGACATGTCACTGTAGAATAACAGGTGAAAAGCCATGGATGAGCTTACACAATTGGAAAGCGCCCTTGCCGCGCAGATCGATGCTGCCAACGATGAAGCCGCGATTGAGGCCGTTCGCGTAGCGGCGCTGGGCAAAAAGGGGTCTATCTCCGAAAAGCTGAAATCGCTTGGTTCCATGTCGCCGGAAGAGCGCCAGAGCCAAGGCCCGGCAATCAACGGCTTGAAGAATCGCATTACTGAAGCACTTAGCGCTCGCAAGACGATGCTCAAGGATGCTGCAATAACCGAGCGTCTTGCCCGGGAAAAGCTTGATGTGACGCTTCCCTTGCGAGCTTCTCCAGCAGAGCGCGGTCGTATTCATCCGATCAGTCAGGTCATTGACGAAATCACGGCGATCTTCGCCGATATGGGTTTCGCTATTGCCGAAGGTCCGGATATCGAGACCGATCACTATAATTTCACGGCGCTCAATTTTCCCGAAGGCCATCCGGCTCGCGAAATGCACGATACGTTTTTCTTCAATCCAGATGAGAAGAATGACCGGCGTGTGCTGCGTACCCACACGAGCCCTGTGCAGATCCGTACCATGGAAGCGCAGAAGCCGCCGATCCGCATTGTCATTCCGGGCAAGACATACCGGATGGATTCCGATGCCACCCACTCGCCCATGTTCCATCAGGTCGAGGGTCTGGTCATCGACAAGACTGCCAATGTCGCCAATATGAAATGGGTGCTTGAAGAATTTTGCAAAACCTTCTTCGAGGTCCCATCCTTGAAGATGCGTTTCCGTCCGTCCTATTTCCCCTTCACCGAGCCATCGCTGGAAGTTGATATCCAGTGCGACCGCTCCGGCAAGGAAGTGAAGTTCGGTGAAGGCAATGACTGGATGGAGATTCTCGGTTGCGGCATGGTGCATCCAAACGTACTGCGTCATGGCGGGTTGGACCCGGATGAGTATCAGGGCTTTGCCTGGGGCATGGGGATCGACCGCATTGCCATGCTCAAATATGGCATGCCCGATCTTCGCGCCTTCTTCGATGCCGATGTGCGCTGGCTGTCGCATTACGGCTTCCGTCCGCTCGACATGCCAACCCTGTTTGGAGGTCTGAGCGCTTAAGGCGCGGCAGAACCGACCGAGATATCGGGCCTAGCCCGAATAATATTGAGAAACGAGTGAAATCATGAAATTCACACTCTCCTGGCTGAAAGATCATCTTGAGACGCAAGCCTCGCTGGATGAAATCGTCGAAACTCTGACCATGATTGGTCTTGAGGTGGAATCGCTCGACGACAAGGCAGCGCTGAAGCCTTTCGTCATCGCCAAAGTATTGACAGCTGCAAGGCATCCGGATGCGGACAAGCTGCAGGTGCTCACCGTTGATACGGGCGACGGCAAGCCGCTTCAGGTTGTATGCGGTGCACCCAACGCGCGTGCCGGATTGATTGGAGCCTTTGCAGCGCCGGGCGCCTATGTGCCGGGTATCGATATCACGCTTTCGGTCGGCAAGATCAGGGGCGTGGAGAGCCACGGCATGATGTGCTCCGAGCGTGAGCTGGAAATGTCCGATGAACATAATGGCATTATTGATCTGCCTGCTGATGCCCCTGTCGGCACGAGCTTTGCCGCCTATGCTGGCCTTGATGATCCGGTCATCGAGATTAACCTGACACCGAACCGCCCGGATTGTACCAGTGTCTATGGCATCGCCCGCGATCTGGCTGCCGCTGGTCTTGGCAAGCTGAAAACACCGGCGATTGAACCCGTAAAGGGAACAGGCGTACCGCAGGTCGAAGTTGCTCTCGATTTGAAGGGTGAGGATTATCTATGTCCGGGCTTTGCCTGGCGCACTGTCACAGGCGTCAAGAATGGCCATAGCCCGAAATGGTTGCAGCAACGTCTTATCGCTATTGGCCTGCGTCCCATCAATGCGCTGGTTGACATCACCAATTACGTCACGTTCGACCGTGGCCGCCCGCTGCATGTTTTCGATGCGGACAAGGTCAAGGGCCAGCTGACGGTCCGCCGCGCCCGCGACGGTGAAACGATCCTTGGTCTCAATGGCAAGGATTATACTTTGAGCCCGGAGAATGTCGTTATCGCTGACGACAACGGGGTAGAATCCATTGCTGGCGTCATGGGCGGCGAGCACTCCGGTTGCGATGAAAACACGGTCAATGTGGTGATTGAGTCTGCGCTTTGGGATGCAATGAATGTTGCTCGCACGGGCCGCACGCTGGGCATTATCACCGATGCCCGCTATCGCTTTGAACGCGGTGTTGATCCTGAGCAGATGATCCCGGGTGTTGAACTTGCTGCGCAACTCGTTCTTGAGTTCTGCGGTGGCACGCCGTCTGAAACCAAGGTTGTGGGCTACAAGGGCCACACTCCTAAGACGGTCAAGTTCCCCGCATCTGAAGTCAAGCGCCTGACTGGTATCGACGTGCCGACCAAGACCAGTCTCGATATCTTGTCCCGCCTGGGTTTCGTGCCGCAGGGTACAGGCGAATTGGTTGATGTCGTGGTGCCGTCATGGCGCCCGGATGTGGATGGCAAGGCCGATCTGGTTGAAGAAGTCATGCGTATTCACGGTATCAATCTGATTGAGCCGCAGCCGCTGGTCAGCCACGCCGCAGTCAATGGCAAGATTTTGACGACTTTGCAGATCCGCACGCGCAATGCCAAGCGAGCACTCGCGTCGCGCGGTATGATGGAAGCCGTCACATGGTCATTCATTTCGGAAAGCGCTGCTAAAGCCTTTGGTGGCGGAAAGCCGGAGCTTAAATTGAGCAATCCGATTGCCGCCGATATGTCCGACATGCGTCCTTCCTTGTTACCCGGCCTGCTTGCCGCTGCTCAACGCAATGCGGATCGCGGTTTCAACGATCTCGCATTGTTCGAGGTTTCCGGCACTTATGAAGGCAATGCTCCGGAAGACCAGCGCCGCGTTGCGGCAGGTGTTCGTCGTGGCACGGCTCGTTTTGAGGGAACTGGCCGCCACTGGTCAGGCAATGCATCGCCCGTTGGCGTATTCGATGCCAAGGCCGATGCCATTGCGGTTCTGGAGGCATGCGGTGCACCCGTCGACAAGTTGCAGATCGAGGCAGGCGGTCCAGCATGGTATCATCCAGGCCGGTCCGGCACGATCAAGCTTGGTCCAAAAGTCATCCTTGGCACATTCGGCGAATTCCACCCGAAAACTCTGGAAACACTGGATGTCGGCGGCAATCTTTGCGGCTTCGAAATCTTCATTGATGCGATACCGGAGCCGAAGCAGAAAGCCACCCGGACGAAACTGGCGCTCAACCTTTCCGACTTGCAGCTTCTACGGCGCGATTTTGCTTTCGTCGTCGACAAATCTGTCGAAGCTGGCACCATTGTCCGTGCGGCATTGAGCAGCGACAAGAAGCTGATTGTCGGCGTGCAGGTATTTGATCTGTTCGAGGGCGCTTCGCTGGGCGAGGACAAGAAGTCCGTGGCTATTGAAGTGGCGATCCAACCACAGGAGCGCACCTTGAACGATGAGGATCTCGACGCGCTGACCAAGCGCGTGGTCGAAAGCGTTGCCAAGCAGACAGGCGGCGTATTGCGCGGGTAAGCCTTGCTCCCCATCGGGGGAGAGAAATTGTGAGAGAGGGGGCAAATCACCCCCCTCTCTTACCCTGCTGATACTATTTCTGGATCACCTTCCAGTTCTTGTAGAATATCGAGTTGCTGCCTTTCAGGATCACACCCATGAATGTGACGATCGCGGCAAAAAAACCCGGCATGTATGACGGGCGCAATATATCGACAAATAGGCAATAGCGCGTCTGATCGGTCTGGTTGACGGATTGATGCATCAGCGTGTCATCAAAAATAAACAGCTTGTCATCCTTCCAGTAGCTGGTGATATCGCCGCACCAGATATAGGCAGTCCGGTCATTCATATCGTTGATATTGTAAAGCACGCGGATTGTTGCCCGGATCGGGCCGAAATGCTTTGAAGTCGAGTTCTTCTTGTTGAACACAGAAACGCCAATCGTCTTCACGAAGTCATAGTGCTCATAGAATGAAGGGACATTGGCAAAGCTTGGCTGGTCTTTGCCATACCATTTGAAGAAGAACATGCTGCGGCCTTGCTGTTCTGCCCGCTGCTGCAATTGTCCTTTAATGTTTTCCTTCTGTGTCGCGGTGATCAGGCGCTTCACTTCCGCCTGATAGGCTGGCGGCAGATCCTGCAATTTGTAAACGCCCTTGTTCCTGTAGGGCAAAGAAAGAATATCGAGCAGGATGTTCAAGGGCGATAGCAGCCAGGTGAACAGTCCATTGCCAAAGAAATATTGTTCGACGACCTGGAGTTTCAGGTTCTTGTTACGGGCCAGATCATAGAGACCGCAGGCGAGATAGAAAAATTCGAGATAAGGAATGAAGAAGGCGAGAAAGGTGAGAATTACGATTCCGGCAATCCAGCGCCGAAGTGACTTTCTGGTGGATTTTTCCATGATATTCCAGCTTTTGAAGGCCCGACCATCGATGAATATACAGGGGTGGCTGGCGTGTGTTGGGGACAAACAGGACAATAAATTTTTGTATATTGCGCGCTGACTCCAAAGCGAAACAGAACAGCGGCGGCGAATATGAGTGCGGCCGGTTTCTGGCAAGACTAAGGCAGACGAGCGGCTGGTTCGCTCATCTGCCTTAGGCAATTCAGGCCGCTCGCAAATGCTTCAATCCGTTCCATTCGATCAGGGCAAAGACAGCAACCACGGCAGTAACGGCAACAGTTGCGACCACACCCAGCGGCGTAAAGGCAGAGGGCATCAGCACGAGGATCGCCGGGACGCAGATGACCCATAGCAAGTCCGCTATAAAGACAAAGCCGACGAAAGGTCGCGACCGGGTTTTCCACTGAGCTATCATGCCAACGTCAGCGGCGAAAAGCAGAAGCGCAATGCCAAGTCCCAGGACCAGCCAGCTTGGTGCGCCGGGCATGAGATATTGCGTGGCAAGCTCGGAAAATACGGCAAGTCCAAGTCCGGTTACGCCGGTCAAAACGGCATTGGTCATCATGCCATCTTTCAGATTGATCTGTATCATGTCGCTCTCCTTTGTTGCGTTGATGAGGCAAGCATGTCAATTTGACGTAAGCAAAACAATTACCTTGGAGGTAATGGATATCCCAGCGGGCCTAAGTCAGGTTTGCCAAAAGGAGAATGGCATGGAGTTCGGCGATCATCTGAAGCAATGGCGCTCGCACAGGCACCTGAGCCAGATGGACCTTGCCCTTGAGGCGGGCATTTCCTCCCGGCACTTGTCATTTCTTGAAACCGGACGTTCCCGGCCCTCGGAAGGCATGATCATCCGCATTTGCGAAGCGCTTGACCTGCCTTACAGAATACAGAACGAGCTCTTCAGTGCTGCCGGTTTCGCGCCGCGTTATTTCTCGGCGGAGCGGGACGGACTGGCAGGATTGCCTGTTCTGGTCCGCGACACACTGCATCTGATACTGACAAAACATGAACCATGGCCCGCCGTCGCTTTTGATGCCGACCACGATATTCTTGCTGCCAATGCGGGGTTTGCTGCTTTGGCGGGTGCGCTCGGCATATCGGTCGCGCCGGGAATAAACATTCTGGCGCTCGTGCTTGAGCCGGGTCCTGTACGGCAGGCAATGACCAACTGGCCGGAAGTTGCCCTGCTCTTCCTGAAAAGAGCGCGGAATGAAGCCCGTCTTTATGGGCCGAAAAGCGGTTTGGCGCAGCGCCTGGCGGTCTATGAAAATGATACGGAGATTTCCGCTTTATTACGCAACGATGAAGGCGAGAGAAATCCACCGCCAATTATCACAGCCCGATTACGGCTTGGCGATACGGAGACAAATTGGATCACGACGCTTACGTCATTCGGTTCGGCGCAGGAGGTTTTGACGGAGGGAATTTTCATCGAGCAGTATTTTCCTGCCGATGATGCAACGCGCGCCATTGCCGATAGTACGGGCCGCTGATTGTTCAGCGCATTGTCAGCTTGCCGGTGCAGATACACGCCTGAAACCAGGAGTGAGTTGATGCATGTTTTACTATTCGTGCTGGCCGTTACCACGGTGCTTGGAAGTATGATTGGTGCAATCCAGACGGGGGCCCAATTTTGGCAAGGTGGTTTGATCGGCGTGTTCGGCCTGTCTGCCATTGAGCTGTTCTACATCATCATGTCGGTCATTTATCCCAGCCTTGCCTCAAATCCGGTGTTGGCAATTATCGTGTTTCTTGTCGCTGTTGAATTTGCAGCGTCCCATGTGGTTTTAAACAGGAAGCAGACCGCCGGAGTGGCTGGTGGCGCATTGATGCTCACAACCATTTCCGGTGTGTTTCTCGCGGTATAGACAGG
Organism: Phyllobacterium sp. CCNWLW109; assembly: GCF_037203905.1. NCBI lineage: Bacteria > Pseudomonadati > Pseudomonadota > Alphaproteobacteria > Hyphomicrobiales > Phyllobacteriaceae > Phyllobacterium > Phyllobacterium sp. CCNWLW109. The sequence continues at coordinate 400,367 of NZ_JBBCBK010000003.1, read as the reverse complement.
TCTTCAAATCGCGCTACCTATTGCCGGACTTGATTGTGACACAAGGTTCGGAAAAGCTTAGCTGCAAATGCTAGAGCAAGGATCTTGGCGACATGCGTATCCGCGAATTGCAGGAAATTCGATATGACGAAAGGACAGCGACATTAAAGTTCTCTGGTCTGAATCCGTTCAAGAAACACAGGAGCGTCAGGGTTGTCATTGACGATCCCGAAATGTTTCTCAACGCCATAAAGAAGGCGCTTGTCGATCCGGACGGCAACAGTATTCCGCTTGATCCGACAGAGATTCAAAAATAAGCAGGGGCGCTGATTGCCCAGCGCCCCGCATTTGTCGTTTAGCCGTTCACCAAGGCCAATGCAGCTTCCGTGTAGCGACTCCCGGCCACCCGATCCGGCGTTAAAGCACCGCCGATGCGGATCAGCTCAGCTTCTGTCAGCTTGATGTCGGCGGCGGCAGTGTTTTCCTCCAGGTGCTTGATCTTGCGGGCACCGGGAATAGGCACGATGAAGTCGCCCTGATGGAGCACCCAGGCAAGCGCCAATTGCGCTGCTGTCACGCCCTTATCGGCAGCCAGCCCCTTCAATGTTGCGATCAGTGCGGCATTGGCGTTCATGTTTTCCGTTTGAAAACGCGGCAATGTCTTGCGCCAATCGTCAGCGCCAAGTTCGTCAGGTTTGTTGATCGTCCCGGTCAGGAGGCCACGGCCAAGCGGGCTGTAAGGCACAAAGCCGATTCCGAGCTCACGGCAAACTGCAAATACTTCGTCTTCCGGCTCGCGGCTCCATAGGGAGTATTCGCTTTGGACCGCAGCAATGGGATGCACCTTGTGGGCGCGGCGGATCGTGGCGGCGCTTGCTTCCGATAGGCCCAGCGCCTTCACCTTACCCTGCTGGACCAGTTCGGCCATGGCTCCGACTGTTTCCTCAATAGGAACATTGGGATCCACCCGATGTTGGTAGAACAGGTCAATCTGTTCAATACCCAGTCGTCCGAGCGAGGACTCGGCAACAGCCTTCAAATGTTCCGGTCGGCTATCGACGCCTATCATGCGGGCGGCGCCTTCACCCTCATCGGCAATCTTGAATCCGAATTTGGTGGCGATCACAACCTCGTCGCGGCGGCCCTTGAAAGCCTTGCCAAGCAGAATTTCATTGTCGAACGGACCATATACCTCGGCAGTATCGAAGAATGTAACGCCGATATCGATAGCGCGGTGAAGGGTGCGGATCGCATCCGCTTCGTCCTGTCCGCCATAGGCAAATGTCATGCCCATGCAGCCGAGACCGACCGCTGATACGTTAAGATTGGTTCCAAGTTTACGCTGTTCCATCACTTATCTCCTTTTACGCAATTCCTGACGGAAAACCGCTTCGCTGAAATTGCCTGGTGTGGTGAAGCAAACATAGGTCGTAAATTGCTGTTCGATAATTCGCTTAAAATTTCACAGCTTGTTCTATATTATAGATCAATGGATCGTTCTCATTTGCCCCAACTCGCCATTTTCACCACTGTCGCCGCCTGCGGTGGTTTTCGCGGTGCCGCCAAGGAGCTTCGCATTGCGCCTTCGGCGGTCAGTCATGCCATAGCCGCGCTGGAGCAATCGCTGGGGGTTCGATTATTGACCCGCACCACGCGCAGCGTCGCCCTGACGGATGAAGGGGCGATGCTGCTGAAGCGCTTGAAGCCTGCCCTTGGTGAGATCGACCTGGCGCTGGGTGCAGTTAAAGAAGCCAATAATCGTGTGGCAGGCAATCTGCGGCTCAGCGTACCGCCCTTCGCCGCGCATTGGCTGCTGGGTCCAAGACTCGCGGATTTTAGCCAGACCTATCCCGGAATCACGCTGGAATTGCGGGTAGAGGAACAATTCAATGATATCGTTGCCGCTGGCATGGATGCGGGCATGCGGCTTGGAGAGAGCCTGGAATCGGATATGATCGCTGTGCGCATGAGCGATACGATTTCTGGAAGTGTCGTTGCTACGCCGGACTATTTCAAACGCAATCCGGTGCCGTTACACCCGAGAGACTTGCTCAATCATCGCTGTATCCGCCGCCGGTTTTCCAGCGGCCAAGTCTATCGCTGGGAATTTGAAAAAGGCGTGGAAGAAATCGTCCTTGATGTCGATGGCCCGCTTATTCTGGGTGATGATACGTTGGTTCTTGAAGCAGTGCTTGGCGGCGTGGGCATTGCTTTTCTTTTGGAGCATATGGTGCCCAAAGCAATTGCCGACGGGCGGCTGCAACGCGTTTTGGAGGATTGGTGCACGCCATTTCCCGGCGTCTATCTTTATTACCCCAGCCGCAGGCAAATGCGTCCGGCACTGCGCGCATTTATCGATTTCTTCAAATATACCGGTTGAGCGGTCTTTCCTTCCGTAACCGAAATACAATAGGGTGCTGACCGCCTATCGGGCCGGTCATAGAAGGAGTTTGCATGTTTCGCTGGGGTATTCTGTCTACTGCCAAAATTGGCGTCACCGTGGTTATTCCCGCCATTTGCGATGCGGAAAATTCGGTTCTATCGGCCGTTGCCAGCCGTGACTTGTCGAAAGCACGCGCGGTGGCGGATCGTTTTGGCGCTCCCCATGCATTCGGCTCCTACGAGGAAATGCTCGCCTCCAAGGATATTGACGGCGTCTATATTCCCTTGCCGACCTCGCAGCATGTCGAATGGTCGTTGAAGGCAGCCGAAGCTGGAAAGCATGTCCTGTGCGAAAAGCCGATTTCGCTGCATGCCGATCAGATTGCCGCCTTGCAGCATGCCCGCGATACGCATGGCGTCTTGATTTCAGAAGCCTTCATGGTCACCTATCATCCGCAATGGCTGAAAGTTCGTGAGTTGGTGCAGGGTGGAACCATCGGAACCTTGCGTCGGGTTCAGGCAGCGTTCACCTATTTCAACAAGGATGCGGGCAATATGCGCAATCAGCTATCGCTGGGTGGCGGTGCCTTGCCCGATATTGGCGTCTATCCGACTGTTGTCACGCGTTTCGTCACCGGCAAGGAGCCGCTTCGGGTTAGCGCCACAGTCGAGCGCGACCCGGATTTCGGCACGGACCGCTATGCCAGCGTCCGTGCTGATTTTGATGGTTTTGAACTGGGTTTCTATGTCGGGACCCAGCTTGCGTCGCGCCAGTCCATCGTTTTTCATGGCGACAAGGGCTATATCGAGGTTCTGGCGCCGTTCAACACAGGCAAGTATGACCACGCAAAGGTTTGGCTGCATAACGCGGCACATGACGGTGCGCAGGAATTCAACTTTGGTGGCGTCAACCACTACAGGTTGCAGGTCGAGGCATTTGCCCGCGAGGCCCAAGGCGAGAAGGCCGGTGTGTTTTCGCTGGAAGATTCGGTACGGAATCAAAAGCTCATTGATGCCGTTTATCGCTCCGACAAGAGCGGCAAGTGGGAAACCGTCTGACGACTCTTATAAGTATCCGCATAAAACGGGCTGAAAACGCCATTTTATGTGTCTTTTTGGGCTATTAAGGGTGTAAATTGCACTGCTTCTTACTTGCATGGCAATTTACCCCTTCTTATATAGCCCTCAACACTGTAAGGAACTGCCCGCCCCGGCAGCCCTGATTTTGTTAAACCCTAGGGGCTGCCCGTATGGAATGCTCGGCAGAGGTCCCGGCAGCCTGCTGAATGGAGAAGAGTAATGGCTAAAGTTATCGGTATTGATCTGGGTACGACCAATTCCTGCGTTTCCGTTATGGACGGCAAGAGCGCGAAGGTCATCGAAAATGCAGAAGGTGCACGTACAACGCCTTCGATCATCGCTTTTACGGATAGTGATGAGCGCCTTGCTGGCCAGCCGGCCAAGCGTCAGGCTGTAACAAATCCGGAAGGAACCGTTTTTGCGGTCAAGCGCCTTATCGGCCGCCGCTACGAAGACCCGACTGTTGCCAAGGACAAGAAGCTTGTTCCTTATGAAATCGTCAAAGGCGATAATGGCGACGCTTGGGTAGAAGTGCACAAGAAGAAGTATTCGCCTTCGCAGATCTCCGCAATGATCCTGCAGAAGATGAAGGAAACAGCTGAAGCCTATCTGGGCGAAAAGGTTGAAAAGGCCGTTATCACCGTTCCGGCTTACTTTAACGATGCCCAGCGTCAGGCAACCAAGGATGCCGGTAAGATTGCCGGTCTTGAAGTTCTGCGTATCATCAACGAACCGACTGCTGCTGCTCTGGCCTATGGCCTCGACAAGAAGGAAGGCAAGACCATTGCCGTCTACGATCTTGGCGGTGGTACATTCGACGTATCCGTTCTGGAAATCGGCGATGGTGTCTTCGAAGTTAAGTCCACCAATGGCGATACATTCCTTGGCGGTGAAGATTTCGACATGCGTCTCGTTGAATATTTCGCAGCCGAGTTCAAGAAGGAACAGGGCATCGACCTGAAGAACGACAAGCTTGCTTTGCAGCGCCTCAAGGAAGCTGCCGAAAAGGCCAAGATCGAGCTTTCCTCGTCGCAGCAGACTGAAATCAACCTGCCATTCATTACGGCAGATGCTTCGGGTCCAAAGCACTTGACCATGAAGTTGTCGCGCTCGAAGTTCGAAAGCCTCGTTGACGATCTGGTCCAGCGCACGGTTGAGCCATGCAAGGCCGCGCTCAAGGATGCAGGCCTCAAGGCTGGCGAAATCGATGAAGTGGTCCTCGTCGGCGGTATGACCCGCATGCCGAAGATCCAGGAAATCGTCAAAGCCTTCTTCGGCAAGGAACCACACAAGGGTGTGAATCCGGACGAAGTTGTGGCCATGGGTGCTGCCATTCAGGCTGGCGTTCTGCAGGGCGACGTCAAGGACGTTCTTTTGCTCGACGTAACGCCATTGTCACTTGGCATCGAAACACTTGGCGGCGTGTTCACACGTCTGATCGAACGCAACACCACGATCCCCACCAAGAAGTCGCAGACTTTCTCCACGGCTGAAGACAATCAGTCCGCCGTGACGATCCGCGTCTTCCAGGGCGAGCGTGAAATGGCTGCTGACAACAAGTCGCTTGGCCAGTTCGATCTCGTTGGTATTCCGCCAGCACCACGCGGCATTCCGCAGATCGAAGTCGGTTTCGACATTGATGCGAACGGTATTGTCAACGTTTCGGCCAAGGATAAGGGCACTGGCAAGGAACATCAGATCCGTATTCAGGCATCGGGCGGTCTTTCCGACGCCGATATCGAGAAGATGGTCAAGGACGCCGAGGCCAATGCCGAGAGCGACAAGAAGCGCCGCGAGGCCGTTGAGTCGAAGAACCAGGCTGAAGCTCTGATCCATTCGACTGAAAAGTCGCTGAAGGATTATGGCGACAAGGTTTCGGCTGAAGACAAGGGCTCCATTGAGACCGCCCTTGCCGAGCTGAAGACTGCTGTCGAAGGCGATGACGCTGAAGACATTAAGGCCAAGACGCAAGTTCTTGCCGAAGTTTCGATGAAACTTGGTCAGGCCATGTATGAAGCCTCACAGGCTGCGGAAGCTGGCGAAGGTGCTGAAGCCGATGCGACTGCAAAGGCAGATGATGATGTTGTCGATGCCGATTTCGAAGAGATCGACGAAGACGGCAAGAAGAAGTCTGCCTGATCCTAACGCCCTGCGTTTAACGAAAAGCCCGGCCATTGAGCCGGGCTTTTTGTTTGCTCGGCGGTCAAGCTGGAACGGCCTTCGAAGTTCAAGAAAATTTTGGTCGTTCGATTTGCCGCGTTATTGATTGGCTGGCTTGGCCCAGATTGTTGCCACATAAACGCTTTAAACAGCAAATATGCGCCATTTGATTAGAATCAATGTAAGTTAACTATGGCATTTACGGGCGTGAGCACCTAAATACCGCTCTTAAACGAGCTTCTGCGGAAGTTCTGGCGATCCCATGGAACGAGTATTTGGATGAAGGCTGACTATTACGAAACCCTCGGCGTAGGCAAAGGCGCTGATGAGAAAGAGCTGAAGAGCGCTTTCCGTAAACTGGCAATGCAATTCCACCCTGACAAGAATCCGGGCGATGCCAATGCCGAGCACAAGTTCAAGGAAATCGGCGAAGCCTATGAAACGCTGAAAGATCCGCAAAAGCGCGCGGCCTATGATCGCTTCGGTCACGCTGCCTTTGAAAATGGCGGCATGGGCGGCGGTGGTTTCGGTGGCGGCGGCAGCGGTGGCTTTGCCGACATATTTGAAGACATTTTTGGCGAGATGATGGGCGGCGGACGCCAGCGCCGTTCCGGTGGTCGCGAGCGCGGTGCGGACCTGCGCTACAATATGGAAATCACGCTTGAAGAAGCCTATGCAGGCAAGACGGCGCAAATCCATGTCCCGACATCGATTACTTGCGACGAATGCTCCGGCAGTGGTGCCAAGCCCGGCACGCAACCGGTCACATGCGGCACCTGTAGCGGTTCCGGCCGCGTGCGTGCAGCTCAGGGTTTCTTTTCCATTGAACGCACCTGCCCGACCTGTCACGGCCGCGGCCAGATCATCAAGGACCCTTGCCCGAAATGCAGCGGCCAGGGACGTATCACCGAAGAGCGTTCTCTCTCGGTCAATATTCCAGCCGGCATTGAAGATGGAACACGCATTCGCCTCACGGGTGAGGGCGAGGCAGGACTTCGCGGCGGCCCCTCAGGCGATCTTTATATTTTCCTCTCGCTGAAGCCACATGAATTCTTCCAGCGCGATGGTGCCGATCTTTATTGCAAAGTCCCGATCTCGATGACTACAGCCGCGCTTGGCGGACAGTTCGAGGTGGCGACACTGGATGGCACCCAGACGCGCGTCAAGATTCCAGATGGTACGCAAAACGCCAAGCAGTTCCGCCTGAAAGGCAAAGGCATGCCGGTTCTACGGCAACCCGCCATGGGCGATCTCTATATTCAGATCGCAATTGAAACCCCGCAAAACCTCAACAAGAAGCAGCGCGAATTGCTGGAAGAATTCGAACGCGTTTCTTCGCAGGACAATAGCCCGCAATCGACAGGCTTCTTTTCCCGCATGAAGGATTTCTTTGAGGGGTTGAGCGAGTAGTTTATTGAGTTTTTCGCAAGTTGCAGCCTTGCATCTATCGTCGGTTGCGTCATAAATTGTTCTTGCTGCGACGGAGGAATGGCATGTCACGACCACTGGGCAAGAAGTTTGCCGAAAAATTCGGCGAGGAAATTCGCTTCTTCAAGGGTTGGATGCACGGGCCGAAGGCTGTCGGGTCAATTTTGCCGACAAGTTCTGTCACGGCTCGCCGCATGGCAAGCGTCATCAATCCGCATTCCGGCCTTCCTGTGCTGGAGTTGGGGCCGGGCACGGGTGTTATCACCAAAGCCATTTTGAAGCGCGGTGTAGAGCCATCCGACCTTTACTGCGTTGAATATTCAGCGGATTTTGCTGAACATTTGCGAGAAGATTTTCCAGGCGTAAACATTATCGAAGGCGATGCTTTCGATCTGGATACGACCCTTGGCGACAAGCGTGACCAGAAGTTTGATTCGGTCATTTCGGCGGTGCCCTTGTTGAACTTCCCCGTCGGCGACCGCGTTAAAATCATCGAAGATCTGTTGCGCCGTATCCCCCATGGCCGCCCGGTCGTTCAGATCACCTATGGCCCCATGTCGCCTGTTCCTGCTGGACGCGGTAATTACAAGGTCGAACATCTCGACTTCATTATCCGCAATGTGCCGCCAGCCCGGCTTTGGGTGTATCGGCGCGCCGATTAGGTTCTTTCCTGTTGGCCGTTTCTGTGCGATTGGAATACGATCAACAGAAAAGGTGATTTGTCATGACGAATGCGGCTTTGCGCGAGCGCCTGATCGTGGGCCTTGATGTGCCTACGGTTGAAGTGGCCAATGAGGTTGTCGGCGAACTTGGCGATATGGTGACCTTCTATAAAATCGGCTATCAGCTGGTATTTGCCGGGGGATTGGATTTTGCATCTGACCTGGTCCGGTCGGGCAAAAAAGTCTTTCTGGATATGAAGCTTCTCGATATCGACAATACTGTCGCCAAGGGCGTCGAGAATATTGTTAAAATGGGCGTGTCGATGCTCACCTTGCATGCTTATCCGAGGGCCATGAGGGCAGCGGTTGAAGCAGCGCACGGATCGGATCTGTGCTTGCTCGGTGTCACTGTTCTGACTTCGATGGATGGGCAAGACCTCATTGAGGCCGGTTACGCCGACAGTCCCGAAGCTCTTGTTCTAAAGCGCGCAAAACAGGCCGCCGACGCCGGCATGGGCGGCATTGTGTGCTCTGCCGCCGAAGCATCGGGCGTACGCGAGATTGTCGGGCCGAAACTCAATATTGTGACACCGGGTATCCGCCCGGCAGGTGCGGATGTTGGAGACCAAAAACGGGTAATGACACCTGCGGATGCGCTTCGTGGCGGGGCGACACATCTTGTGGTCGGGCGTCCAATTATTGCCGCGCAAGATCGGCGTTCAGCGGCTGAATCGATATTGAGCGAAATGGCAAACGGATTTGCGCCAGCATAAGCTCGATTAGGATGGGATGTGATTCTCAAATCGAGCTAATGGCTGGAAATGAGAGCACAGTCTCAAGCTGTAAGAGTAACCAATTGCAGAAGGTAGAGGGACTATGGCCAAGGGATATTGGATAGCACGTGTCGACGTTCGGGATGCTGAACGGTACAAGGATTACGTCTCGACGGCAAAACCGGCCTTTGAAAAGTTTGGCGCCAATTTCCTGGCACGGGGCGGTCCATTTCACACATTGGAAGGGCAAGCCCGTGGCCGCAATGTCGTGATCGAGTTTCCGTCGGTCCAAGCAGCATTAGATTGTTACAATTCGCCGGAATATCAGGCGGCTAAAGCAATTCGGCAAAGCGTGGCTGACGCTGAAATGCTGATTGTCGAGGGCGCTTGACACTTTAGCTAATAATTTCAATGGTTTCTGGCTATGCCGGGCTAAGGCATTTTTATCCAGCCTTAGCTGTTTGTTGCATTGCAATATTACCAAAACCGGATAGGCTCACTGATCAATCAAGAACTTTTTCACCTGTGAGTGAGATGGTCTTTAGGTTGCAGTTGTGCTGATGGATCGGACAGTGGAATGTTTTACCAGCTTTATGAACTCAACCATGCGGCGCTTCAACCCTATCGCGCTCTGGCTGACGCTACCAAGTTGTTTTACGACAACCCGTTGAATCCATTGTCACAAACGGTTTTAGGGCGTTCGATTACTGCTGGCTGCGAGCTGTTTGAGCGCGCCACGAGAGCCTATGCAAAACCAAAGTTCAACCTTCCGACGACTGTCGTTGATGGCGTTGAAACGGAAATTCGCGAGAAAACGGTCTGGTCAAAGCCATTCTGCAACGTGGTTCATTTCAAGCGCTCATTGTCGGCAAAACGGGCTGCCGATCCCAAGATCTTGATCGTGGCTCCCATGTCCGGGCACTATGCGACTTTGCTGCGCGGCACAGTCGAGGCCTTGCTGCCGGATGCCGAGGTTTACATTACCGATTGGGTCGACGCGCGCACTGTTCCTTTGAGCGATGGTTCTTTCGATCTTGACGACTATATCGATTATGTCATCGAAATACTTCATGCATTGGGCGAGGATACCCACGTTGTCGCGGTCTGCCAGCCCTCTGTGCCCGTGCTTGCTGCCGTGGCAGTCATGGAAGCCAATGGCGATCGGTTTGCCCCGTCGAGCATGACGCTGATGGGCGGGCCAATTGATACCCGCAAGAATCCGACAGCTGTGAACAAGCTTGCCGAAGAAAAGGGTATCGACTGGTTCCGCGAAAATGTAATCATGTCTGTTCCATGGCCGCATGCCGGTTTCATGCGCGATGTATATCCAGGGTTTTTACAGCTTTCCGGGTTCATGAGCATGAATCTCGACCGGCATATTACTGCCCACAAGGAATTTTTTGTGCATCTGGTCAAGGAAGATGGCGATTCCGCAGACAAGCATCGCGAGTTCTACGATGAATATCTTGCGGTAATGGATCTGACAGCCGAGTTTTATTTGCAGACTGTGGATACGGTTTTTGTGCGCCAGGCTTTACCAAAAGGGGAGATGACGCATCGCGGCCTGCCGGTTGACCCATCTGCGATTCGCAATGTGGCGCTTCTGACTGTTGAGGGAGAGAACGATGATATTTCGGGCGTGGGTCAGACAAAGGCCGCGCAAACGCTATGCGTCAATATCCCTGAAGACATGCGGCTACATTATCTACAGCCCAAGGTTGGCCACTACGGCGTTTTCAATGGGTCGAGATTCCGCGCTGAAATCGCGCCGCGGATCGTCAAATTCGTCAATGACCACGCACAGGCAAAACGTCAATCAAATGTAACACCCATCACGCGACGCGCTTGATACGAGCGGAAACGTCGGGCGCGTTAGAGATTAGTTTGCCGACTTAAAAAGCGCCCGGCGCTCTGGCAAAATTAGCCGCATCATCCAAATAGTCCATAAGATAAGGGCCGCTTGTTCAGCGGCCCTTTCTCATTTCCATTACAGATTGAAGTCGTTTGCCGACCAGTCATGGTCCGTATTATTGACCTCAATGATAAGGTCGGCAATTCCGTCGCCGTCACTATCAGCCTCGATATGCAGATATTGCGTATCGCTTGCCTGTTCCGGCACCACGATCCGCAATTCGCCTGCCGCACCGGAGAAGTCGCTTTCGCCAATGAAATGGTAAGGCTGGTTGCCAGCGGTATTTGTATCCGCATCGAGACGGCTCAGATCGATCTTGTCACCGTCAGTTGCGCTGAAGTCGGTAATGTGGGCAGTCCGCCCGAACGTCTCGAAGATAAACGTGTCTGCTCCAGACCCACCGCTCAGCCAATTATTGCCGTCGCCACCATTAAGAATGTCATTGCCTTCGCCGCCGTTCAAGCGGTCATCGCCCGCACTGCCATTCAGGACATCGTCGCCTGAGCCGCCACGAAGGAAATCATCGCCTTCGCCGCCTAACAACGTGTCATTGCCATCGCCGCCATCAATCCAATCCGTGCCGGCTCCACCATTGAGCTGATCATCGCCGCCATCGCCGCTGATCCTGTCATCGCCGGAGCCACCAAATACCTTGTCATCGCCATCGCCAGCATTGACCCAGTTTGCAGCACCGCTGGTGTGGATCTCGTCATCACCAGCCCCGGCATCAATCCAATTGGTTCCTTCGCCGCCGTCAATTGCGTCATTGCCGGTGCCGCCACTGATGCGGTCGTCGCCGTCGCCGCCATTCAGAACGTCATCGCCAGCGCCGCCGATCAGTGTGTCGTCGCCAGCATCGCCGCGAATATGATCATCGCCCAGACCGCCATTGAGATAGTCATTTCCCGTACCGCCGTCGAGCCAGTCATTACCGGCACCGCCGAGCAATTGGTCGTCGCCTTCGTCGCCACTAAGCCGGTCATCGCCATTGCCGCCGTCGAGAACATCATTGCCAGCGCCACCATAGGCGTAGTCTTCGCCTGAGCCGCCGAGCAGCTTGTCGTCGCCTGTTCCGCCGTCCAGCCAGTCATTGCCGGCACCGCCGACCAATGTGTCATTGCCGGCGCCGCCGCCAAGGCCGTCATCCCCGTCGAGGCCAGCCAGAACATTGTCTCCGGCATCGCCGGAAATGACATCGTTGAAACCGGAACCCACAACGTTTTCGAAACCGACGGCAAGCCGGTCACCTTCCGCATCGCCATGCCAACCGCCGAGCGTGCCCGAACCGTTAAGTCCGCCCAGACGTACCATGACTCCTTCTTTCGAACCGGCATAACCCAGCGTGTCGATACCCTCATTGCCGAACAGCAAATCGGTTCCGCTCCCACCTTCGATATATTCGTTGCCGCTGCCACCGAAAATTGTGTCGTCGCCATTATTGCCGATAATGACCTCGTCGAGACCATTTTCCGGATGAATATTCAAAAGGTCGAGCAGGGATTGATTGAGCGCCATGGCAGTCCTCGATTTGGAGAGTTTCACTCAGATAAGCTTGGATATATTTTGAATATGAACTACAAATTTAGTTCTATTCCAACCCAAATTTTTATGACAAAGTATGTTTGAAATATAGCTTCAATATATTTCAAAAGTTGAATTAAAATATATTTGGAATTTCGCTTATCTTTCAACGAACGCAGGTTTGAGTAACGAAGGGTACGGCGCCCTATGCCGCCAATTGCCTCCGAAAAAAAGTTTGGCCATGGCCGCCGAAATTCATGGGGGGTCTGTGAATTTTGCTTCCTGGAAAATTGAAAAGAAAGCTTTGTCTCCTGCGTGATTTGACCATATCGGTTGGAAACTTCGCAATGTTTGCCGATTTTTCCCCAAAACCTGGCAAATTTTGCCGAATATTCTCTATCGCAGCGTGTGTTTTAGTTGTGATCGGTTGATAATTCACCGTGAGCTCAGCCTTTTAACCCGGAATGTTTCCGCTGTTTCATCTTGACACATTGCAAGCCAGCGCGACGCGACTAATATATTAATTGACCAATTGGAGAGTTACATGGACACCCTCACCGCACCGCGGCATTTGCGCCTGCATGCCAGCGACAATGTCGTCGTTGCTGTCGACACGTTTCAGGTCGGGCAACGCATTGAAAATGTTACCGTAACGGATCGCGTGCCGCGCGGCCACAAACTCGCTTCGCGGTTGATTGCCAAGGGTGAGCCGGTTCGCAAATTTGGCCAGATCATTGGTTCTGCTTCCAAGCAGATCGAGCCAGGCCAATGGGTGCATGAACATAATCTCGACTACAGCGATTTCGCGCGCGAACCTGATGCGGCTCACGCGACCTCCGTGCATGGCGTACTGCCCATTAGCCAACGTGCTGTTTTTGAAGGGTTTCGCCGCGCCAATGGGCGTGCCGGAACGCGCAATTATATCGGCGTTTTGACCTCCGTGAACTGCTCCGCTTCGGTTGCCCGGTTCATCGCTGAGGCAGTGCAAAAGTCCGGTATTCTTGACGAATATCCGATGGTTGACGGCATAATTCCGCTGGTTCATGGCGGTGGATGCGCGCTTGATGTGAAGGGTGAGGGTTACGAGGTTTTGAAGCGTACCCAGTGGGGCTATGCAACCAATCCCAATATCGCCGCAGTGCTCATGGTCGGCCTTGGATGCGAGGGATTCCAGATCGGACGCTGGAAAGAAGCCTATAATATTGTCGAAAGCGACACATTCCGCAGCCTGACAATTCAGGAGGTAGGCGGCACGCGTAAGACCATGGAAGCGGGTGTCGCTGCCGTGCGTGACATGCTGCCGACAGCGGCAAATGTGAAGCGCGAAACCATTCCCGCATCGGAACTCATGCTCGCCTTGCAATGCGGCGGCTCGGACGGTTATTCCGGCATCACCGCCAATCCGGCGTTGGGCGCGGCCGTTGATCTTCTGGTGCAGCAGGGTGGCACCGCCATTCTTTCCGAAACGCCGGAGATTTATGGTGCAGAACACCTGTTGATTGAGCGCGCTTCAAACCCTGAAGCGGTCGAACGCCTGCAATCGGTCATCGCTTGGTGGGAAGATTACACGGCGCGTAACCGCATGGAAATGAACAATAATCCTTCACCCGGCAATAAGGCGGGCGGATTGACCACCATCCTTGAGAAGTCGCTTGGCGCGGTGGCAAAGTCTGGCACAACGCCGCTCGAAGCGGTCTATGGCTATGCGGAACCAGTTACGGCGCGCGGTTTGGTTTTCATGGATACTCCCGGCTACGATCCAGTTTCCGCGACGGGCCAGGTGGCAGGCGGTGCCAATATTCTTGCCTTCACCACGGGCCGTGGTTCTGCCTATGGCTGCAAGCCGACGCCTTCCATCAAGCTCGCCACCAATACCCCGATGTATACGCAGATGATCGAGGATATGGATATCAATTGCGGTGACGTCCTCGACGGTGTCTCCATCGAAGACAAGGGACGCGAAATATTCGAGCATATCCTGAAGATCGCCTCAGGTGAGCGCAGCAAATCCGAGGCCCTGGGCTATGGCGATGCGGAATTCGTGCCATGGCAAATCGGGGCCACAATGTAAGGTCTCTCCAAAGAAATGAGTTAAATCAAGGGAGCCGGGGCTCCCTTTTTTATGGAATTCCCGACTTAAGCGAATATTGAGGCCGGGTTGCTTTTCCTCCGATTAATATACTAATATGATTATTCTTGTTTTGGGAGAAATAAGAATAATCGGTCATTTCTGGGAGGAAAATAATGATCCGAATTAATCGCAGACAAGCAATCGGGGGATTGGCTGGCATTGCCGGAATAACTGCATTGCCGCGCTTTTCTTTTGCGCAATCACTACCTCTGCCATCGTCACCTGTCGCGCTGCACATCATCGATGTAGCTGGAAATCTGCAGCTGACACAGGCGGCAATCGAGAAGTTTGCCAAGGAAAATCCAGCACTTATATCGAAAGTGATTTTCTCGCGCGCCCCCTCACCGGAGCTTCCGGCCAAGCTCAAGGCGCAGCAGACTGCCAACCGGGTCGATATTGATCTGGTGCTGACAGGCCCCGGCGCTATGTCAGATGGCATTACACAAGGTCTTTGGATCGATGTCTGGACGAAATACCCGGACCTCTTGCCGAAAGCAGATGAAATCTATCATGAGAAGGCACTCATGATGCAGAAGAATTTCGGCCAAAATGAAGGCGTGGCTGTCGTCTACTCACCCTCCGGACCATTGTTTGAATATGCGCCGGATCGCGTCAAAACAGTGCCGAAGAATGCGGAGGAATTGCTCGCTTGGGTCAAGGCGAATCCTGGCCGTTTTTGTTACGCGCGCCCGGTTAATTCGGGACCTGGATGGACCTTCTTGATGGCCATGCCCTATATTCTCGGCGATAAAAACCCCAGCGATCCCATCAATGGCTGGGAAAAGACATGGGCATATTTGAAAGAACTCGATCAGGGCATCGATTATTACCCGCCCGGCACCACCGCGACCATGAAGGAGTTTGCTGAAGGCACGCGTGATATGATCGTGTCCACCTTCGGTTGGGACATTAATCCGCGCGTCCTTGGCGTGGTACCCAAGGAAGCAGAAACCTTTGCGCTTGATGGCACCCATTGGGTTCCGGACACCCAGTTCATGTGTATTCCGCGCGGGGTTGGTGATGACAAGGTTGCCGTGCTGCTCAAGCTCATGTCCTACATGCTCGAACCGGCGCAGCAGGCCTATACCTATGACAAGGGCTATTTCTATCCCGGTCCGGCAGTAAAGGACGTTCCGCTCAATATGGCGCCGCAGGAAAGCCAGGATGTCATCGCCGAGTTTGGGCGCCCAATCTATGAAGATTTGATCGCGAAATATCCGGTGGAGGCTCCCTTGAAGCCGCAATTGCTTGTTGCAGCTTTTGAAAAATGGGACCGTGAAGTCGGTGCCAATAAGATGAACAAGTAGCAGGTAAAAGTCATGCGGTTTGCCGTCATTGGCATTGATCATCGTCATATCTACCATATGATCAATGGTCTGATTGAAGCCGGCGCTGAGTGCGCCGGTTTCGTTTCGCAAACATCAGACGGGAAAATTCTTGAAGGCATTGCCGAGCGTTTTCCCGACCTCAAATCCGTACCCGATGGCCGGGTTTTTATCGATGATCCATCGATTGATATAATCGTTACAGCGGCAGTGCCAAGTGAGCGCGCAGCAATTGCCATTGCAGCCATGAAGGCTGGCAAGGACGTGATGTCGGACAAGCCGGGGATCACCGATTACGCACAGCTTGCAGAGATCGAAAAGGTCGTAGCGGAAACGGGACGCATATTTTCCATCTGCTTTTCGGAGCGTTTCGTTGTTCCAGCAACCGGAGTGGCGCAGAAGCTGATTGATGAGGGTTCCATCGGGCGTGTAATCCAGACTATCGGTCTTGGACCCCATAGACTGAACCGCCCCATTCGGCCTGACTGGTTCTTCGATTCTGCATTTTACGGCGGCATTCTGGTCGATATTGCTTCGCACCAGATCGATCAGTTTCTGACCTATACAGGGTCTGACACTGCGGAGATCATATCCAGCGCAATTGGCCATTTTGGTGCCGACGATATTCCGGCGTTTCAGGATTTTGGCGAAGTGTTACTGCGCAGCGATCAGGCAACCGGCTATGTTCGCGTGGATTGGTTCACCGCCGATGGGCTTTCCACCTGGGGCGACGGCAGGCTGATCATACTTGGCACAGAAGGCACGATCGAGCTGCGTAAATATGTCGATATTGCCGGTCGCGACGGGACGGACCACGTGTTCCTCGTGAACGGCAAGGGCACAAAACATATGGATGCCAGCCGGGAACCGATCACTTACTTCAGGACCTTTCTGACGGATGTGCGCGAGCGCAGTGAAACCACGATGAAGCAAAGCCACGTCTTTACCGTGAGCAGACTGGCGCTTGACGCACAAAAACGCGCGACCATCCTCGCGCACCGCCCCGCGTTTCGACCGCAGGAGAACAAGCAATGAAAATGCTCGGCCTTGCAATCATCGGCCTTGGGCCCGCGGCGCTGCCCCATGCGAAAAGCCTTGTCGACCTTCAGGACAAGGTGGATGTGATATGGGCGGCCAGCAGGACAAAGGAGCGTACGGAAGAGTTTTCGAAGAGTTTTCCTTTTCCGGTGACCAACGATGTTGATGCTGCCATCGCAGACCCTGCTGTGGACATTGTGCTGGTGTTGACACCGGCCAATGCCCACCTTGAAATCGCCGAGAAGAGTTTTGCCGCTGGCAAACATGTGCTTCTGGAAAAGCCGTTGGACATTACGTTGCAACGTGCGGAGCAAATTGTTTCACGCGGCCGTGCCAGCGGGCTGACATTCGGTGTTGTATTGCAGCACAGGTTCAGGCCCGCCAGCCTCAGGCTACGCCAAGCGCTGGAAGACAAGAGTCTGGGTGATGTGCAGGCAACGTCGCTACGCGTACCCTGGTGGCGTCCGCAGAGTTATTATGATGAAGGTGGAAGGGGAACCTTCGCTCGCGATGGGGGAGGCGTGCTGCTATCGCAGGCAATCCACGCATTGGATTTGTTCCGTTCGCTTCTTCCCATCAGCACTATTGTGGCCTCGCAGGTACGAACGACCGCTCTGCATCGCATGGAATCGGAAGATCATGTGACAGCCTTAATGACCCTGGCCAATGGCGCGCCTGCATCTCTTTTGGCCACGACAGCCGCCTTTCCGGGTTTTCCGGAAACCTTGGAAATCACCGGATCGCTTGGTTCGGCTCATCTTGCGGGCGGCGCCTTGAAGCTTTCCTGGTTGGATGGACACGAGGAAATCATCGAGGCGGAAGGCAAGTCCGGCAGTGGGGCGAATATCATGGATTTCCCCCATGATGCGCATCGGGCGCTCATTGCGGATTTTCTGGCCGCAGTCGCCGAAAAACGGGACCCAATAGTGACAGGGGAAGAAGCTCTGGCGACCCAAAAATTTATCGCGGATATCATCCGGGCGGATCCATCCAATTTCCAGCCAGTTTGAGCAGCTTTGAAATGAAAACCCGCCGGAATGATTCCGGCGGGTTTTGCATGTGCAGATCAGGCCGTTGTCTGTTGTGTCTTTGCCCGTGCCACGATCTGTGTCGGGTTGACGAAACGCAGTGCGATAAGCAACCAGACCAGCGTGGTGACCATATAGACAACCGCCATCGCGTCGATGGACTGCACAGCACGAACGCCAGATGCAAATACAGAGTAGTAAAGGGCGACCACAAGCGTCTGGCTGGTTGGTCCGGCGGTCAGGAAGGTCAGCTCGAACATAGCCACCGTGCGCACCAGTACCAATAGCAGCGCTGCTAGTATGCCGGGCAGGAGCATTGGCAGCAGCACATATCGGAACAATTGGAATGTGCCGGCTCCAAACACCCGTGCGGCAGCTTCAACCTTCGGATCGATCTGCTCTATGAAGGGGATCATCACCAGAATAACGAAGGGCACTGTCGGCACCAGATTGGCAAGAACCACACCCCAGAAAGTGCCGCCTACGCCCGCTTGATAGAGCACCGTGGCCAGTGGAATACCAAAAGTAATCGGCGGCACGAGCAGGGGCAAAAGAAATAGGAGCATGATCAGTTTCTTGCCGGGAAAGTTGCGGCGCGCCAAAGCATAGGCAGCCGTAACGCCGAGCAGGCCCGAAAGCGACACCACCGTGAAGACAATCTGGAATGTAACGATCAGCACGTCGCTAAGCTGGAATTCCGACCATGCGGTGAAATACCATTTTGTCGTCCATCCGGCCGGTAGCCAAGTGCCAAGCCAACGCGTACCGAAAGACGATATGATGACTGTTGCGATCATCGCCAGAAGATTGATGATGAAGAAGGCGACCACCACCCATACGGCAGTGATCCAGAGCTTTGCTCCAATGGTCGTATCGCGGATCATCGTCAGCCCTTTCCGCCAGCGGTCGAGCCGCGATAGAACAAGTTACGAATAGAGAGCAGTGACACCACAATCAGTAACTGGACGGCTGCCATGATCATGGCGATGGCCGATGCCATTGAATAGTCATACTGCTCGAAAGCTGCCTGATAGGCCGCAATGGAAATGACGCGGGTGGGTCCTGCCGGCGCGCCAAGCAGAACGGCTGAAGGAAAGACTGCGAAGGCCTGCACAAAGGACAGACAGAACGCAATGGTGAGGCCGGGCACAAGCAAAGGCCACATCACATAACGAAAACGCTGCCAACTTTTTGCGCCATGCGTGGCGGCAGCCTGCTCCAATGCCGGGTCGATGCCTGAAACATAGGACAGGGTCAGCAGGAAGGTGAATGGAAAGCCGGTAATGATGAGCGATGCGAAAACGCCCCAATAATTATTGGTGAGCTTTACCGGACTGTCAATCATGCCGATCATCATCAATGTACGGCTGAACCAGCCTTGCGGACCAAGGTAGTTCAACAATCCTTCTGCTACCAGCACCGTGCCAAGCGTGACTGGCAAAACCAGTATCGTCGTCAACAAACGCTGGTGGGTCATCAGACGAACACGGAAGGCTACCGGCAAGGCTATGGCAATGCTTATCAGGGTAACCGGCACCGCAAGCCAAAGCGTCGTCAGGATCGTGTCATAGAGAAACGGGTCGGAGAAGAATTTCTGATAATTGGCAAACATGCCTCCCTCTTTGGGTTCAAAGGAGAGGATAAGACCGTAAATGAACGGGTAGATAAAAACCGCCAGCAGGAAAATAACCGCAGGCAAGACAAGCAATGTCACACCGTCAATCCCGCGCAGGGCGAGCCGCTGGCGCAAAGATAAATGGTTGACCGAAGGCGTTGAGGTCACACTGATCATGGCTGTCACGCCGCAAAAGCCAGCGCGCGCGCCGGATCGACTGAAAGCCAGATAGCGCTGCCAAGTGCAGCCGTCTGAGGGGCATGAAATACAAGCTCAAGCCCTTCAGCAGTGCGAGCGGTCCCAACGAATTCACGACCGCGATATTCGATGGTTTCGACGACAGCTTCGACAGTCGTTCCGGATTTCGTCCCCGCGACAACATCATCGGCACGAGCTGCCACAACTGCAGTGTCACCAACCTTCAACGTGTCTCGGGCAATTCCGGATAGCGTTGAAGCGCCAACGGCAATGCTGGTCTTATCTCCGTCAACCGCAATGACTTTCCCGGTCAGGCGATTGCGATATCCCATGAATTCAGCCACATCCAAATGGTCGGGACGCTCATAGAGATCGCTCGGCACGCCAACCTGACGGATTTCGCCATCTCGCAGCACGACAACCCGATCAGCAAGCGACAAAGCTTCATCCTGATCATGCGTTACATAGATGGTTGTCGCACCAAGCTGGTTGTGAATACGGCGGATTTCGGCGCGCATTTCAAGGCGCAGCTTCGCATCGAGATTTGAAAGCGGCTCGTCCATCAGCACCAAAGGCGGTTCGATGACAATGGCACGGGCAATGGCGACACGCTGCTGTTGACCGCCGGAAAGCTGGCCTGGCAATTTATGTCCCTGTCCTTGCAACCGCACCAGGTTCAAGGCTTCTTCGATGCGCTTTTCAGCCTCAGCCTTGGGCACGCGGCGCATCTTTAATCCAAAGCCGATATTCTGTCTGACGGTCATATGCGGAAAAAGCGCATAGTTCTGAAACACCATACCAAAGCCGCGATCCTCGGGCTTCAACGTGTCAATGCGCTTGTCGTCAATGAAGATACCTCCACCCGTAGTGGACAGAAGACCGGCGATGCAGTTCAGCGCCGTGGATTTGCCACAGCCGGAAGGGCCGAGCAAAGCGATGAATTCTCCTTTTCGGATCGAAAGAGAAACATCTTTAAGCGCATTGTGCGAACCGAAGGCACGGCTCATCCGATCGAGACGGATTTCCTTGAACGGGGATGACGCAAGCAGCATCGATTACCTCATAATTATAAGCCATCCGGTCTCACCGGATGGCTCCATGTTCGTCTAGGGATCAGGACTTTTTGGCTGCGACTTCTTCATCCCAGCGGCGGAAAGCCACGACCATGGATGATGGCTCGAGGGGAATTTCGACCGGGTTATTGGCGATCCAGTCAGCATATTCGGCACGACCGAATTCAGCGATGGCATCCTGACTTTCCTGGGGGGCCATCGTAATGGGAACATCCTTCACCGCAGGACCCGGATAGAAGTAACCTTGATCATAAGTATATGCCTGCTGCTCTGGTGTAAGCAGGAAGCTCATCAGATCAAGCAGAACAGCAAGCTTCTCATCGGCGATACCTTTTGGCACGCACATGTAATGCGCGTCAGCGACCCAATGGAAACCTTTCAACGGTGCAACAGCGGCTTCCTTCGGGACAACGCCCAGCACACGTGGATTGATATCCCAGCCGGTGGTGGAAACGGTCATGTCGCGCGTTCCTTCGCCGAGTTCCTTCATCAAGGCGCCCGTGCCGGTTGGGTAGTATTCAATATATTTGTGCAATTCCTTAAGATAGGCCCAGGTCTTGTCCCAGCCTTTGACCGGATCTCGCGGGTCGATATCGCCCAGCAAATAGGGCAGGCCCATCAAAAATGTACGGCCCGGGCCGGAGTTTGCGGGGCGCGCATAGAGGAACTTGTTTGGATTTTCCTTTGCCCACGCAAGCAGTTCCTCGGCGGTCGTTGGAACTTTTTTCACACGCTCCGGCATATATTCGAGGAGCGGCCCAGAGGGATAATAGGTTACGATTACGCCGTGATCCTTGCCCAAGGCAAGCATGCGGTGCGCAGGCTCGAGATAGATTTTAGCAAGATCGGGCAAGGAAGCCGAATGATCAGGCAAAAGCTTGACCCACAAATCCTGGTCAAGACCCGCCGAAAGCGCATCTGTGCCCGTCAATACAAGATCGATATCGAGCCTGTTTGCGGCCTGCTGCGCCTTGATTTTTCCGGGAAGTTCCGGTGCCGGCGCTTTCGTGAAGGTGATCTTAGAAACGAGTTCCGGTTTTGCCTTGGCGTAGTTTTCGATCGCCGTTTGCGTCAGTGCAAGGTTGCCCGCCACGTCAGCAATATTCAATGTGATGGGTGAACTCGGCAAAGCCAGTTTGGATTGAGCAAAAAGACGTGTTGCCGGCAAGGTGGCAACCGCCGCCAATCCGGCAATAGCGTGCCTGCGTGTAATGCGGATCATGACTTCCTCCCTGTTTAATTCTCTCGCCCTATTTTCGGGCACGACCAGCTTCCCGACTGGTCAGTATTGTCTAATATATTAATCTATCAGATGGAGATAGCAAGGGCCTTCATCTTAGACTATCTGTGTAACGGTTTTTGCTGCTCCAAGTCGCATCAACTTCGCAAGTTGGGTCTTTACCAATTGAACGAATGCTTCATTTTCTGGCAAATCCCGTCCAAATATTTGGTCCATTCCGATAAATGCGGTCACCAACTCCTCGGCATTGTTCTTGTTCGCTGCGCGCTTCTTGAGTTCAGCTGCAAGCGGATCGCGAACGTCGATAGCGTCTCCTTTTTCGTCTGCGCCAGTCACGTATCGCATCCAGGCGGCTACTCCGAGCGCCAGACGATCAAACGGCAAGCCGTTGTCGATACATTTGCGGATAGTATTCAAAAGGCGTTGGGGCAGTTTCTGTGAGCCGTCCATGGCAATCTGCCACGTACGATGCCTAAGAGCAGGATTACAGAAGCGTTCACGCAATTGCGCCTTGTAAGCCTCCAGATCGAAACCCGGAAGCGGTGGAAGCGTAGGGGAAATTTCCTCATCCATCATCGCTTTGATGAGTTCGCTGAAACCTGGAGCTTTCATAACGTCCGAGACCGTTTCATGGCCCGCCAGATAGCCAAGATATGCCAATGTGGAGTGGCTGCCATTCAGGAGCCGAAGCTTCATCAGTTCAAAAGCATCAACATCTTCCACGAAGGTTGCGCCGAAATTTTCCCAAGCTGGTCGGCCAGCCGGAAAATGATCTTCTATAACCCACTGCGTGAAGGGTTCGGTCATAATCGGCCAGGCATCAACTAGCCCTGTTGCGCTCAAAGTCGTTGCGCGGTCAGCTTCAGTGGTCGCTGGAACAATTCGATCAACCATCGTTGATGGAAAGGCGATTTTCTCCTTGATGTAATTTGCAAGTTCGGAATCGCGCAGTTCAGCAAAGCGTGTCACTACACGTCGCAACGTCTCGCCATTTGCGGGAAGATTGTCACACGATAGAAGCGTAAAAGGTTCGATCTTATTGGCGCGCCGACGAGAAATAGCTTCAACGATGAAGCCTATCGCCGATTTCGGAGCAGCGGGGTTCGCAAGATCGTGAACAATGTCGGGATGAGCTTCGTCGAGCGCTGCGGAAGCCGGTGAATAGCAATAGCCCTTTTCGGTCACGGTAAGCGAGACAATCCGAACCGCCGCATTCGTCATGGCGTCGAGAACGGCAGCCGGATTTTCCGGGGCGACCATAAGCCCACCAATGCTTCCGATCACACGGAAGCTGTCTTCATCTCCACTGCGTGTTGCAACGGTATAAAGCCCGTCCTGTGGCTCCAAAGCATCACGTGTATCACCACTGCGCAAAGACACGCCGAGGATACCCCAGCTATTATCGCCGCTGGCCAATACGCTATCCGTATAAACTGCCTGATGCGCGCGATGAAAAGCTCCAATGCCAAGATGAACTATGCCAATTTTTGTCTGGCTTCGATCATATCCAGGGCGCGTCACCTCCTTTGACAGATGTGAAAGTGTTGCATTGGAGAGACGTGCTGGTTTAGTCATTTTTGTATTCTTTCAGTCAAAGCTTGTAGGCTTGTTTTGCCAGGCGGTAGGCCAAGTCATGGGCGATTTCATGCGCCTCGTCTTCGTCCAGTCGATGATCGGCAACAAGCCGGGCAAGATATGAGCAATCGACCCGCCGCGCCATATTATGACGCGCCGGGATGGAGAGATAAGCTCGCGTGTCATCGTTGAAGCCGACCGTATTGTAGAAACCAGCGGTTTCAGTCGTCAATTCACGAAACCTGCGCATCCCTTCAGGACTATCATGAAACCACCATGCAGGTCCGAGCCGCAGGGCAGGGTAATGACCTGCCAAAGGTGCAAGTTCCCGGCTGTAACTCGTCTCATCCAGCGTAAACAGAATGAGTGTCAGGCGGCTATCATTGCCGAATGCGTCTAATAGCGGCTTCAATTCCTCCACATAGCCTGTTGATCGCGGAATGTCGGCGCCCTTATCCAGGCCAAAGCGCTCGAACACCGATGCATTATGGTTTCGGAAGGAACCCGGGTGTATCTGCATGACCAGCCCGTCTTCGGTGCTCATGCGCGCCATTTCGGTCAACATTTGAGCTCGGAAAAGATTCGCATCGGCTACTGAGGCGTTCTTCAGCACACGCTCAAACAATGCCGAAGCTTCCGAAGCCGAAAGATTGGCGGTACGCGCGTTCGGATGGCCATGATCTGATGATGTAGCGCCACGCTTCTTGAAGTAGGCTCGCCTTATGCGATGAGCTTCAAGATAACCTTGGTAGTCAAGCTTCGTGCCAGCCAAAGCGGTGAAGCTCTCAACATTGCTCCGGAAATCCGGACGCGATGCGTCAATCACGGCATCGGGGCGATAGGCTGGCACCACGCGGCCATCCCAGCCGGATTTTAGTATCGCATCATGTGCGGCCAGATCGTCTGTAGCGGCATCCGTGGTGGAGATGGCTTCAATCCCGAACTGTTTGTAGAGGGCCCGGGGACGCATGGATGGATCAGCCAACCGACCGGCGATTTTGTCATAGAGCGCGTCTGCATTTTTCTCCGTAAGGCGCTCTTCAATCCCAAATACGGTTTCGAGTGCATGCTCGAACCAAAGTCGTGATGGAGTGCCTCGAAACAGATAAAAATGCTTCGCAAACAAGCGCCATATCTTGCGCCCGTCGGTCTCGACCGGCCCGCCGTCCTGTCTTGGCACACCAAGATCCTCAAGCTGGATACCTTGCGAGTAAAGCATGCGGAAAATATAGTGGTCGGGCTTCACAAAAAGGCTGGCCGGATCGGGAAAAGCCTCGTCCTTGGCATACCATGATGGATCCGTATGGCCGTGCGGCGAGATGACAGGTAGATGCTCCACTGCGTCGAACAAGCGTCTCGCAATCAAACGCGCGTCAGATTCAATTGGGAATAGTCTGTCTGGGTGGAGTGCCATGGATGTTCCTCGCCGCCGTTCAATTGATGTGAACGATGATCTTGGCGAAGAGTAAATAATAATATATTAGTATGTCAACAGCGTGCGATTGCGTTTATATCGCCGGATAACGATGCCATTGGACTATGAATTTATACGGAATTCCATCATTCAATGAGACTGACGGTCTGTGATAGGTGGAAATGGAGTGCTGAAATGACAGCAGAGAATGTCGGGGGGAAGACTGCGGAGCTAGTATCGCCAGCGCCGGAATCCAAGCCTGATCGCGCCGTTCAAGCTGCGCGATCCAGTTCGAGAGGCGCTCCTGCAGGGCGTATGACCACCGCGATGGCTATTTATCGCGAACTTCATGCAGCCATTGTCGCCATGGAAATGACGCCTGGCACCGCACTTAACGAGAAAGTTTTGACGGAGCGTTTCGGTGTGAGCCGCACGCCTGTCCGCGAAGCATTGATCCGCCTCGTTGAAGACGGACTTGTCGACGTGTTTCCGCAATCGGGAACTTTCGTTGCCCGTATTCCTGTAGCATTGATACCGCAAGCGGTGATCATCCGGCAGGCGCTTGAAGGCGCTACGGTCGAACGCGCGGCGGCGGTTGCGACGGCGAAGGATGTTGAATGGCTGGACGAGATACTCGCCCGCCAGCATTTCTTTGCCGATAGGCAGAATATGAGTGCATTCCACGAAGCTGATGAGGCCTTTCATGAGGCCATCGCGGGAATTTCCGGACATCCTGGCATCTGGCACTATTTAAAACCCGTGAAAGTGCAGATTGACCGGGCACGGCGTATGACGCTTCCGGGTCTGGGCCGCATGAACCATGTTCTTTCCGAACACAAGATCATTCGCGACGCGATTGAAAGCCATGACGTTCCCGCCGCTTGCGCGGCAATGAAGCAGCATTTGAATGCCGTCATTCCCGACATTGAAACATTGAGAAAAACCCACCCTGGATCATTTGTCTGATCCGCGGTTGGAATACGAAAATTTGACGGAGGAATAATGCGTCAGGCATGGAGATGGTTTGGACCCAAGGCCGGGGTTTCGCTTGATAATGTGCGTCAGGCAGGCGCGACCGATATTGTATCTGCCCTGCATGAAGTGCCAATCGGCGAGGCTTGGACGACAGATCAGGTTCGCGCTCGTAAATCATTAATTGAATCGACTCCATCGGATCGTACACCGCTCACATGGTCCGTGGTGGAAAGCATTCCAATTCCTGATGCCGTAAAGCGTCTTGGTGGCGCGGCAAAACACGAAATTGCCGCGTGGATCGCCAGCATGGAGGCGCTTAGCGCCAATGACATCAAGGTCATTTGCTACAACTTCATGCCCGTCGTCGATTGGTGCCGTACAGATCTTGATTATGTAACGCCTACGGGCTCGACGGCCATGCGTTTCGACCATAACAGCTTCGCCGTATTCGATCTGCATATCCTGCAGCGTAACGGCGCTGAAAAAGACTATTCTGCTGCCGATCGTGAAATCGCCAGCGATCTTTACGAAACTATGGGCGCACAGGAGATTTCTGACCTCACCCGCAATATTGCGAGTGCGCTTCCAGGGTCGACTACTGAACCGCTTACTATTCCAGCCTTCCGCGACAAGCTTGAAGCCTATTCTGGCATTGATGCACCGCGTTTGCGCAAGCATCTGATCGAATTTCTTGAAGCTGTGACGCGTGTGGCCGACGATCTTGGCGTGAAGCTTACCTTGCATCCGGATGATCCGCCCCGTTCGCTCTTTGGCTTGCCGCGTATTGCTTCGACAGAAGCCGATTATGCCGCCTTGTTCGACGCTGTGCCATCTGCTGCAAATGGCATGTGTTTCTGTACAGGGAGCCTTGGCGTACGCGCCGATAATGATTTGCCAAAGATTGCGCGGCGCTTTGCCTCGCGCATTCATTTCTCCCATTTGCGTGCAACAACGCGTGAGGGCGATGGGCGCAGTTTCCATGAAGCAGCGCATTTGGAAGGCGATGTTGATATGGTTGCGGTGTTGCGCGAATTGCTCGCCGAAGATAGGAAGCGTGCCAAGTCGGACAGCATTATTTTCCGCTCGGACCACGGTCATCGCATGCTTGATGATCTGAACAAGGAAGTTACCCCCGGCTACCCTGCAATCGGTCGTCTGCGGGGGCTTGCCGAGCTGCGCGGTATTATTCACGCTCTGGACGCGAGCGCACTCGTTTAAATCTGATCACATTTTGGATTTTCTTCAGCCCCGGTTCAAATCGAGCCGGGGTTTTCTACATCTAAAGACTTAATGGTTTTTAATCCTTTTAGCGCCAACCCACATCTTAATGGCATCCTGTTTAATAATTCGATCATAAATCATCACATTATCGCCATAGTTCGAAAGCCCCAGAGGCATATCTAAACCCCAGATAAGCAACCGTGATCACGTTTTGAGTCACAATAAGACAAGTTTTTTTAGTAACTTGGCATTTCTATTCAGATAGACTCAACTGTTCTTATCAATGGCGACACCTCGGTGCCACATTTCTACAAAATAGAAGAGGCGCATCATCCGCGCTGCGATCTACTTGCCCAAGATCATTTCCGAGCGTGTTTCTTCATCAGGCGTTTCTGCCGTGGGCCATTTAAAGTGCGATTTATTTATGATCTCTTTTGCAGGTATCCGTTCGGTACTCGTCACCTCCATTGTTCTTTTAATGTTTGGTGCGGCTTCCGCCAATGCCGCATGCGGTGGCGCTTCCTGGTATGCACTTCACTCCAAAACCGCCTCAGGTGAACGCATGAACCCTTCCGCTCTCACAGCTGCGCATCGCACGCTTCCTTTCGGCTCCAAGGTTAAAGTTACCAATCAGCGCAATGGCAAATCCATCGTCGTGCGTATCAATGATCGGGGTCCGTTCATCAAAGGTCGTGTGATCGATCTTTCAAAGGGAGCTGCAAACCGTCTGGGCTTTGTCGGCGCGGGTCACACAAATATCTGCATGGCCCGTCTCTAATAAATGCGCCAATAATCTCGGCATTGACCTTGATCGTTGAACGTGACATCGCCATGTGAACATTCGCGTTAAAATCGGGGGCGTTCCATGGCACTGAAAGTCGCGGTCCAGATGGACCATATCAATTCTATCCGGATCGGCGGCGATACGTCCTTCGCGCTTTGTCTTGAAGCGCAAAAGCGCGGTCATGAGCTTTATCACTATACGCCCGACCGGCTGAGCATGCGCGATGGTGTTGTCCATGCGCGGGTTGAAGAGCTGAGTGTTCGCGACATAGAGGGTGACCACTTCACGCTTGGTGAGCAGATATCCCGCGACCTGTCAGAGATGGATGTGGTGTTGCTGCGGCAAGATCCGCCGTTTGACATGAACTACATCACAACAACCCATATGCTGGAGCGCATTCATCCGAAGACGCTCGTTGTCAATGACCCTGCCTGGGTGCGCAACAGTCCGGAAAAGATTTTCGTTACCGAGTTTCCCGATCTCATGCCGGAAACGCTTATCACCAAAGACCCACAGGAAATCGCTGATTTTCGTAAAGAGTTTGGCGACATTATTCTGAAGCCGCTTTACGGCAATGGCGGCGCAGGCGTATTTCATCTGGCTGTTGGTGACCGCAATCTGACATCGCTGCTGGAAATGTTCGGCCAGATGTTCCGCGAACCCTTTATCGCGCAGCGCTATCTCAAGGATGTCCGCGCCGGCGACAAGCGCATCATCCTGATTGACGGTGAACCAGTGGGCGCGATCAACCGGGTTCCTTCCGAAACCGATGCACGGTCCAACATGCATGTTGGCGGGCGGGCCGAGAAGACCGAGCTGACAGACCGCGAGCGCGAAATTTGTGCCCGGATCGGCCCGTCATTGCGTGAAAGAGGTTTCATCCTCGTCGGGATCGATGTCATTGGCGACTATATGACCGAAATCAATGTGACTTCTCCGACCGGTGTAAGGGAAGTCAAAAAGTTCGGCGGTGCTGATATTGCGGCTTTGTTCTGGGATTCAGTGGAAGCCAAGCGGCGATAAAATTCGCCTGTTCACTCAATGTTCTTGTCATGCGTGATGAAACGTGCTGATGTGAAAACATTAGCACTTTTTCATTTTGGATTATTGTATTTTCAAGGATCATTGCATGGTTACCCGTGTCCGTACGGTCGCCTTTCAGGGCATTGAGGCCCAGCCCGTCGATGTGCAGGTGATGATCGCTCCCGGGAAAATGGGGATGCATATTGTTGGTCTTCCGGACAAGGCTGTTGCCGAAAGCCGCGAGCGCGTACAGGCAGCTTTGCATGCATCCGGACTTTCGATGCCCGCCAAGAAGGTTACCGTAAATCTTGCTCCCGCAGATTTGCCCAAGGAAGGCAGTCATTATGACTTGCCCATTGCGGTTGGGCTTATGGCTGGCCTTGGAGCCATTCCGGCTGATGCGCTGCAATCCTATGTCGTGCTGGGCGAGCTTTCACTTGATGGCACAATAACGCACGTTGCAGGCGTCCTGCCCGCTGCCATTGCGGCAAACCGGCAGGATCGTGGCCTCATATGTCCTGCGCCTTGTGGACCAGAAGCGGCATGGGCTGGTTCGGAGATCGATATACTCGCGCCGCGCAGCCTGATTGCCCTCGCCAATCACTTTCGTGGCACGCAGGTTTTGTCGCGCCCGGAACCTGCAATGCAGGCCAGTGCGACGGGCTTGCCGGATTTGACCGATATAAGGGGGCAGGAGAGTGCCCGGCGTGCTTTGGAGGTCGCAGCTGCGGGCGGACACAATATGCTGATGTCGGGCCCTCCAGGGTCCGGAAAATCCATGCTGGCGCAACGGCTCCCCTCTATCCTGCCGCCATTATTGCCGCGCGAATTACTGGATGTATCGATGATAGCTTCCATCGCAGGCGAGCTGATGGGTGGTAAGCTGACCGACCGACGTCCCTTCCGTGCGCCCCACCACTCTGCATCCATGGCGGCGATGGTGGGGGGAGGAATACGGGCGAGACCGGGCGAGGTCTCGCTCGCCCATCGCGGCATATTGTTTCTCGATGAGTTTCCTGAATTTACACCGCAAGTTCTGGATTCGCTGCGGCAACCGCTAGAGACTGGAGAGTGCATGATTGCCCGGGCCAACCATCGCATATCCTATCCGGCGCAAATCCAGCTAATTGCTGCCATGAACCCGTGCAAATGCGGCATGGCGAGTGAACCGGGGCACCGTTGTGCAAGAGGCCCAAGATGCCGCGAGGACTATCAGGCGCGGATTTCAGGCCCGCTGCTGGATCGTATTGATATCAGGATTGACGTACCTTCCGTGAGCGCGGCTGATCTTATCAAGCCTTCGGCTTCGGAAAGCAGCGCAGTGGTGGCGCAACGCGTTGCGCGCGCCCGCACGATGCAGAAGCTGCGTTTCGAGCAGCTGGGGGTTTCGGCCATTACGACAAATGCGCAATGTTCTGTCGCGATAATCGAGAAAATAGCTCAACCGGACAAAGCAGGCACGGCCCTGCTGCATCAAGCCAGCGAGCAGATGAAGTTTTCGGCCAGAGCCTATCACCGGGTGCTCAAGGTAGCGCGAACTTTGGCGGATCTGGAAGGACAGGAAACAATCGGTCGTATCCATCTCGCCGAAGCTATCTCATACCGAATGGGTGCAGATATGGCGACGACGCAGCATGAAAGTATAAGAGGTAATTGATGGCACATTGATAAACGGCTGATCCCCACTTCGATCAAGAAAACATCCTGCGCCAGCGAAATGACGCGGCGATATTGGCCAATTATGCGCAATGGGTGATGCCAGATGATGAATTCTGGATCATTGGAAATTTCAGCCATGGTCGGCTAAAGGATAAGGAGGGTTATTTAAGATCGCTATTTGAACGAGTTCCGGGAAAGAAGCATCTGGTTGCCGGTAATCACGACAACAGACAGGTGAAAACACTCGGCTGGGCACCCATTTCCCAATTGATTGAAATCAAGGACGGCGAGCAAAGCCTGACCTTGTGTCACTATCCTATGATTACCTGGAGCCATGCAAGATGTGGAGCAATTCAGCTGTTCGGGCATGTCCACCAACACTGGCAGGGTTCGTGTAACAGCATTAATGTTGGTGTCGATCTTTGGAATTTCATGCCGGTCCGCATTGATACGATCAGGCAACGCGCTAAAGACTTACTCGTGAACCAACATTGGCATCAGGTCGAACGCAATGCGGATATTTTTAGCTAGAGCCTTCTCGTTCAACAGAGCGATTTATTTAAAGATGGGTTGAACGCTGTTACTGAACTGAACCGACCAGAATGTTGCTTGGGGCTTCAATGCTGACCCAACGGCCAGTATTGTTGGAGGCCTGACGCTTCAGATAGGTATAATCGGTTTCCGACCAGTTCTTCACGCCATCAACGAGATTGTCGAGGATGAAGTCGCCGCGATCGGTACGCACGGTTAAGACGGCATGGCCTTCGCCATCAGGCTTGCGAACCACAGTAATCAAAAGATTGGCTGGCGAAATACCAGCTTCCATCAAATCGCGACGCTTCAAAAGAACGTAATCTTCGCAATCGCCGACCGCATCGGGATAAGCCCAGAATTCTTCAACACCATAGATTTCCATATCGGTTAGTGGCTTGATCTTCTGGTTATCATTGCTGTTGACGCTGACAATGAGCTGCCAGAAATCATGATTCATCGTTTCCGGCATTACATTCCGGCTTTTGATATTGCATTCTGCGGGAAGCCTTTTGCAAAATTCGTAATGACCGATCGGCTGCGATGTCATTCCGCCCGTCTGCATGAAAGGCTCAGCGGCGGCGGCAGGATTTGCACAAAATGCAGCAGTGAAAAGCGCAAGGGCAAAGCCCAAGGATTTCATTTTGTTGACTGCTGCAAACATTCTTAACTCCAACCGACTGCCGATCATTAACAAAACGTTAATGTCGGAGTGGACCATGAGTCAATCACAATGGCGCCACGATCCCGCCATTGTTAATATATGGTTAAAATTTGAACTTTCGCACTTCCGCAATAGTGATGATGTAATTTTCGGCGCTTTTTGTCATATCCTGTTGAAGGCAAGCCATCCGGACAACGCTTTGAACGGCGCTGCCTTGCTCCGTAAATAATTGATATGGCGCGCCTTTTAAAAGTGGCCGTTCTGTGCGGATTGGTTCCTGCCGGAAGGTTTTATACTTGGTGCTCAATCTAATGGATTAGCCTGAAAGCCCTGACGACCGCCGTGTCGTGCTAAAGTTGGCCGATCTTGAAAGTTCAGCCAAAGAATGCACGCATCCTTTGGCTGTTCCGATCAAACCTTATCAATCGACAGAAAGAACATCTCCCGTGCGACGGTCAACACTGACTTCGATATCCCGGCCGCGACGATCAAGGCCTTCAATCACATAGCGCGAGCGTGTTCTTTTCACTTCATCGACGGTCCTCACCCCTTCAGCGCGCGCAATACGAACGGCCTGGCGCTCGCTGATCTCGCGGCGATCCCGGTCTCTGCGGTCGCGCCGGTCCATACGATCCGGCTCAACGATACGCACACCATCGGGGCCCAACTGGATACTTTGCGCGAAAGTCTGTGGCACAGCCGTGAGTGCCATAAGGGATGCCGCACCAATAATAATCAATTTCTTCAACATGATTTTCGTCTCCTCCGATAAACAGTCAATTCGCCAGCTTGCTCAAGGGAACGCTTTATAAGCAATAGCGTTCCCTTGGTTGTGTCTTATCAGTGTGTCATCTGCACAGGATTGACTATTCCAGCGCGAAGGAACCAGTCTTGATTTCACCGGCCCTATGATAGGTGTTAATAACCACGCCGGTCGTTGAAGCCTTCGAACCAACCAGTTTCAGTGCGCCGGGCTTGGCCTCCGCGCTGAAAAAGGCTTTGCCTTTGCCCAGCACAATCGGGAAAATCCAAAGGTTCAGCTCATCGATAAGATCATCCGCCAGCAATGCGTGCACGAGCTGGCTGCTGCCTTGAATAAGTATGTCGGCACCATCAGATTGGCCGAGTTTGCGCACTGCTTCGGTTATATTGGGATCAAGTGCGACAGTGTTCTTCCAGGTGAGCGTATCGGGGGAAGAGGTGGCTACATATTTTGTGGCAGCGTTGAATTTGTCACCAATAAGGTCACCCGCTTCGACTCGTGGCCAATGTGCCGCAAAAATATCATATGTTCTGCGGCCAAGCAGAAGATCGAAAGGTGTAGCCATGGCTTTGTCCATGACCTCACCCATGATTTCGTCCCAGTAATGAAATGTCCAGCCGCCATATTTGAAGCCGCCA
Source organism: Phyllobacterium sp. CCNWLW109 (assembly GCF_037203905.1). Taxonomy (NCBI): domain Bacteria; kingdom Pseudomonadati; phylum Pseudomonadota; class Alphaproteobacteria; order Hyphomicrobiales; family Phyllobacteriaceae; genus Phyllobacterium; species Phyllobacterium sp. CCNWLW109. Next base: position 367,575 of record NZ_JBBCBK010000003.1, on the reverse strand, counting down.
TCCGTGTCCTCCTCGGGGCCGCCTGGCGCCTGCATTATACCGTCGAGTGACAGGAAGGCTGTTGCGATGATCTTTCTCATGTCTGTGTTCCTCACTTTGGGTTGTACGAAACTAGGACGAACAAGCCTTGTCTTTCCCGACATGGGTTTTGATTTTTTTAGCAATAGGATTCCAGGCTGACGTTGCTATGTTCGGCACTTCACATCGCGGCGGAAGTCCGACGGAGACATGCCGGCAATATTGCGAAAGGACTTGTTGAAAGCGCTCAACGAACCGAACCCGCTCTCCATAGCCACCTGCAAGACATTGACTTCCTGCCGGAGCAGCATTGCCTGTGCATAGGAAAGCCGTAGCAAAGTGACATAATTATTGAGAGTCATGCCTGTCGATTTCTTGAAAACGCTCATCGCATATTTTGGATGCAGATTGGCCGAGACAGCGATATCGACGGAATCGATATCTTCCAGGAAATTGGCGGATATGAAATCGCACATGCGGCTGACTGCACGCGCCGACTGCTGAATGGACGAAGCTTCGAACGCCCCAACCGGCTTTTCAGGAACCATTCGATAGGGATCGAAGCAGATGCGCTCAATTCGAAGCAATAACTCGCTGACCGCATGCGCTTCTTTGGAGGGGTTGCCGGAACGCGCATAATGAAACCATCGTACAAAATTCTCTTTGTCGGCGGCATCAGTCGCCGATGTGACCAATGTTCGGCCCTGCATCAATTGGCTGGGTACGGTTTCGGGCAGATGCATCCGAAAAAAATGCACAAGCGGCAGATGCGCACCTGCATAGATCGCATCGTCGGATGAATCGTCCATTTGATGGGGTTGTCCACCCCAGAACAGGCACATATCGCCTGCATTGAGGCGAATGGCATGATCATTCATTCGATAATGAACTGTGCCGCTGATGATATAGTTGACTTCTACCTGCGCATGCCAATGAGGCATAGTCATAGTTGCGGGGTGGTTGTAAAACATCTGCAACGAAGTCGGCATTCCCTCGACGCTGCTTGCTCCGGGATGGTAAACCGGCCTTTCCCGCATCTTACTTTCCGCCCAGTTCATGTGTCCTTTTTAGGAGACAGGCGCTCCCTTGCCGCTACTGTAGCCATGTTTGCAAAGAGCGAGCAATTGAAAAGGGAGGAATTTCAATGCGCTTCAAATCTTTTTGCGTGACAGCGATTGTCACGATACTTGGCTTAAGCACCGCGCCGGCATTGGCGCAATCCGGCAATATAACAATTTGGGCATGGGATGTAGCGGCTTCATCCTTGAAGTTGGTACTTGAGGATTTCAACAAGAAGTTTCCCGATATCAAGGTTGACGTTCAGGATTTGGGCAATCAGCAAGTGTTCGACAAGACGCTGGCCGCCTGTGCTGCCGGTGGCGCGGGACTGCCCGATATTGTGCAAGTCGAAAATTTCGAAGCTGAAATTATATGGAACCGCTTTCCCGATTGCTTCAGCAATTTGAAGGATCTGGGCTATACGGCCGATATACAGGCCAAATTTCCGGAGTTTAAACGTACTGAGCTGGAAGTCGGCGATGTCGCTTATGCTATGCCTTGGGATTCTGGGCCGGTGGCGGTTTTCTATCGGCGGGATTTCTATGAAAAGGCCGGTGTTGATCCGGCATCGATCAAGAGCTGGGATGATTTTATCGAGGCGGGTAAAAAAATCGCTGCCGCCAATTCCGGCGTCAGCATGGCGCAAGCCGATTTCAATGGCGATAGCGAATGGTTCCGGATGCTCGCGAATGAGCAAGGTTGTGGATATTTTTCCACGGATGGTCAGTCTATTACGATCAATAGACCGGCATGCGTGGCGGCGCTGGAAAAGGTGAAGGAGATGAAAAGCGCCGGTACGCTGGCAGCCGGCAATTGGAATGAAAAGATTCAGTCCAGCACGGCGGGTACAGTCGCAAGTCAGCTTTACGGCGGCTGGTACGAAGGCACTATTCGCTCCAATTCTCCCAAGCTGGATGGCAAATGGGGTGTTTATCCCATGCCGAGCCTGACTGCTGATGGTCCGCACGCCGCCAATATAGGCGGTTCAGCACTGGCTATCAGCGGCACTTCGGAAAACAAGGAGGCGGCATGGGCATATCTCAATCATGCCCTTGGGACCAATGAGGGGCAGGTCGCCATGCTCAAAGGATATGGCCTTGTGCCTTCTTTGTTAAGTGCTGCCAGTGATCCTTTCATTTCGCAACCCCAGCCCTATTGGGGCGGGCAGGCCATCTGGTCTGATATTCTGGCTACGCTCCCCAAAATCGTGCCAAGCCGCGGAACGGCGTTCCAGGGGGATGCTGATAATATATTCAAGGCAACCCAGATCAAATACTTCGAAGGTGGGTATCCAGATGCAAAGACAGCTCTGGGCGATGCCGCAGCTCAGATTGCATCGGCGACCGGCCTTCCGGTCGCGGAATAATCCTCATCACCGGGCGGTGAGTATGCCTGTCCGGTTGCCTGTCGATTGGCATTCACGCCAAGGGGAGAAACGATGCAGCTGAGAAACCGCGCCGCCTATGGGTTCCTGGCGCCCTATCTCTTGATCTTTGCCATTTTCTGGATATGGCCGATTATCAGTTCGTTCTGGATGTCATTTCAGAACACGCGCGTAAATCCGTGGGTCTTCAACCCCGGCATGAACTGGGGGCGCCTGTTTTCTGATCCGGCGTTTTACAATGCGCTGAAGAATACGATGATCATCCTTGTCATTCAGGTGCCCGTGATGATCACGCTTGCAACTGTTATCGCGGTTCTTCTCAATTCACCGCTCTTGAAAGCCAGAGGCATTTTTCGTTTTGCCTTCTTTGCGCCGGTGGTTGTGGGTGAGGTCGCCTATGCAGCGGTTTTCCGGCTTATGTTCAACCTTGACTTCGGCATCATCAACAAGCTGCTGAACAAGATCGGGATCCCTTCCATATCCTGGTTCGCCGACGCTCCTTTTGCCATGGCCTTGTTGATTATTGCCGTGACCTGGCGCTGGGCGGGATACAACGCCATCATCATTCTCTCCGGTCTTCAATCGATCCCCGAAGATGTTTATGAGGCAGCAACGCTCGACCGGGTAAGCAAGTTCAAGCAGTTCATTTATATTACCTTGCCCCTGCTCAGACCCGTGATTCTGTTTTGCGTGGTTCTGTCGATTATCGGTTCCATGCAGCTTTTCACTGAACCGTTCCTGATCACCAACAGAGGTGGGCCAGGCGGGGGCACTGAAACGCTTGGCCTGTTCCTGTATAGGCAAGGCTTCGCTTCACTGAACTTTGGTTATGCATCGGCCATTGCCTACACAATGGCAGGGCTGGCGATCGTGATTTCACTTTTAAACCTCTGGCTGGGGCGTGAACCAAAATGAGATCACAATCCAAATCCACCTTTATTCGCTCCGTGTCGCTGCATGCCTTGCTTATTCCATTGGCCATTATCTGGTTATTCCCGCTATGGATGATGTTCATCTTCGCGACGATGCCCGATTACGGCATTTTCAGCCCTGGGGTTGAACTTCTGCCTTCAACACATTTTTTCGAGAATGTGAGCAATCTGCAAGCGGACACGAATTTCATCCGTGCCTTGATGATCTCTATCGGCGTCGCGCTTATTTACACGCTCTTGTCGGTTCTGCTGACTTCCATGGCCGGTTGGGCGCTCGCCCGATACCATTTTCTGGGAAAATCCGTCGTGGTCGGCATCATTCTGGGCACGATCACATTGCCCTATTTTGTCGTGGTCATTCCCCAATTCATCATGGTGGCGCGCGAGTTCAAAATGGCGAACACATGGGCCGCGCTCATCGTGCCGCCACTGTTCAACTCGCTTGGCGTTCTTTTCATGCGGCAGTCCTTTTCGATGATGCCGGCAGAATTATTTGACGCTGCCCGTGTTGAAGGCGTCAAGGAATGGCAGATTTTCCTGCGCATCGCATTGCCTTTGGCACGGCCGACGATGGCCGCCCTTGCGATCATTCTCTTTCTTGCGTCATGGAACAATTATCTCTGGCCTTTGCTGATTAATTCACGGCCGGACATGATGACAGCGCCGGTGGCGCTTGGAACCCTGATTGGTCTTACCAAGGTTTCATGGGGTGGTATCATGGCGGGCGCCGTCCTGCTCACCGCGCCAATTCTCGTCGTCTTCGTTTTATTGCAGCGCCACTTCATCGCCGGCATAGCCGCTGGCGCAATCAAATAATCGGAGACCGCCGCATGGCTGAACTTGCTCTCAAAAATGTTGTCAAACGTTTCGGTACTTATGAAATTATCCACAATGCCAGCCTTGACGTGGCCGATGGCGAGTTCGTCGTTTTCGTCGGCCCGTCCGGTTGCGGCAAGTCTACCTTGTTGCGCATGATCGCCGGGCTTGAAACCATATCGGGCGGAGAAATCCACATTGGCGGGACAATCGTCAATGATGTGGAGCCTGCTGATCGCGGCATTGCCATGGTCTTTCAATCCTATGCGCTCTACCCGCACATGACGGTCGAAGAGAATTTGGCCTTCGGATTGCGCATGACGGGAAACCCGAAGAACGATACCGAGCGCCGGGTCCAGCGTGTTGCCGACATTTTGCAGATCAAGGAGTTGTTGAACCGGCGGCCAAGGCAACTTTCCGGCGGTCAGCGTCAGCGCGTTGCCATTGGCCGGGCTATTGTGCGCGAACCGCAAGTGTTTCTGTTCGACGAGCCACTCTCCAACCTCGATGCGGAATTGAGGGTGCAAATGCGTGTTGAGATTGCCCGACTCCATAAGGAACTTGGGGCGACAATGATCTATGTTACCCACGATCAAACGGAAGCGATGACGCTGGCTGACAAGATCGTCGTGCTGCGGGGTGGCAATATTGAGCAGATCGGTGCGCCGCTCGATCTTTATGACAATCCCGCCAACCAGTTTGTGGCCGGTTTTGTCGGCTCGCCCAAGATGAATTTCATGAGCGGAGCGGTCATCGAAGCGCAGGGTCAAACAATTACTGTCGCTCTCTCAAATCAGGGAAATGTACCAATCACCCTGCCGGTTGAAAATTTCGAACCCCGTATCGGCGAGAAAGTGACGCTTGGCATCCGTCCTGAACATTTTTTCAAAGCCGGCCAAGGCGATGCAGATCTGACGATCAAGGTCGATGTCGCCGAACATCTTGGCAATACCAGCTACGTCTACGCCAATGTGAGCAGCGGCGAACAAATCATCATCGAACGCGAGGAATCCCGCAATGAAAGCAATCGCGACACTCTCACGATCGCCATCAGGGCAAGCAACGTCTTCCTGTTCGACAATACCGGCAACAGAATCCGCTAAAAATCGGTCCGTAACTTAGGCACGACTTCGGAAATTCCGTTGCACCCACGATCGCCACTCTGCCTCCGTCAGAATCCGGCGATCTAAGTCCAGCCGCGCCAACTCCCAAGGCAAAACCCGTCAAAAGTCCCAAGGAGGACATATCATGAATGATACAAAGCTGATCCGCTGGGGCATTATCGGCCCAGGCAGCATCGCCAGAACCTTCGCCGATGGCATTGCCCATTCCCACTCCGGTCAACTCATCGCCATAGGTTCGCGTAACCCGGACAACCCTCTGCTTGTGGAACGTTTCCCAAACGCCCGTATTGTCCACGGCTATGAGGCTCTGTTGAATGAGTCCGATATAGATGCGATCTACATCGCGACGCCCCATACCGGCCATGCGGAGTGGGCGATTAAGGCTCTGCGTGCGGGCAAGCATGTGCTGGTGGAAAAGCCCATAGGCTTGAGCGCCTTCGAGGCGGAAGCCATTTTCCACGAGGCACGAAAGGCAGGCAAGTTTGCCGGCGAAGCGTTTATGTACCGGTTTCATCCACAAACCCGAAGATTGATAGAGCTTATCAAAGAAGGAGCCATTGGCGATCTTCGCATCATCCGGTCAAGTTTCGGGTTCAATATGGGGCGTGTACAACCGGATCATCGCCTCTTTGCAAATGCTACCGCTGGCGGCGGCATACTTGATGTTGGTTGTTATCCGGTCTCTATGGCGCGCCTGATTGCAGGAAGTATGGAAGGGAAGAATTTCCTTGAGCCTGAAGTTCTATTCGGCGCAGGCCATCTTGGCGAGACAGGCGTCGATGAATGGGCTTCAGCCATTCTCAAGTTTCCAAATGACGTGATCGCCGAAGTCTCCTGCTCCATTATGGCCGAGCAGGACAATACGCTTCGCATTATCGGTTCGCGCGGCAGGATTGAAGTCAAGGATTTCTGGTATGCCTCTGGTCAAAAGGGTGGTGTTGGCAAGCTGGAATTGTTCAAGTCCGATGGGACGCATGAAACGATTGAGATAAAAGAGGAACGCTGGCTTTATTCGTTCGAAGTTGATGCGGTAAGCGATGCTATCCATGGGGGACATCAACAATTTGCTGCCCCGGGTATGGAATGGGCTGATTCTATCGGCAATTTGCGGGTGCTTGATCAGTGGCGGGCGGCAATTGGTCTCGAATATACGGCCGAAAAAGCCGCTTCTCGCACAAAAACTATTTCGGGTGATGTGCTCAGGCCCGGCAACACTGTACCGAAACGGACCATAGCCGGCCTCGAAAAACCTCTATCTGCTGTTGCGCTCGGTTTCGAGTTCTTCCCAAACTTTGCGGCAGGCTCCCTAACCCTTGATGCCTATTACGCAGCTGGGGGAAATCTTTTCGATACGGCCCATATTTATGCCAATGGCAAGACTGAGGAGATTCTGGGTGACTGGCACACCAGTCGAGGCATTCCACGGCAAGAGATTGTCGTGATAGGAAAAGGTGCACATTCTCCACTCTGCTATCCAGACATGATCGGCAAGCAATTATCCCGTTCGCTTGACCGGCTCAAAACAGATCATGTCGATATCTATTTCATGCATCGCGACAATATCGATATCCCGGTTGGAGAATTTGTCGATGCGATGGATGCAGAGGTAAAAGCAGGCCGTATTCGCGGACCTTTTGGCGGTTCGAACTGGACCCGCGAGCGGATGAACGAAGCCATCGCCTATGCCGAAAAGAACGGCAAGACAGCGCCAGCGGCATTGTCCAATAATTTTTCCCTCGCTGAAATGCTTGTGCCGATATGGGATGGTTGTGTAGCAGCATCGGATGATACATGGAAAAATTGGCTTGATGCCACGCAGATTCCCAATTTTGCCTGGTCCAGCCAGGGACGCGGCTTTTTCACAGAGCGGGCAGGGCGCGACAAGCGTGATGACGAAGAGCTTGTGCGGGTGTGGTATTCTGAAAAGAATTTCGACCGACGTGAAAGGGCATATGAGCTAGCCAAAAAGCTTGGTCGCAACCCTATCCACATCGCGCTCGCCTATGTGCTTGCACAACCCTTTCCCGTTATCCCATTGATCGGACCCCGCAATCTCGATGAACTCGAAGACAGCCTGTCGGCGCTCAATATGGAATTGACGCCGGAAGAGGTTAAATGGCTTGAAGGATAGTGTTTATCGGGTACCTCGGCCGGATGGTAGTTGATTGCCGTCCGGCCGAGCTGACGCATGACAACAAGCAACCCTGTTGCGGATCAATCGTCCAAACTCGGTTAAGACATCAGCAGGTAACAAAAAAGCCCAGAGAAAACCGGGCTTTTTGAGTGTTTCCAACAGGTCATGGGACCTGTGTGAGAGAGAATTGGTGCCAGAAGAGGCGTCGAACTTATAAGCTAATTTCTTGTTTTTGTTCAAGTTAGTGTATGGACATATGCGAGAATGCCAACAAAAATACCAGCGGATCAAAGTGCGATAATTAGGCTATCTGTGGCCAAGCTGTAGGTTTTGGTAGGTCACTTAATTTGTGATAAAGATCCTTTGCACGTTCCAGTCTGCCACCCGTTGACTTTTCAGGCTTCCGACGTTCAGTCTCGGCCCATGGGTCTCCAATTCCTTCTTTTGCTAGATACAAGGCGGTGGCAGCTAGTTCCAATTCGATTGCGTCAGCAGCGGCTGCAAGTTTCGCAAGTGGCTCGCGTTCGACGGAAGGATTTCCCTCAGCAAAATTTGCTATATCAAAAACTGAATAAACCCCGCCCCAAGAAGCTGTTTTTTCAGTTTCCTTGATAAATCCTAGCAAACTTGCGTCGCTGGTCAGCTGAGCCAAATCTTCGCTATAGGGACCGTAGTGCTTATAAGAGAACGCAAATTCTTCCTCTAGGCCCGAAGCAACCAAAATATAGGCGATTTTTTGCAAGCGAGTACGTCCGACGATATGCCCTCCGGCATCCTGCACAATAGCCGCTGCTTTTAGTGCTTTTGCTTTAGACATGTCTCAATTTCTCCTTCTACAATCTTGGTAATTGCATCCTTAGCCAAGGAATCCTCAAAGCTGATGTATGCACGAAAAAGTTTAAAGTCTTGAAGTGCAGCCACCACAGCGGAACGCTCTTTAAGATCAATCAGCCCCTCCGAGGTGCGGATGTTAATCCGGTCAAGAGGGCCCTTTGATATCTCAATTGATTTATAAGGCGACCGCGTCGCCTCATCTTTCAGAACTCTTGGTCCTGCTCCTTCATTAGCCGCTTTCCACTCATCAATTTTCTCATCAATCGCTTTGCAACATACATCGACCTGATACTTGATTCCCAAGTCATTGCTGCTCTTTGGATTGATCTTGCCCGATACGATATTGCGAATATCAACGCACTTGAACAGCTTTCGATCTCTCAATCGGCAAGCATATTCCGAAATCAATGGATCTGAACCCTCGCACATTAGTGATAGAGCGCCCCAAATCACCGTATCATCAAGGGAAAGTGCGATGTCCACATCTTCTGGATTTAACGCGAATTTAATCAAGGGGTGGTTCTTCGGCAGCCCCGTGGACTTAATGTTCTTCATGCGGGCAAGTTCGACAGCTCTAACAAGTAACTCCGAAAATAACTTCTCTGCCCCGCGTGTGGTTTTATGAAAATAAACCGTAGGGTACAATTGAAAAAGACCAAGGACGAAAGCTTCCGCGGCGTAAACCGATTTCGGGCCAAGAACTAAAGTATCAATTTTCCCCGTTTCGACATCGTCAACGCCAATGGGAACGCTCCCTATCTCAAGATTAGCCATGAGCCACGGAAAATCAATTGCCGAATGTTGTGTGCCGGTCATCAACCTGTCTCGTCTCATGTAATCCAATCGATCCGCATCAAATTGACTTGAAACCACAGCGTGATGAACGGTTTTAACGCCACCCTTTAAGATGATATCAGCCGTATCGCTTGCTGTGCCGCTTCCTAGTTCATTAAGTACGCCCGTTACTTCACTATCGCGAATTAGGATATCACTCATATCTTCATGGTTTGCTAATTTGAGTTTAAGGCGTTTGCCGACTTCCTCAAATGCGTGGCTGAACGGACCATGCCCCAAATCGTGAACCAAGGCGGCTGCCAGAGACGTTGTCTCCTTACTCGATTGCCGTTCGTCCAACTGTAAGCGAATAATTTCCATAAGTTGCCGCGCTGTATGGAATACACCCACGCTATGTGCGAAACGAGAATGACTTGCGCCAGGATAAACTAAATCAGAGAAACCAAGCTGCTTCACCCGACGGAGACGTTGAAAAGGTCGAGTTTGCATGGCCTTCCACAGAATACGCTCTAATTCTGACGTCGAGAATTCCACAATATCATGCAGTGGATCACGAATTCTCTGAACCATTTTTTCCCTATTTGTTCTTATTTTGTTCGCGTAATAATTGCAAGTGTTATTTGCGGTGATTCGCCTCGAAACCATAGAGCAGCATTACAGTGAGTTCGGCAAGTGTCCTCCGCTTTGGGGGTTAGTCATGTCTCAAAGCGCAGTGATACTTTCGTGGGGAAATTCTGCTTCTTAACTTGTTTTGGGAGGCGCGCTGGTTGAGTCAATAACTCAGTGCTGTTCACATGGGACATGCCACAGATGACAACCGTTGGAGCTTTGGTTTGGGGCGCGACTTTACAGGATGATGTCCGTCTCAATTGGATTGCGCTCTAACCGCCATTTTTTAGCGGCGAAGATATCGGAGGGCTTTTACAACCAACGTTTCATTGAAGCCGCGCGCTCATGCACTTCTTGCTTTAGTTGTTGGGATTGCACTTCGAATAAATGGTCATCTTGAAATCAAACGTATTGATAGGCTTCGTAAAATTATTGAGAGACAAAGACTAAAAGAACAACCAAATCCCTATAAATAGAGCTTTAGCTTACCGGTTGAAGTCGGTCATCCTGTTGCATCACTGTGTTCCATTGGTTTGCATCACTGTGTTCCATTGGTTGAAGCTCCACGGCCGCTTGAGGCGCGGTCGGCCTCATTTCAATAAACCAGCCGATTTGAGAGCGTTTTCAATCGTGTTCTTAATCGTATTGCCGTTCTGTTTGTCTGCAGATGCTGAGTACAAGCCGGCCGTCGGATTTAAAACCGAAGCGGTCTCTGTGGATTTGCCGATTAGCCCCCACGATTGAGCAATATGCCAGGTAGATGAAGTCCCTACGTCGAGCATGAAGGGCCGCGCTGACCCGACAGCGTTTTTACCTCTACTGTTTATGGGAGTGCCATGAGCCATACCGTTGATAGCATAAGCCTCCAAAACTGTTTGACCGTCCGCATTTTGCCATTTTCGAACCTGATGTCCGTCAAGAGTGCTTTTTGATGCAGGTCGGTCTAATTCGTGCAGAATTCCCCACTGGCCAATAACCGCTTCCATATTAATCGGGTCTACGGTGGTGTCTGCCGTTCCGTGCCAGACTGATACCTTCGGCCAAGGGCCTTTATGGCTCGAAGCCTGACGAACGTGTGCGGCAAGTGCGGCCCCATCTTCAAGTCCATGACCTCGCATTCGGTCAAATGCTTGGGGAATGGTGGATGCCGTGCCGTGTGCAATCCCCGCTATGATCGCCCCTGAATTGAATAATTCAGGATAAGTTGCCAGCAACGACGCGGTCATGGCTCCCCCTGCAGAAAGCCCCGTCACGTAGACGCGCGTTCGATCAATCCGGTGGTTTTTCAGCAGGGTCTCGATCATTTGTGAAATTGAACAAACTTCACCTTCGCCGCGCGTTGTGTCACTGGTGGAAAACCAGTTGAAGCAGAGATTGGGATTATTCGTTCTTTGCTGCTCTGGGAAAAGCACGCCGAATCCGTAGCGCTCGGCAAGAAGTGACCAGCCTGAACCAACATCATAATCGTCGGCCGACTGCGTGCATCCATGAAGAACCACAACGAGCGGGGCGTCGGGCGGCAGTTTGTCTGAGAGGTAAGTCCAACCTCGCAATTGTCCGGGATTGGAACCAAAATCAGCGAGAGGGGACAATCGCCCTCGGTTGTTTGCACTTCCGCTGGACAGGACGCTCTGCTGTTTATTCAACCGCCTGATTGTGTCGGAAATCGTTCTCATTGCGCACCTCGTTGTGAAGAATTTCACATCAACTTTACAGCAATGCTGCAAGTGCGAAATAGTTGCTGCGGTGCACAATAATTTTGAATCTGGCGATATTGATAAATTGATGGACAAACAGTCGCCCCGCAAGGAGCACGAGCGGGCTTGGCTTTCATATGATGCGCAACTCGCGGCAGACCGCGAAGCTCGAATTGCGGCCGACATGAACCTGCAGCGCAGTAGACGAGATTAAACAGACGCAATCCGGGTTCTTCGGTCAGCGTGATTTGAATATGCAAATGCTGGATCGACCGGAGCGTGTCGAGCGGGAGAGGCGAATAGCGCTGCCTTCCAATTAAGTGTACCAATTCTCAGACAGGGGGATGACGCAGCTAATGAATGACGTGTTTTTTACAGTACTCTATTTGTTCTCTGTCTTTAACGGATTTTATTATTTGTATGGCTTGGCCATCATTCTTGCGTTTGTTGCTGCAATGACGAGAAGTAATGGTTCAGCGTATAAATGGATGGTTGCCGCACTGGTTTGCCTTGCCTTCGGAGCAGTCACCCATTTTGCTGCCACTAATTTGCTTAGTGGCTTTTACGCACGGGGATAACAAAATCTTCCTATCAATCAGCCCCGGTGTTCTCACGGTTGTGGGATCGGTTGGAGCGAATAGAGCGTGACCGGAGGCAGGCCGCAGTTCCTTGAACGTCGAACTAACCGAGTGGGCCGCGTGGGAAATAAAGGCATGCCAGCCAATTTGCGGCGATAGATCCGATGATGAGAATAATATGGTGCATGCCGACAAACTGATGCAGCAGCAAACGATTATCAAATCACAATAATGTTTGAAAAAATTGAGATATGAGCAAGCCCGGCATCCGCAAGGACGCCGGGGCTTTTCGATTGTCCGTGTTTCAGATCACGAGGAAATCCGTATTGGTCAGGGCAAGACCCTTTCCCAAAGTGGCAAATTGCACTGCCGCACCTGAACCCGATCCATCGGCATCGTAGTATAGAGCGCCAGAGGATGAGTTGTAGATGATACGGTCACTCGCATCTGCAGCGCCTGCTCCGATGTGGAAAGCGCCAGCTGCGAGCGTGCCATTGGCACCGAGGGCTGCGAATGCAGCATTGTCCATCCAGACCGTATCAGCCACGACGTTGAAGTCGGTGATCGTATCGCGATTGGTCGTGCTGTTTGCCACTGTGTTGAAAACAAATGCGTCCCTTCCTTCGCCACCTGTCAACGTATCAACGCCCGCACCACCGCTGATGATATTGGCTCCGGTATTGCCAACGAGATAGTTGTTTAGTGCATTGCCAGTGGCATTAATACTGGCCGAGCCGGTTAGTAGAATGTTCTCTATAAACTGTCCGCTAGTAGCAAAAGACACAGAACTGGACACGACATCGACACCAGCGACATTACCTTCATAGACGCGATCACCGATATTATCGACGTAGTATTTATCGTTTCCGGCACCGCCGTCGAGCGTATCGCTGCCTACGCCGCCGTCGAGAGTGTCGTTACCTGTCCAGCCGTAGATCGTGTCATTCCCGCTCAACCCGTACAGCGCGTTATTGCCGCCATTGCCGTGAAGAAGGTTGTTGAGTGAGTTGCCTGTACCATTGATATTGGTCGATCCGGCCAAGGTCAGGTATTCTACGGCACCACCGATACGGTATGTATCGGAAAGGCTGAAAGTTCCATGATATCACCCTGTCAGCGCCACTTGTGCCGATTTCATTCACGTAATCATTTGCGTTGTCGACATAGTAGGTGTCATTGCCAGCGCCGCCATCCATTCGATCTGCACCCGCGCCACCATCCAGTACATCGTTGCCTGTCCCACCGCTGAGCACGTTGCTTCCCGCATTGCCTATCAGAGTGTTGGCCAGCGCATTGCCGTTGCCACTCACGTTGGCGGAGCCGAGTAATTCAAGTCGTTCGACATTTGTGGCAAGCGTCCAGCTAATAGCTGATCGGATCGTGTCCATGCCTTCACTAGCGTTCTCGAATGTAACATCACCCGCTTCAGAAACGATGTAGATGTCGTTTCCTTTTTCGCCGAACATCAGGTCTGCCCCTGATCCACCATCTATAAAATCATTACCCATACCGGCTTGGATTTGATCATCACCGCCTTCTCCGTAAATTGTGTCGTTACCACCTATGCCAAAAACATCGGTGTCACCTTTCAAGAAGTTGGAATCATTATTGCCATAGACAGTATCGTTGCCGTCACCCCCGCGCTGGATCGTCATGGAAAAGAAATCACTCAGCGCTAGATCAGGAGCACCCTTTAGGTAAAACTGTACGCCATGCCTTGCATCATCCGGTTCAGTCTTTTCAACGGAGAGTATTCCGGTTTTCTTATCATAAGAAAAATGAGCAGCCCCTTGTGGACCCAAAGAACCAAAATAAAGAGTGTCGAAACTTAGATTGTTAGCATTGTTTACAATATTGTACTTCGGCATATCAATCCGGCGAGTTACATCTAAATCGTAATGTACTGCGCTCTGCAAACCAAATCCAAGCCAATCCTCCCCTGCCTTGAAATCAACGATGGTGTCTGCCTCTCTGCTGTCCTGAAGGTGCATTTTTACAAAGCCGTCGGCGCCCGAACCTCCCGACAACTGGCTATTCGCATCGTAATCGGCGTACCTACTAAAACTAGCGATAATCATGTCATTACCATCGCCGCCAGAAGCGATGTGGGGATTGTTGCTATTTGCGCCAAGTGCCGCAATGATGTCATTGCCAGCGCCGCCGTATAGCCGATTACCTATCCCTGCACCACTCTGCAGGAAATCATTTCCGCCGTTGCCATATACGGTATTAAAGTCGCCTTCTCCAAAAAAATAATCATTCAGCTCGCCAAATTGGACATTCTGAATAGCGAACGTGTCAGCGAGAGAAACACGTTCAAAGCCGGAGATTGTATAGCCTTCTATCTTTAGTATGCCTCCTCTAGAAAGGCCACGCAGGTCAAGTGTTTGGGGGCCAAGGCCCATATTTTCACCGCCTAGTATCAATGTATCCAAGCCAGCCCCTCCTACTAAGGTGCTGGTAGTACCCGCAATGTCGGCAAGAGCCACATATGCCGTGTCGTTGCCGGATCCAAGATCAACTTCATTGTGGTCCGTCGTGTAGGTATGCGAACCTGAGAACGCAAAATAGTCATCACCTGACCCAGCGTTGACAGTGTCACTGCCGTAAGAATCGTAAATGGTATCATTGCCATTCCCACCTAATATGGTGGAATCGTCTGTGCCGTCATAGATAATATCATTGCCGTCACCAGCATCGATGTATGTTCCATAGTGGATTATATCATTCCCCTTTAGGCCATAAACGTGCCAGCCATCACTCGCCCAAATCTCGTCATCGGCATCCGTGCTGTACCATTTGCTAACCCATCCTAGGAATTCTAATTATCAATACTGTTCTATGATTGACTGTTGATTTTCTAAAACGCAAATTCTTAATGCCATTCTGGAGCGAATTAAGCTTCAACCGGCCTGGCAATCGTGGCAACAATATCACCGCCATGTTCGGCAATCAGTTGACCAACTTTGCTCTCATAATCCGGTTCCGGTTCGTTCGTGGCTTTCTCCTTCGAGACAAGCCTGTCCGCTTCCCATCCCAGACAGAGTTCCAGTTTTAAACTGTGTTTGAAGCAGCCGCAATCTGCCCGCGTTGTTCCTAAAATGTTCTCATTGCCTGGAAGGGTCAACAGCGGTTGGATTTTTAATGCCCAGAGTCTTCATGTTGGGTCGTATCGAGACGAGGAGCGCAATTGAATGCGCAGCATGGGTCAATCCTTCGAAATCCTTTAGAACGCTGTGTACGGGCTTCTATGGGGTTTTCCGTTTTGAGCCGATGAACGGTCGTGTGAGGTTTTGTGAGGTTGCGCTATCAAGCCGAGGTGCAAAAACCACCTATTTAATTCACTTAAAGCATTGATTTTGCTCACGATGGTCAAGCAGCAATCATCTCTGGTTGCGTGGCAAAGGTTTTATGCTGTTCACCTGTGGCGCCGGGGGTATCCATCGCCGCTGACCGCCAGCATTCACGCTCAACTCCAAGCATCTGCTTCCATAAAGGTCTGCGAATAACGTATCTGGCACCCTTAATAAACCTTTGGTCCATCGCCATAATTTGTTGTCGTAAGATTCGACGGGGTGGCATTGCTGATCCAGGTAAACGTCCGCCATCTCAATACGACGGCATTGTCCTTTGTCATCGCTGATCTGGAACCCATTGAAGGAGATACCAAGTTTTCGCGTGTCTCCGCCGTCAGACCACTCCGCCGGTATAAACGTTTCTGATAAAATATGGACGTCCCGAGCATTTGATGGAATCTGGAACCGCATCAGATTACCGGTGCCCTGCGGATTAATACGCATGCCATCGGCAACAACATGAATATCCATATCACTTGTCGTCGACCAGCCGAGTAGCTTGGCTCTTTCACGCAACCGAATAGCCACAGCTTCTACGGATGATCTATCCAACGTCAGGGGGCGACAATATTGTGCGGTAACCTCGCAGATATCGATTCCGCGCCGCTTGCACGAGCTTTGCTGGAATGATGCTCGCGTTCCACAATCCAAATAGCTTTCTGTGGGCAAGCCGTTGGCTATCAGGATGTCATGGCTATCGAGCTCCACGTGCCAGTAAGTGACTTCAGCGACATCTACCTGTTTGATTGTCGCACCGTTAATGAGATAACCGATTGGAATAAGCACTTCATCCAGAACTCGCACGCAGACGGCATGCCCGGGGGAGATCCACAAATCGGCGTATGGCTGTTGCTCACCAAAGGCATTGGCTTGAATACGAACCGGGCGGGATATCTCGTATTGGCTCGAGCGCGTGCGTTTCAGATTGTAACAGCCAAGCCAGACAATCGGACGCTCAGCACCGCTTGACGTGACCACCAAGTCTCCAACTTTTAAAGTTTCAACGGCGACATCCCCCCTGACTGTACGGATTAATGTTCCCTTCGCAAAACATGGAGCGTTTGGATCAATTTGGAGTGTGGTGATTTTTCCAGTGCTTACATCGAAGATCAGATCAGAGACATCGACGTTGTCACCAAACTTTAGCGTGTAGTTGCCCGCCGTTGTCGTATAAGTCACCGTATGACCGTCTAAGGACATCCCGGTTATGCTGGCACCATTCACATTGAAATTGATAACATTGTGCACGTAAAAAGCTTCAATGGTCCCGTCAAACTGAGTGGAGAAAGAGAATACAGAACTCTCCACAGGCGAATGGTCGGGATCAACCGATGCCATCTTGATGGTTTGGGTAGAATTCGTGCCATTCCACTCATAAGAAGCTCCGCTGCCAATCTCAACTATCCCTGTGGCTGAGGACACGCCAGAACCGGCAATGA
Source organism: Phyllobacterium sp. CCNWLW109 (assembly GCF_037203905.1). NCBI lineage: Bacteria > Pseudomonadati > Pseudomonadota > Alphaproteobacteria > Hyphomicrobiales > Phyllobacteriaceae > Phyllobacterium > Phyllobacterium sp. CCNWLW109. The sequence continues at coordinate 350,800 of NZ_JBBCBK010000003.1, read as the reverse complement.
AATTGGCGCCATGCAAATATATCAAACCGCCCGAAATCACTCCGGGGTTGAGGTATCCGACCAGTATTGAGTTGCTGACCAGCAGCGAGGAGTTGTTTAATACTAAACTAGCTACGTCCACGACATAGGAAGTAGTGCTGGTGTTGTTCAGGATTGCGACATCGCCCATTCCTGGAATGCCGTTATCCCAGTTTGACGAAGTGTTCCAAGGATTGAAAATCGGGTCGACGTTGGGATTTGACCACTGCATGTTATCAGTGCCCCCAATCCAGGTAGTTGTTGCCACGAAACCCTCCCAAAACGAGCCGCACCACTCCGGTCCAGCTGCCGTTATTGAATCGTTAGAATGCTGGCTTCAAAAAGAGGTGGTAAGCGCCGCAGCCCGGTGAAAGCCACCATTTCGAAACTACTACCTCAGGCTCGAATGAAGCCCGGCGGTCTTTCTTGGGGAAAATTAATGCCGGGCCTCACGCTGGGTTGTGACCAGCTCTGCTACAAGCCCACATGTAGGTATCGTCATCAAGCTGATGCACGAAACGTTCAGACAAAACACGACGACAGAGCTAGTGCTTTTTTCTTCGCGATGGAAAAGCTTCTGCTTTTAAATCATGTATCGTTTATGATACTCTCGTAGTCGTTTAGCGTACTCGGTTGCCGTTTCCCGTCTTAAGTTCGGTTTTTGCGGTCAAGCCATGCGCCGCTCTGTCCTTCGGACAGGCGGCGGTTTCATTGAGAGCTGCGTCAGATTACCAGAAAGTCGGAACTCGTCAAAGCTAGACCTGTACCGAGCGTTGCGAACTGGGTGGCACCGCCAGCGGCAGAGCCGTTGCTGTCATAGGTTAGGGCGCCGGTGGTCGAGTTATAGACGATCCTGTCACTGGCATCCGCTGCTGCTGCCCCAATGTGGAAGGCCGCCGCTGCCAAAGTGCCGGTAGTCCCGAGTGCAGTGAATATGGCATTCTCCACCCAAATCGTATCCGCCACCGCATTGAAGTCGGTAATTGTATCGCGATTGGTGCCACTGTTTGGTGCGGAATTAAATAGGAAAGCATCGTTTCCTAGGCCACCACTTAACGTATCGTTTCCAGCAGCACCGTTAAGAAGGTTGTTGCCAGTGTTACCAACGATGTAGTTGTTGAGTGAGTTGCCTGCCGAATTGATATTGGCTGATCCGGTCAGAAGCACATTCTCGATGAACTGGGCACCAGCGTAGAAAGATACCGAACTGGATACAACGTCGATACCCGCGACATTCGCTTCGATCACTTTGTCTCCAGAATTGTCTACATAATATTTGTCGTTGCCTGCTCCACCTTGAAGCGTATCGGCTCCGGTTCCGCCGTTTAGTGAGTTGTTGCCGCTGTTGCCAACCAGATAGTTGGCCAATGCATTTCCTGTTGCGTTGATATTGGCAGAGCCAGTTAAAAGGACATTTTCAATGTGCTGTCCGCCTGTAGCAAATGACACTGATGTGGATACTACATCGACACCCACCACATTGCCCTCGATCACCTGATCTCCGACACTGTCGACATAATATTTATCCGCACCTGCTCCACCATCCAGCTTGTCGAAACCAGTTCCGCCGTCGAGCGTATCATTGCCGGATTGGCCGTACAGTCTGTCATTATTCTCATTGCCGTATAAAGAATCGTCCTCCGTGCCACCCGACACATAGTCGTCGCCCGTTCCCCCGCGGACAGTATCTTCGCCGCCATATCCATACATGAAGTCGTTACCAGCATCACCAAACAAGGTGTCGTTGCCGTCATTTGCTGGCAGGCCATTATCTCCGACAATCGTGTCACTTCCAGCTCCGCCGCGGATGACATCGTTGCCGTCGTTACCTCTGAGTACGTCACCCAAATTTCCACCGGTGAAACTGTCGTTTCCGGAAGAACCGTTCCATATCCATTCCAGATCAGCAAACAACGTCCGAACTGCACTCTCCCCACTCTGAGCAGCCGCAAATAGCTGTTGGACTGATAGGCCAAGACCGGTAATTTCGAGAGGCACATAAGGGGGTTGCCCGGGAAGGAAGAAACCGGGATTTATCTTGATAGATTCCACCGTTCCACTAAACGGAATGAGCTGGCCTTCATAATTAAGGTATAGAAAATCCGTACCAGTTACCGTCATTGAGCCGAATGTCACTGGCGCAGTTAGGTCTTGGAATGAGAAGCTAGTGCTAGTTTCAGTGTTCGAATTGATTCCCCATCCATCCCGTTGAACGTAGTTCGACAGTATGACGATTGGATCGCCTGCCTGTTGTTGATTAATTGTTGGCATCACTCTCTCCCAATCTGTTGTTTATTGTTCCCCGTTCGCGGAAGTAGAATGCATGCGTAAAACAGTGTCTATACATCATAAGGGCTAGATCAACGCGTTTCCCTGACGCGAATTGATAAGTCCGTCTCGCACGAGTCGTTTTTCGTATGGCTACGGCTGCGATAATAGAATTGCCGTGCTAAGCCCTGGGGTGCATCTTGCCCTTACGCCACTTTTCCAGCTTGCCGGTGGATGGCGGGGCGACCAACTGCCTGGACGTATATGTCAGCTTCCTTGGCGGCCTCAATGAAAGCCATTCGAGCAACGCCGGGTGACAGCTTGCCATCGTAGCATTCCAGCAGTGCATGCTTGGCCATATCTAGCCTTTCAGTATCCGTTCCCGGCCACTCATTCACAATGAACTCTGCCGCCTGCATGATGGAGGTGATGACGTTCATCTTGCCGAGCTGGCGGGTCAATACGGTTACTTCTTTGAAGGGTTTATCTTCCATGAGTCGGTGAACGACTCTTGCAGCGAAACAGTTCCCGCTTGGCCAGGACGTAAAGTGGTTATGGTCAAGTAAACCATCGGGGGATATAATAAGAAAGTGTACGATTGCGGTCTGTCTTGTGGACCATGAAATCGAGGTTTATCCCTTACCGCTGTCCCTAAACTCTTTCGAATCAATCCTGCCCCGCCTGTTCAACATCTCACGAAGCCAGTGCGGCAAAACGATATCAAACTTACGTCGCAGAAATTTTTCCAACCGGGTGCGCGCCTTAGGCTTCGCCATCAGATGCGGGTTAGGCAGCGAACAGAGATAGTACATATTGATTTCATGTGCCTCACACCAATGGGCGCTTTCATCAATTGAGAATAAGTATCCATCAACCGGCAAAACGTCTAGCAGCGCAAAGCAATGGTCTTTGGCGCTCGGAAAAAGAAAATTATGGATCTCGATATCCAGCACAGGCAACTGTCTGAGCAGTCGACGCGCGCCGTGCAGCGCCGCGACTTCATGGCCTTCTACGTCGATCTTGAGAAAATCAACATCCCCTAACAACGCATCGTCTAGAGCAATAACCTCTACCGTGAAGTCGCCGTCTGGGGCGTGGATCATCTCGTCGTTCAGTATCACATTGCTGGTATCGGCTAATACTTTATGGGTGCCGGTTTTGTCGCCTATTGCCTTGCCGTGGGCCGTTATGTTCGGCATTCTATTTAAGACTGCATTCTCTCGAACGACTTGGGCGTTACTCTCCAGTGCATCAAAGGCCGTCACTTTCCCTTTCGGTCCAGTCTTTTGCGCAAACAGCACGGTCATGAGGCCGTGATGCGCGCCGCAATCAACGACGTGAGATCCGGGCTTGACGAAGTGCAAGCATTTTTCACGTAGTAAATTATGGTTATCGTCAACGGTAATATACCATTCGTACCCCACTGCATCGGCGATGGAGAACGGCATTGTTCTATCCCGATATTTGATATCCGCCACGAAGGGATAGTTCATTCCGTTGCCCCATCATATGCCCCTCGATCGAGATTAGATTGAAGTTATCGTTGAATCAATCCGATCGCTTCAATGCACGAATAGTCCGGTGCAGTGTATTCGGGCTTGGGCGAGGGCGGTATTTCAGACATCAGAACTTTTTCGATAAGATTGGGTCATATTCCAGGGCAAGTATGACCATGACCAATAGGATTATTCCGACGCAAATTACCCCAAGTTGATAGTAGCCGTTCGGCCAAACCACCTTGGACTCTTGAGATTTATCAGCCCACACCGCCTCAATCTCTTCGTCTTGCTTTTCAGACATAAGGTTTCTTCATTGATTTCGACATATGTATTCTTAAGGACTCGGCCACGGTTGCATCAAGTGCGAGTGCAGTATTGTCATCAATAAGAGTCAAGAGCAGTCGGCGTGTCTGCAATCGAGATTTGAGATCAGCTGACCCATATCGAGTCGAGGAGCGCAATTAACTGTGCAGCATGTCGTCATCTCCGAAGTTAGTGAGGGGGATTTCCAACCCAAGACTCCTGTGTTTGTATTGATATATTCCGGCGGCAAAAGGGCCGCAGACCTTTAATGGATAGGGGATGGGTGCATGGCGGTGATAAATGGAACGGGTAGTAATGATCGTCTGGACGGCAGCATCGACGATGATATCCTGAATGGCTTCGGTGGCAATGACTGGCTGAGCGGCGGCGATGGCGATGACGAACTTAACGGTGGCGATGACTATGACATCTTGGACGGCGATGCTGGCAATGACACGCTGAACGGCGGCAATGGGGTCGACGATCTAAATGGTGGCGATGGCAATGACATTTTAAACGGCGATGCTGGAAATGATTTTTTGGACGGCGGCTATGGCAACGACACGTTGAACGGTGGCGATGGCGATGATTCTTTGGAGGGGTTCGATGGCGATGACACGCTGAACGGCGGCGATGGGGATGACAAGCTGGAAGGTGCATATGGTAATGATGCGATGTCCGGTGGTTTTGGGAATGACACGTACTATGTGGACAGTGTTGGGGACAGCGTAATAGAGGATGACGGTGCAGGCACAGATACTATCTACACGTCCATCTCATTCTCTATTGCTAATCTATTCGTCGAAAACCTCACGTTTAGTGGTATTGGCGATTTCAATGGCGTTGGCAACGCGCTCGACAATATTATTGTTGGCGGCAATAACGGAGTCAGCACCTTGGACGGCGGCCATGGTAACGACTTTTTGTATGGCGGAAACGGCGATGACTTTTTGGACGGCGGTTTTGGCAATGACTTTTTGAGCGGCTTCTTTGGCAATGATACACTGAATGGCGGCGATGGCGATGACACGCTATATGGTGACGATCAGTACATTGGCGGTGATGGCAATGACACGCTAAACGGCGGCGAAGGTGATGACGCGCTGCATGGCGGTGGCGGTGCAGATACGATGTTGGGCGGTGTCGGGAATGACACATACTATGTAGACGACATTGGAGATAAGGTAATCGAGGAAAATACCTTAGGTATAGATACTGTCTACACGTCTATCGCATTCACTATTGCTAATCCATTCGTCGAAAATCTCACCTTAACTGGTTCTTACGACATCAACGGCGTAGGCAATGCCCTCAACAACATTATTACCGGCAATACGGGAGACAATGCCTTGTATGGAGGCCTTGGCAATGACTCGTTGTATGGCGGAGATAATTACGACTTTTTGGACGGCGGCGCGGGCAATGACTTTTTGGACGGAGGCGATGGCAATGACACGCTGGGGGGTGGCACTGGCACCGACACCTTGAGTGGCGGTGCTGACAATGACAAGTACTACGTCGACAATGCCGGAGATAAGATCCTTGAGGGGAATGTTGTTGGTACCGATGTGGTTTCAACATCGGTCTCCTTTGTGTTGGGCGGACAGCATATTGAGAATATGTTGTTAACCGGATCGTCCAGTATCAATGCCACCGGCAATGCATTGAACAACTATCTGGTCGGCAATACCGGAGCCAATATCATCAGCGGTGGTGCGGGCGTTGATACGTTGACAGGTGGCGAAGGAAGGGACGCATTTGTTTTCAACACAGCGACAAACAGCACGACCAATCGCGATACAATTACCGACTTCAATGTGGTTGCGGATACGGCTTGGTTAGACAATGCCATCTTTACGGCGCTGGGCGCTACCGGAGCTCTGGCAGCATCAGCGTTCCATATCGGTGCTGCCGCGCACGATGCCAATGACCGCATAATCTACAACTCGTCCACCGGTGCGTTGTTCTACGACGGCAATGGCTCGGCGGCGGGTGGCGCAGTTCAATTCGCAACCCTGTCCAAAGGTCTTGCGATGACCAATGCAGACTTTCTAATCATCTGAGTGGGGAAACCTAGCCCATTCAATTAACCAGCCTCGGTGCCAAAAGGTGCCGGGGCTTTTTTGCGTTTGGAAACTGATTTGCTCCAACGGTATTATGGCACTTTTCTAACAGCTCCGCCGCCTTAACGGGCCAAACTAGCTAGAAGTGATTAGCCCAACTATCCGCGCTCTGCTTGTGCAACCCCTCGAATGCCGATTGATTGATGTGGGGAACACGGGGATGGGGTATAATGAAAAGAATTGTCTCGCTGCTGATGGTGGCGACGATTGGTGTTGGCTGCACAACTTCAAGTGAAAGTTTTTACAAGGATAAAACCAAAGGGGATAAAACGTCGATTTGCCGTGCCTACCTGAAGGCGCAGGACCCGACGTTCCGGCTCGATCTTGAGGTGGAACTTACCCGGCGCGGGATTGCTCCACTCAATTGCCCTTCAATTGTTCAGGCGCAAAACACTGCCATCGCTGCTGGAGCGGCGGTTCTATTGGTCGGTGCGGTTGCGGTTGCATGCGCAAACAGCAGCAGTGGTTGCAGAGGTGGAGGCGGATATAACGCGGGCTCCGATTGGGATATGTTCTACAACCAGTATGGTCAGCTTGTGTGGGCTTGCCGCGATATCACAACGGGTCAGTTTGCTTACGAATACACGTGCTCAGGGAAAGCGAAAACTGATTATCGTTGGCCTGGCGTCTAGCTTTACATTGCGGGCATTATTTTTGAGAAAGTCGTCAGCAACCGCGTTAAATGTTGTGGCATTCGATGTCTGTCGATGGATTTTATCGAGTTTGGCCTGCTGCGATGGATCTATATTGGATGCCAATAGTTTCTTGGCCGCGTCACGCTTCTTACGAGCATCGCCAAGGGACGTTATTGGATAAGAACCGAGCGCTAACGTTTTCTGCTTGCGGTCAAAGCGATATGCAAGACGCCAAAGCTTTGAGCCTTGCGATGTAACCAGTAGATGCAACCCGCCCCCGTCGCTGAATTTGACGGGTTTATCGCTAGCTTTGATGGCTTTGATTTGCGTATCGGTCAAAGGCACTTGTTGGTATCCATCTAATCCGATGTTGGCTTTTTCAGGAAAGCACCCCGAATATACCAACAAAATTTGTGGATGCCAACAACCAGCCATGAACGCCGGTGGACGGTAAACAAGAAAAAACCCCGAATTAACGGGGCTTTTTTAGTCACTTACGGACGTTGGTGAACGTCTGTGAATTGGAATTTGGTGCCCAGAAGAGGACTCGAACCTCCACGCCTTGCGGCACACGGACCTGAACCGTGCGCGTCTACCAATTCCGCCATCTGGGCAGCGCGTCTCATCTAAGGGGCGCTCAAGAGTCTGTCAATGCATATATTGGCCAATATCGGGCATTCATTGTTAAATTGAATGCCACGACAAGTGTGGGACAATTTCGGAAACGCAATACATGATTCCCGAGCGCTGTTTGCATGGTGAAGCGGCGGAATCGCTCAGCCGCTTGAACGATTACCCTGCTAGCACTTCCTTCGATGCGATCGTCGAGTCGGCATTAAGCTTGTAGACAATCGGTACGCCTGTGGCGAGTTCCTGCGCTACGATCTCTTCGCCTGTCAGGCCGTCGAGCGCCATGATCAGCGCGCGCAATGAATTGCCATGCGCAGCCACCAGAACTGTTTCGCCGCGCAGGACGTGGGGTTGAATCTCGTGAAGATAATACGGCCAAACGCGAGCGCCGGTATCGCGCAGGCTCTCGCCTCCGGGTGGTGGCACGTCATAGGAACGGCGCCAGATATGCACCTGATCTTCGCCCCATTTGGCACGCGCGTCATCCTTGTTGAGACCGGAGAGATCGCCATAATCGCGTTCATTCAAGGCCTGATCGCGGATGGTTTGAAGACCGGTCTGACCAACCTCTTCGAGTATGTGCTGTAGGGTGTTTTGCGCGCGCGAAAGGACGGAAGTGTAAGCAATATCGAATTTCAGACCCTTTGCCTTCAAGCGTTTGCCGGCGTCCTTGGCTTCTTCGTGGCCGAGCTCAGTCAGAGCCGGATCACGCCAGCCTGTGAAAAGATTTTTCAAGTTCCATTCGCTCTGGCCATGGCGAACGAGGACGAGGGTTCCGGACATTCTGAAGACTCCTTTTAAGGCAGTATTTAGTTGGAAATGCTTTGATCGCTGAGGCCAAGCACATCGAGCATGGAGTAAAGACCAGGCTTGCGGCCTTTGCCCCAAAGTGCGGCCTTGATTGCGCCGCGCGCAAAGATAGTGCGGTCCTCCGCATGGTGGGACAGCGTGATGCGCTCGCCTTCACCCGCAAGAATGACAGAGTGGTCACCGACCACCGAGCCGCCGCGCAAGGTGGCGAAACCGATCGTCCCAGTCTGTCGGGGGCCTGTATGTCCGTCGCGCACGCGAACACTGTGCTGGCTAAGGCCGATCTCCCGGCCATCAGCAGCCGCTTCTCCAAGCAGCAGGGCTGTGCCTGATGGCGCATCGACCTTATGTTTGTGGTGCATTTCAAGAATCTCGATATCGAATTCTTCACCGAGTGCTTTTGCTGCCTGTTTGACCAGAACGCCAAGCAGATTGACACCAAGACTCATATTGCCTGATTTGACGACCACTGCATGGCGCGCTGCGGCATCAATCTTAGCATTATCCTCAGCGGAGCAGCCTGTTGTGCCAATCACATGAATGATACGCGCTTGTGCAGCCAATTCGGCAAATTCAATGGTCGCGGCAGGGGTGGTAAAATCAAGCACGCCCTCAACGCCGACAAAAACAGAAAGCGCGTCATCGGTAATTGGAATACCGAGGTGACCAACGCCGGCAAGTTCGCCTGCATCCTGACCGATATGCGGCGAGCCAGAGCGCTCTATGGCACCGGCAAGTGTGGCGCCCGGTGTCGCTTGTATGATGCGAATCAAGGTCTGCCCCATGCGCCCGCCAGCACCGGTTACGGCAAGCTTCATCGGATTTTCTATGCTCATTCCGTTGGTCCCATGCGTTCGGCAGTCTCGTCTTCATCCATAAGAATAATGGGTGACTCATCCTTGCCCTGCAATTGATAGAAGCGCGCGTAAACGCCATTTGGCCGGGCAAGCAAGGTTTCATGAACGCCTTCTTCCACAACCCGTCCCGCTTCCATAACGACAATATGATCCGCGTTGACAATAGTCGAAAGACGATGGGCGATGACGATGGTTGTGCGGCCCTGCATGCTGCGTTCAAGAGCCTGTTGTACGCGCTTTTCGGATTCATTATCGAGCGCTGAAGTGGCCTCATCGAGCAGGAGAATGGACGCATTGCGGACAATGGCGCGCGCAATGGAAAGGCGCTGCCGTTGACCGCCTGAAAGCGTTATACCGTTTTCGCCCACTTCGGTGCCGTAGCTTTGGGGCTGCTTGATAATGAACTCATCGGCATTGGCAAGTTTGGCCGCCTCGATAACCTCTTCATCAGTCGCGTCGGGACGTCCGTAGCGAATATTGTCGGCAATAGTGCCCTCGAATAAATAGGGTTGCTGCGAGACATAAGCGATGGATTGGCGCAGCGACCGCTTGCTGACATGGGCAATATCCTGGCCGTCAACCAGAATACGTCCACCATCAATATCATAGAAGCGCTGAACGAGACCGATCAGTGTCGATTTACCGGCGCCCGATGCACCGACAATTGCGGTGGTCTTGCCTGCATCTGCGGTGAAGCTGACATTGTGGAGAACCTGAATGCCATTGCCATAACCGAAGCTCACATTATCGAATTGAACCTCGCCATTGGGCACCGTAATCGGCACGGCGCCGATGCTATCTGCCTGACGCGGCTCAATGTCGAGAATTTCATAGATCATGCGGGCGTTAACGAGCGAGCGCTCAAGGCCAACCTGCACACGGGCAAGACGGCGAACCGGGTCATAAGCGAGGAGCACAGCGGTGATAAAGCTGAACATGGCGCCGGGAGGCTGTGCATCATAAACGGCGCGAAAGCCCGTATACATGATCATTGATGCAATGGCTGTACCCGCAATGAGCTCTGTCACGGGAGTCAGCCGCTCGGACACGCGTGAAATCTTATTGGCTCGCTCCTCGGCGCGTGTGATCAATTTGCTGATCTTGCCGCGCAACTGGTCTTCCATGGTGAAAGCCTTGACGATGGCTATCCCTTGCGTAGCCTCTTGCATCGCGCCCAAAAGGTGTGAATTCAGGGTCACTGATTCACGATGAATGACCCGCAGGCGCTTGGTCAGGTAACGGACGGTGAGGAGCACTGGTGGGCCGATCAGCAAAGCGAACAGCGATAGCAGCGGGTCGAGCAGGATCATTGTGCCGACAAGAGCGATCAGGGTTGGAATATCCTTGCCGATTGTCGTGACCACAATATCAAGAAGCTCACGAACGCCACCAATATTCTGATTGATCCGCGCCGCCAGCTGTGCGGAACGCGTATCGTGATAAAAGTCGAGCCCAAGCTTCATCAGATGGTCAAAAATGCGATGCTGGTAACGCGCCACAATGCTGTTACCGACTTTTGCCATCGTTACTGATTGTACATAGGTCGCGACGCCGCGGATAACGAACGCGGCAAGAATGCCGAGGCTGATCGGTATGATGAGGTCTTCGCGGCGCTCATAATAGATTTTGTTGATTACATCCTTAAAGATATAGGCAACAAAAGCGGTACTTAGCGCCACGGCCAGCATTGCGAAAACTGCAACAGTGTATGAAGAGCGGTGCTGCCGGACATTTTCGCCAAGCACCCTGCCGACGACGCGCCTGGCCTCGGTCGGGTCGATTTTGTTCTTCTTGGGTACACCATTCATGACAGGCGGCAACTCGCTGGTACTAAAATGTCAGGCAAACCTCCTTTTGCAGGAAGTTTGCCGCGTGATCTTGTCCCTATAGCGTTATTGCCTCGCCTTGCCTATCGGTTTTGCCCCGTTTGGCGGAATGCGGCGGGCAGTGTTGCCTTGATGCCCCAGAAAGGGTTCAGCGAACAGTTCAGCCTTGGCGCCAGCGACGACCCTCAGTAGCAACGCCGAATCGGGCTGGTGTGCGGGCAAATGCAGACAGACCGCTTAAGGCTGCCAGAGGATGCGTGATGATATAAACCGGTGTCTCGCGTAATATTTGCTGGTGCGGGGCCTTATCTTCAAAAGCTTCGCGGAAGGCCGGATTTTTTAGCGGCTCCACGATCTTTTGAACGATGCCACCGGCGAGATATACACCACCGCGCGCCATGAAAGTCAGAGCAAAATCACCCGCCAGACGGCCGAGATAGGTGACGAAAAGAGCCAGGGTTTCCCTCGCTTCCGGAGATTCACCGGAAAGACCAGCGGCAGTTATGTCGGCAGGCGTTTCAAGCGCTGGTTCCGTTCCACCAACCTTGCAAATGGCGCGATAGATATTCTGCAGTCCGCGCCCGCAAAGCAGTTGTTCGCCGGAAATGCGGCCATCAATATGCTCGATATGAGGGAAAAGTTCGAGATCGCGTTCAGTACGCGGACCCATATCCACATGACCACCTTCACCAGGAACAGGAACCCAGCTTGCGCGAGAACGAACCATGCCGGCAACCCCAAGACCAGTGCCGGGCCCGAGCACCGCACGGCTGCCATGCGGATCACCCGCGCCACCGCCAAGCTTTTCAAGATGCTTTGGCTCAAGCGAAACAACGGCGAGTGCCTGCGCCTCGAAATCGTTGATGACGGTAATGTCCGAGAGGCCAAGTGTCTCCATCATCTGGCGCGGCTTGACGACCCAGGCGCAATTGGTCAGGTCGATCTCGTCACCTTCGACAGGACCAGCAATGGCAAGCACTGCAGAACGTGGCTGGATCGAGGTGTGGTCAAGGATCGCGTTCTGGATAGCTTCATCAATAGTTGAAAAATCGGCAGTTTGCAGAACCGGAAATTCCTTCGGCTCTGCATAGGCATCGACAAGAATAGCGAAGCGCGCATTGGTACCGCCAATATCCCCGACCAGAATCGGAAATTTCATGATGTGGTCGGTATCTGCCTGTGTAACCATTATCGCTTTCCTGTCTTAAATGCCACGCGTGCCTTTATCCCGATCGGACACATGGCGCATCAATGTATTGTCGGCCGCGTCATCCCGTAGCAAGCCTCTTTTTTGTACCAGAACCTCAGCTGTGGCCCGGTTCAATGCCATGGGAATATCGTAAACGCTGGCAAGCCGCATCAGTGCTTTTACATCAACATCGTGTGGCAAAGGTGACAACGGGTCGACGAAAAATATAAGCCCGTCAATTCGTCCTTCCGCAATCAACGCACCGATCTGCTGATCGCCGCCAAGCGGTCCGCTCTTTACGCGGGCGATTGTCAGTGAGGGACACGCTTCCTGTATCAGGCGGCCGGTCGTGCCGGTCGCGACGATGTCACATGGTGCAAGCAAGGCCTCATAATTGCGCGCAAACGCCACCATGTCGTCCTTCTTCTGGTCATGGGCAATCAACGCAAGGCGGAATGGCTGTGTCATCAAAACTCTTTTTCGGGTGGGGCCCTAAATCGATTGAAACTCTATAAACAATTCACGTCGCCGTGAAAAGGGCAGAGCACAAAAAGACCTCAAGGCTTTTGACCGGGAACCGGAACGTCTTCTGGAAAGTCCTGGCTGGTATCTGTAGATGCCTGTGGAACCTTCGCACCAACGCCAAGCGTAACCTCTTCAACCGATTTTGGCCCGGGTGCATTCAATATCTGGGCGCAAAGCTTCGGTAGGTCCGAGAGCATCATGACCTTGGGCTTGACCGGGTTTTTGGGTGGAGGTGCTTTCTTCCACGGCTCATCGGTGAACCACCAGGCCAAAGGTTTGCCGCAGCCATCATCAGTCCCTGTCGGCTCCTGTGCTTTGCATTCGGGAGATCCGGGCTGGCATTTGATGCGCACATGGAAATGATAATAGTGACCCCAATAGGGACGTACTTTGTTCAGCCAGCTACGGTCGCCCTGCACGCTGTCACACAGCTTTTTCTTGATGCCGGGGTGGACAAAAATCCGCTCAACCTCAGGGTAACTCGCAGCGCGTTTCAAAAGAGCCGTGCGACTTGCACTCCATTTATCAGGGTCAACAAAAAGCGTGTCCCCTTGAAGCATGGACTTCGCCTCCACCGTCTCACGTTCCTGATTGGTGAAGCGGCGTTTCGGCATCGGAGTCAGCCAGATATCGGCATCAAGCCCTACCTGATGCGAAGCATGACCGGTCAACATCGGACCGCCACGTGGCTGCGAAATATCGCCAACCAGTAGGCCGGGCCAGCCGTCCTTGGCGGAAGCATCACGGGCTAGCCGTTCCAGAAGGGCGATCATGCGCGGATGGCCCCAATTGCGATTTCGCGACAGACGCATGACCTGCCAGGCCGGTCCATCCACGGGCAATGCAACGCCGCCTGCAAGGCAACCCTTGGCGTAAAAACCGGTTGATTGCGGTGCTCCGAGACTGGGCAATGATTGCGAGCCGAACAAGCGCTTTGCAGGCCCGTCTTCGGCGACAGCATTGAGTGTGCTTGCTAGCGAAACTAATATGCCAACAGCAAAGGAGAGCAGAGTTTTTGATATCATTTTATTGTCCAATGGATGGGAAGCAAAATTGCTTCGGTCATCCGAGCTTTATGATGGCAAGATTCGCATGAAACCCGCAATATGGAAACAAATTTAGGTTTGATTCGGTGGGGTCCGCATTATGAGAGCAGTCATTTTCGAGCAGTTTGGCCATCCGCCCCGCGTGCAGAACGTTATGGATCCCGAACCTGCCGCAAGCGGCGTTGTAGTGAAAGTTGAAGCGACCGGACTTTGCCGCAGTGATTGGCATGGCTGGATGGGGCATGATGCGGATATTGTTCTGCCGCACGTGCCAGGACATGAGCTTGCGGGAACAATTGAAGCTATTGGCAAACATGTGACAGGATGGAAAATCGGCCAGCGCGTAACAGTGCCTTTTGTTGGCGGTTGCGGACATTGTTTTGAGTGTAATTCGGGCAATCATCAGGTTTGTGAAAGTCAGTTTCAGCCCGGCTTCACCGCATGGGGCTCTTTCGCGGAATATGTCGCGCTCGACTTCGCCGATACCAATCTTGTCGCCCTGCCGGATTCGCTGGATTTTGCCACGGCGGCAAGTCTTGGCTGCCGATTTGTGACCTCTTTCCGCGCCATTGTCGACCAGGCGAAAGTGAAGCCAGGCGAATGGGTGGCAGTGCATGGATGCGGCGGGGTGGGACTCTCCGCAATTATGATTGCCACTGCGATGGGCGCGAATGTTGTTGCGGTCGACTTGTCCGAAGAGAAGCTTGCTTTTGCCCGAGAATTAGGGGCTGTCGCTTCTGTCAATGGACGTGAGAAACAAGATGTTATTGGCGCAATCCGAGAGATTACCAAGGGTGGTGCCCATGTTTCCATAGACGCACTGGGGCACCCCACAACATGCTTTAATTCAATCGCGAATCTGCGTCGCCGTGGCCGTCATGTGCAGGTGGGACTAATGCTTGGTGATCACGCACACTCTCCCATTCCCATGGATAAGGTCATTGCGCATGAGCTTGAAATATATGGCAGCCATGGCATGCAGGCCTTTCGGTATAATGCTCTGATGGACATGCTGGAGACTGGCAAGCTCAAACCGCAAAGATTGATTGGCAAGGAAATCACCTTGGATGACGCGCCAGCGGCCCTGATGGCGATGGACCGCTTTGAAGGCATCGGAATCAATGTAATTACGAGTTTTCGCTAGATACAGACGTTAACGCCAGCTGCCGTCTCGCCACATGGCCGCGAAGGCAGTGCCGTAGTCGGGATAGCGGAATGTGAAACCCAAAGACTTGATGCGCTTGTTGGAAACACGCTTGTTCTCGCCATAAAATGAGCGGGCCATCGGCGTCAGTTGCGCTGATTCAAAGTCAGACTCTTCCGGTGGCTCCACGCCCATTAACTCGGCGGCATAGGCGACAACATCCTGGGGCGGAGCCGGTTCGTCATCGGTAATATTGAATATGCCACCCTGGTTGTGCATGCTGAGGAACTGAAGGGCACCGGCAATGTCATCCACATGAATGCGGTTGAAAACCTGACCGGTTTTGTTGAGACGCCGCGCTGTTCCATTGGTGAGATTGACAAAAGCATTACGCCCCGGTCCGTAAATTCCCGAAAGCCGCAATATTGCCAGCGGAACGCCGCGAGCATCTGCCAAAGCCTGCCAGCTATGCTCCGCATCGACACGCTCAACCGAACGCGTGGAAACCGGGCTGCAGGGCGTTGTTTCGTCCACCCAGGCACCGGCGTGATTGCCATAGACGCCTACTGTCGATAGATAGCCGATCCATTGCAGCTTTGGCATGGCGCGACGGATCGTCTCTCCGAACAGCGCGATCACGGGATCGCCGGTTTTTGCTGGAGATGTTGAAATAACCAGATGAGTGATGGTTTCCAGCGCATCTGCAATCTCCTGCGACGCGTGGGTGCCATGGAAAAGGAAAGGCATGATACCTTCCTTGTCGAGTGTCGCCAACTTCGTTCCGTCACGCGTCGTCCCGCCAATAAACTCGGCTGTGGGAGCAATTGCTCTGGCAAAGGCGCGCGCTGAATAACCGGCACCAAACAGGAAAATCTTCATAGCTGATTGTTCGCGCCATTGTGCCATTCGGTCAAGACGCCAGCATCATTTTCCTTCACTGCGTGGATCAATCTGAGGTTTGAAAAGCTTTCTGCGTTCAGGAGCTGGCTCAAAGCCCACACCGCTGAGCCGCGCACGAGCGGCGAAGGATCGGACAGATGCCGCTTGACCGGTTCTATCAAATTCGGATCATCGGAATTACCGCAGGCGTTCAATACATTTCGCAGGAAGCGATCGCGACCAATGCGCTTGATAGGTGAGCCTGAGAACAGGGTTCGGAATGTAGGGTCATCCAAGGTCAGCAGGTAAGCAAGAGAGGGCGAGCGAAGATCGTCGCGGGCACGCAGCTTGGACTCGCGTGCAGTTTCAGCAAATTTATTCCACGGACATACGGCAAGACAATCATCGCAACCATAGATACGGTTGCCCATCGCCTTGCGGAACTCGAGTGCGATCGGTTCTTTATGCTCGATAGTGAGATAGGAAATGCACCGGCGTGCGTCGAGCTGATAGGGAGCAGGAAAAGCCGAGGTCGGACAGGTATCGAGACAAGCACGGCACGAGCCGCAGTGGTCCTGCTCTTTGGTGTCTACAGGGAGCATTGCTGTTGTGAAGATGGTGGCTAGAAAGAGCCAGGACCCATGCCTCCGGCTGACCAGATTGGTGTGCTTGCCTTGCCAGCCAAGCCCTGCGGCTTCTGCCAGTGGCTTCTCCATGACAGGTGCCGTATCAACGAACACTTTAAGGTCTTCGCCAGTGGCCCGCGAGGCAAACCGGCTGGCTACGCCTTTTAACTTGCCCTTTATAATGTCGTGATAATCACGGTTCTGCGCATAGACGGAAATCGCTGCCTTGTCTTTTTGCTCAAGGATAGTGAGCGGATCGTTGTCGGGGCCGTAATTCATGGCCAGAACAATGATCGAGCGAACTTCCGGCCAAAGAGCTTGCGGACTGCTTCGACGCTCCTCGGTTTCCCGCATCCATTCCATGCTTGCGTGACGCCCAAGCGACAAATATTCGCGCAGCCGCTCTTCAGCTTGTGGGATTGAGTCCGGACTGGTGATCGCGATGACATCGAAGCCAGCTGCCCGCGATTCTTCGATAATGAATTGTTTAAGCCGCTCTTGCTGATTTAGGTTCATTTGCATGACAACCGTGCATGAGAACTTAAATACCCTATAAGATCAAAAATCCAGATCACCATAGTGCGATGCAGGGGGCAAGCCGCGCACGCGGTCCGAAAGAAGCGGGCGGAAGGAGGGTCGGGACTTCATCCGGGTATACCAATCGCGTGCCGCACGATACTCGGCCCATTTTATCTCTCCAAGATAGTCGAGAATGGAGATGGAGGCCGCAGCAGCCATGTCTGCATAGGTCGGTGCAGGTCCTGCCAGCCAATTGCGTGTGGCGGTCAACCAGTCAATATATCTCATATGCTGGGTAATATTTGCCCGGGCGGCGCGGATGGCAGCGCTGTCAGGTGCGCCTCCACCCTGCTCGGCTGTCATATGCAACTTGAAGATGCGTTCACGCGCCATATGCCGTGTCACTTCATTTTCAAACTTGCTCAAGAACCAGTCAACAAGCCGGCGTACCTCTGCGCGATTGAGCGAGTCTTCCGGAAACAAACGACGGCTGCGTTTTAATGCGCCACGTGTTTCGTCAATATATTCGGCAATCACCGATGCCCCGGCCACAGGCACGTCACCTTCTGCAAGCAATACGGGCAATGTACCTGCGGGATTGAGCGACAGAAATTCCTTGCGGCGTGCCCAACTGTTTTCCTCGATCAACTGCACTTCAATGTCATATTCATTGAGGATCAGTCGCACATATCGCGACCCGGTGGACATGGGATGATGAAAAAGCGTCAACATGGCAGATATTCTAAATCTTTCGAACTGGCATTTTGCGGGTCGGCATCGTATTGCGAACATGGCAGACACCGGGCCAATGCTATAGGCGCAACGGCGGCATGAGACAAGTAAACACGATTTAACGGGCGGGTCCTTATCGCTGAATAATTTCTTAAACGAGAATCGGTTAAGACAAAAATTGTGCAGTGTATTCAATTGTAGCGGTGCCCTTTTGGCGGGGCGGGAACCGCAATACGGATTAAGAAAGCGGTAAGCATAAACATGGAAACTCAGACAATTGTCGAAGCGCTTTTCTTGGGATTGCTGGAGGGGCTTACCGAATTCATCCCTGTTTCTTCGACAGGACACCTGCTGCTTGCAGGCCATTTTCTCGGTTTCGAGTCAAATGGTAAGACCTTCGAAGTGCTGATCCAGCTCGGTGCGATCCTTGCTATTCTGACTGTTTACTCCGCACGCCTTCTGAAAATAGCACGTGATTTGCCCAATGATCCGAAGGCCCGGCGTTTTGTAATCGGTGTGCTGATTGCATTTCTGCCCGCCGTTTTCATTGGCGTTCTTGCCCATGGGCTCATCAAGGCAATCCTGTTTGAATCGCCAATGTTGATTTGTACGATGCTGATACTGGGTGGGCTTATCCTTCTATGGGTGGATAGGCTCGACCTGAAGCCACGTTATACGGATGCGATGGATTTCCCATTGCCGCTCTATTTGAAAATCGGCCTTTTCCAGTGCTTTGCCATGATCCCTGGCACGTCGCGTTCTGGCTCGACCATTGTCGGAGCTTTGCTTTTGGGCGCTGACAAGCGTTCGGCGGCTGAGTTCTCGTTCTTTCTTGCCATGCCCACCATGGCAGGCGCTTTTGCCCTCGACCTTTTCAAGAACCGCAATATCCTGACATTCGATGATGTGACGTTGATCGGCGTCGGCTTCCTTGCAGCCTTTATCTCCGCCGTGCTCGTAGTGCGTTATCTGTTGGGTTACGTATCTCGCCACGGTTATGGCCTTTTTGCTTGGTGGCGGCTTGTTGTCGGTACGGTGGGCCTGGTCGCTTTGATATTGATGCGCTAAGTCACGGCTTTTCCATAGACTGAAGACAGCCAATGGGCGGAATATTTCCGCCCGCCAGAGGTTTTTTGCAAAGTATAGATGAATTATTATTCACGCGATGAATTTTATTGACAGTCTCTTTTCTTTGAGATTAGTTACCCATGCTGGCATTCGAGGAGGAGTGCCAGTTTTCGCAAAGTAAAGTGGCTGCATTCGAAGCGCCGCGGACAAATGGGAGGGGCTTCGGCCTCGAGGAGGACACTTGCGTACTTTTTTGGGCACGACCGCGATGGCGGTCCTTGCAGCAACATTATTTGCATCGCCAGCCAAGGCTGAAACGGAATCGCCGTTTCGCTGCAAGCCGGGCGAAAAATATGTCATGAACGTCATGGTGTCGGGTGTCGAATACTGGTTCCCGGTTTACGAGATGTTCAAGCAGGCAGGCAAGCAGCTTGGCTGCGAGACGGCCTATACCGGAACACCGGAATATGACGTCAACAAGCAGATCGCCAGTTTTGATCAGGCATTGGCACAGAACCCGGCAGGCATTCTGGTTCACCCAATGAACTCGGATCCCTTCATCGAGCCAATCAACCGCGCTATCGGTCAGGGAACGGCAGTCGTGACATTTGCGGCGGACTCGCCATTGTCAAAACGCATATCGTTCATCACTTCGGATAATATTCGTGAAGGCACCTATGCGGCTGATGCCATTGCCAACAAGCTTGGTGGCAAGGGCGAATATGCGGTGCTGGAAAATCCAGGTCAGGATAATCACGACAAGCGTGTAACGGCATTTGTTGACCGCATGAAGGAAAAGTGGCCGGATATGAAATTGGTTGGCCGCGCTGCCTCCAATCAGGACCCGACAAAAGCCTATCAAGGCTTGATGAGTATCGTGCAGGCCAATCCTAATCTTGGTGCAGTGTTCATGCCGGAGGCCAACTCGGCCATCGGCGCAGCCCAGGCAAATAAGGAAAGCGGCGGTAAAATCCTCGTCATGTGCGCGGACGTCAACGCCAATATTCTCGACATGATCAAAGCCGGTGAAGTCTTTGGCTCAATCAACCCCAATCAGGGCATGCAGGGCTATATGGGTTTCATGCTGCTCTGGTTGGCCAAGCATCCGGAACTGATCGATCCTATGAACGATGCCAAGCGGGCAGGGTTCAACCCGATGAGTATTCCATTCGTTGACAATGGTCTCTCCATCGTCACAGCGGAAAATGCGGATGATTTCTTCTGGGACAAGTACCTGAAGCGTCGCGGTACCAAAGGGATCGAGGAGTAGACTTCGCAATCCGCTATCCGGATTTGCAAAGTCCGGGTAGCGTCTTGTGAAGTATTGGGGAGGAGCGTCATCATGCCGAAACCGGTTCTGGACATCCACAACGTCACAAAGCACTTCGGTGCGGTAAAGGCGTTGACGAATGTAAGTTTCAGCCTCCATCGCGGGGAAATTCACGCGATCTGCGGCGAAAACGGAGCCGGCAAATCGACGCTGATGAATATCATTGCCGGTGTGCTGCAACCGGATGAGGGTGAAATCCTCGTGGAAGGTGAGGCGGTGAAAATCGCCTCTCCTTCAATAGCCCAATCATTTGGTCTGGGGCTTGTGCACCAGGAAATCGCGCTTTGTCCTGATGCAAGCATAGCGGAAAATATCTTCATGGCCGCGACGAGCCGCCAGCGATCGTTCCTGATGGACTATCGTAAACTGGAACGTAAGGCGCAGGAAGTCATGAACCGGCTTGCACCGATCGACGTGCGCCGAAAGGTTGCGGATCTGTCCATTTCCAGCCAACAGCTGGTGGAGATCGCCAAGGCTCTGACACTGGATTGCCGGGTACTGATCTTTGACGAACCAACAGCTGCATTGACCGAAGCCGAAACCCGCATATTGTTCGATATTATTCGGGATCTGAAAGCGAACGGCATTTCCATTATTTACATCAGTCATCGAATGGCTGAGATTTTCTCGCTCTGCGACCGTGTCACGGTTCTGCGCGACGGCCGATATGTGTCCACGGAGAGGGTGGCAGATGTGACGCCCGATGATGTTGTCCGCCGTATGGTGGGCCGTGAAATAACCCAGCTCTATCCGCCTAAACAGCAAAGCGCTGAGGTGTCAGGCGAGACAATCCTTTCGGTTCGTGGCCTTGGTGACAGAAGCCGCTTCCTTGATATCAATATCGAGTTGAACAAAGGCGAGATACTAGGCATTGGCGGTCTGATCGGCTCTGGCCGCACGGAGATTGCCGAGGGCATTTGCGGTCTGCGGGCGATCACGGATGGCGAAATCCGCTTGCACGGTCAGGTACAGGCAATCAAGACTTACACGGATGCCGTAGAGGCTGGCATCGTCTATCTTTCCGAGGACCGCAAAGGTTCTGGCGTTTTCCTCGACATGTCGATCGCCCAGAATATTTCCGTTCTCAATCTCAAGGCGCTGACGGGACATCTGGGGCTGATTAATGCGCGGGGCGAAGCACAGCTTGCCCACGCATTCGCGCAGCGGCTGAATATTCGTATGGCCAACATCGACACGCCTGTATCAGCGCTCAGTGGCGGCAATCAGCAAAAGGTCGCGATTGCCAAACAGCTCGCGGTGCAACCGAAGGTCATCCTGATGGATGAGCCGACGCGCGGCATTGATGTTGGTGCAAAATCTGAAATTCACCTGTTGCTTCGCGATCTGGCAAGGTCCGGCATCGGAATCATTGTCATCTCGTCAGAGCTGCCGGAATTGCTTGGATTATGTGACCGGGTGCTGGTTATCCGGGAGGGAAAGATCGCGGGTGAACTCGGCGCAGATGAGATGACGGAGGAGGCGGTGATACGGCTGGCTTCCGGTGTCAATCAAAGCGAACAAACACGGTTGGCGACAGATCATGCTGCCTGAAAAGTCTATGGGAGAAAATAACATGGTGGCTGAAACAATCGGAGTAAGTGCTACGCGGACACCGTCCTGGAAAAGGCTGGGTTCAATGCGGGAAGCTGGGCTGATCGCGATCATTCTGGCGCTGTGCATTGCCATGAGCTTTGCTTCACCGCATTTTCTGACGCTCGGCAATTTCCGCGCCATGCTGATGAGCTTTTCCGTTGAAGGCATTGTTGTGGTTGGCATGACAATTCTGCTCATCGTCGGCGGTATCGATCTGGCGGTGGGTTCCGTAGTCTGCTTCGCAATGGTGCTTTCAGGCTCGCTTTTCGTTGCGGGACTGGACCCGTGGAGCGCCTCTCTTATCGGTATTCTGGCAAGCAGTCTGATTGGCTGCGTGATGGGCTTCTTTGTTACCGTTGTCGGACTTAATCACTTCATCACGTCGCTCGCCGGAATGGTGATTGTACGTGGCCTTTGCCTTATAATCACCAAAGGAACGCCGCTCTCGCTCTTCACCCTACCCCCCGCGTTCAAGGCAATCGGGCAGGGCAGTTTTCACGGTGTGCCCTATGTCATCATTATTTTCGTGGTGGTGGTGGTGCTCTTCGATTTCCTCTTGCGTCGTTCGACTGCATTGCGAAAAGTTTTCTACACGGGAAGCAATGAAAAGGCCGCTCTTTACTCAGGCATCAGGACCAATCAGGTCAAGTTCTGGGTGACTGTTCTCTGTTCCACGCTCGCCGGGGTGGCAGGCGTCATCTATATGTCACGCTTCGGTGCGGCGACCCCTACATTCGGCGTCGGCATGGAGCTGAACATCATCGCAGCGGCTGTTATTGGCGGCGCGTCATTGAATGGCGGATCGGGAACAATTCTTGGTGCGATCCTCGGCATTGCCCTGCTTTCGGTGGTCACAAGCTCGCTGGTTCTGCTTAATGTATCGGTTTACTGGCAGGACATGATCAAGGGTTGCATTCTACTCGGCGCAGTATCCATTGACCACTTTTTGCACAAGCGTAAGGCTTCCTGATATGACTGTCGTCAGACTCAACGCAAAACTATCTCCAGCACCACGCGAGGAGATCGTCATTGCCAGGCAAATGCATCAGGCATTGGTGTTGCACTTCGTGGAAGGCCTGACACAAGCGCAGATCGCCGATCAGCTCGGCGTATCACAGCCGACAGTTAATCGCCTCATTAAGCGCGGGCGTCAGCTCGGACTGGTCGAAATCAAGATAAAGTCACCTGTTGAACCGCTCATCGATCTGGAAGAACGGTTGCTTGCGCTGGGGGGTATCAATCGGGCTGTCGTGGTGCCCACAGTGTCGGACAATCCGCAAACAGCATTGCAGGCGGTTGGTGAAGCGGCGGCTAGGTTGCTCCTGCAGCAAATCTCCGATGGCGATACGATTTGTATCACGGGCGGCAAGGGTGTCAGTGCCGTTGTTGCCGGTCTGCAGGTGCCGCGGCCGTTCAATATCGAGGTTGTGCCCGCAACTGGCTGTGTCCAGGGCAAGCATTACACTGATGTCAATCACGTTGCGACATTGCTGGCCGACAAGCTCGGCGGACGGGCTTATCAAATTCATGCGCCACTCTTTGCAGATACGGCGGCAGAACGATTGATGCTTATCAATATGCGGTCGGTCGCGGATGTTTTTAAGCGTGCGCGGGAAGCCAAAGTCGCAGTTGTCGGTATTGGCTCCATCCTGACCGATGATTCGAGCTATTATGACTTGCACCCATCGTCGAGTACCGACCGGGAAGCGATTGAGCGCTCCGGTGCAAGCTGTGAACTGCTGGCCCATCTGCTGGACGACCGGGGGCAGGTTTGCGGCTACAGCTTAAACGATTCCCTCGTTTCACTCACCTTGAGTGAATTCGCCTCGATTCCAACAAAGATTGGCGTGGCGAGTGGGCCGAACAAGGCAAAGCCAATTCTCAGCATTATGCGCGGCAACCATCTGGATACGCTGGTGACGGATGAAGCAACGGGTATGCGTATTTTAGAAATTGCAGAGGCAGAAGGAAGCTGGGCATGAATAATGGGCAATTGATACGTGCCATTGGCAAGTCCGGTGTAAATGCCTCGGCTGTTGGCTTGGGGACATGGGCCATCGGCGGCTGGATGTGGGGTGGCACTGATGAAAATCAGTCCATAGCCGCAATACAGGCCTCCCTTGATGCCGGTGTCAGTTTAATCGACACAGCTCCCGCCTATGGCCTTGGGCGCTCGGAAGAGATCGTTGGCAGGGCGTTGAAGGGAAGGCGTGACAAGGCAATCATTGCCACCAAATGCGGGCTGGTCTGGCACACGCAGAAGGGACAGCATTTTTTCGATCAGGATGGAAAACCGGTTCATCGCTATCTCGGGCGCGATGCGATTTTCCACGAGATCGATGAGAGTCTCAAAAGGCTGGGTACCGATTATATAGATCTGTATATCACGCATTGGCAGGACCCGACGACACCCATCGAGGAGACCGTACAGGCACTGGAAGATTTGCGCAGTGCCGGCAAAATCCGCGCAATCGGCGCAAGTAATCTTAGCCAGAACGAACTCAAAGCCTATGTCGCAACCGGCTCGCTGGATGCCATACAGGAACGGTTCAGTATGATCGATCGCGAAATCGAGACGGATCTACTTCCGGTCACTCGAGAGCAAGGCGTATCTACACTGAGCTATTCTTCTCTGGCGCTTGGGCTCCTTGCCGGGACGATTGATCCGCATCGCGTGTTTTCGGGTGATGATCAACGTAAGGATAATCCCCGCTTTTCTACCAGTAATCGTTTGAAGGCCAAACAGTTTGCCGAGGCAATCCAGCCCGTAGCAGAAAAGCATCAGGCGAGTGTCGCCCAAGCGGTGATTGCATGGACGCTGGCACAACCCGGCGTGACATTTGCCCTGTGCGGTGCACGAAATCCGGAACAGGCTTTGGAAAATTCCAGAGCCGGAACAATAAGACTTGATGAGCAAGACCTTGCGGCCCTTGACGCGGCCATCGCAGTGAAACTGACAAATATGGACAGGTAACGGGCTGCATCATGAAGCGTGAAGAAGTATTTGACGGGCTTCGTCGGAGCCCGAAGGTGGACGTGTGTGTCATCGGCGGCGGAATAAATGGTCTCAGCGTGTTCCGCGAACTGGCGCTGCAGGGCATCAATGTTCTGCTTGTCGAGAGGAATGATTATTGTTCGGGCGCCAGCTCAGCTCTTTCGCGCATGGTTCATGGCGGTCTTCGCTATCTCGAAAACGGTGAATTCAATCTGGTGAAGGAATCACTGGTTGAACGCGACCGCCTGCTTCGCAACGCCCCACATATGGTCGCGCCCTTGCCTACGACCGTCCCGGTTTTCAGTTTATTCTCTGGCCTTGCCAACGGTGCTGTGCGTTTTCTTGGCCTGACTCGCAAACCAAGCAGGCGCGGTGCTCTCGCCATAAAGGCAGGCTTAAGCATTTATGATTTTCTGACACGCAAGCGCGCTTTGATGCCCAAACATCAATTTCGCGGGCGGCAAGCCAGTCTTGGCAAATGGCCAGAGCTCAACCCAGCCATCAAAAGTTCGGCGACCTATCACGATGCTTGGGTCAGCCATCCAGAGCGAATAGGAATTGAACTGCTCCAGGATGGCATGTCAGCCAATGCTTCGGCCCGTGCGGTCAATTATGCCGAACTTCGCCGGGATGCGTCGGGCGTTTTTGCTGTCCATGACCATATCAGCGGAGCCGCCATAACCATAAAGCCAGACCTGATTGTCAATGCGACGGGCGGCTGGATAGATATGGCCAACGCCACATTGTTTCCAAAAAATGCCTTGTCTGCACCGCTCATGGGTGGCACCAAGGGATCTCACCTCATCATCGACAATGCCGAGCTTCTGAAAGCCCTTGATGGCCATATGATCTATTACGAGAATGAGGATGGCCGCGTCTGCATTCTCTTTCCCTATCTTGGTAAGGTGCTGGTTGGCTCTACGGATATTCGGGTTGATAACCCGGAGAATGTCACCTGCACCCCGGAGGAACAAGACTACATTCTGCAATCCTTGGCCTTCGTGCTGCCGGCAATCAAGATAAAGCCGGAAGAAATCGTCTATCAGTTTTCCGGCGTGCGTCCGCTGCCTGCGAGCAAGGATCAGTTTACGGGGCGCATCCCGCGAGATCATTTTTGCACTTTTGTCGAGCACGACAACAGCGGTCCGCCTGTCCTTTGCATGATCGGTGGAAAGTGGACAACCTTTCGCTCCTTTGGCGAGCTTGCTGCGGACATGGTGCTGGCAAGACTCGGCCGCAAGCGGAGCCTGACAACAGAGGACCGCGCAATTGGCGGTGGCCGTGATTTCCCCGCTGAAAGAGATGCGTGGATATCGCGTGTCGCTGGCCCGACCGGCCTTGAGGAACAGCGTATTGATCAATTGTTCCAACGATATGGAACAGATGCTGAAGTGCTCGCACAATTCATTGCTGCGGGGAACGATGAAGCAATGCCGCATCCAGGCTACTCAAGGCGCGAGATTCTGTTCCTGATCAGAAACGAAGCGGTTGAGCATCTGGACGACATCCTGCTGCGGCGCACCACCTTGGCGATCAGCGGAGAGCTTTCACTGTCGATGACAGACGCGGTTCTGGGCCTGCTCGCCGCTGAAAAGGAATGGTCTGTTGCACGCCGCAATGATGAGCGAGCGAAGTTTTTATGCCTGCTCTCAGAGCGGCATGGCGCTGATATCGCCGCACAAAGCGCACGAAATGAAGAAGGAGACTATCATGAGAAACAACAGCAAGGTTCGGATGAACCGTCTTTTCGGCAAGGGGCGCTGCCTCGACGTGGCGATCGATCACGGAGTGTGCAATGAGCCGACCTTCCTGAATGGTCTGGAGGATATGGAATCTGTCGTGAAGGCATTGGTTGCTGCAGCTCCAGACGCCATACAGATGAATTACGGCCAAGCCGATCTTTTGCAAAACGTGGACGGGAAAGATAAGCCCGCATTGGTCATGCGTATCGACATGGGCAATCCCTACAACCCGTTTCGTCACCGCAATATGTGGGCGGTTTTGCAGAATGAAGCCGAGCCACTGATTGGCGCGATCGAAATGGATGCAGCCTGCGTCGTCGTCAATCTGTTCATGCTGCCCGATGAGCCGGACCTGTTTCGGCAATGTGTTCAAAACATTTCACGCGTGCGCGCCGATTGCGACAAATACGGGTTGCCATTGATGATTGAGCCGCTGGTCATGCAGCCGGTCACCGAGTGGGGAGGCTATATGGTTGATGGCGATGCGGATAAGATCGTAACGCTGACACGGCTTGCCCGCGAGATGGGGGCCGATATCGTCAAGGCTGATCCGACAACCAATGCAGAGGATTTTCATCGCGTTGTTGAAGCTGCCCGCTGCCCGGTTCTTGTGCGCGGTGGCGGCAAAGAAGACTTGAAGAACGTGTTCGTCAAATCGGCAGCTTTAATGCAGCAGGGCGCGATGGGTATGGTCTATGGCCGCAATATCTACCAGCATGCAAATCCGGGCGCTGTGGTTCGTGGACTAATGGCCATAATCCATGACGATGCCAGCGGCGAGGATGCCTACGCGCTTTATCAAGAGGGCTGAGCATAAGCATAGAACCTGAGGAGGGGTTCCGGATGGGAGAATATCTATTAGGGCTCGATGCTGGCAACACGATCATCAAGGCGGTGATCTTTGACAGGCAAGGCCGTGAAATCGCTTCAGCTGCACAGGAAGGGCACAGTGCGATGCCCTTTCCCGGGCATGTGGAGCGGGGTCTCGGGGAACTTTGGGAGAATGCCAAACTTGTCATCAGAACCTGCATCGAACAGGCCGGGATCGAGCCTGAAGATATCGCAGCAATCGGCTGTGCGGGACATGGCAATGGGCTTTATACGCTGGATCATTCCGGTGAACCATTGTTTGCAATCCAGTCGCTGGACACACGTGCAGCACCACTTGTCGAGTCATTATTGGCTGAAGGCGTCGGAGATCGCACCTATCCGATAGGTTTGCAACGTCCCTGGCCATCCCAAACCCCAACCCTGCTGGCGTGGATCAAGCGTAATCGCCCGGAAACCTTTCGCAAGATCGGGACAGTGTTTCTGTGCAAGGATTTCGTGGTCAATCGCTTGACGGGTGCGCGCGTCAGTGAAGTGTCCGACATGACCGGCTGCGGATTGTTGAATGTTGCCGAACGCCGCTATGACCAAGACCTTCTGGACGCGTTCGGTTTGGGCGACTGCATGGACATGCTGCCGCCTTTGATCGAAAGTGCGGACATTGCGGGAACGGTCACAGCGAAGGCGGCTGCTGAAACCGGATTGGCCGCTGGAACGCCAGTCATTGGCGGATTCTTTGACGTGATCGCTTCCGCCATCGGGTCCGGGGTCACGCGCACGGGTGCCGCTTCCATCATTGCTGGAACATGGAGTATTAACCAGGTGATCATTGATCGCCCGCGCCTGGAAGGCCCGGTGTTCATGTCATCGACCTTTGATCGCGATCGCTATATGGCGATTGAATCGAGTGCTACTTCAGCAGCCAATCTTGAATGGCTGGTGCGTGAATTCTTCCATGGCGAGCAGCCGGATGGTCAATCACCATTCGATGTCTGCTGCGAATTAGCATCATCAATTGAGCCAGCGGCAAATGATCCAATCTACCATCCCTTTCTTTATGGCGCGCAACAGGACGGTAATGCGCGGGCGGGTTTCTACGGTGTTGCAGGCTGGCATACAAAAGGTCATATGGTTCGAGCATTGCTGGAAGGCGTAGCTTTCGGCCATCGCCAGCACATCGAAATGATGCGCGCCGCCGGAGCGAGCTTCAACGAGGCCGTGCTTTCCGGTGGCGGTTCGCGCAGCTTGATCTGGCCGCAAATATTCGCCGATGTGCTGGGGTTGCCTGTATCCATTGCCCGCTCAAGCCAGACGGGTGCGCTGGGGGCTGCCATCGCGGCAGGAACGGGAATTGGCATATTCGCAGATTTTTCTGCTGGTGCTGAAGCAATGGTCACCAGTGAGCGGCACTACAAGCCCGATGCAAAACGAGCAAAGCATTATGAACGTCGCTACCAATTATACCTCGAGATTGCCGCAGCTATGGCTCCAATCTGGCGGCAAATGGCGGAAAGCGATGCAGTCGCGACCGAGGTGGCAGCGTGAATATGCATCGCACCGAGCAAGCCTTCGATGAGGGCGTCTATGACTTTATCATCGTCGGGGCTGGTTCGGCGGGGTGCGTTCTTGCCAACAGGCTTTCGGCCAATCCAAAACATCGTGTTCTCTTGCTCGAAGCGGGAGGAAGCGATCGATATCACTGGATACATGTTCCAATCGGCTATCTGTTTTGCATGGGAAACCCCAGAACCGACTGGATGATGAAGACCGCTGCTGAACCAGGTTTGAATGGCCGGACGCTACCCTATCCACGCGGCAAGGTGCTGGGTGGCTGCTCGTCGATCAATGGCATGATTTATATGCGCGGACAGGCAGCCGATTACGATGGCTGGCGTCAGGCAGGCAATACTGGCTGGGGCTGGGATGACGTGCTGCCCTATTTTCTCAAGTCTGAAGACAATTATCGTGGAAAGTCCGCCTTGCATGGAGCTGGCGGTGAATGGCGGGTGGAACGTCAAAGATTATCCTGGCCCATTCTCGATGCATTTCGGGATGCGGCGGAAGAGCTTGGCATTCCCAAAACGGAAGATTTTAATACCGGCGATAATGAAGGCTCGGGCTATTTCGAAGTTAATCAGCGTGGCGGTTTACGCTGGAATACCACCAAGGCGTTTCTTCGCCCTGCCATGAAGCGACGCAACTTGCGGGTCGTCACCGGGGCAGAAGTGGAGCGGGTGGAATTCGAAGGCAAGCGGGCCGTGCGGATCGGTTATCGTTTGCAGGGCCGAGCCTGCATTGCACGCGCTTCGGGCGAAATTATTCTGTCGGCAGGCGCAATCAACTCTCCGAAAATCCTGGAGCTGTCCGGCATCGGAAACCCTGCCATTTTGAAAGATGCAGGCGCTGCGCCCTTGCACGATCTGCCTGGGGTGGGTGAAAATCTGCAGGACCATCTTCAAATCAGGACAGTGTTCCGCATCGAAGGTGCGCGAACATTGAACCAACTTTATCACAATCTCTTCTCGCGGGCTGCCATGGGGTTCGAATATGCGCTACGCCGCTCAGGACCTTTGTCCATGGCCCCGAGTCAGCTCGGCATTTTCGCAAAAAGCGATCCCGGACTCCTAACGCCTGATCTTGAATACCACGTGCAACCGCTCAGCACAGATCGGCTGGGCGAGCCTCTGCATCGCTATCCCGCTGTTACCGTCTCGGTTTGCAATTTGCGGCCAGAAAGCAGAGGTACAGTCCATATAAGCAAGGCTGATTCCAGCCTTCCACCCAATATCAAGCCGAACTACCTGTCGACGGTGGGCGACAGGCTGCTTGCAGCCCGGTCAATTCGTCATGCCCGAAATCTGATGGCGACCAAGGCTGCAATGAAATACCACCCACAGGAAATGCTGCCTGGAACGCAATATCAAAGCGATGACGAGTTAATTCATCGCGCAGGTGATATTGCGACGACGATTTTTCATCCGGTTGGTACGTGCCGGATGGGCCGTGACAATTTGGCGGTCGTCAATACGGACTTGCAGGTGCATGGGCTGGAAAGGTTGCGGATTGTGGATGCATCGGTGATGCCATCCATCGTCTCTGGCAATACAAACTCGCCGGTTATCATGATCGCAGAAAAAGCTGCCGACCTAATTCTGACAGCAGCCCGCTAGGGCAAATTTTGCTCTAATCAAGCAGGCTTCTGGCTGGAATACTGACCCTGCACACGGAAGCGCCAAAGATATGACGGCAAAATCGTCTCAATGGTTTGCGGACGAATGCCGAGGCCTTCAAGCGTGCGCCCTTCTGCCTTTGCTTGTTCGGAAACGACATTGTCATTTCTAAGCTGGATCACCTGATCGGAAGTAATCATCGGCTTTGGCAATAGCCCAAGGATCGAGCCTTGTATGGATGCTACCCAGAATGGAATGGGGAGGAATGCCCGCTTGCGGCCAATAACACGGAGCATTTCTTCCATGCACTGGCGGAACGTCAGAACTTCTCCGCCGCCTAATTCGTAAATTCTGCCCTGCTGCAAGGCACCGTCGACAGAACGCGCGATCACCTCGGCCACATCGCCGACATAAACCGGTTGAAACTTTGTATGACCACCGCCGACCAACGGCAGGAACGGGGATATGCGCGCCATGCCCGCAAACTTGTTGAAGAATCCATCCTCCGGTCCAAAAATGACGGACGGGCGGATAATATACGCCTCCGGCAGAATTTTCAGAACGGCTTCTTCAGCACGCCCTTTCGTACTGGCATATGCGGATTGCGATTGCGAATGAGCACCCAGCGCCGACATATGGGTGAGGGGAACGCCTGCTGCACGGGCTGCTTCAGCAACAGCACGCGCGCCAAAATCATGTACCGTGCTGAAACGCTGGCTGCCTCCCTCATAAAGGATGCCAACCAGATTGATGACATGGTCAGAACCGGCGACTGCGCGATCCACCGACCAACGGTAGCGCAGATTGGCTTGAACTGCCTGAATTTGACCAACGCCACCCAATGGCTGCAGATGAAATGCAAGATCAGGGCGTCGAACCGCGACCCGAACCCGGTAGCCGCGTTTGGCGAGCGCGCGAACCACGTGACGACCGACAAAGCCAGAGCCTCCAAAAACAGTAACCAGTTTTGGTTTGGTGATTGTCATTGAACTCTCCTGAGCAGTCAAAACGTACAACAGCTATTTCTATGCTGTTTAATGCGTTTTGATGTCGACGCAAAGGCCTGTTGTCTCACGAATCTCGCGGCGCGTTGCCGCGCTTTGAACCATATAGATCGTCAGGCCGACATGCGCAGCATGATTTCGGCGTTTAAAAGAATGCGCTCATTTGCCGGTAATACTGTTTTGGTGTCACGCGTTTCGCCGAGCTTCTGAAACATCAATTCGACCGCCAGCCGACCGATTTCCTTATGGTTTTGCGCAACAGTGGTGAGCGGCGGGCACATATAACGAGCAAAGGGCTGGTCATCGTGCCCTGCCAAGCGAAGGTCATCATTCTGACGCCGGCCAATCTTCAGTCCCGCTTGATAGGCCGCGGCCGAAAGGCCTGCCGCTATGCGGTCATTGCCGCATAGCACGGTCTTGGTCGGGAAAGATCCGTTTCGCAGGATTCGAATAGCGGCATCAAAGGCGAATTTTTCAAGGTTCCATGTGTTTTCTGGATCCACGGGCACAAAAAGCGGCTCCAAGCCCAGATCATCCATTGCCTCGACATAGGCGCTCCTGCGACCCTGCACATTATTGTTAAGCGGCGGCATGCCAAAATAACATGGAGCGTCGCCTGATCTGGTTAGATAATCCACGATGAGCTTTACGCTCTGCCTGTTATCGGTTCCCACGAAGGGGGACGTATCATCAAGCGAGGAGTCAATATACACAATGGGTACTGACTCAGCGGCTTTTGCCAGTTTTTCCTGATGTGATGACGAGCCGAGCGCGCCGATGATAACGCCAGCTACATTCATGGATTGGAATGTTTCAAGCGCGCGCTGCTCAAGCTCCGGTCGTCCTTCGGAGCTTTGCATGAAAACCATATAGCCTGCCAAACCCGCCAAATCCTGTATGCGACGTGTCAGCGACATATAGAATGGATCGTTGGAATTAGGCACGATCACGCCAAGAATATGCGTTCTTCGATTGCTGGCAAAAAGGTTGGGCTTGTAACCGGAGCGAAGGATCGCGGCTTCGACAATTTTGCGCGTGCTTTTGCGGACAGACGATGGATCGTTAAAGTATTTCGACACTGTCGGGCGCGAAAGACCAGCAAATTCGGAAAAGTCTTCCATAGTTTTGATGTCTTTGGGCATCGGTTAAATTCCTTTTTGGACTACAGGCAATCCGGAAAAAAGAATTGCAGGATGAGTCCTGATAAATGAATGAGGTCAAAACTATGCAACTTTCAGTTGCACAAATATTCGTAAAAGTAGCAATTAAGCGTATAGTGAGATGATATTCATTTGCTAAAGATCTAATGTTAATTCATTGATTGCAAAAAACCATATAAATACTTTTCCAGCCGATTAATGCACGTATCTGAACCAATAGGTTTTAATAATCTATGCTGGAATAAATTTCTAGCTGCCAGATTCGATATTGTTGAAATAGTATTCAAATCCAGACTGCTAAGGAGTGAATATGACATTTGCGCCCATACCATCGCAGCACTATGCAAATGTCGATTTCGTAGAGACATGGCATGGAGATTGACTGATGGAAGGCGCAATACCAAATCCGGAAGTATTTACACACGTACGGGTCAT
Source organism: Phyllobacterium sp. CCNWLW109 (assembly GCF_037203905.1). Lineage (NCBI taxonomy): Bacteria > Pseudomonadati > Pseudomonadota > Alphaproteobacteria > Hyphomicrobiales > Phyllobacteriaceae > Phyllobacterium > Phyllobacterium sp. CCNWLW109. The sequence goes on along the minus strand of NZ_JBBCBK010000003.1, from coordinate 317,846 downwards.
CATAGGCATTATTCTCGGACTCAGCGTATCGCGTCTGCTTACCGGTGTTGCCCGGATCATCCAGCATCCGCAGCACAGAAATATCTATGTCGTTCATTTGGGCTGGGTGCTTTTTACCCTGCTTACGGTGGTCCATTTCTGGTGGTTTGAGTTCTATCTTCACCAGCTGGTGCTATGGAAATTCGAGGCCTATCTCTTCGTCATCTTTTTCGCCAGCTTGCACTTTCTGGCATGCGCCATGCTGTTTCCGGACAGTATGGAGGGCTATGACGGCTATGAAGATTACTTCATGTCCCGCAGAGCCTGGTTTTTCGGCATTATGATATCGATATTTGTTTTCGATTTTATCGATACCGCAATGAAGGGGCACGCCCACTTCCTCTCTCTCGGGCCTGAATATCCCTTGCGTAATCTGGCCCTGATAGGGCTGCTCAGTGCCGGGATTTACTTCAGCAACCGAAGAGCCCGACTTGCAATTCTGGTCGCAGCTCTAATCATTCAAATGGCTTTCATCCTCGTTCAGTTCGATACGATCTAGTTTAGGAACAAGCCCTTGCAACAAAAAACCCGCCGGCGAACCGGCGGGTTTTTTAACTCAAGTCCGAAAGTGGACTTAGTTCTTTTCGCGGTTCTTCAGGGCTGCGCCGAGAATGTCGCCGAGCGAAGCGCCGGAGTCTGTCGAACCATACTGGGCAACAGCTTCCTTCTCTTCAGCGATTTCAAGCGCCTTGATGGAAACCTGCAGCTTGCGGGTCTTCTTGTCGAAAGCGATGACGCGCGCGTCTGCCTTCTGGCCAACAGTGAAGCGCTCTGGACGCTGCTCGTCGCGGTCACGGGACAGATCAGCACGGCGGATGAAGGTGTCGAGGTCGTGATCGACCAGACGCACTTCAAGGCCACCATCGGTGATCGCCGTAACTTCTACGGTTACAACGGCGTTCTTGCGCAATTCACCCGAAGTCGCTGCTTCACCGACCTTGTCGCCGGTAAGCTGCTTGATGCCAAGCGAGATGCGCTCTTTCTCGACGTCAACGTCGAGAACTTGCGCCTTGACCATGTCACCCTTGTTGTACTCTTCGATGACCTGTTCGCCTGGACGATTCCAGTCGAGATCGGAGAGGTGAACCATGCCGTCTACATCGCCATCGAGGCCAATGAACAGGCCAAACTCGGTCTTGTTCTTGACTTCGCCTTCGACGATCGTACCGACAGGGAACTTTTCAGCAAAAGTGGTCCAAGGATTGTCGAGTGTCTGCTTGAGACCGAGGGAGATGCGGCGCTTGACCGGATCCACTTCGAGAACAACGACTTCGACTTCCTGTGTTGTCGAGAGCAGCTTGCCCGGATGCACGTTCTTCTTTGTCCAGGACATTTCAGAAACGTGGATAAGGCCTTCGATGCCTGGCTCGATCTCAACGAATGCACCGTAATCAGTGATGTTGGTAACCGTACCGGTGATCTTTTTGCCGATTGGGTACTTCGCACCGATACCATCCCAAGGATCGCTTTCGAGCTGCTTCATGCCGAGCGAAATACGATGTGTTTCCTGATTGATACGAATGATTTGAACCTTGACCGTCTGGCCAATGCTCAGGATCTCCGAAGGATGGTTCACACGGCGCCATGCCATGTCTGTTACGTGCAGAAGACCGTCAATACCGCCGAGGTCAACGAACGCACCGTAATCGGTGATGTTCTTGACAACGCCTTCAACGACCTGACCTTCTTCGAGGTTCTGGACGATTTCAGAACGCTGTTCCGCACGGCTCTCTTCGAGAACCGTACGACGCGATACAACGATGTTGCCGCGACGCTTGTCCATCTTGAGGATTTCGAAGGGCTGCGGATTGTGCATAAGCGGGGTAACATCGCGGATCGGACGGATGTCAACCTGTGAGCGCGGCAGGAAGGCTACGGCGCCATCGAGATCGACAGTGAAACCACCCTTGACCTGATTGAAGATCACGCCATCGACACGTTCGCCGCGGTTGAACTTCTCTTCCAGGCGAACCCAGCTCTCTTCGCGGCGTGCTTTTTCGCGCGACAGAACAGCTTCACCCAGCGCATTTTCGATGCGCTCAACATAAACTTCAACGATATCGCCTGGCTTGAGCGAACCGTCCTTGGCTTTCGCGCCGAATTCCTTCAGCGGAACGCGGCCTTCAACCTTGAGACCGGCGTCAATGATCGCCATGTCTTTTTCGATGGCAACAACACGGCCCTTTACAACATAACCTTCTGCAAGGTCGTTGGTGGCAAAGGACTCGGCGAGAAGAGCTTCGAAATCTTCGCGCGATGGATTGGCTTGAGACATATATACTCCTGAAGTGTCCGGCTTTCCGCTTTTAGGAAAGGTTTTTGGACACAGGCACCGGTGGTTCGAGTTACGGATCATTCACATGCCAACCCGCCCTATGAGGGCAATCCGGTGCGAGGGCTGACTGCAAATGTATTACTTGGTATTACGGGCTTCCCGCGCCAAGGCCTGATCGATCAGAGTTTTGGCATTAAGAAACGCGGTCTCTATATCCATTTCTGTCGTATCAAGCAAGTGCGCGTCCGCTGCCGGCTTCAACGGAGAGTCTGTGCGCCCCATGTCACGCGCGTCACGGCGGGTAAGGTCGTCGAGAACATCCTGATAATTTACGTCCTTGCCGCTGGCTTTGATTTCATCATGCCGCCGCTTGGCGCGCGCTTCCGGCGACGCAGTAATGTAAAGCTTCACGGGAGCATCAGGGCAGACAACGGTACCGATATCGCGCCCATCCAGCACTGCACCCGGCGACAGCAAGGCAAATCCCTGCTGTGCCGAGACTAGCGCCCGGCGTACGGCCGGCATGATGGCGACTTTTGATGCTGCTTCACCAACATCGTGTGCGGACAGAACGGTACGATCCAATGTCGACAGATCGATTGAACGTGCGGCTTTCTCGGCCAAAAACTCATCGTCGAGCGGCATGCCCTGATCCAGCAAGGTTTTGGCCACCGCGCGATAGGTAAGACCCGTGTCGAGATGATGATATCCGTAAAATTGGGCGAGACGCCGTGCAAGCGTGCCCTTGCCTGAGGCCGCTGGACCATCAATGGCGATGGTGAAATGTTTCGGCGGCGATAATTCGAGTTCATCCTTGTCGAAGAACCACTGCCAGAGCGCAAAAAGCAGATAGGCCGCGGCCAGAACCAGCGTGATGAGCGGTGTAATGCCGATGGTTACAAAGGCAAAGCCGCCAAGTGTCGTCATCATCGATTCGAGCCACTCGGGCAGATAGGTGGCCAGATTTTGCAGGAATGCATCAATTGCGAGGATGAGAAACAGCTGGAAAACAAATAGCCAGAATAGCAGCGCGAACAGCCCGAAGCGAACTTTGAGTCCGATGCGCTCTATAGCGTAGGGGATAGCCGTAATCGCAATTGATGCCAGCAGGAAATACATCAGTCGGTTGTCCTGTTGCCTGTAAAGAACCCTATACCGTAACCGGCTATCGACCCAAGTGCTGGTGGCAGCAGGAGAAACTGGTAAGGCATCCACTCGCTCGCAACCGCAGCTTCGGAGATGTTCCACGCATAGAGGAAGATCAGCAGTAAAGGAAGAACGATACGAAAAATCGTACAGCTTATACCCGGCCACCGCCGGTCGGACCTGCTGGCGAGCGTGCCGGCATGGGCACCCTTTGCGGCCCACACGATGAATGGGATACTGGACATTCCGTAAAGCCCATAAACTGTAATAGCCGAAAAAAATGAATTCATTGGGTCGTCATGCTGGCGCAGCAAGTTCAGTGATCTGTGCCCCCATGCCAGCCATCATCGCCATGAATTCAGGGAAACTTGTCGCAATCATGGTCGAATCATCGACGGTAACCGGTTTTTCTGAAACCAATCCCATGATGAGGAAGCTCATTGCGATACGATGATCAAGGTGGGTTTCCACTATACCGCCGCCGATCGTCTTGCCGTCCGGGCGTCCGCGCACACTCAGTGTTTCGGTGCCTTCCGTGCAATCGACGCCATTGACCTTCAAGCCATTGGCCACGGCAGAAAGCCGGTCAGACTCCTTCACCCGCAATTCTTCCAGCCCGTTCATCACCGTCTCACCGCTGGCAAAACTCGCCGCAACAGCCAGAACGGGATATTCGTCGATCATCGACGGCGCACGGTCTGCCGGTACCTCCACGCCCTTCAGTTCAGAATATCTCACACGCAGATCGGCAACATCCTCGCCCCCTGCAAGTCTGGCATTCATGATTTCAATATTCGCACCCATTTCCTGCAAGGTCAGAATCAGCCCGGTGCGGGTCGGGTTCATCAGGACGTTGCGGATGGTGACATCCGAGCCGGGAACCAGCAGAGCGGCGACCAGTGGAAAAGCTGTCGAGGAAGGGTCACCCGGTACATCGATTGTCTGGCCGGTCAATGTGCCCTGGCCTTCAATGCGAATATGGCGCACATTATTCTTGTCAGTTTCCACGGAGAGATTCGCGCCAAAGCCTTGCAGCATCTTTTCCGTATGGTCGCGGGTCATCACCGGTTCAATCACTGTGGTTATGCCGGGTGTGTTCAAACCAGCGAGCAAAACAGCTGATTTCACCTGCGCCGAAGCCATTGGGACCCGGTAAGTGATAGGAGCGGCTACTTTGGGGCCGCGTAAGGTGAGCGGCATCCGGTCGCCATCGGCAGCGGAAACCTGAACGCCCATTTCGCGCAGTGGATTGAGGACGCGGCCCATCGGCCGCTTTGATAGGGATGCATCGCCGATGAAGGTGGTTTCCATGGCATAGGTCCCGACAAGCCCCATGGTAAGACGTGCGCCGGTGCCGGCATTGCCGAAGTCGAGAGGCGCTTCAGGCTGCAACAGACAGCCATTGCCCGTTCCCTTGATAATCCAAACGTCGCCTTCTTTGGCAATTGTTGCACCCATGGCCTGCATGGCGCGTCCTGTATTGATAACGTCCTCACCTTCAAGCAGGCCGGTAATGCGGGTTTCGCCAGAGGCCAGACCGCCAAACATGAAAGAGCGATGCGAGATCGATTTGTCGCCGGGAATACGGATATCGCCTGTAAGGGCGTTTGAGCGGCGGGATATTGCAGGTTTTGGCAGCGAATCGTGGGACATGATTAAGGGTCAATCGCGAAAAATAGGGTGGGCGGGGCAAACTCGGTAGGCTCTAACACAGCTTGGTTCCTTGGTCATCTTGCAAATTCAATCCTCACGCAGTGCTTTTTTCGCTTTGACAAATGCGGCGAATTGCGTTTATGGGACCACGAATTTTTTTATGAGGTGCGGTCGGAAAAGCTGCGTCTTCAGGAAACAAGCGTATAACCCCAAAAATCGATTCGATTTTGGATAAGGATTATGCGCCAATACAAAGTGTTATTGCGTGCACGTGGGTCCCTGGGAGCACATGGCGCAATGATTGTCAGCCGAATGCAGGCAAGCGCAGCAAGACGAGGCAGAACGTGGCTAATCCAAAACTTGGCACCAAGCGTGTTGACCCGGAAACCGGGCAGAAATTTTATGACCTGAACCGCGACCCTATTGTTTCGCCGTTCACAGGCAAGACCTATCCGCTCAGCTATTTTGAGACGACGGTCTCTGCCCGGGAGGAAGAGGAAGAAGTAGAAACTGAAGAGCTGGATGTAGCACTGGAGAAGCCGGAATTCGTGGCTCTCGAAGAAGCTGATGGCGACACAGACAGTGATGTTCCGGATTTGGGCGACGATGTTGAAGTCGATGATTCGGACGATGACGATACATTCCTCGCGACCGACGAAGAAGACGAAGATGACGACGTCACTGACATTCTTGGCGGCGGCATAGGCGACGACGACGAGAATTGATTCTAAAAATAAGTTCCGTTCGCCGAGAAATAAGCGGCGAACGGGGCTTGATCTTCGCGTGAGCGGAAGCTAATAACCCGCCATCTTCGGATGGCAGAACAAGGTTACCAGTCCTTGTTGAATATAAGCCGGTTTACCGGCACGGCCCAATGGGTCGATTGGAATGGGGCCATAGCTCAGCTGGGAGAGCGCTTGCATGGCATGCAAGAGGTCAGCGGTTCGATCCCGCTTGGCTCCACCAAACTTCTCAATTTACCGCAATAATGAACCGGCAGTCGCCTTCAATCGCGCAGTAACGAGCGGTGCGATAAGCCAAGTCGCAAGTCTGGCTTGGTCAAAATCCATGCGGTCAGCCAAAGCACGATCAAAATCTGCCTCCTCCGCAGCAGAATCAAACCGCGAGACGCTGACGAGGACATTCTCTCCGAGACGCACCGGGAGGCGGGTGAAGCTGTTTTCACTGTGTTCAGAAGCCAGAAGAGCGATCCGTCTATCGTCAAACTCGTCAAGAATAGGTGCGAGCTCAGTCTTGTAGAATTCGAGAAAACCTTTCTCCGCGGGGGCTCGGAGCTTGTATGTTGCGATCCGGAATATGCTTGAAGCAGGTGCGGCCTTTTGATTTGCATTGCGGCTCACAGGCAGCTCGAAATCCGAGCCGTCATAAGCAGGATGCAGCAACAGGACATCATCTGAATCCACCATCGTTGCATTGGCTGTATAGCGATGCTCGCTCCAGACTGGTCCGTCGTAGAACGCGGTCAGAGCCTTCTGCCTTGCCCGCATATCATCAAACCCACGAAACCAGACAAACGCATCAGGATCGTCCATATCTGTAAACTGACCAATGATCTTCATGCCGCAATGCTCTTGGCCTTCAAGGAAATGCTCATCGAAAACGCTAATCAGCTCGTCGCGCCGGTTGGGATGAAGTGTATAGCGCCGCAGCTCGATAATGGGGCTGTAGTTCGATGTCTTTGCTGGTTCAGTCATCGCCTTCTCCAAAAACAGGTCAATCATCCTGTTTAATAAAACCGGTTGTCCTGTTTTGTCAATCTGATAGTCTGGAACGAAGAATCACGGAGCAGTCCGAATCCGGTCATAGCGATTGAAATTTGCGCGCAGTGAGAGCTTTTGATGCAGAAAGAGAAGTCGAAAAGAACTAACAATCCGCTGGCCATGCGAGCGCGGATTTTGGACGTGGCTGCCGCTCTTTTTCAACAAAACGGATATAATGGTACCAGCATTCAGGATGTGGTGCAGGCGGCGACAACCACCGGTGGGGCCTTGCACCATCATTTCGCGACAAAGAAAGCGCTCGGCCTGGCGGTGATTGCCGAGCGTGTTGCGGCAGAGGTTCAGGAAACTGCAATCAAGCCAGTCTCGACAGCCGCATCGGTCGGCGAGGGTGTCGCGACTTTTCTCGATAATGTCGCCACGACTTTGGATCGCAATCAGGTGGTGTCCGGCTGTCCGCTTAACAATCTGGCTCTGGAGCTCTCCTTGGCTGATAGTGATTTTCGCCAAGCGGTGAGCACGGTGTTCGATGAATGGCGCGAGGCGATTGTCGTGCGGCTTAAAACCGACAGGCCGGCAATGAGTGCATCTGATGCGCAAGATTTGGCGACGCTGGTCGTTGCCAGCTATTCGGGTGCAATGGCGATGGCAAAGGCGAGCCAGAGTGCGGAGCCGCTGCGTGCCAGCGCCCGGCAATTGGCCCTAGTTCTTGCTTGAGAAAACCACAACCGCGAAGAGTAGAACGCCGGCAAACACGATCAATGAGCCTATGCCTACGAGGGGCTCCAAAGCTGCGTTTCCCAGCGCCATGAAATAGAGCGAGGGGATCATCACCACGATCCCGATCGTGTAGACAGCAAACTGCCACATCGCCAGTTTCCCCTCTGCCTTCTTGGGGTTAAGGGCGTAGTAGGTTGCAAAAATGGCGCTGCTTACCCAACCTAAAAGATTAAGGTGGGCATGCGCGGGGAAAGGGCTGTGATCACCAGAAAACCCCATGTGAAGCCCCATCATGACTCCAATAATGAAGAAAATCGTCGCCGATTTGAAAAAGAGCTGAGAAATCTTAGGCATAATTGTCCCCCCGGAAGCCCATGCCAAGAACATACTCTCAAATCAAAAACCATTCCAGCCAGCCAATTGAGCGTATTCTAAGCAATTCGGTCGGGATTCTTCGTAGCCAAAAGCAAAAGTGGCATTTTTATACTGGATTGAAAGCCGAAAATGGCTCAGAGCTTGGACAAAAGACTTAATTCAGGAAATGCTCAAATGCCCTCGACTCCGGTAACCGTAGCCCACTCTCCCGAAGCATCAACAGCACGTACCGGGATATTGCTCATGTTGCTTGGCATGTTAATGTTTTCGCTTAATGACGTCATGGGAAAGTGGTTGGTTTCGACTTATTCGGTTGGGCAAGTTGTATTCATTCGCAGCATTGCCGCCTTGGTCGTGCTGGCGCCATTTATATGGTTTAATGGCCCCAAGAAGATCGTGCAGGTCGACCAACCATGGACACAGGCAGCGCGGGTCATTCTTTCGACGGCTGAAGTTTTCGCATTCTACTTCGCAGTCATTTATTTGCCCTTGGCCGATGTCATGACCTACTGGCTCGCTGCGCCAATCTATGTGGCGGCGATCTCTCCCTTCATTTTGAAAGAGCCGGTTGGCTGGCGGCGCTGGAGCGCTATCATTCTTGGCTTTGTCGGGGTGATAATTGCACTTGAACCATCGTCGCAGGCACTTACGCCGCAGGCGGTCATTTCGATATTTGGCAGTATTGCCTTTGCGTTCATGCTGCTGCTGGGCCGCACATTGCGCAGCACGCCGGATACGACTTTGGTGTTCTGGCAGATTATTGGAGCAGGGTTGGCGGGACTCGCCTGGATTTGTTTCGAGTGGACACCGGTGACGATGCGCGATCTATTATTGCTCGGACTACTGGGGATTGTCGCCATGCTTGCCCATGTTCTGGTCAACCGGGCATTGAAACTTGCCGATGCAGCCACGGTAGCGCCGCTGCAATATACGTTGCTCTTCTGGGCCATCCTGTTTGGTTGGATGGTGTTTGGCGACGTACCGCGCATGTCGATGCTCGTCGGCTCCGGATTCATCATCGCATCAGGCCTGTTCATCTTCTTCCGCGAACAGCAATTAAAGCGGCAAGGCCGGATGAAGCAACCAGCAGAAGCAGTTGTGGCCGGTTCAGGCGACGGTGCCTGAACCAATAAGATCAGAGACTTTCATGGCGGCGATGGACCAGTTCCGTGTCGAAGTGGTTGATCGCTTTTTCGAATTTGTCCCGGCAGCCAGGATTGCAGAAGCCGACAACGGCTCCATTATAAAGCGTCAGGCTGTCTTCCTTGATGGCATCGCCCGACCAAGGACAGGTCGTGTTTATCGCGTCCGCGATCTTGAGTTCGGTGTGCATTATATTCCTCCAACGTCAACGGTCAGGCAGGTTCAACATCGACTTTTGTAATCACTGAATTGGCAATAAAACATTGCTCATGGGCCGCGTGGTGAAATTCCGCTTCGGCGGCTTTGTCCGGTGACTGTCCGGCATAGGTCACATGCGGACGCAGAACCACGCGGCTGATATAGACTTTCCCCTTTTCGTTCTTTGCCAGTTCGCCTTGCGCCTCATCGCGGTATTCATCAATGACAAATCCGGCTTTTGCCGCACCGGCAAGAAAGAACAGCATGTGGCAACTCGAAATCGAGGCAACGAAGGCTTCCTCAGGATCGACATTCTCGGCCACGGAATAGGGCAGGCGCACAATATGCGGTGAAGACGAGGCTGGGACCTCTGCGCCGCCATCGAATTGCCAGAGATGGGCCCGGCTATATTTGTTGTCGGTGAAAGCAGCGCCTTCATCCCTATTCCATAAAATAGTCGCTCCGAATGTTGCCATGATCTGATTCCCGGTTTTGATCTGCGTTGCGGGAGCTTGTCAAAGCATGCCGGAATTGTCGATAAGGGATCATCGATAATAAGGATGGTAATGGTATGGATCTGGGTATCAAGGGAAGGCGCGCAATTGTTTGCGCAAGTTCGAAGGGGCTTGGCCGGGGTGTTGCTGAGAAGCTGGCAGAAGCAGGTGTCAATCTCACGCTTAATGCCCGCACGGAATCGACCTTGCGCGCCACAGCGGATGAAATCGCAGGAAAGTATGGCGTTGAGGTTCAGATTGTTGCGGAGGATGTAACAACGGAAGCAGGGCGCTTGGCCCTGTTGCGGGCGGAACCCAACGCTGACATTCTGATAAACAATGCGGGTGGCCCGCCTCCCGGTGTCTGGTCTGATTGGGGCGAAGAAGAATGGCTGCAGGCCGTCAATAATAATATGCTGACGCCGATCCTGCTCATGAACGCAATTTTACCCGGCATGATCGAACGCAAATGGGGCCGCGTCGTCAATGTTACGTCGGGCTCGGTGAAGTCGCCTATCGCACAGCTTGGCTTGTCCAACGCAGCGCGCAGCGGCCTCACCGGTTTCGTCGCAGGAACTGCAAGGCAGGTCGCCCGACACGGTGTTATCATCAACAATTTGTTGCCCGGATCTCACGATACCGATCGGACCAAAGGCTTTATCGAGCGCACCGCCGCTGCCAAGAAAATTTCCTTGGAGGAAGCTCGCGCAGAAGCATATGCGGGAAATCCGACTGGGCGTTACGGTACTGCAGAAGAGTTCGGCGCTGCTGCCGCCTTTCTGTGCAGCCAGTTCTCCGGCTTCATTGTAGGCCAAAATCTTTTGCTGGATGGCGGGGCGTTCAACTCAACCTTGGGCTAGGGTCCGGACCCTAGAATCTATCGGGGTCACGGCGAGCATCGTGCAAACGAAGTCGTGACCCACTCCATCAACTTTGAGACCAACCTGCGACAGCGCATCTATTGACGGGCGGGGGTCAGATATGAAAAGTCCTGCGCAATCCATTGCATCAGGAAACAGCTATGATCCGCCATATTGTATTCTTCAGCGCCCGTAACAAAGATGATGTTGAAGCAATCATCACCGGGCTGAAACAGCTTGGTGAAATACCGCACTCAACCGCCTTCGAGGTGATGAAGAACACAAAGGTAGATCCGGTTTCCGATGAGATCGATGTCGTCGTCTATGGCGAGTTTGAGGACGCCGCCGCGCTCGCAGCCTACAAGGCCCACCCCATATATTCGGCAACGACCGCGCTGGTAAAACCCATGCGCGAGCTGCGCATCTCTGCGGATGTCGTGTCGACGCTTTAGCTTTAAGCTTCGCCTGAAATATTTTCGAGTATCGGACAGTCTGGCCTCTGGTCGCCATGGCAATGGGCAACCAGATGGTTCAGCGTATGCTGCAATTCACGAAGTTCAGTGATCTTACGCTCAACTTCCTGAAGTTTGGATTGCGCCATTGATTTGACATCGGCGCTGGCACGATCGTTATCCTCGTATAATGCCAGCAACTGGCGGCACTCTTCCACAGAAAATCCAAGCCCCCGCGAACGTTGCAAAAAGCGCAGCTTGTGGACATCGGACATTGAGTAGTCGCGATAGCCATTATCGGCCCGGTCTGGTTTTAGCAGGCCGATATCCTCGTAATACCGGATTGTCTTTGCCGGCAGGCCGGAGCGTTCGGAAGCGTTGCCAATATTCATGGAAACCTCACAGTTTGATAGTGCGTAACCGCAACGCATTGGCGATTACGGAAACAGAGGAAAGACTCATCGCTGCGGCAGCGAGCATCGGCGATAATAGGAGGCCGAAAACCGGATAGAGCACGCCGGCCGCTACAGGTACGCCAAGCACATTGTAGATGAAGGCGAAAAACAGGTTTTGCTTGATATTGCGAATGGTGGACGTAGCCAGCGTCCGGGCGCGAACGATACCGTTAAGATCTCCTTTTACCAAGGTTATTCCGGCGCTTTGCATTGCGACATCTGCTCCGGTTCCCATTGCGATGCCAACATCGGCGGCTGCCAGCGCAGGAGAATCATTCACGCCATCACCCGCCATGGCGACCTTCGATCCCTTGGCATGCAATTCGTCGATTAACTGTTTTTTGGTCTCGGGCAGCATATCGGCGCGAACCTCATCAATGCCTAGCTCTTTGGCGACCGCCAGCGCTGTCACCTTGTTATCGCCCGTCGCCATAATGATGCGAAGTCCTGCGTCATGCAGTTTTCGTATGGCCTCGATGGTCGTTGATTTGATGGGATCGGCGACCGCAAGAATACCAGCGGCCTTGCCGTCGACGGCAATAAAGAGCGCGCTTTTGCCCGCTGCTCTCAGGGCATCAGCCTGTTGGGTAAGGGCAGCGATATCGACACCGATATCCTGCATCATGGCAAGGTTCCCAAGCGCAACACTGTTGGTGCCGATTTTGCCCGATATGCCTTTGCCAGTGACAGCATTGAAGTCAGCCGCGTTCTGAACCGTCAGATTTCGTGCTTTTGCACCTTCAATAATGGCTTCGGCTAAAGGATGCTCGGAGCCCTTTTCAAGGCTTGCCGCAAAGCCGAGCAAATCATTTTCGGAAATGCCACCGACGGTTACAATATCCGTCAATTTCGGTTTCCCCTCCGTCAGTGTTCCGGTTTTATCGACAATGAGCGTGTCAACATTGGCAAAGCGTTCAAGCGCTTCTGCGTCTTTGATGAGAACGCCGGCCTGGGCACCGCGCCCTGTGGCAGTCATAATTGACATTGGCGTTGCCAGCCCAAGCGCACAGGGACAGGCTATGATAAGCACCGAAACGGCTGCAACGAGGCCATAGATCATGCCAGGTTCTGGTCCGATGAGAGCCCAGACAGCGAATGCGACGAGAGCAACAACAACCACGGCAGGAACGAAGTAACTGGCGACACGGTCTGCCATGCCCTGAATCGGCGCACGCGAGCGCTGTGCCGACGCGACCATGCCAACGATCTGGGACAGAACAGTATCCGCCCCCACCTTTTCCGCCGTGATCAGCAAAGTGCCATTCCGATTGAGCGTGCCGCCTGTGACAGTGTCCTCGACGTTCTTTTCAACTGGAAGCGGTTCGCCGGTCAGCATGGATTCGTCAATTGACGAACGGCCCTCAACAACAATGCCATCCACCGGCACGCTTTCGCCGGGGCGAACACGAAGACGATCACCCACCATCACGTCATCCAGCGGGACATCTGTTTCCGTGCCATCCTTGGCAAGGCGTCTGGCAGTCTTTGGCGCAAGGTCAAGCAGGGCACGGATCGCCGAGCCGGTTCGCTCGCGCGCCTTTAACTCAAGAATTTGACCAAGGAAAACAAGCGTAACGATAACCGCTGCCGCTTCAAAGTAAACCGGCACCGAACCGCCATGCATGCGGAAGGAATGGGGAAAAATATCCGGCAGAAATGTTGCAACGACACTGAACGCATAGGCCGCACCAACGCCAATGGCGATAAGCGTCCACATGTTCGGGCTGCGATGGACGAAGGACGACCAGGCGCGTTCGAAGAAGGGGATTGCCGCCCAAAGGACGACTGGCGTTGCTAAAGCAAATTCCAGCCAGATCGCAAGTTCCTCTCCAATCCACGAACGCAAGGGCAGTCCGAGCATTGGTCCCATTGTCATGAGCAAAAGCGGCACTGAACAAAGCGCACTGATCCAGAAGCGCTTGGTAAAGTCGACAAGTTCGGGATTGGGTCCCTCATCACCCGTCGGTATTCCCATTGGCTCCAGAGCCATTCCACAAAGCGGGCAAGAGCCGGGAACATCGCTGATGATTTCCGGATGCATAGGGCAGGTATATTGCGTTCCGGCAGGCATTGGCTTCGGCGCAGGGCGGTCACCAAGATAATCTTGCGGGGCCTTTTCAAACTTCGCCATGCAGCTGGCTGAGCAGAAATAATATTTCTCGCCCTCATGCCGCAGAAAATGTTTGGCGCTGGCGCGGTCGACCTTCATACCGCAAACAGGGTCTGTGGCTTCAAGATAGTTTGCCGGCTCTTTTGTGAATTTTGCATGGCAAGATGCGGAGCAGAAATGAAACACCCGTCCGCCATGCGTGGCCGACAGTTTGCCAGCATTCGGGTCCACAATCATTCCGCAAACGGGATCGCGTATAACCGCATCCAATGGAGGCTGAGATCCTCCGCAGCAGGAGTGATTATGATGATGGCTATGATCGTGTTTCATGATGCAGCTTTCGGTTAGAAACCAGATAGTGCATCAAAGATAATCTTTCCAGTAACTGGAAGGTCAAGGGCAGGATGACTGGGAATTGCTTAATTCGTCATCCTGCTTGGCTTATCTCTTCTCCGGTGCCAAGCTGCCCTGCCTCCCAGCCAAGAATTGCCCGCTTGCGGGTAAGGCCCCAATGATAACCCGTCAAAGCTCCGGATTTCCCCACTGCCTGATGGCAAGGCACGACGAAGGAAACCGGATTGGCTCCTACCGCTGCGCCAACGGCGCGCGATGCTTTGGGTGATCCGATATCGGCAGCAATGTCAGAATAGGCAACGCATTTGCCCATGGGAATCTTTAACAGCGCTTCCCAAACGCGAAGTTGAAAGTCCGTACCGATGGTTACGACCTTTAGGGGTTTGTCGGCGCGCCATTCTGACGGATTGAAAACACGTGCCGCATATGGAGCCGTCGCGGCAAGGTCTTCCACATAAGTGGCGTTGGGCCAGCGCGAAGACATATCGGCGAGAGCATCCCGTTCCTTGCCAGGATCGGCAAAGGCCAGACCGGCCAATCCCCTTTCGGTCACCATGATCAGAGCCTGACCAAAGGGTGAGATGAGGAAACCGTAACGGATGGTAAGTCCTGCACCGCGCGATTTGTAATCACCGGGCGACATGCCTTCATGGGTTACGAACAGATCATGCAGGCGACCTGGTCCTGAAAGGCCGGTTTCATACGCTGTTTCCAGCAGAGGCATCCCGTCATCGAGCAGGCGTCGCGCATGGTCGATAGTCACTGCCTGCAAAAAACCCTTTGGCGACAGACCTGCCCATCGCGTGAAAAGCTTTTGCAGTCCCGTTGGTGAGAGGCCAGTGTCGCGCGCCAGTGTCTCAAGCGAAGGCTGGTCACGATAATCCTTGCTGATGCGCTCTATGATATGGCTCACAATGGCGTAATCATCACCCTTCGGCGTAATGTCCTTTTGAAGTATGGCCTGTGGTTTCATGGTTCTGTACCTCGTTGTTGAGGCTATATGACCATTGATAAGCCTTTGCCGCCACCCGATTCTTGCACGCTCTGCACTACCGGCTTTTGGCGGTCGCCAGCGCCCTTTGAAAAGCGGAAGCAAAGCTTTCGCGATCATCCGGATTAAGGAATGAGCCTATAGTCAAAGCTTTACCACGACTCTCGACCCGCATCGATGTAATACCAATCTCCGAGTGACGAGACACGAGGAACCTTGTCCAGAAGGGGTTGAACTCATGCAACTTGCTCCGCCCTGATGGCGCAACCTGACGGACCTGCAAAGCAATGCGCGAAATGCTCACTTCCTCATGTGCACGCGCAGACCGGTAGTTCAGACGGAACGCAATATAGACGAGCAGAACATCAAGACCGAAAAACCCGAATACCGGCCAAGCGCCCAGCATCAGGAAGAAAATACCGGTTACAAAGCTGCTGATCCCCAGCGCTCCCATAACCACGAGAAACCCCATTTTTCCGAGCGAACGGTGCGGCACCAGAAGAGCGCGAAAAATCTCTTCTTCGTTGTGGGCGCCAGCGTCAATTGGGTCGATTGTTTGGCTCATGGTGTATAAGTATAGAAGGCAAATGGAAAATCCCAAGCATAAAATTGATCAGATTAGCGTGAGTAGCCCTGTATCAGCCAAGCCTCGCCGCGTGGCTGGTACGAGCTATACTGCAGCGGAAATCCATGAAATTTTCAGGCGGTTTGCGGTTCAGAGGCCAGAACCAAAGGGGGAGCTTGAACACGTCAATCCCTTTACGCTGCTTGTTGCTGTGGTGCTTTCGGCACAAGCGACGGATGTCGGTGTAAACAAGGCGACGCGTGCGCTGTTCAAAATTGCCGATACGCCTGAAAAGATGCTGGCGCTTGGCGAAGAAAAAGTCGGCGAATATATCCGAACAATAGGCCTTTGGCGTAACAAGGCAAAGAACGTCATTACGCTCTCACAAACGCTGATCACCAAATATGGCAGTGTTGTTCCGAATGACAGGGATGAACTGGTCAAGCTGCCGGGTGTAGGGCGCAAAACCGCTAATGTCGTGCTTTCAATGGCTTTCGGTCAGGCAACGATGGCGGTCGATACCCATATTTTCCGCATAGGCAATCGCCTTGGTCTGGCACCCGGCAAAACCCCTGAACAGGTGGAAGACAAACTGATGAAGATTATTCCTGCGGAATATCTTTATCATGCTCATCACTGGCTTATTCTGCACGGGCGATACACTTGCAAGGCCCGCAAACCGGAATGCCCTGCCTGTGTCATCGCCGATATCTGCAAGGCCGCCGAAAAGACGTCGGAAATACCCGCGCCCCTGGTGCCTCTGCCGCCTCAGGTTTTCTAACTCACCGCCGCAGGAGGCTCGGACTGTGCAACGGCCTTGTGCAGATGCACCATCATTGCTGCTGCAAACAAGGGTGTCAGCAGGTTCAAAATCGGAATGGCCATGAAAGCTGCAATCACCAATCCTGCCAGAAATACCGTGGTCGAATGTTTGGAGCGCAAAGCCTTTGCTTCCATTTCAGGCCGGAATCGCATGGCGGCAAATTCAAAGAATTCTCGGCCCAGCAAATAGCCGTTCACCATGAAGAACGCGATGATGTTGACGCCAGGGATCAGCAGCAGAAGCAATGCAATGAAATTGCCAACGATGACGACACCCAGAAACTTTGCCGAAAGAAT
The DNA here is from genome assembly GCF_037203905.1 of Phyllobacterium sp. CCNWLW109. Classification (NCBI taxonomy): domain Bacteria; kingdom Pseudomonadati; phylum Pseudomonadota; class Alphaproteobacteria; order Hyphomicrobiales; family Phyllobacteriaceae; genus Phyllobacterium; species Phyllobacterium sp. CCNWLW109. Next base: position 301,158 of record NZ_JBBCBK010000003.1, on the reverse strand, counting down.
AAAAGAGCGCAATGCCGGAAGAGGCTTTCCCTTGGGATCAAGCGGGTAATCTTCTTTTTCCACGACTTCAGCAACATCATCGAGAAACAGGCCTGCAACGATGGCGGTCACTGGCGCGATCAACAAGGCCAGTCCGAGAGCCAGTCCCAGACTTGCCAGAATCCCAGCGATAAAACCGATCCAGCCAGCCCAGGAAGGCAGGTCCGGTATCATTTGGTCAACAAATGGCCAAGCCAGAATTTCAAAGAGTTCGCGCAAGCCAAACCACACCCCAGCAAGCAGCAGAACTGTCAGTCCGATCGATTTCCACAGCACGGAGCGGAACTCCGGCCTGAATAGATGCCCAGCAGCAGCGCGAGCGCTTTCGAGTATCATGGCGTTCCGTGCTCCAGTTGTTCCTATATAGGGGACATAGGTTCGGTAATGGTTGATGACAAGGCAACATGCAACGGAGGGGGTGGTAAAGCCGCTGCTGACGCGCTACCAAGTGCTCCGGAATATTCACTTAAGGTGTAATCGCCGCTAAGGCCTCGCAATCCGGAGAATTCATGTCCAGCTATGACGTGCTTTGCATCGGCAACGCTATTGTCGATATCATTGCCCGCACCGATGACGATTTCATCGTGAAGAACGGCATCATCAAAAATGCAATGAACCTCATTGATGCCGAGCGGGCGGAATTTCTCTACGGGCGTATGGGCCCCGCGATCGAAGCTTCGGGCGGAAGTGCCGGCAATACCGCCGCTGGCATCGCTAGCCTTGGAGGCCGTGCTGCTTATTTTGGCAAGGTTGCCGATGATCAGCTTGGCCATATTTTTACCCATGATATCCGCTCGCAAGGCGTAGCATTCGACACGCGCGTGTTACAGGCGCCGCCCCCCACGGCCAGATCCATGATCTTTGTAACGCCCGATGGCGAACGTTCGATGAATACCTATCTCGGCGCCTGCATTGAGCTTGGACCGGAAGATGTCGAAAGCTCGAAAGTTTCTGAAGCAAAGGTAACCTATTTCGAAGGCTACCTTTGGGACCCGCCCCGCGCGAAGGAAGCGATCCGGCTTTCCGCAAAAATCGCCCACGAATATGGCCGCGAAGTATCGATGACGCTTTCGGATCCATTCTGTGTAGACAGATATCGTGACGAATTTCTTGATTTGATGCGTTCAGGCACGGTCGACATAGTCTTTGCCAATGAAGCCGAGTTGAAATCATTGTACCAAACCGATGATTTCGAAACCGGTTTGGAGTTGATCCGCAAGGATTGCAAGCTGGCTGCGATCACACGCTCCGAAAGAGGCTCGGTCGTCGTGTCGGGGGATATAACCGTTTCAGTTCCGGCAATAGCAATTGAAGAACTGGTTGATACAACCGGGGCAGGTGATCTTTATGCTGCGGGCTTTCTGTTTGGTTATACCAGCGGCCGGTCATTGACCGACTGTGCAAAACTTGGCTCGCTGACAGCTGGACTCGTAATCCAGCAGATCGGTCCTCGCCCTCAACAAAATCTGAAGACGGCAGCTGAACAGGCGGGGTTGCTATAAACCTATTCCGAGCGGATATATCCGTCCCGTTTGAGTTCCTCATCGGTGCGGCCGGGCTTGTGATAGTTGGGTAATATCCAGCCGAAATATAGCGCTCCGCCGCGAACGGCAAAAGCGGCGAGCGCGGCTGCAACTGCTGCGATCTCGGGAGCAACGGAGAGTTTGTACAAAAGCGTATACGCGCTGGAGCCAGCCAATGCCGCCGTGACGTAAATCTCGCGGCGCATGAGCACCGACGGTTCGCCAGAAACGATATCACGCAATATACCACCAAAGGTTGCGGTCAAAATTCCCGTTACAACTGCGATTGTGGAATCGAAGCCCAGAGCCAGTCCTTTGGCAGCACCAAGAACACTATAGGCCGCAAGGCCCATCGCATCGAGCCACAACAGCAAGCGATAGCGCGACTCCAGTAAGTTTGCCGAGAAATAGACAATGAAGGCAGCTGCCATGCAGACGAGCAAATTGCCCGGGTCCTCAACCCAAAACACTGGAACGCCCAAAATTAGATCTCGTAACGTGCCGCCGCCGATCCCGGTAACAGCAGCCAGAAAGATGAAGGCTATGATATCGAGTTGTCGCCGGGAAGCGGCAAGCGCGCCCGTGGCAGCAAACACAAACACGCCCGCATAATTGAATATCTGAATCATGGTCATGGGCAGTGCTCCGCGCATTTATCTGGCTGGAAGATACAGCACGCAGCGGCCAAAATGAAAAGAGCCGCGTCCCTTGGGAACGCGGCTCTTTCAATCACTCAGATTGGCTCAGGCGTCTTTTTCCGCTTGTGGATTAATTGGGCCGGGTTCAGGTTGACCTTCAGCCGCGGCCTGCTTGGGGCCACCTTTGGAAACGCCAACCAGAGCCGGGCGCAGCATGCGGTCGCCAATAACGAAACCGGACTGTGCTACCTGCAACACTGTATTATGCGGTACGTCAGCATTGGGAATTTCAAACATTGCCTGATGGAAATTCGGGTCAAATTTTTGGCCCTGCGGTTCAATCTTCTTGACGCCGTGGCGCTCCAGAGCCGACATCAGCGAGCGTTCGGTAATTTCCACACCCTCTGCCAGTGCCTTGAAGCCAGCATCCCCCTGCGCCAGCGCATCAGCGGGAATCGCCTCCAGCGCGCGCTTCAGATTGTCTGAAACCGAGAGTACATCGCGCGCAAAGTTTGCAACCGAATAGCTGCGCGCATCATGCACGTCACGAGCGGTGCGCTTGCGCAAATTTTCCATGTCGGCGGCAAGGCGGAGAAGCTGATCTTTCAGGTCGCCATTTTCCGCGCGCAGCTTGTCCAGCTCGGCCCAGTTTTGAGCATTTGTCTCGACTTCGTCTTCATTGGCCAGAGCATATTCCTCTGCCTTGCGCGATTTCAGAAAATCATCGGCAGCGCGTTTCAGCGCATCGCGATCACGCGGATTTTTCAGATCGCGCTGATCGAGATCAGGTGTGTCGTGATTGTTCTTTTCGTCAGTCATCTATCCAGTCCGTCCTATATTCGTAAGTTGCGCTGGATATCGAGGTTTAGCGTCCGAAAATCAAGTGCAAACCGCGCTAACGCAAGAGTCTTGAGACAAGTTGTGCCGTATAGTCCACCATCGGTACGATGCGGGCATAGTTCAACCGGGTCGGACCAATGACACCAAGCGCACCGATGATACGCTGTTCGGAATCCCGATAGGGCGCAATTACCAAAGAGGACCCGGATAGCGAAAACAGCTTGTTTTCTGAACCGATGAAAATACGCACACCAGGTCCGGCTTCGGCTAGATCGAGCAGTTGCAGCGTGCCTTCCTTGGTTTCCAGATCATCGAAAAGATGCCGCAGGCGTTCCAAATCAGCTTCGGCATGGATGGAATCGAGTAGATTACCCCGGCCCCGGACAATCAGGCGTGCCGGCTGGCCAGCTCCGTCACCACCCCAGACAGCCAGACCCTGCTGCACCAGATGCTGCGAAAGACTATCGAGAGCCTGTTGCGTCTCATCCTTCAGGCGGGCGATTTCCTGCCTTGCCTCGGTAATGGTACGCCCCTGAATATGCGCATTGAGAAAGTTGGATGCTTCGATCAGTTGTGAGGGCGTGACACCGATTGGCAGGTCAATGACACGGTTTTCCACATCGCCATTCTGCGTCACGAGAACCGCCAGGGCTTTGGTTGGTTCCAGCCGCACAAATTCGATGTGTTTCAACGCGCCTTCCACCTTCGTCGCGAGCACAAGGCCCGCGCCGCGCGACATGCCGGACAGGATCTGGCTGGCCTGTGTCAGTACGTTCTCGGCGGTCTGCGCATCACCGGCACGAACCTGCGCCTCAATGGAATTGCGTTCGGAAGATGAAAGATCGCCGACCTCCATGAAGGCATCCACGAAAAAGCGCAGCCCAAGCTGTGTGGGCAGGCGTCCTGCGGAAATATGCGGCGCATAAACGAGACCGAGATGTTCAAGATCGCTCATCACATTGCGGATCGTTGCCGGCGACAAGGCGACGGGCAATATGCGGGACAGGTTTCTCGATCCGACAGGTTCACCGTCGCCTAGATAACTTTCGACGATGCGCCGGAAAATATCGCGTGATCTCTGATCGAGCGATTGGAGTGCTTCCGGGGCGACTGCTTTGTTCATTATGCCTCATCTATCTCATGACTGTGCCATAGATATAAGCATTGTTAGAGCAATCATCAAAGCCTTTGCTTCATAACATCATCGCGGTTAAAAGGCGGAAAGCTTATCAACAAGAGGTCTATCCATGCGTCACTCCAAACGAGCCCCCGACGAAATGCGCGCCATTTCCTTTGAGCGCGGCATTTCAAAACATGCCGAGGGCTCGTGCCTGGTTAAATTTGGCGATACCCATGTTTTGTGCACAGCCAGCCTTGAGGAAAAAGTACCGGGTTGGATGCGTAATACCGGCAAGGGCTGGGTGACAGCGGAATATGGCATGCTGCCCCGTTCGACTGGTGATCGCATGCGCCGAGAGGCATCTTCGGGTAAACAGGGCGGCCGCACGCTTGAGATTCAGCGGCTGATCGCGCGTTCCTTGCGTGCAGTCATTGATCTGCAGGCGCTGGGCGAAGTGCAGATTACGGTTGATTGCGATGTGATTCAGGCTGATGGCGGCACGCGAACTGCGGCAATCACCGGCGGCTGGGTTGCCTTGCATGAATGCTTGCGCTGGATGGAGACGCGCCAGATGCTAAAGGTGGAAAAGGTGCTGAAAGACCATGTTGCTGCGATATCATGCGGTATTTCCAACGGTACGCCCGTCATCGATCTCGATTATCTGGAAGATTCCACGGCACAGACTGACGCCAATTTTGTCATGACCGGCAATGGCGGTATTGTTGAGGTGCAGGGTACTGCCGAAGGTGAACCGTTCTCGCAGGAAGAATTGCTGGCGCTGATGGATTTGGCCCGTAATGGCATTACGCGGCTGGTTTCACTGCAAAAAATGGCCGTTAGCTAAGGGTAATGACCATGCAGCCATCATCAATTCTGGAAACAGCGCTTTATGTTGATGACGTCGAGGCCGCGGCGCAGTTCTATAGTGGCGTTCTCGGGCTTGAGTGCATTTTGCGGGCAGGGGAAGAATCTGCATTCTTCGTCTGCGGGGCTGGTGTGCTCATTGTTTTCAACGTGGAAAAGTTGCAAGAGCGGCCTGCTGGTGGGCTGCCTATCCCAAAGCATGGGGCAGAAGGTCCGGGTCATGTGTGTTTTCGCGCCACACGGGATGAAATTGCTGCATGGAAATCCCATCTTGAGAAACATGGCATTGCCATCGAAAGCGAATTCGATTGGCCAAGCGGCGCACATTCGCTTTATTTTCGTGACCCCGCCGGTAATTCGGTCGAGTTCGCCGAACCAAAATTATGGAATCTGAAATGAGAACACTCGAAAAGGGCAAGCTGCTGGTTGCCAGCCACAATCAGGGTAAGATCAACGAAATGATTGATCTGCTTGGTCCTTTTGGTTTTGAGGTCGTCTCTGCCGCAGAGCTAGGTCTGCCCGAGCCGGATGAGACAGGCACGACCTTTGAAGAGAATGCCTATATCAAGGCCTTTGCTGCGGCCAAAGCCACGGGGCTTGTGGCGCTTTCTGACGATTCAGGCCTGTGCGTCGATGCTTTGGGCGGCAATCCAGGCGTCTACACGGCCAATTGGGCTGAATTACCCGATGGCAAGCGCGACTTTGCACATGGCATGCAAAGGGTCGAAACCGCGCTGCAGGATGCGGGCGTAGCCAAGTCCGAAGAACGGGGTGGCCGATTTGTTTCCGTTATTTGCCTTGCTTGGCCGGATGGTGAGGCAAATTACTATCGTGGTGAAGTGGAAGGCGAAATCGTCTGGCCGCCGCGTGGCACAGCTGGCTTCGGCTTCGATCCCGTTTTCAGGCCGGAAGGCTACGACACAACATTCGGTGAAATGACCGCAGAACAAAAACATGGCTGGAAACCCGGCGATGAATTGGCGCTCTCCCACCGTGCCCGCGCCTTTCAGCTATTTGCCAAAGATTGTCTGGACGTTGCATGAGTCATAGCGACCATAGGTCCGAATCCGGCTTCGGGATCTATGTCCACTGGCCCTTTTGTATGGCGAAATGCCCCTATTGCGATTTCAACTCGCATGTCCGGCATCAAGCTGTCGACCAGCCACGCTTTGCAGCGGCATTTGGCCGCGAAATGGCAACCATGCGCGATCGTACGGGCCAGCGCAAAGTCTCCAGCATATTTTTGGGTGGTGGCACACCATCATTGATGCAGCCGGAAACCGTAGCCTCTGTCCTGAACGAGATCGCGCGCAACTGGCATGTGCCGGACGATATTGAAATTACGCTGGAGGCTAATCCAACCAGCGTTGAGGCGGATCGTTTTCGTGGCTATCGCGCGGCTGGTGTCAATCGGGTGTCCTTGGGGGTTCAGGCGCTGAATGATCCTGATCTGCGTCGTCTTGGCCGCATGCATAATGTTGACGAAGCGCTGGTTGCGATCAAGCTTGCGCGGGAGATTTTTCCAAGGCTCTCATTTGATCTCATCTATGCAAGACCGGACCAGACCATCGAAGCGTGGCGGGACGAGCTTGCCAAAGCAATTTCCTATGCGGCAGATCATCTGTCGCTTTACCAGCTGACAATTGAAGAGGGCACGCCTTTCTACAATCTATGGAAGGCAGGAAAACTGATAACGCCCGACGGCGACCACGCGGCGGCACTTTATGCTGAAACGCAAGAAGTCACTGCAAAACATGGTCTGCCAGCCTATGAGATTTCAAACCATGCCGCGCCGGGCGCAGAATCCCAGCATAATCTCGTTTATTGGCGCTATGGTGAATATGTTGGAGTTGGTCCGGGCGCCCATGGGCGGTTTATCGAAAATGGTACGCGTGCTGTAACCATCACCGAGCGTCATCCTGAAACATGGATGCAGAAGGTCGAGGCGGATGGTCATGGCATTGTCGAAGAAGAGTTTCTGACGGGCGAGCAGGAGGGAGACGAGTTTCTGCTGATGGGCCTGCGTCTGGTAGAGGGTATTGATCTTTCCCGTTATGAGCGCCTGACCGGCCATGGTGTCAAGGAAAGCCGTGTAATCTCTTTGGCGGAACAGGGGCTTATCGAATATATCGGTAATAGTCGCATCCGCACAACACCCGAAGGCGCTATCGTGCTCAATGCCGTTATCGCTGATCTCGCAGCTTGAGGATAAAGCGTGTCTGAGGCCCACCAATCTGATGAAAAGGACCGGAGCTACCAGATTGGCAGTTCGTCCTATCGTGCGCGGCCTCTTGAGCCTGCGCTCTACATCGTGGCGACACCCATAGGCAATCTTGGCGACATGACCCTTCGCGGTATTGAGACCTTGGCGGCAGCCGACATTATCGCTTGCGAGGACACGCGCGTCAGCCGCGTCCTGCTTGATCGCTATGGTATTTCCCGCCGTCCCTACGCCTATCACGAGCACAATGCCGAGATGGCAGGGCCCAAAATTATCGAGGCACTCCTTGCCGGAAAGAGCGTTGCGCTCATTTCCGATGCCGGTACGCCGCTGGTTTCAGACCCAGGCGGGCGGCTTGTTCCTGAAGCCAAAGCGGCTGGCATTCGTGTCGTGCCAATCCCTGGCGCATCCTCTGTCCTTGCAGCCTTGACTGCTTCTGGCCTGTTCAAGGATGCGTTTTACTTTGCCGGATTCCTTTCCTCCAAACAGGGCCAGCGCCGGGCAAAGCTGGAACAGTTGAAGACATTGGATGCCGCGCTGGTGTTCTTCGAATCGCCCAATCGCGCCGCAGCGACCCTGGCCGATATGGTTGAGACTTTCGGACCTGAGCGCCAAGGCTCGCTCTGCCGCGAGTTGACCAAGGCATATGAGACGGTGACTACATTGCCTTTAAAAGAACTTGCTGCGGAGTTCGATGGTGAAGACCGTATTCGCGGTGAGGTTGTTCTGGTGATCGGACCACCACGGCAAGATGAACATGTGGCGCGCAGCGATGAGGATATTGACGCATTGCTGAAAGCCCTCAGTCAGGAAATGTCGCCTGCAAAGGCGGCGGGGGAAGCCTCCCGCATGACAGGCCGCCCAAAAGGCGAGCTTTACCAACGTTTGCTGGCGATGAAGTAGGAATGCCGATGGGCGCGAAGGACAAGCGTCATAAAGCTTACCGTCGCGGCCACTCTGCCGAACGCCTCGCTGCATTTGCTGTGGTTCTGAAAGGCTATCGGATTGTGGATCGCCGCTATCGCACGAAGCTCGGAGAAATCGATCTGATTGCGCGACGCGGCAATATTGTCCTCATCATTGAGGTCAAAGCGCGGCGTACGCTTCAGCAGGCGATGGATTCGGTCAATCCGCTCGCCATGCGCCGAATAGAGGCTGCCGCTGACCAATGGCTGGCCCGTCAGCCGGATCATGACCGCCTTTCGCTTCGCTTTGATCTGGTTGCGATCTTGCCTTGGCGTTGGCCCGTTCATGTTCCGGCTATATTTACCGCCTGAGCATCATTGGGCTTGCGGCACCATGTGGACGATTTCCCAGACATGGCCGTCAATATCCTGAAAGCTGCATCCATACATGAAGCCTTCATAGTCTTGCTTTGGCTTCCATTCCTTGCCTCCCGCAGCAATCGCCTTTGCAAAAGTCTCATCGACTTCTTCCTTGCTTGCTGCCGAAAGCGCAATAAGCACTTCCTGAGATTTCGTTGCGTCGCTAATGCCGTTATTGATGAAGTCCTTGAAGCGGTCTTCTTCCATCAACATTGCAAAAATATTCTCTTCGATAATCATGCAGGTTGTTTTCTCGTCAGAGAAGTCCGGATTGAAGCTAAACCCCAAAGCCGCAAAAAAGGCTTTTGAAGCAGCAAGATTCTTGATCGGCAGGTTTACGAAAATCATACGCATCGGGATAAAATCCTCTCTGTTTGATAACTCACTTCCGAATGACGAATAGAATTGCGAGATCCCGACAGTCATGAAAAAATAAAAAACAACTTGCAATCGAATTTAAACCCGATAAGAATGGTCGTGTATCGAGCGCCGTTCATTTGCGGCTGCGTTCCTTTGGCCTTTCCCACCTCCTTTTATGGAGCGAGGGGAGGTGCAACTATGTATGGCGCAGAAAGAGAATCCGATTACCTTCGGTTTTTCAGAAATTATATGCTCCTGCGCGTGAAACGGCGCATTTCTGTTTCTTATAATCAGGTCATTGATATCGGATAATTCCCACAGCCATTGGGATACCCACGATTCATGCCTATTCGTTCCAACCAGCTATCTGTCTTTCCAGCCTTCTTCCGTGTTCGGAACGAGGTGCTTGTGGTTATAGGCAATGGGGAAGAGGCCTTGAACAAGGCCCGCCTTCTGACACAAACCAGTGCCACCATCCGCATAGTCGCTGCCGAACCGGAACCAGAACTTGTCGCCTTTTTGCGGAGCGGCAATTGCGACCATATTGTAGAAAAATTTGCTCCCAAGCATTTGACCGGCGCAAAGCTGGTCTTTGTCGCCACTGGCGATGAGGGTCAGGATATTGCCATTGCCGATGAAGCGCGCCGCCAGAATATTCCTGTTAATGTCGTTGACCGTCCTGATCTGTGTGACTTCTACACACCTGCCATTGTCAATCGCGCGCCTATCGCCATTGCCATAGGCTCTGAGGGTACGGGCCCTGTACTGACCCAGCTCATCCGTGCGCGCATTGATGCGGCTTTCTCCCCGCGTCTCGGGGATCTGGCCCGTCTCGCCAATGCCTACCGGCCTGCCGTTGAACGACTGGTGAAAAAGGGACTGTCGCGGCGCATTTTCTGGCGCTCATTCTTTTCGGGCGATGTAGCAAGCAATGTTTATAAGAATGATCTGATCGGAGCCCATGACGCTGCCGCAAATCTGCTCGAAAATCAGGGTTCTCCCAAAGGCTATGTCTGGTTGGTTGGGGCGGGTCCGGGCGTTGAGGATTTGCTGACCTTGCGTGCGCACCGCGTCCTGATGGAAGCTGATGTGATTGTTTATGATGCGCTGGTGCCGGAGGCTGTTGTTGCCATGGGCCGCCGCGATGCCACGAGACTGTCTGTGGGCAAGCGCAAGGGTTGCCATTCCAAGGGCCAAAGCGAGATCAATGATCTTCTTGTAACGCTTGGCCGCGAAGGCAAGCGCGTCGTTCGATTGAAATCTGGTGATCCGCTGGTTTATGGACGTGCTGGCGAAGAAATGGCCGCTTTGCGCGATGCCGGTATCTCCTTTGAGATTGTCCCTGGTATTACATCTGCCTTCGCTGCCGCAGCAGATATGCAGCTTCCGCTCACATTGCGCGGCGTTGCATCCTCGCTGGTCTTTACCACTGGCCACGATATGACGGGCGATATACTGCCGGATTGGGCACGCCTGGCTATTTCCGGTGCAACCATCGCCGTTTATATGGGCCGAAGTGTTGCCGCTTCCGTTGCCAATCGCCTGATTGAGGCTGGCCTTCATGCGGATACCGGCGTTGCTGTGATTGAAAATGCCGGACGTGCGGAACGTCGCATGTTCCACGGGACATTGAAAGATCTGCCAGCACTTGAACAGCGCAGCGATCTGGAAGGGCCGGTCATGGTTGTTATTGGCGATGCTGTCGCCGGTGCCGCCATTCATCTGGCAGAACCGCTTTCTGCAACGAAGACAAAGTTTGAAGATTTCGTGGCTGAGCGCCACATGGCAGCGCAAGCTGTCTGAACCGCAAGGATGATGATCATGAGTGTCAAAGTTTTAACAGCGAACCGCCTGACCGATGGCGAAGCAGTTTGGCTTGGTGCCAATGGTGAGTGGCTCGACCATATTGATGGTGCCCTTGTCGCACGTCATGCCGAGGCTGTGGCAGCGCTTGAGGAAGCCGGTAAAGCCGCGATAAAGTCCAATCTCGTCATCGACGTTAATGTCATTGATGTTGAGGAACGCGGTACAAACCTATATCCGCTACGCCTGCGCGAACGTATCCGCCAGCTCGGCCCGACAATCCGTCTTGATCTTGGCAAGCAAGCCGAGAAAACCAGCGCCAACGCCGCCTAATTTCTGAAGGTCCGCATAGAATGTATCGTTACGATGAGTTTGATCACGCGTTTGTCTCTGCCCGCGTCGAGCAGTTCAAGGATCAGGTTGAGCGGCGTCTTGCTGGCGAGCTGACTGAAGAGCAGTTCCGCCCGCTGCGTTTGATGAATGGTGTCTATCTTCAGCTGCATGCCTATATGCTGCGTGTTGCGATCCCCTATGGCACATTGTCAGGTCGGCAGATGCATAAATTGGCGCATATTGCGCGCCGTTATGATCGCGGTTATGGCCATTTCACCACACGACAGAATATCCAGTATAATTGGCCGGCTTTGAGCGATATGCCAGCGGTGCTTGATGAATTGGCCTCTGTCGAAATGCATGCTTTGCAGACATCGGGCAATTGCATCCGCAATGTCACAGCCGATCATTTTGCCGGTGCCGCCGCTGATGAAGTTGCCGATCCGCGTCCCTATGCGGAGATTCTTCGTCAATGGTCGTCAATGCATCCGGAATTTTCCTATCTGCCGCGTAAGTTCAAGATCGCAGTCACTGGTGCTGATCGGGATCGCGCAGCCATTCAGGTCCATGATATCGGGCTTCATCTGAAGAAGAATGAAGCCGGCGAACTCGGCTTTGCGGTCTATATTGGCGGCGGTCAGGGCCGCACGCCGATGGTAGCCAAGAAGATCAGGGACTTCCTGCCAATTGAGGATTTGCTGACCTACACGACTGCAATCGTGCGTGTGTATAATCTGCATGGCCGCCGCGATAACAAATACAAGGCACGTATTAAAATCCTAGTGCATGAAACCGGCACCGAGGAAATTACCCGTCAGGTCGAGGCTGAATGGCAGGCAATCAAGGATACCGACTTGAAGATGCCGCAGCAGGATGTCGATGCCATCGACAATTATTTCCGTATGCCAAACCTGCCGCAGCGTCCCGAAGGCTGGTCGCAGCTTGCGATCTCGCGTAAGGCCGATCCTTCCTTTGCGCGCTGGGTCGATCAAAATGTAACGCCGCACAAGAATCCGGACTACGGGGTCGTCACAATCTCCTTGAAGCCGATTGGTGGTATTCCAGGTGACGCAACAGACGCGCAGATGGATCTGGTGGCAGATATCGCCGAGAAGTTCTCGAATGATGAGATCCGCGTCAGCCATGAACAGAATCTCGTTCTGCCGCACGTCGCCATTGCTGATCTGCGCATTGTTTATGATCTGCTGCTGACCGATGGCCTAGCAACAGCCAATGCCGGACTGATCACGGATATCATCGCTTGCCCCGGCCTTGATTATTGCGCTTTGGCCAATGCCCGTTCCATTCCGGTGGCACAGCGCATTTCAGAGCGTTTCGGCCAGCCGGAACGTCAGGCGGATATTGGTGAACTCAAGATCAAGATTTCCGGTTGCATCAATGCCTGCGGCCATCACCATGTCGGCCATATCGGTATTCTCGGCGTCGAGAAGAAGGGCGAAGAGCTTTATCAGATTTCGCTCGGTGGCTCCGGTGATGAGATTTGCACGATTGGCGATATTACCGGTCGCGGCTTCTCTTCCGAAGAAATCGTCGATGCGGTGGAAACCATAGTTGACCGCTATCTTCAGGTGCGGACGGACAAGGAAGAAAACTTCCTTGCAACCTATCGCCGTCTGGGCGCTGCACCGTTCAAGGACGCGCTTTATAACGAGACTGCAAATGCTGCTTGAGACAAATGAACGTACCGTGGCGGACGAAGCGCGCGCGCTTCAGGCCCGCTATGGGAATCTCGAACCGGCCGATATTATCGAGCTGGCGATAGATCATTTGTTCAATGAAGAAATTGCTGTCGTGTCATCATTTGGCGCCGAATCTTCGGTGCTTCTGCACCTGATCGCGCAGGTGGATCGTGCTACGCCGGTTCTATTTCTGGAAACGGGCAAACATTTTCCGGCAACCTTGCGTTATCGTGACGAGCTTGTTGGCGAATTGGGCATGACAGATGTTCATGACATTCATCCCTTGCAGCAGACGCTCAAGGATGAGGATCCCTATGGCGCCATGTCGATGACCAATAAGGATCGCTGCTGCTATATCCGTAAAGTGGAGCCGATGGCCCGGGCCGTTGCTCCTTATCGCGCATGGATGACCGGTCGCAAACAGTTTCAGGCATCGACGCGTAATGCATTACCCGTGTTTGAATCGGTGGGTGAGCGTATTCGCATCAACCCGCTGGCCCAATGGACATCGGCTGATCTGCAAAACTATATGGTCGCGCACCACTTGCCTGCGCATCCGCTGGTGGCAGAAGGCTATCGTTCGATCGGCTGCATGCCCTGCACGCAGCCGGTGAAAGAAGGTGAAGATGCGCGTTCCGGTCGGTGGGCTGGAAGCGACAAAACAGAATGCGGTATCCACCTGACGGGACTTACCGATCAATTGAGCAATATTTCCCTGACGGATTCGAGCCTATGAGTGACATTTCTGAAAGCGTAGCTGGTGAACTTTGGGGTCGCGAAGGATTTCGTGAAGATCCTTACATTGCCGCTGAGACACTCGAAGAAACAGGTGATGCGCCGGCTGTAATTCTTCCTCTGGCTGCATGGCTGGGCCTGGATGAGAGCATCCGCAACAATACTAACCGCAAGATCGGGGTATCGGTCGCGCCGGGCGAAAGCATCGACCCTCTTCTGCCATTGCTGGATACAATACCGCTTATTGCGCTGCAGTTTCCGGCTTTCAACGATGGCCGCTCTTATTCGAAGGCGGACATTTTGAAAAACCAACATCAGTTCAAGGGAGAGCTGCGTGCGGTGGGCGATGTACTGATCGATCAGGTCGCCTACATGTTGCGTACCGGTTTCGATACGATGAAGGTTACACATGTCGTAACGCTGACACGCCTTGCGGAGCACAATCTGCATGATGCACCCGGCTATTATCAGCCCGGTAGAGGTTCGCACACCGTACCGGGCGCCTATAGCTGGCGCCGGGTTCCGGGCGCCTGAAACAATAAAATTCAATTCGGTTTGTTGGAAAGCACTTATATGTCAGAACTTATTGAAACAGATGTCGTTATCGTCGGTGCCGGTCCTGTTGGCCTCTTTGCCGTATTCGAGCTTGGCCTTTTGGACCTGCGCGCCCATGTCATCGATATTCTTGATCGTCCGGGCGGCCAATGCGCCGAACTCTATCCGGAAAAGCCGATTTATGACATTCCGGGTCTGCCGGAAGTGACAGGGCAGGATCTGACCGATAATCTGCTGAAGCAAATTGCGCCGTTCGATCCGCAGTTCCATTTTTCGACGATGGTGACCGCGCTCACACGTTTGGAGGATGGCCGGTTCCGTGTGGAAACCGATGCGGATGAAGTTTTCCTGACCAAGGTCATTGTCATCGCAGCCGGTGGCGGTTCGTTCCAGCCCAAGCGTCCTCCTGTGCCAGAAATCGAACATTATGAAGGCGTCAGCGTTCACTATGCCGTTCGCAAGATCGAGGCTTTCCGCGGCCATGACGTTGTCATTGTTGGCGGTGGCGATTCTGCGCTTGATTGGACATTAAATCTTGAGCCCGTTGCCAAGTCCGTCACGCTGGTGCATCGCCGCCCGGAATTCCGTGCCGCTCCCGACAGTGTCAACAAGATGTGGGCGCTTGAAAAAGAAGGCCGTGTAAAATTCCGCATGGGGCAACTTGGTAGCCTTGAGGGCGCGGATGGCCAGATATCAAAGGTGCTGCTGAAGGGCGGCGAAGCCGGCGAAGAAATTATCGAGGCCAGCCGTTTGCTGCCATTTTTTGGCCTGACAATGAAGCTAGGTCCAATCGCAGATTGGGGTTTGAACCTCGACCAAAACCTGATTGCGGTCGATACGGAGAAGTTCGAGACATCGGAGCCCGGTATTTTCGCGATTGGCGACATCAATACCTATCCGGGAAAGCTGAAGCTTATCCTGTCAGGTTTCCATGAGGCGGCTTTGATGTCCCATGCAGCAAAACGGATCGTGGCCCCTGGCGAACGTATCGTTTTCCAGTATACGACGTCCTCAACATCCCTCCAGAAGAAACTGAAAGCAGCTTGAGTGTCTGATTCTCTTTACATCCACGTCACCGATCAGAAGGGCGAACGTCATACGCTGGAGGCCTTGGAGGGCTTCCGTGTCATGGAAGTCATTCGGGATTGGGGCCTCGACATCAAGGCGGAATGCGGCGGCGCTGCTGCTTGCGGCACCTGCCATTGCTATGTCGAGGAGGAATGGACTGAGAAGCTTTTTGCCCCGCTGGATGAAGAAATCGATCAGCTCGACGTGACATTTCACGTCGAGGAGAACTCCCGCCTCTCATGCCAGCTGATCATGACGGAAGAACTGAATGGCCTGGAGATTACTCTCGCTCCAGGCACTCAGAAGGACAGCGTTGCAGCCTGATTTATGGCAGCGTTGCTATGCGGGTGGTCAAAAGCTCGAAGAAGCCATCAGAATCCACCTTCCGAATGTAAAAAGCATTCTTCGGGCGGTCAGTAATCCCCCACCAGTCAACCACCGTCATGCCGAACGTCAATTCGTTAGCTGCATCCACTTCGACATTGCAGTGACGCCCCGTATAGAGCTCCGGCTTGAGCAAATAGGCGATCACATTGGGATCATGCAAAGGTCCGCCATCGCTGCCATATTTTTCTTCGTCGAAACGTTCAAAAAACTCAAGCAGGGCGACTGATGCGTCGCCGCATCTGGTGCCCAAAGCGCGGAACCGATCGATGCGTTTGGCAGTGGTCAGGGCCTGGTGTGTCACATCCAACGGCAGAATTACAATTGGAACGCCTGACTGCAACACGATTTGCGCAGCCTGTGGGTCGACATAGATATTGAACTCGGCAGTCGGCGTTATGTTGCCACCCTCAAAAAAGCCACCGCCCATCAGGACGATTTCCTTGATCCTCGGTGCAAGTTCTGGCGCGCGCAACAGAACATGGGCGATATTGGTAAGTGGTCCAAGCACGCAAAGCGTGACAGTTCCCGCCGGTTCACTGAGTAAAGTCTCGATAATGAAATCGACCGCATGCTGATCCTGCAAAGGCATGGACGGTTCAGGCAGGTCGGGACCATCGAGGCCGGTCTTGCCGTGAACATGTTCGGCCGTGATCAAGGGGCGCATCAACGGACGATCCGCACCGGCAAAGACACGCGTATCGGAGCGCCCGGCCAATTCGGAGATTTTACGCGCATTCACTTCGGTCAAGGCAAGCGGCACATTGCCGGCAACGGCTGTAATACCCAGCACATCCAGTTCCGGGCTGGCAAAAGCCAAAAGAATCGCGAGAGCGTCGTCCTGCCCCGGATCTGTATCGATTATGATTTTACGTGCCATTTGTCGGTTTCTCTCATCTATATGCCGCACTCTCTTGAAGTCTCAAGGTCGATAGACCATATCTGAGTACAGGAGCGAAATGCTGTTGAATTACGGGTTTTGCTTTAGGTCGCTTTACTAAAGGACTGCTTGGATGACACGAATGACACCTTTTTCAAGCCCATTGCTGCTTGGATTCGATTCGATGGAAAAGACGTTGGAGCGTATCGCCAAATCCGGCGACGGCTACCCGCCATATAATATCGAGCGTATCCGTTGCAATAACGATCGTGAGCAGTTGCGTATTATTCTCGCCGTGGCGGGATTTTCCAGCGACGATCTCGAAGTTACCACTGAAGATAACCAGCTGATTATTCGCGGTCGCCAGACCGATGAAGAAACGCGCGAATATTTGCATCGCGGCATCGCGGCCCGCCAGTTCCAGCGCATATTTGTTCTTGCCGATGGAATGCGGGTCAGCAATGCCACTTTGAAGAATGGGCTACTGTCGATCGACCTCGACCGGCCGGAACCTGAACGATTGGTCAAGCGCATCAATATTGCGGTCGAAGACTGATCAGGGCTCTAACAGGACAGGGCTCACCAGAGACTGTCCAAATAAGGAGGCTATAATGCAAACGAATCCTTTTACCGAACTTGAATTCTCCCGTCTCGGCGCCGGTCAGGTAGCTTATCTGCGCAAGGTAAAGACCGATGATCTCGCCACCAGCTTTCCGGCTCTTCCGCCGATGGCGCCTGGTGTTGAGCTTTGGGCGCTCTTTGCAGCCAATGGAGATCCTATTGTGCTTTCCG
This sequence comes from Phyllobacterium sp. CCNWLW109, assembly GCF_037203905.1. NCBI lineage: Bacteria > Pseudomonadati > Pseudomonadota > Alphaproteobacteria > Hyphomicrobiales > Phyllobacteriaceae > Phyllobacterium > Phyllobacterium sp. CCNWLW109. Next base: position 283,978 of record NZ_JBBCBK010000003.1, on the reverse strand, counting down.
ATGAACGCGAAAACGTTCTTGTCGGCGCGCAGGAGCATGAATTGCGCACGGTGATGCTGCAGTAATTGTAAAAGCAAGCTCAGGAAAAGTGGGCGCCGGTTTCCTAGCCCAGCTTGCAAAGCCAATCGATCGCGTGGGTCAGACTTTTACGGTCTGCTCCACGCGATCTTCCGCGCCAAAAATCTCCAGATATCGTTTTATTTCCGCAGGCTCGCCAGTGGCTTTCTTGGGATTATCCGAAAGCTTTACAGCCGGGCGGCCATTGGCGTAGCTGACTTTGCACACCAGCGAAATCGCATTTAACTGGTCGTTGAACCGTGGCGCACAATCTTCGAAATCATTGGTGAGATTGGTGCCCCAGCCGAAGCTCATACGCACTTTCCCATCGAAGTGGCGATAGGTTTCCTCAATCGTATCGACGTCAAGCCCATCGGAAAACACCAGCAATTTTTCGCGCGGGTCCTTACCCTTGGCTTTCCACCAAGCAAGGATTTTCTCGCCGCCTTCAATGGGCGGCGCGCTATCGGGTCGAAAGCCCGTCCAGTCTGCAACCCAATCCGGCGCATCGCGCAGAAACGCCGCTGTACCGAAGGCGTCGGGAAGTACTATCAAAAGATTACCGCCATAATAGCGGTTCCAGTCCTGAAGCACCTTATAGGGCGATGCCAGGAGTTCTTCTTTGGTTTTACTCAGTGCTGCCAGAACCATCGGTAGTTCGTGAGCGTTTGTTCCAAGCGCTTCCAGATCATTATCCATCGCCATCAACACATTACTCGTGCCGGTAAATGAAGCGCCAATGCCTTCCTTCAATGCTTCAACACACCAGCGCTGCCACAGAAATGAGTGGCGGCGTCGGGTGCCGAAATCGGAAATTCTGATGTCGGGGAGAGCTTGCAAGCGCTCGACCTTAGTCCACATTTTGGCCTTCGCACGGGCATAAAGCACATCAAGCTCAAACCGCCCCAAACGCTTCATCGCTGCGCGGGAGCGCAATTCGTTGATGATTGTAAGCGCGGGAATTTCCCACATGGTGGTGTACATCCACGGCCCGTGAAAATTGAGTTCATATTGGCCATCGCGCTTGATCAGCTCATATTCGGGTAGTTGGAAATTTGCCAGCCAACTTAGGAAATCCGGCTCGAATATCTGGCGCTTGCCGTAGAACGTGTTACCGCCGAGCCAGATCATCTCTTTCTTTGTGAAACGCACTTCCCGCGCGTGATCAAGCTGTTCGCGTAATTCCTGCTCGTCAATCTCGTCACTCAGCCGCACTTTAGTGGTGCGGTTGATGAGCGTGAAGGTGGCATCCACTTTGGGATAAACGCCCCAAATCATCTGAAGCATCAGGAGTTTGTAAAAATCCGTGTCGAGCAGGCTGCGGACGATGGGGTCCAATTTCCACGTATGGTTGAAAACACGCCGCGCTATATCGGTTTTGGTCGCCATCGAATGCTATCCTTACGAATATGTCGCCCGCCATGTTGCACGGCAGACCCCACTCATCAAGAAGAGCGACGGAGAAACTTCATTTCACGGGCAAAGTTGATTTGGACCGTTCAATTAAATCTTTGTAATCTCACCGATTTGTCATTAACGGCGACATCAAAGCGCTTTATTCTCTGCAACAGATAGAGTTGCTCTCTGCGGATCGCAGACGCACTTGACGAAAGTATTCGCTGGCTCCTTACCGGAACCGGCCTTGGAGTGTTGGATGAAGGCCTGGAAACAAATTCTGATTGCCATATTGGTTCTGGTTGGTGCTGGAGCTGGCTGGTTGTATTTTTCCCCAGGTTCCAATGAGCTGTTAAAGAAGGCCGGAGTTGTTCCGCCCTCCAATGTAACCGCCGAAACCGCAGCAGGCTCCGGCAGGCGGGGTGGCGGACAGAGTTTGCCGCTTGTCGTTGTGAAAACGGCAACTGAAGCCAAGATCAATGACCGGCTTTCAGCAATCGGTACCGGAAAAGCCAAAAGCTCCGTTTCAGTTACACCATTTGCAGCCGGCAGAATGACGGAATTGCTTGTCCAGTCCGGGTCAAAAGTCATGGCCGGTGACGTCATCGCCAAGCTTGATTCAGAAGCTGAGACGATTATTGCGGAAAAGGCTAGAAGTGCGCTCAAAGATGCGCAAAACAAGCTGAAGCGCGCTGAAAACCTCAGTACAACCAATACGGTGTCAGCCGTTCAGGTCTCTGATGCCGAACTTGCGGTGGAGAACGCGGCATTGGATTTGCGCGAGGCAGAACTGGCCTTGGACCGGCGCGATATCAAGGCGCCCATCAGCGGCATAATCGGTATTCTACCTGTCAATGCGGGCAATTATATTACCGTTTCTACGCAGGTCGCTACGATTGACGACCGCTCAGAAGTTCTTGTCGACTTCTGGGTTCCGGAGCGTTTTGCGCCGTTGATTGCCGTTGGCGCTCCCGTATCTGCGAACTCAATTGCGCGCACCGGCGAAACATTTCAAGGCTCGGTAAGCGCGATCGACAGCAGGGTTGATCCCGCCAGCCGTACTCTGCACGTGCAGGCACGCATCACCAATCCGAAAGATACGCTACGCGAAGGCATGGCTTTCCAGATATCCATTGCATTCCCGGGCGACATTTATGCTGCGGTGGACCCACTCTCGATCCAGTGGGGCACTGACGGTGCCTATGTCTGGAAGATTGCAGACGACAAAGCTAGCCGCGTTCCGGTTCGTATTGTCCAGCGCAATGCCGCCAATGTTCTGGTTGATGCGAATATTAAGCTGGGCGACGCGATTGTTACCGAAGGTGTCCAGTCGGTCCGCGAAGGTGGCACCGTTCACATTAAAGGGCAACCTGCGCCCAAACAAAACAGCGAAGAAGGTCCTCTCGCCTCCGCCGGCAAAGCTGGCTGAGGATGTCATGACAAAACAGAACGACAATCTCGATACAAGTTTTACCGCCCTTTTCATCCGCCGTCCCGTCATGGCGCTGGTGCTCAATGCCTTGATCGTGGTGGCTGGTTTGGCCGCCTATTATGGCGTTGACGTCCGCGAGCTTCCCGATGTGGACAGGCCGGTGGTCACCGTCTCCACAATATTTGAATCGGCTGCCGCCGAAACAGTTGACCGGGAACTGACCTCTGCAATCGAAGGCGCCGTGTCACGTGTCTCCGGTGTTAAATCCATCTCCTCGAGTTCTTCGTTTGGTAGCAGCCGCGTCACCGTCGAATTCAATGATGGCGTTGATCTGAACGTTGCCGCTGCCGACATGCGCGACGCCATCAGCCGTATCACCAACACGCTGCCCGAACAGGCCGATCCTCCGCAGATCGTCAAGGCGGATGCGAATTCCGATGCAGTTATGCGGCTTGCTGTTACGTCCGATACGATGGCGGTTGAGGATATGACAGTGCTGGTCGAAGATCAGATCGAAGATGTACTGGCCTCTGTCCCCGGCGTTGCCGATGTGCAAATCAACGGCGATCGCAACAAGATTTTCCGGATCGATATCGATCAGGGCAAGCTTGCAAGCCTTGGCATGAACGTCGCCGACATCCGCAATGCGCTGACGACCATGGCGTTTGATACTCCGGCAGGCCAGCTGAACAGCAATGACCAAAGCATTGTTGTGCGGGCGACCGCACCCGTTACCACGCCTGAAGAGTTCGAAAACATCATCATCAAAGGCCGCACGAAAATACGTGACGTTGCCACGGTGACACTTGGCCCCGACATTGGCACGTCAAGTTTGCGTGCCAATGGCAAGACCGGTATCGGCCTTGGTATTATCCGCCAGGCACAGTCCAATACGCTGGATATTTCGACAGGTGTCCGCGCTGCAGTCGCTCAGCTTCAGCAGACCTTGCCGGAAGGTGTTGATATTCGCGTTACCAGCGATGATGCAGATTTCATCAACGGCGCTGTCCATGAGGTGGAAATAGCGCTGGGCGTTTCGGTTATCATCATTATCGCCATCATCTACCTGTTCCTGTGGGACATCAGGGCGACTTTGATTCCGGCGGTCAGCATGCCGGTTGCACTGATCGGCACAATATCGGCGATCTATCTGGCAGGTTTTTCCATCAATATTCTTACGCTTTTGGCTCTGGTTCTGGCGACAGGTCTTGTGGTGGATGATGCGATTGTCGTGCTGGAAAATATTGTCCGCCGCCGTAATCAGGGCATGGGCCCACGCGCCGCTGCTGTTCTTGGCACGCAGGAAGTGTTCTTCGCGGTCATCGCGACAACGGTCACATTGGCGGCGGTGTTTGTGCCATTGTCGTTCCTTCCCGGCCAGACAGGCGGTCTGTTTCGCGAATTCGGCTTTGTTCTGGCCATCTGCGTGCTTCTCTCGGCGGTCGTGGCGCTTACGCTGTGTCCCATGCTCGCATCCCGTCTGCTGAGCGCGAGCGAGGCAAGTCATCATGAAGTTGCCCATGCACCGGGTGTGGTTGGCCGTATGGGCAATCGCTTTGGCGGCTGGTACAAATGGTTGCTGCATGCCTGTCTTGCTGCGCCCTGGATCGTGGTCATCGTGTCGATCCTTTTTGCCGGTGCCGCCTTTGGTGCATTCTCCCTGCTCAAACAGGAGCTGACGCCGACAGAAGATCGTGCGGCGACCTTCCTGCGCATAACGGCGCCCCAAGGTGTCAGTCTCGAATATCTCAATGATGAGATGCGCCAGATCGAAACATTGATCCAGCCTTTGCGTGATTCGGGAGAAATCGAGAATACGTTCTCCATTGCCGGGCAGAATGGCAACACCAATCGCGGCTTCATGGTGCTCAGCCTTGCCAAATGGAATGAGCGTACAAGGACGCAGCAAGAGATCGTGGCCGATGTTTCCAAGCGTGTGCGCGCAGTGCCGGGCATTCAGGTTTTTGCCTCGCAACCCAATTCGCTCGGTATTCGCGGCGCAGGCAACGGTCTCCAGTTTGCTGTCGTGGGCACCAGCTACGCCGAATTGGGCACGACTGCCGCCAAGATCGTTTCCGAACTGGAAAAAGATCCAAGATTTGACAGGCCGCGTCTGACTAATGAACCAACCCAGCCGCAATTGGCTGTTACGATAGACCGCGAACGGGCCTCGGATCTGGGCATAGACATCACAGGTCTGGCACAAGCATTGCAGTCGGTACTGGACGGCTACAAGATCGGTTCCGTATACATCGAGGATCGCAGCTTCGACGTCAAACTCGTCTCCACCACTGATCCGATCAATGATCCAACCGATCTGGAAAATGTGTTCTTGCGAACCCAGGATGGCCGCTTTGTACCGATGTCGACGATTGCGCGACTGACGGAAGTCGCTGTGCCGCCCGCACTGACCCGTGAACAGCAAATGCGATCCGTAGCCATCACGGCAAGTCTGTCGCCTTCTTTCGCCCTTGGCGATGCCTATGCGCAGGCGCAGGCAATTGCCGAGCCATTGCTGCCAGCTGGATATCGTCTCATTCCTCTGGCCGAAGCTGCCACACTTGGCGAAAATTCCTCAAGCATGATCATCACATTTGGCTTCGCCATCCTGATCATCCTTCTGGTGCTCGCCGCCCAGTTCGAAAGCTTCATCAGCGCTGTGATCGTTATGGCCACAGTTCCGCTTGGGCTTGCCTGCGCGGTGTTTGCCATGGTGATCACCGGGACCAGCATGAACGTCTATAGTCAGATCGGCCTGGTGCTGCTTGTCGGTATCATGGCAAAGAATGGTATTCTTATCGTCGAGTTTGCCAACCATCTGCGTGATCAGGGCCGCAATGTCCGGCAAGCCATTGAGGAAGCGGCAACGATCCGCCTTCGCCCCGTTGTCATGACAATGCTCTGCGCGATTCTTGGCGGTGTCCCGCTGGTTCTCGCCAGTGGTGCCGGCGCGGAAGCCCGTATTGCGCTCGGTTGGGTCATCGTCGGTGGTCTTGGTCTGGCTACAGCCTCAACGCTGTTTCTCACACCAGTCGCTTATCTTCTTCTGGCGGGATTCTCCAAGCCAAAGGCCGAGGAAGAGGCAAGGCTCCAGCGTGAATTGCTGCAGGTCAGTACAAAAGCACAACTCCCTGCCGAGTAAATATTTCGTCCAGTGCCCACAAACTTTAACTCTGACTGCAGGATGGCGTTGTGCGTGGTTCGACGGGCTCACCATGAGGAATGTGTTGCTCGCAAGATAGTCGCTAGCTCGCCGAGCCTGGCTCCTTAACATATATTATCTTCCTCATGGTGAGCTTGTCGAACCACGCACAGTAGGAGTGTAGTGAGACCGACAACACCCTCATAAGAATATGATTCTTGACCATTTGATAAAAAATTTGACCTTTTGTAAAAATATGCCATTCTTTCCATAACGGAGCCGGACGAACCGGCTCATCTGCAAATGGCTGTGATCCACGGGAACCGGACGCTGCCACAGATATGGGAGATGCCATTTCATGGGATCGATGGATTCAGGAATCCGTGACGTCAGGGCTGGCCGGCTCGCGGGCAGTGAGTATAGCGAGGTCTTTTCCGATCTGCATCCGCCGCTTTCGCGGCATGAGGCTTTCGTTGAGTCTGACCGTTGCTACTTCTGCTACGATGCGCCTTGCATGAATGCCTGTCCTACGGGGATAGACATTCCGCTTTTCATTCGCGAGATCGCCGCGGGAAATCCCACCGGATCGGCCAAGACCATCCTGAGCGAGAATATTCTTGGTGGTATGTGCGCCCGCGTATGTCCGACAGAGACCCTTTGCGAGCAGGCCTGTGTGCGTGAAGCGGCCGAAGGAAAGCCTGTAAAGATCGGCCTGCTGCAGCGTTACGCAACAGACTACCTGATGGAAAACGGCCAGCACCCTTTCACCCGCGCGGCTCCTACCGGCAAGTCTGTGGCAGTGGTCGGCGCAGGTCCGGCAGGGCTTTCTGCCGCTCATCGTCTGGCCATGCATGGCCATGATGTGACGATTTTCGAGGCCCGCTCAAAGGCTGGCGGCCTCAATGAATATGGTATCGCCGCCTATAAGAGCGTCGATGATTTCGCCCAGAAAGAACTGGATTTTATTCTGGAGATTGGCGGTATCACCATTCAGAACGACAAGGCACTTGGCAGGGATATCAGCCTTGATGCGTTGCGTGCCGGTTTTGATGCTGTTTTCCTTGGAGTGGGTTTGCCGGGTGTCAATGAGCTTGGCCTTGATGGCGAGGATGCGGCAGGCTGCATCGACGCTGTGGACTACATTTCCGTTCTGCGTCAGAGCAACGACCTTTCGGAAATCGCCGTTGGACGGGATGTCGTCGTCATCGGTGGTGGCATGACTGCTATCGATGTTGCAGTCCAGACGAAGCTGCTCGGCGCGGAGAACGTCATCATTGCCTACAGACGCGGTCCGGAAAGCATGAATGCCAGCGAGTTCGAACAGGAACTTGCATTGAAGAATGGCGTGATTATCCGCCATTGGCTGCAGCCGCGCGCATTGACACGCAATGAACGTGGCGAGGTTTGCGGCATCACCCTCGACTACACAACCATGAATGATGGCAGGCTGGAAACAACCGGCGAAAGCGTCACATTGGCCAGCGATCAGATTTTCAAGGCGATCGGCCAAATGCCCGCGGAAAAAATTCTTGCCGAAGCAGGTATGGCGCTTTCACGTGGCCGTATCAGTGTCGATGAGGAGCGCCGTACATCAATTCCAGGAATTTGGGCGGGCGGCGACTGTATTGCCGGCGGTCAGGATCTGACTGTAGCGGGCGTGCAGGATGGCAAGCTTGCAGCTGAGTCGATTCATCGCGCTTTATCGATGCAGCCGGAAAAAGTCAGTGGGTTTGCCGAGGCAGTCATTGCCGGTAATTCCGAACCCGCGACCGCATCTGCGCAACACACTGCCAATCCAGGCCACATTAGCGGCTAAAGGAAACCATCATGGCTGATCTTTCATCGAATTTCCTTGGTATCAAATCTCCAAATCCATTCTGGCTGGCCTCTGCGCCACCGACGGACAAAGCATATAATGTCGAGCGCGCCTTTAAAGCAGGATGGGGCGGCGTTGTCTGGAAAACCCTTGGAGAAGAGGGACCTCCCGTCGTTAACGTCAATGGCCCCCGCTATGGTGCGATCCATGGGCCGGACCGGCGCTTGCTTGGCCTCAACAATATCGAGCTCATCACGGATCGCCCGCTTGAGGTCAATTTGCGTGAGATGACCGAGGTCAAGAAAAAGTGGCCGGATCGTGCATTGATTGCATCGATCATGGTGCCTTGTGAGGAAGAGGCTTGGAAGGCCATCCTTCCACGTGTCGAAGAAACCGGATGCGATGGGATTGAGTTGAATTTCGGCTGTCCGCACGGCATGTCCGAGCGTGGCATGGGCGCTGCGGTTGGGCAGGTACCGGAATATATCGAGATGGTGGTGCGCTGGTGCAAGCAATATACGCGCATGCCCGTCATCACCAAGCTTACGCCAAATATCACCGACGTGCGTAAGCCAGCCCGTGCTGCCAAATCCGGCGGAACGGATGCCGTCTCGCTGATCAACACGATCAACTCCATTGTTTCAGTTGACCTTGATACGTTTGCGCCCAACCCTTCCATTGATGGACGCGGTTCGCATGGAGGCTATTGCGGCCCGGCGGTCAAGCCGATAGCGCTCAACATGGTTGCGGAAATTGCCCGTGATGCGGAGACGCGTGGCCTGCCTATTTCGGGGATTGGCGGCATCACCACATGGCGCGATGCGGCAGAATTCATCGCGCTCGGTTGTGGCAATGTGCAGGTCTGTACCGCTGCCATGACCTATGGCTTCAAGGTTGTGCAGGAGATGATTTCGGGCCTGTCCGATTGGATGGATTCACGCGGCTTCCGCTCCATCGAAGATTTCCGCGGTATGGCTGTGCCCAATGTCACCGATTGGCAATATCTGAATCTGAACTACATCACCAAGGCGCAGATCGATCAGGATCTGTGCATCAAATGCGGACGCTGCCACATTGCCTGCGAAGACACATCGCATCAGGCGATTACATCCATGGTCGATGGTGTGAGGCACTTCGAAGTCATTGATGAAGAGTGTGTTGGATGTAATCTGTGTGTGAATGTCTGCCCTGTAGAGAACTGCATCGATATGGTGCCTATGCTCTCGGGAGTCGATCCGCGCACCAAAACACCGGTTCAGCCAGACTATGCCAACTGGACGACGCACCCTAACAATCCAATGGCAAAGGTTGCGGCGGAGTGATGGGTTAGCCGTAGTTCTATTTAAACTTATGGCAACCCAGTTTGTGCGTGGTTCGACAAGCTCACCACGAAGAAAGTCGTAATTGACAAGGGAGCCCAGCTCTGTTGCGATGAAGGCTGGCTTTGCAGCACCTACAACTTTCCTCATGGTAAGCTTGTCGAACCACGCAGGAGAGCAATGCAATCGAACGCGGCACCATCTTATTTCAATCGCGCGGGCGGATGCCGTTGAGAATTATGCTCAGAACTGCCTGCGCGGTTTGTTCGCGAAAGCCTGGACGGCCAACTTGGCTACCCATAATAGCGCGAACCTGTACGTCAAAATCCGCATAATGCTGGGTGGTTGCCCAAATCATGAAAATCAGATGATAGGGGTCAACCGGAGCAAGTTTGCCTTCGCCAACCCAGCGCCGAATGACGACGGCCTTTTCGTCAACCAGCGGTTTCAAATGCTTGGCCAGAAAGTCACTGATCGCCGGTGCGCCATGCAGCACTTCATTGGCGAACAGACGCGATGCTTCCGGATGGCTTTCGGACATTTTGATTTTGAGCGTGATGTATTTGCGCAATTGCTCGATCGGGTCGCCCGCCGGATCAATATCAGCGAGCGGGGCAAGCCACTCCGTCAGCGTTTCTTCCAGCAGCGTCACATAGATATTTTGCTTGCGTGGAAAATAATAAAGCAGATTGGGTTTTGACATGCCGGCCTTGTCGGCAATCTGGTCGATAGTCGTGCCGCGGAACCCATAAGTGGAAAAAACATCAAGCGCCGCATCAAGGATCAAACGGCGGTTTATTTCCTGGATACGGGTTGTTCGTTCCGGGCCGCCATTCGTTTTCTGCTTCGCAGCTTTCGCCATTTGCTGATTGCTCCACCCACCCGCGACAAAATGGCAATTCCGCTTGTCCCGGCAACGGGTTGAAATGCCTATAAAGCGCTTGACCACCTAACTATGCTCTTCTAGCCTGCATTTTGACCAACTAGTCAAGTTTTTGGCAATTGGTTTTTGAATCCCCTTAAAGGTTCAATCATTCGGGAACACAAAACAAGCGGTAATATCCGCAATCAGGAGGCTTCGTCACATGTCTAAAACGGCAATGGGGACAAACAATCTCGACGCGTTCTGGATGCCTTTTACGGCAAACAAGCAGTTCAAGCAAAATCCCCGCCTTCTCGTCAGTGCTAAAGACATGCACTATAAGTCTCATGATGGACGCGAGATCCTCGATGGAACTGCCGGTCTCTGGTGCTGCAATGCGGGCCATGGCCGCCCCAAGATCGTCGAAGCCGTTCAAAAGCAAGTTGCAGAGCTTGATTATGCGCCTGCATTCCAGATGGGGCATCCCAAGGCCTTTGAACTAGCCGCGCGCCTGGCTGCCATGCTGCCATCGCCGCTTGACCATGTGTTTTTCACCAATTCCGGTTCTGAATCGGTTGATACGGCGCTGAAGATCGCGCTAGCCTATCATCGCGCTAAAGGCAATGGCACCAAGGTCAAGCTGATTGGCCGCGAGCGCGGCTATCATGGCGTTGGCTTTGGCGGTATTTCCGTTGGTGGTATCTCCGGAAACCGTAAGACTTTCGGCAATGCGCTGAGCGGCATTGACCATATTCGCCATACGCATGATCTGGCGCGAAATGCCTATACGCGCGGCGAGCCTGAATATGGCGTTGAATTTGCCGATGATCTGGAAAAGGTCATTGCGCTGCACGACGCGTCAAATATTGCGGCCGTCATTGTAGAGCCGGTGGCGGGTTCGACTGGCGTTCTCATTCCGCCAAAGGGCTATCTCAAGCGCCTGCGCGAGATTTGCACCAAGCACGATATTCTCCTGATTTTCGATGAAGTAATCACCGGCTTCGGCCGTCTTGGTGCACCATTTGCGGTAGATTATTTCGGCGTGGTGCCTGATTTGGTGACAACCGCCAAGGGTATCACCAGTGGCGTTATTCCGATGGGCGCGGTTTTCGCTTCGTCGGACATCTACCAGGCCTTCATGAATGGTCCGGAAAATCTGATAGAGCTTTTCCATGGCTACACCTATTCCGGCCATCCGGTCGCCTGCGCAGCGGCTCTAGCAACGCTCGACACCTATGAGGAAGAAGGCTTGTTGACCCGCGCATCGGAACTGTCCGATTATTGGGAAAATGCTCTGCATGCGCTGAAGGGACTGCCGAATGTCATAGACATTCGCAATCTCGGGTTGATCGGCGCCATCGAACTTCAACCCATCGACGGCGCCCCGACAAAACGGGCATTCCAGGCTTTCCTCAATGCATACGAAAAGGGCGTGCTGATCCGCACGACTGGCGACATCATCGCCTTGTCTCCGCCTCTGACAATCAGCAAAGGACAGATCGATCATCTGTTCGATACGCTCGCCGATGTGTTGAAAAACTTGGCATAGGAGCGGGCAAATGTCGCTGACGGGAAATCTTCGGATCAATGGCGACCGCCTTTGGGATAGCCTGATGGAGATGGCGAAAATCGGGCCGGGCCTGCGCGGTGGCAATAATCGCCAGACCCTGACCGATGAGGATGGCGAGGGTCGCAGGCTGTTTCAATCCTGGTGTGAGAAAGCCGGCATGACCATGGGCGTAGACACCATGGGCAACATGTTTTTCACGCGTGAAGGAACTGACCCGGATGCGCTGCCGGTCTATGTCGGCAGCCACCTCGATACACAGCCGACGGGCGGAAAATATGATGGTGTGTTGGGGGTTCTTGGCGGACTGGAACTGATCCGCACGCTCAACGATCTTAATATCAAGACCAAGCATCCTATTGTTGTTGTCAACTGGACCAATGAGGAAGGTACGCGCTTTGCCCCGGCCATGCTGGCTTCCGGTGTATTCGCCGGTATTCATGATGAGCAATGGGCCTATGTTCGCGAAGATGCCAAGGGCAAGAAGTTTGGCGACGAACTGGAGCGAATCGGCTGGAAGGGTGACGAGAAAGTCGGCGCCCGTAAGATCCATGCGCTGTTCGAACTGCATATTGAGCAGGGACCCATTCTGGAAGCTGAGGGCAAGGATATCGGCGTTGTCACCCATGGTCAGGGCCTGTGGTGGTTGCAGATCACATTGACGGGCAAGGAAAGCCACACAGGCTCAACCCCAATGCCTATGCGCAAAAATGCGGGCCTCGGCATGGCGCGCATTACCGAACTGGTTCACGCCGTCGCTATGGCCCACCAGCCAAATGCGGTTGGGGCAATCGGCCATGTCGATGTTTATCCCAATTCCCGCAATGTCATTCCGGGCAAAGTCGTGTTCACGGTTGATATCCGCTCGCCAGACCTTTCGACGCTTTCCGCAATGAAAGCGGAAATTGAGGCGAAGGCACCAAAGATTGCCAAGGAGCTTGGCCTCGGCATCGAGATTGAAGAAGCCGGGCATTTTGATCCCGTTACCTTCGACGAAGGCTGCGTCACTGCCGTGCGCAATGCTGCGGAGCGGCTTGGCTACAGTCACCGCAATATTGTTTCCGGCGCCGGACATGATGCCTGCTGGATCAACCGCGTTGCGCCGACGGCGATGGTAATGTGCCCTTGCGTGGATGGCCTCAGCCACAATGAGGATGAAGAGATTTCGAAAGAATGGGCTGCTGCCGGTACGGATGTCCTGTTGCATGCGGTTCTGGAGACGGCGGAGATTCAAGCCTGACCTAGCAACCACATATGCAACATGTTCGGCAAAAGACCAAAAAGGGGAACGAACACAATGCTTGCGAAACTGATCAAAGGCGGAACAATTATTGCCGCTGACCGCACTTATAAAGCGGATGTGCTGATTGATGGCGACAAGATCGCTGCCATCGGCTCAGATCTTTCCGGCCAGGACGCCAATTGCGAAATTATTGATGCAACCGGTTGCTTTCTCATGCCCGGCGGTATCGACCCGCATACGCATCTTGAAATGCCTTTCATGGGCACCCACTCCAGCGATGATTTTGACACCGGCACCGCCGCGGCGCTGGCAGGTGGAACAACGATGGTTGTCGATTTTGTGCTCCCCGGCGAAGACGGGTTGCTTGCCGCCTTGCAGGACTGGTTCCAGAAGGCTGGCAAAGCGCGCACCGACTATTCCTTCCACATGGCGATAACCGGATGGAACAAGCAGATCTTCGACGAAATGCCCAAAGTCGTTGAACGCGGCATCAATACGTTCAAGCACTTCATGGCCTATAAGGGCGCATTGATGGTGGACGACGATGAAATGTTCGCCTCCTTTCTGCGCTGTGCCGAGATCGGCGCCATGCCGCTTGTCCACGCGGAAAATGGCGATGTGGTTGCCCATCTCCAGCAGAAGCTCCTCGCCGAAGGCAATACCGGACCGGAGGCTCACGGCTATTCGCGCCCGCCCGAAATAGAAGGTGAGGCGGCTAACCGCGCCATCATGATCGCCGATCAGGCAGGCGTGCCGCTCTATATCGTGCATGTTTCCTGCGAACAGTCCCATGAAGCCATTCGCCGCGCGCGTGCCAAGGGTATGCGCGTCTATGGCGAACCTCTGATTCAACACCTTGTTCTGGATGAGAGTGAATATAAAAATGAGGACTGGGACTATGCCGCGCGCCGGGTCATGTCGCCGCCTTTCCGTGACAAGATCAACCAAAATGGATTGTGGGCTGGCCTTGCATCGGGAAGTCTTCAGGTCGTGGCGACAGACCATTGCGCCTTTACCACCGAGCAGAAGCGTTTTGGTGTCGGCGACTTTACCAAAATCCCAAATGGCACTGGTGGTCTGGAAGATCGCATGCCCGTGCTTTGGACCAAAGGCGTGCGTACCGGCCGCCTGACGCCAAATGAGTTTGTCGCGGTAACGTCGACCAATATCGCCCAAATTCTTAATATCTACCCGCGCAAGGGAGCGATCTTGCCGGGTTCTGATGCGGATATTGTTATCTGGGACCCCAATGCAACCAAGGTCATTTCTGCAAAGTCGCAGAAGTCGGCCATCGACTATAATGTCTTTGAGGGCATTGAAGTGACGGGCCTGCCGCGCATCACTATTTCGCGTGGAGAGATTGCCTATAGGGATGGCGAAGTGCTTGCGCCGACGGGCAGCGGACGCTTTGTCGAGCGTGAGGCCAACCCCTCTGCCAGCCGCGCACTTTCCACTTGGAAGGAACTAACCGCACCGCGTAGAGTGGATCGCGATCCGAAGAACATTCCGGCAGGCGTATGATGACAGTCGTCGCGCTCCGACCCAAGGCGAAAATAATGGCTGATGCGGCGCCAAAAAATGTAATTGATGTCAAAGACCTTTCGCTGGTCTTCCAGACCAATGATGGCCCCGTCAATGCTTTGTCGAACATCGACCTTGCAGTTAACAGCGGCGAGTTCGTTTCCTTTATCGGGCCTTCCGGTTGCGGAAAGACCACCTTGTTGCGCGTGATTGCCGATCTGGAGCAGCCTACCTCGGGTAGCATATCGGTCAATGGAATGACGCCATCGCAGGCGCGCGAAAAACGTGCCTATGGATATGTTTTTCAAGCGGCCGCGCTTTATCCATGGCGCACCATTGGCGGCAATATTTCCCTGCCACTGGAAGTGATGGGCATACCCAAGGAGGAGCGCAAGGCGCGGATCGCCAAGAATCTCGAGCTGGTTAATCTGGCAGGTTTTGACAAGAAGTTTCCATGGCAATTATCAGGCGGTATGCAGCAACGCGCATCCATTGCCCGCGCCCTGTCTTTTGATCCCGATATGCTTTTAATGGATGAGCCCTTCGGTGCGCTGGATGAAATTGTCCGCGATCACCTCAACGAACAATTACTGAAGCTTTGGGCCAAAACGCAAAAGACAGTCATCTTTGTAACCCACTCGATTCCCGAGGCAGTTTTTCTCTCGACAAAGATCGTTGTGATGAGTCCGCGTCCGGGCCGGATACACGAAATCATCGATTGCAATCTCGGCTCTGAGCGGACGTTGGATATTCGCGAAACACCGGAATTTCTGGAAATCGCTCACCGCGTACGTGAAGGCTTGCGGCACGGTCATTCCTATGATGAGGCTCATCTGTGATGAAGGAGCGTCAAGGCCTTGCAGCCGTGCTCCACGACAGGGTGATCCCGGTCGGAACCATCCTTTTGGTTATCATCGCACTCTGGTATGTTTTTGCCATCATTCTCAACGCGCCATTCGAACGCGACCAGGCAGCGCGTGCCAATACCACCATTTCCACGAGCCAGTTAGTTGCCAATACGATGGCGCAGGAGCGGCCGGTTTTGCCTGCGCCGCATCAGGTCGCTGCTGAAATTCGCAAGACAGTTTTCGATATTGCACCAACGTCAAAGCGTAGCCTGATCTATCATGGCGGTGTCACTCTATCGTCCACGCTGCTCGGTTTCGCATTCGGCACTTTGCTTGGTATTCTTCTGGCGATCGCTATTGTGCATTCGCGCACGCTCGACAAAAGCCTGATGCCTTGGATCATCACCTCGCAAACCGTGCCGATCCTCGCCATTGCCCCGATGATTATTGTTGTCCTCAACGCGGTCAATATTACCGGGCTTTTGCCCAAAGCGATGATCTCAACCTATCTTTCATTCTTCCCCGTGGCTGTCGGTATGGTCAAAGGTCTTCGCTCACCCGAAATCATGCACCTTGATTTGATGCGCACCTATAACGCGTCAAAGGCTCAGATATTTTGGAAACTGCGCTGGCCCGCCTCCATGCCTTATCTTTTTACCTCAATGAAAATTGCCGTTGCCATCAGTCTGGTTGGTGCCATTGTCGGTGAATTGCCCACTGGAGCTGTGGCAGGTATCGGGGCACGCCTGCTTGCTGGCTCCTATTACGGTCAGACCGTGCAAATTTGGGCTGCCCTTATCGCTGCCGCACTAATGGCGGCCGTTCTTGTCAGCCTCATAGGGATTATCTCGACGCTTGTTAACCGGCGAATGGGAGTGCGCCCATGAGGTTTTCGCGCTCTCCTTTGGCCATTGCTGCCTTTGTTTTGTCCGCTGCGGCTCTTGTGGTCTCGACGGGCGCGGGTGTTCAAAATACCCTGTCCTATGCGACGCCGATAATCCTCTTTGTCGCTGCCGCGGTGGCGCTGTTCGCTTCTGCATCCACCTCGTCTACCATTGCGCTGCTGCTATTGGTGCATGTCTCGGCCTATTGTCTGATATCGTTGCTCAGCTTGATGGGTCCGGCAGGGGCGCTGCTTGGTTATTGGTGCATGGTTGTGGCGGCATGGCTGTTGGCTTGGCTGACAGTGCAGCGGCTTGCAAGCTGGCGTGCTGCTTCACCGGATATGCAGCGTCTGATCAATCTGGCATTGCCGGTGCTGTTCGGTGCTTGGCTGCTTATCCTTTGGGAAGTCGTGGTGCGCGGCTTCGGTGTTCCTGCAATCCTTCTGCCGCCACCATCAATGATTGCCGCGCGTATCGCGGCTTCCGTGCCGACGCTCTGGGCGGACTTCCAACAAACCTATCTGAAGGCCGCGGTTGCCGGTTATGTCATGGGCTGCGGCTCGGGTTTCCTGGCCGCGATTGTCGTTGATCGCGTGCCCTTTCTGCGCAAGGGGCTTTTACCCATTGGCAATCTGGTGGCAGCACTGCCCGTCGTTGGCATTGCTCCGATCATGGTCATGTGGTTCGGTTCCTACTGGCAGTCCAAAGCCGCTGTTGTTGTTATCATGACGTTCTTCCCGATGCTGGTGAACACAGTTGCCGGGCTTGCTGCCTCGGGCGCCATGGAACGTGATCTCATGCGCACCTATGGTTCAACCTATGGTCAGACATTGCTCAAGCTGCGTCTACCCGCTGCCATGCCGTTCATCTTCAATGCACTTAAAATCAACTCGACTTTGGCGCTCATCGGCGCAATTGTTGCCGAGTTTTTCGGCTCCCCCATTGTCGGCATGGGTTTTCGCATTTCCGCAGAAGTTGGCCGCATGAATGTCGATATGGTCTGGGCGGAAATCTTCGTTGCCGCCCTTGCTGGTTCACTTTCCTATGGACTGATTACCCTTATCGAAAGGGCTGTCACTTTCTGGCATCCTTCCTACCGATCCTGAACATTTAAAAACAAGAACAGAGGAGAACTGAAACATGAAGAAGACCATTGCACTCTCGTTGGGACTCGCCATCAGCACCCTGATGGCCGGCTCGGCGCTGGCCGCCGATAAACTGACGCTTCAGCTCAAATGGGTCACGCAAGGGCAGTTTGCTGGCTATTATGTGGCTAAAGATAAGGGCTTCTATAAAGAGGCCAATCTGGATGTCGAGATCAAGCCAGGCGGCCCAGATGTTGCGCCGCCGCAGGTCATTGCTGGTGGTGGCGCAGATGTCGTGGTGGACTGGATGCCTTCCGCGCTTGCCACGCGTGAAAAGGGTCTTCCTCTTGTCAATATTGCCCAGCCGTTCAAGCGCTCCGGCATGATGCTGACCTGCCGCAAGGAAACGGGCATTACCAAGCCTGAAGACTTCAAGGGCAAGACGCTGGGTGTCTGGTTCGGCGGAAATGAATATCCGTTCCTGTCATGGATGAACCATCTTGGCCTGAAGACCGATGGCGGGCCGGAAGGCGTCACAGTTCTCAAACAAGGCTTCAATGTTGATCCCCTGATCCAGAAACAGGCCGATTGCATTTCCACTATGACCTATAATGAATATTGGCAGGTAATTGATGCGGGCATTCCGGAAGATCAGCTCGTCACTTTCAAGTACGAGGATGAAAAAGTAGCAACGCTGGAAGACGGTCTTTATGTGCTCCAGAAGAGTCTCGACGATCCGGCAATGGTCGAAAAGCTGGCCCGCTTCGTCAAGGCTTCAATGAAGGGCTGGGAATATGCACGGGCCAATCCGGATGAAGCTGCTGAAATTGTGCTTGAGAATGATGCCAGCGGGGCCCAGACAGAGAAGCACCAGAAGCGCATGGTTGCTGAAATCAATAAGCTGACGGAAGGTTCAGACGGCGTGCTTGATACGGCAGCTGCCGACCGGACTGTGGAAACCTTGCTTGGTGGTGGTTCAGACCCGGTTATTACCAAGAAGCCGGAAGGTGCCTGGACAACAAAAGTTACTGATGCAGCGAAGTAAAAGTCAAAAATGCAGCCCTTGGTAAAAGGGCTGCATTTTTGTTGTGCGTGGTTCGAACCACGCACGATATTACTGCCAATCATCTCACTCCCAATGGTCGGGAATCTGCCTTACAGCACCGCGTGCAGCGCTTGTTGCCATTGCGCCATAAGCACGCAGTGCAGTTGTGACCTTGCGCTTGCGCTTTTCTTCAGGCTTCCAGGCGGCTGAGCCCTTGGCTTCCATATGCGCACGGCGATCGGCAATGACCGCATCATCGACGGCAAGGTGAATCTTGCGGTTCGGGATGTCGATGTCGATTACATCGCCTTCCTGCACCAGACCGATCAATCCGCCCTCGGCTGCTTCCGGAGAAACGTGGCCAATGGAAAGTCCTGACGAACCGCCGGAGAAACGCCCGTCAGTGATCAAGGCACAAGCTTTGCCGAGGCCCTTGGATTTCAGATAGCTGGTTGGGTAGAGCATTTCCTGCATGCCGGGGCCGCCGCGAGGACCTTCATAACGGATCAGCACAATATCGCCCGGCTTTACGCCGCCGTTCAAAATACCAAGAACGGCGGTATCCTGACTTTCAAAAATGCGCGCAGGACCGGAGAACTTCAGAATTGACTCATCAACGCCTGCCGTTTTGACGATACAGCCATCTTCGGCAAGATTGCCGTAAAGCACAGCCAAACCGCCATCCTTGGAATAGG
This sequence comes from Phyllobacterium sp. CCNWLW109, assembly GCF_037203905.1. NCBI lineage: Bacteria > Pseudomonadati > Pseudomonadota > Alphaproteobacteria > Hyphomicrobiales > Phyllobacteriaceae > Phyllobacterium > Phyllobacterium sp. CCNWLW109. Next base: position 265,067 of record NZ_JBBCBK010000003.1, on the reverse strand, counting down.
CATGTTCCGCATTGCGGATAACGCCCTTTTCGCGATCCAGGTCAACATCGGCAAAGCGGCGATCCTGGCTGAATGCAACCTGGGTAGGAACACCGCCCGGCGCTGCCTTGAAGAAATCATGGACAGACTGGTTCTTGCTGCGCATCACATCCCAGCGATCAAGCGCTGCGCCCAGATTTGCTGCATGAACGGAGTAAACTGAGGTATCAAGCAAACCTGCCCGATCAAGCTCGCCAAGAATGCCCATGACGCCACCCGCATGATGTACGTCTTCCATATGCACATTGGCAACAGCAGGAGCCACCTTGCACAGTACGGGAACGCGACGGGAAAGCCGGTCAATATCGCTCATGGTGAAATCGACTTCGCCTTCATGCGCCGCCGCAAGCAGGTGGAGAACAGTATTGGTCGAACCGCCCATCGCGATATCGAGCGTCATCGCGTTCTCAAAGGCGGCAAAGGATGCGATAGCGCGTGGCAGCGCTGTTTCATCATCCTGTTCGTAGTAGCGACGGGCCAGATCAACAATGAGGTGCCCGGCCTCGACAAACAGGCGACGGCGATCCGCATGGGTAGCCAGCGTTGAACCATTGCCCGGTAGGGACAAGCCCAGCGCTTCGGTCAGACAGTTCATCGAATTGGCGGTGAACATGCCAGAGCAGGAACCGCAAGTCGGGCAGGCAGAGCGCTCAATAGCCGTTACTTCCGCATCGGAAATGCGATCATCAGCAGCGGCAACCATGGCATCAACCAGATCGAGCTTCTTTTCCTTGTCATCCCAGGTAACCTTGCCAGCTTCCATCGGGCCGCCGGAAACGAAGACAACAGGAATGTTCAGCCGCAAGGCCGCCATCAGCATGCCTGGCGTGATCTTGTCGCAATTGGAAATGCAGACCATAGCGTCGGCGCAATGGGCATTGACCATATACTCAACGCTATCGGCGATGATCTCGCGCGATGGCAGCGAATAGAGCATGCCATCATGTCCCATGGCGATGCCGTCATCGACTGCAATCGTATTGAATTCCTTGGCAACACCGCCCGCGCTTTCGATTTCACGCGCCACCAACTGGCCAAGATCTTTCAGATGCACGTGGCCAGGCACGAACTGAGTGAACGAGTTTACGACGGCAATAATTGGCTTGCCGAAATCCTCGTCCTTCATACCGGTGGCGCGCCAAAGGCCGCGGGCACCGGCCATGTTGCGGCCATGTGTGGTTGTACGTGAACGATAGGGCGGCATTTTCAAACTATCCTGATAGTGAATTGCAAAAGAAACAATCTATAGAAGAACAGCTTCTTAGGCAAAGAATGGAATTTTGTTACCCGAATGCGGTGTTTTTATTGCAAACATTACATAGGGGACATTATTATCGCATGAAACGAGACTTAATGTCTCGGTTATCCGCTTAAAATTGCTGCCCGAGGGTCAAAATGCCGTGAAAGTCATGGTCGTCAGCGAGCGCGCAATACCTTGGATGTCGAGCACATTGTCATTAATGAACTTGCCGACATCCTGGTCTTCGGGAATGTATATCTTCGCCAGCAGATCGAAATTGCCGCTGGTCGAATAGAGTTCCGAGACGATCTCGCGCTCAAAAAGGGCAGCCGCAACTTCATAGGTTTTGCCAGGGAAGCATTGCAACTGCAGGAATACGGGTTTCATTCATATGCTCCGGAGGGACTGATTGGTTGCGGCTAATCTATTTGGGTTGCAGGGATAGCGCAATCACAGGTTTTCACGCGGAGCTTTCCAGCCGATTTAATAAACAATACAGCCGCCAATAAAAAGTGACCGCGTCGGGTTCCCTCGTAAACGCCTGTTTTGTGGCGATATGGTCACAACGACAGTTTCGGATGGGTTGTGTAATGCCTTTGCGGGTTGGCCTGTATTAACCACCATGTTATCGTTTTCTTAAGCTAGAGAGGCGAATTTTAACGATCACGGGATATGGGGTAATCATTCCTGTTGGTTTGTGTCATTTTGTTTGAGTTAGGGATTATACTGGTTGATGGACTTCAAGCGCCCACAGGCCAGTTTGTTTGCCGCCGCATTGCTGGCTTGCTCAGCCCTTGTATCGCCCGCGCACGCGTTCGAAATCTTCGGCATTCATTTGTGGGGCGAGAAAAAAGACGATGACGCGGATTCCGTCATTGCCGATCCGCAAAAATATACCGTAGAAATCGCCAACGAAGAAAACGAAGAGACTAAAAAGCTCGTCGAAGGTGCTTCCAGCCTTGTTGCTGATAAGGAAAAGCCTGCCTCCGGTGCCGCAGGGCTTCTAGCCAAAGCCAGAGGCGATTATCGCCGTATTCTTGGCGCGCTTTACGCCGATGGTCGTTATGGCGGCAATATCAGCATTAAAGTTGATGGGCGTGAGGCGAGTGATCTTCCTCCCGACACGGTTTTGCCAGATCCCGCAACCGTGTCAATTTCGGTCGATCCGGGACCGCAGTTTCTTTTCTCTACCGCACGCATCAAGAATGTCGCTCCGCCGCCGGTCGACAAGAAGGATATTGTCGACCTGCCTGAAAATCAGGGGTTCGCGGTGGGCGATATTGCCCGCTCCACGTCAATCGTAAAGGCAGAGCGCCTTGCTGTTGATGCATGGCGCGAGCAGGGCCATCCCAAGGCGAAGATCGTTTCGCGCAACGTCACCGCCGATCACGACAACAGCAAAGTTGATGCGATTATCGATGTTGATCCCGGTCGCCGCGCATCGTTCGGCCAGACGCAGGTCACCGGTACTGAGCGCATGGATCCTGAGTTTGTCGCCTTCATCACGGGTCTGGAGCCCGGACGCGAATATGATCCTGACGAGATCGAGCGCGCCAAAAAGCGTCTGTCTCGACTTGAGGTGTTCCGCTCGGCCCGTATCGAAGAAGCAGACGCCATTACAAGCGATGGGCTTCTGCCGATTACAGTTGCCGTGCAGGAGCAGAAGCTGCGCCGCTTCGGTATTGGTGGCAGTTATTCGACGTTGGATGGCGCCGGTTTTGAGACCTATTGGCAGCACCGCAATCTTTTTGGCCGGGCCGAGCGTCTGCGGTTCGATGCTAAAATCGGTGGCATTGGCGGGCAATCCTACGACCCACAGGACTATAATTACATGCTGGGTGTCAGTTTCACCAAGCCTGGTGTCTGGACGCCGGATACGGACTTCATTTCCTCGCTGATTGGCGAGCGCAAGGTTCTGGATGCCTATACGCAGACTTCAGTCACTGCTGAAGCTGGCTTAACCCATATATTTTCGGACGAGCTTTCCGGCAAACTCACTGCGAGTGTCTCGAAGTCAAAATTTGAAGATGATTTCTTCGGAAGCCGTGATTTCCTGACAGTGGGTGTCCTTGGCGGGCTGACCTATGACAGCCGCGACAGCAAGGTTGATCCAAAGAATGGCTATTATCTTGAGGGGCTTTTGTCGCCATTCTACGAAGTAGAATATGGCAACTTCGCCACCAAATTTACGGCGGAAGGGCGCACCTATTACGGTTTCGGTGCCGATGATCGTTTCGTCCTCGCCGGGCGTCTGAAGCTTGGGTCGATTGTTGGCGCTGAAATCGGCGAGCTGCCACCGGATCAACTGTTCTTTGCTGGTGGGGGTGGTTCAGTTCGCGGCTATGCCTATCGCAATATTGGCGTGAATGTCAGCCGCGATGGCGATAATTATGTGATCGGCGGACGCTCGCTTGTCGAAAGCTCGGTGGAAGCACGCGTGCGCCTTACCGATACGATCGGCGCGGTCGGCTTTGTCGATGCGGGCTATGTCGGCGAAGAATCTTTCCCTGATTTTGCAGAGCAGCTACGGCTCGGCGTTGGCGCGGGCATAAGGTACAATACCGGCCTTGGTCCGATCCGGCTTGATGTTGCCGTTCCGCTTGACCGGACCGATGACGATCCAAGTTTTGCTTTCTACGTTGGCATAGGACAGGCGTTTTGATCCGGATACTTGCAACCCTTCTCTTGCTCCTTATCGTCGGCCCGTCCGTGGCGCAGTCGCCTGCGCCTGCCAGCGCCGAGGCAGAGAAGTCATATTTTCTCAGCTTTGTTGAAAACCAGCTATCGACACCAAATCGTCAGATTGTGATCTCTGAAATTCAGGGCGTGCTTTCCTCCGAAGCAAATATTGGCAGCATCACGGTTGCGGATCGCCAAGGTATCTGGCTGAAGATCACCAATGCCCGCATCGTCTGGAGCCGCCTTGCGCTGCTGCGTGGACGTCTGGATATCAATACGCTGGCGGCAGACTCCATCGATGTCATGCGCAAGCCGCTACCGGACGAAGGCTTGCCTTCGCCGGAAGCGAAAGGTTTCAGCCTGCCGGAACTGCCGCTTGCGGTTATTCTTCAGGAGTTGAAGATCGGTCGCGTAGCGTTTGGGGATACAGTTTTTGGCCTGAAATCAGAGATTTCCGTTGCGGGAAATCTGACGCTTGACGGCGGCTCGCTCGATTCCAATTTGCAGATAAAGCGTCTGGATGGTCCGGGCGGCGATTTCACGATCAAAGCCGCTTATGCCAATGAGAGCCAGCAGCTTGATCTCGACCTTTTGCTGAACGAACCGGCGAATGGCATTATGGCCAACCTTCTTAATATTGAAGGACGCCCGCCTGTTGTCATGGCGTTGAAGGGCTCCGGCCCATTAAGCGATCTGGCTTTGCAGTTGACCCTCGACGCAGCGGGCAAGCGCGTTCTTACCGGCAATACCAAGATTGATCGCCAGGCTGACGGGCTTGGTTTCAAGACGACGCTGGACGGCGAAGTTGCAGCCCTTATCCCGCCGATATTTCGTGATTTCTTCGGTAATGACACTGCTTTGGTGGTCAATGGCGTGGTACGTGATGCCGGTGGATTTGCGCTTGACCGTCTCAGTATCAAAAGCAATGCGCTGCTGGTTGATGCCACAGGTGAGACCACGAATGACGGGTTCCTGCGCCGATTGAAGGTCGACGCAACGATAGCCGACCCAACGGGCAAGAAGGTTATCCTGCCTGTTGCCGGCGGTCAGACCACTGTGGATAAGGCGGTCTTCGCCGTCGATTTCGGCACGAATGCAAATGCAAATGATGCCTGGTCAAGCACTTTGGAAGTCACCAACCTGACAACGGAAATGTTTGCCGCCAAATCGGCCAACCTTGTCGCTAAAGGCTTGGCTCAAAATATTGATGACCCTGCGGCCCGTTCGCTGACCTATGATTTAAACGGCGACATTTCCGGTATCACCGCAAAACGGGCAGATATAGCTGAAGCCCTCGGTGATCTTGTCCAGCTTAAGATCAATGGCGACTGGAAGGCTGGTACCCCTGTCAATCTTAAGCAGGCCTTGATCGCGGCCAATGGATTGAGTGCTTCTCTGGCAGGCACGATCAGCGAATTCGCCTATCGCGGCGATATTCTTGTTAAAGCTTCAAGCATCTCGCCCTTCTCGGCGCTTGCCGGCCGGGAATTGGCCGGTTCGCTGGACCTGAAAGCCAACGGTCTTGTTGAGGCGTTGACAGGCGGTTTTGATCTGATGCTGGACGGCAATGCTACGGGTATGAAGCTTGGCATCGATGCAGCCGATAAAGTGCTGGCGGGCGAAACACGGATCACCGGCGGCCTCGCCCGTGGCGAAAACGGACTGAGTGCCAAGAATTTCAAGATCGAAAATCCGCAGACGCTTGTCACCGCCAATGGAACATTTGCCAGCGGTGCCGCCAATTTCGACTTTGGCCTCGACCTTACCGATCTGGCACTTCTTTCGGAGAAGGCGGGCGGGGCATTGAAGGTAAAGGGCAGCGCGCGCGGTCAGGACAAGATCATCGCCCTTGCCTTTAATGCGGGTGTGCCGCAGGGCACATTATCGGGACGCAAGCTGACCGAAGGCGATATTTCGTTCAATGGAACGCTGCTTGAAGACAATATTGACGGCAAGCTTTCAGGCTTGGCTTTTCTCGATGGCATCCGCGCGGATCTTTCCACCGAGATCGCGTTACGCAAAGATGAGAAACGCCTCAGCAATTTGTTGTTTATCGCGGGTGGAACGCGTCTGCGCGGTGATGTTACGCAAGACAAAAAAGGATTGCTGCAAAGCAATCTGACGCTGAGTTCCGCCGATGTGTCCACCGCCGCTGCGCTCTTCCTAGTCGAAGCGACAGGCAAGGCCGATGCGACGATTGCGCTATCGCATGATGACGATAAGCAGAACCTCGATGTCAAAGGACAGATTGATAGTCTCAAGGCTAATAATGTTGCCATTGGCAAAGCAGAAATTGCGCTTGTGGCACAGGATATTTTCAATGTTCCAGCCGCCAACGGCACGGTAAGCGCAACCAATATTTCGGCCTCCGGAATTGATATTACAAGCCTTGACGCCCAGGCGAGCCAGAGCGGTAAGGCTACGAATTTCACTCTTGATGCAGCGCTGAAAAACGGCGCGAAAACATCCCTTGGCGGCGCTCTTGAACCCACAGATAAAGGCTATCTGCTGTCGCTGGCAAAGGCGGAACTGATACGTGACAAGCTTGCTGCCCGCCTCGTACAGCCCGCAGCAATCAATGTTGCTGGTAGTGATGTCTCATTTGGTGACATCATCCTTGATATCGGCAATGGCAAGGTGACCGTCAGTGGTGAAGTTGCCCAAACGCTCAGTCTTGCGGTTGCGATTGAGAAACTGCCGCTAGATATCGCCAATACGATCAAACCTGATCTTGGGCTCGGCGGAGAAATCAATGGCACCGCCAAGATCGGTGGTACGCGCGAGAAGCCGGACGTCAATTTCGACATGCAAGCGCGCGGCATAACGGCAGCAGCACTGAAGAAAGCGGGTCTTGAAGCGCTTAACCTTGATGCCAAAGGCACATCAACGACTGACCAGTTAAATGTCGATGCTCATTTGACCGGGGCAAATGGACTGGACGCTTCGGCACGCGGATCGGTGCCTTTGGCACAAGGCCAGCTTGGCGTCGATCTCGATCTGAAGAGTTTCCCGCTGACGACTCTCAACGGCATTGTCAAAGATCAGAACCTCGCGGGCGCTGTTTCCGGCCGTGGTCGTGTTACGGGCACATTGCAAAAGCCAAATGCGGAGTTTGACCTGAAGGGTTCGAGCATTTCCGCCAAGCCCTTGCAGGAAGCCGGGCTAGCCCCTCTGCAACTGACGGCAGCAGGCCGCTTCGCCAATGAGCGCCTTTCACTTTCTTCCGCCAAGATTGATGGGCCGCAGGGCTTTACAGTATCGGCCAGTGGTGAAGTTCCAGTGTCCGGTAACGGCCTTGGTATCAATGTCACCGGCAATATTCCGCTGTCTCTGGCTAACCGCTTCCTCGCAGATCGCGGAACACAGGCCAAGGGCAATATTGATGTCACGGCCAATGTAACCGGCAGCTTTGCCCAACCACAGATTCGTGGCATGTTCTCGGCCAATGGTGCGGAAATCATGGATCCGGAATCGAATCTGCGCTTGCAGCGGATTACCCTGCTTGGCAGCATGGAGGGCACGACTGTCACAATCCGCACGCTGACGGCCGGGATTTCAACAGGTGGTACCGTCAGCGCGACAGGTACGATCTCAACGGATGCTGCTGCGAATTTCCCCGCTAATATTGATATCAAGCTCGACAAGGCGCGCTATGCCGACGGCAATCTTGTTGTCGCCACTGTGACGGGCGCGCTGGGCATCAATGGTCCTCTGACCCGTGATCCCGTCATTGCTGGCAATATCAATATTGATCGCGCCGAAATCACTGTTCCGGAAACCTTTGGCGGTCCGTCGGCGGTTATCGACGTAAAGCATAAAGATGCTTCGAAGAAGGTTCAACAAACACTTAAGCGTGCCAAGGCTGATCAGCGCGAGGTCGCAACACCGACATCGCGTCCAAGTGTGGTGCGGCTCGATATCAATGTTACAGCACCCAACAAGATCTTCGTGCGTGGTCGCGGCCTTGATGCGGAGATCGGCGGTTCCGTGCGATTGACCGGTCCTGCCACAAATGTTCAGCCTGTAGGCGGTTTTGATCTCATCCGTGGCCGTCTTGGCATTCTTGGCCAGCGCATCACCTTCACGGAAGGTCAGGTCACGCTGGTTGGCGATCTTGATCCTGAAATCAACTTCGTTGCCACTACCCAAAGCAGCGACATAACCGTCAGTGTGACTGTAAAGGGCCGCGTATCCGATTTGCAGATTGTCTTCTCATCCCAGCCGGAACTGCCACAGGATGAAGTCATGGCGCGCTTGATCTTCAACCGCTCAATCAGCGAATTGACGCCGTTGCAAATTGCGCGTCTGGCAACTGCCGCTGCGGAACTGGCAGGTGGTTCAAACTCGTCGCTCATCGACAGCCTGCGCAAGAGCACGGGCCTTGATGACCTTGATGTCGTCACTGACAGCGAAGGCAATGCCGGTGTGCGTGCGGGGCGTTATATCAGGGATAATATTTATCTGGGGGTCGAGGCAGGTGCCGGTGGTAACACCAAGGGTACAATCAACCTCGACATTACGCCCAATCTGAAAGCCAAGGGTGCCGTTGGCAGCGATGGCGATTCCGGCGCTGGTCTGTTCTTCGAAAAAGACTACTAAGTGCATTTCCAGCAAAGGTGCGAAGCGGCTTCGCATTTGGGCAATGCATAAAAACCTATGAAAAAGGGCGGTGCAAAGCACCGCCCTTAATGTTTTTAGCCGCGTGCTGGCAGAACTGGCAGTGGCTCCGCACGGCCTACGACAAATGCGTAGTTGAACGCGCCGATGACGGCGACGCCGGCAGCCAGAGCGAATGACGGAATATAGTTTCCATTAAACACATCAAGCAGATAGCCAAACAGGAACGGGCTGATAATGCCTGCAATGTTTGAGGCAAAGTTCTGGATGCCGCCAATTGATGCCACATGATGCGAGCTTGGCGCAACGTCTGCTGGCAGCGACCAGATTGCCGTGGCCGCAACAGCCAGACTGCTGTAGGAAATCGCAAGGAAGATCAGCGCCATATAGAGCGATGTCACCATTGCAGCGGGTAGAATGGCCGCGCCACCAAGCAGACCGCCAACCATGATGATCTTGCGGATTGTCGTCACGTCGGCACCATTGCGAATAGCGCGATCGGCCCAGATGCCTGCCGCCCATGCCGCAGCAACAGCGGTAAGGCCTGGGATCATCCCGAATGTGCCAAGCTCGGCCAGATTGAGGCCGCGCGCATTCTTCAGATAATCGGGGAACCAGGTCAGGAAGAAATAGATGACGAAGTTCAGGCAGAAGAAGCCGATCATCATGCCCCAAACGGTGCGATAACGGAAAAGGTCGCGCCACCGGATTTTTACCGCTTCCGCATCGTCATTCTCTTCCGTGCGCCCACCATTATCGGTGATGTATTGACGCTCCAGATCGTTTGCGCCCGGATGGTCGGCAGGGTCGCGATACATCATGTACCAGAAGAACGCCCATACAAGGCCGAGCGCGCCGAGGATGATGAATGAATAGTGCCAAGTCGCGAGCGCGATAATGCCGGTCACGATAGGCAATGCGAGAACAGTGCCAACGCGTGAGCCGGAGTCGATGACTGCGGTAGCGAAAGCGCGCTCGCTTTTTGGAAACCAGCGCGATGCGGCCTTGGTTGCGCTTGGGTAGGCCGGGGCCTCACCCGCTCCCAAAGCAAAACGCATGCCGAAGAAGCCCCAGAAAGTCGTGGCGAGCGGTGTCAGCGCCGTGAATACAGACCACCAGACGGCAGCAAGAGAGAAGGACCGGCGCGCGCCGACCTTATCGGTAAACCAGCCAGCGATCAGCATCATGCCGTCATAGGCCCAGAAGAACGCGCCGAAGATCAATCCCTTCTCGGCATTACTGAGGTTGAGGCCAAGTTCAGCATCGATATAGGGTAGCGCCACACTCATATTGGCGCGGTCGAGATAATTCATTGTCAGACCAAGAAAGCACATCGCGAGAATGATGTAGCGAACCTTGCTGGCACCCGCTGGAGCTTTCCGTGGGGGATGGGCAGCTTTTGTAGCTGAGGACATTTTGTACTCCTTTGCCGCCAAAAGGCGGAGACAATTGTGCGTGGTTCGACGAGGCTCACCATGAGGACTGGGATTGGGCTGCAAAAACACTTGCAACGTCGAAGATTGATCTTGCAATCCTCAATTTCCCTCATGGTGAGCTTGTCGAACCACGCAGAACTGATGTGCAGGTTAAATTAAGCTTGTACGACCTGCTGGCGCTGTTCGCCCAGACCCTCAATACCGAGCGTTATGATATCGCCTTCCTTGAGGAACACATTCGGCTTTTGGCCAAGGCCAACGCCGGGAGGTGTGCCGGTCGAGATGATGTCGCCCGGATGCAGGCTCATGAATTGCGACAGGTAGGAAACCAGATACTTCACGCCATAGACCATCGTCGCCGATGTGCCGTCCTGATAGCGATGGCCATTGACTTCCAGCCACATCTTCAGGTCTTGCGGGTCCTTGATTTCATCCTTGGTCACAAGCCAGGGGCCTGTCGGGCCAAATGTGTCGCAGCTCTTACCCTTGGTCCACTGTCCTTGACGCTCTGCCTGAAATGCGCGCTCGGAAACATCATTGATCAGGCAATAGCCCGCAACATAGTCCATTGCCTCATCTTCGCTGACATATTTGGCATGTTTGCCGATTACAACGCCAAGCTCGACTTCCCAGTCTGTCTTCAGCGAGGTGCGGGGAATTTCCACATTATCGTTCGGGCCGACAATCGCCGATGTGGCCTTCATGAAAATGATTGGCTCCGGCGGCACGGTCGCGCCGGTTTCGGCGGCATGGTCGGAATAGTTCAGGCCGATGCAGATAAATTTGCCGGTTCCAGAAACGCAGGCGCCATAGCGGTCTACTTCAACGAGTGGCAGTGAAGCGGGATCGATCGCAGCGAGTTTCTTCAAGCCCTCGGGTGAAATTGCTTCACCGGCAATATCCTTCACGTGGCCGGAAAGATCGCGGACATTGCCGTCCTTGTCGACAAGACCGGGTTTTTCCTGGCCGAGCGGGCCATAACGCAAGAGTTTCATTGGTCAACCTTCTCTTCACTGGTGGGTAGTGGCCTAGTATGTAGCACGGCCACCGGAAATGTCGAATACTGCTCCGGTCGTGAATGAACATTCTTCACTGGCAATCCACGTAATCAGCGCGGCAAGCTCTTCAACTTTGCCAAAACGCTGCATCGGAATCTTCGAAAGCATGTAATCAATGAACTCCGGCTTCAATTGCTGGAGGATGGGCGTATCAACGGTAGCTGGTGTTATCACGTTGACGGTAATTCCATCACCGGCGAGTTCCTTGCCCAGCGATTTTGTCAGGCCGATGACCGCAGCCTTTGATGCGCTATAGGCCGAGGCATTGGGGTTGCCCTCCTTGCCCGCAATGGAAGCAACATTGACGATCCGGCCATAGCCGTTCTTCTGCATGACCGGCACGACAAATCGATTGCAATAAAACAATCCGTGCAGATTGATTTCAAAGACCTGTTTCCACTGATCAATGGGGTAGTCGGCAACCTTGGCATTGGGTCCGGCTATTCCCGCCGAGCAGACAAGCACGTCGATCTTGCCAAAGGCAGATACGGTTTCCTGCGTGGCCTTCTCGACCTGGTCAGGATCGGACACATCGAGACTAACGCCGTGGGAGGAGGCTCCAAGCGCTGCCTCTGCCTCCTCGATCTTTGCTGCATCGACGTCCCACAGAGTGACCGTGCCGCCCTCCGACACGATCCGCTCTGCTGTTCTGAAACCTATGCCGGAGGCACCGCCGGTTATAACCGCGTGCCTCCCCTCATAGCGCCGTATGGAATTCGCCATGCTTCCTCCCGATATATGGCTTTTGCATCTGTCAGGGCGTCCGGCGATTTAGTGATTATCGCGTGGAAGCCCCTTGGTCTGAGCAATGCGCTGGTAGTCAACGGCAGGTTTCAAAACCATGCCTTCATCAAGCTGACCGACCATGCCGCGCTGGATTTCCTGCCACGGCGTCTGGCTTGCCGGATATTTATAGCCGCCCGCAGCGATCAGATCGTCCTTGCGCTTTTGCAATTCCTCATCGTCGATCAGGATGTTTGCAGTGCCCTTGTTGAGATCAATGCGCAGATGATCGCCGGAGCGAACCAGAGCAAGTCCGCCATTGACCGCCGCTTCCGGCGAGGCGTTGAGGATGGATGGGGAACCGGATGTGCCGGATTGACGGCCATCGCCAAGACAAGGCAGCGCATGGATACCCTGCTTCAGCAAATAGGCTGGCGGCTGCATATTGACCACCTCTGCCGCACCTGGATAGCCGATCGGCCCAGTGCCGCGCATGATCAGAATGCTGTTCTCGCTAAGGCCAAGCGCCGGATCGTCGATGCGGTGATGATAGTCTTCCGGTCCATCAAAAACTTCGGCAATGCCTTCAAAGGCCTCCAGGTCATCCGGATTGGATAGATAGCGCTGGCGGAATTCCTCGGAAATGACGCTGGTCTTCATAATGGCGCTGTCAAAGAGATTGCCCTTGAGGTTGATGAACCCGGCCTTCTTTTTCAACGGCGCATCATAGGTCTTGATCACATCCGTGTTGAGGTTTTCTGCATGCTCGCAATTGGTGCCGATGCTTTGGCCGTTGACCGTCACAGCGCCCGGATGCGGAAGTTTCCCGGCCTTCATCAGTTCGGCAACCACGGCAGGCACGCCGCCCGCGCGATGATAGTCCTCACCCAGATATTCACCGGCTGGTTGCAAATTAACCAGAAGCGGCACGTCATGGCCGATTTCCTGCCAATCATCATTGTTCAGCGGTATATTGAGATGGCGTGCAATGGCATTCAGATGGATCGGTGCATTTGTCGATCCGCCAATCGCGGAATTGACAACGATGGCATTTTCAAAGGCGGCCCGTGTCATGATATCGGATGGCTTCAGATCTTCGCGTACCATGTCGACGATGCGTTTGCCGGTGTCATAGGCAATCTGGCCGCGTTCGCGATAAGGCGCGGGGATGGCTGCGCCGCCCGGCAATTCCATACCAAGTGCTTCGGCTAGCGAATTCATGGTGGTAGCAGTGCCCATCGTATTGCAGTACCCGACCGACGGCGCCGATGATGCGACGATATCCATGAACTGGTCATAGTTGATTTCGCCGGAGGTGAGCTTCTCGCGTGACTTCCAGACGATGGTGCCGGAGCCGGTGCGCTCGCCGCGATGCCAGCCATTCAGCATGGGTCCGACTGACAGCGCTATAGCTGGAATGTTCACCGTGGCGGCGCCCATCAACATGGCTGGCGTGGTCTTGTCGCAACCGATGGTGAGAACAACGCCATCAAGCGGATAACCGAAAAGAACCTCAACAAGGCCAAGATAGGCAAGGTTGCGGTCGAGTGCTGCGCCGGGGCGCTTGCCGGTTTCCTGGATTGGATGAACCGGAAACTCGAAAGGAATACCACCAGCAGCAATGATACCGTCACGCACGCGCTTGGCCAGCTCAATATGATGCCGGTTGCAAGGTGAAATATCCGAACCGGTCTGTGCGATGCCGATGATCGGCTTGCCCGACTGCAATTCACCGCGGGTCAGGCCGTAATTCAGATAGCGCTCTAGATAAAGCGCGGTCATCCCCGGATTGTCAGGATTGTCGAACCATTCCTGAGAACGCAGTTTTTTCGGGGCTTTGTTGCTGGTCATTTAAGTAACTCCTGGGGGACTTATTCCTTGACCGCACCGGTCATGGAAGAAACGTAATAATCGACAAAAAATGAGTAGAGGATGACAACGGGCAGCGACCCGAACAGTGCGCCCGCCATCAGTGAACCCCACTCGAAAACATCGCCTCGCACCAACTCCGTCAGCACACCGACCGGGACAGTCTTGTTCTCAGAGGATTGGATGAAGGTCAGCGCATAAATGAACTCATTCCAAGACAAAGTGAAGGCAAAAATACCGGCAGATATCAGTCCAGGCACTGCCAGCGGCAATATGACCCTGACCAGGATCTGCCAGCGCGACGCGCCATCCACCAAAGCGCTTTCCTCAAGCTCGAATGGTATGGACCGGAAATAGCCCATGAGCAGCCATGTGCAGAAGGGGATGAGGAAGGTCGGATAGGTGAAGATCAATGCGAATTTGGTATCGTAAATGCCAAATTTGAACACGATCACCGCCAACGGGATGAACAGGATCGACGGTGGCACCAGATAGGCAAGGAAGATCAAAAGACCTACCGGGCGAGAGCCGGAAAAGCGCACGCGCTCAATCGCATAGGCGGCGAAAACAGATGCGGCAAGCGACAGCACGGTCGCGCAGACCGATACGACAATCGTGTTCCATAGCCAGCCTGGATAGGAGGTTTCGAACAGCAGATATTTAATATGGTCGAGCGTTGGCTTCACCACCCAGAACGGGCTGTAATTATTATAGTCCGTCAACTGGTCGTTGGGCTTAACCGCGGTGATTGCCATCCAATAGAATGGAAACAGCAATACGATGATGAAGACCAGCAGAGGAAGGTAAAGCACGACAATGCGCCGTGGCAACCGGTTGAGATAGCTCATGCCCTGCGCTTCGTCGTTCAGCGGCTGGGCGTTTGTTTGCTCGGAAATGCTCATGATTGTCTCCCTCCCGTTCAATCTTGTCCGCCCTGTTGCCATTTGCGGCGCTGAAGGCCGAAAAATGAGAACAGGATCGAAGCCAGAAGGAATGGAATCATCGCAACAGCAATCGCCGCGCCTTCGCCAAGCTGTCCGCCAGGTATGCCGCGCTGGAATGACAAGGTTGCCATCAGATGCGTTGCATTGACCGGGCCACCCTTGGTCAGCACGTAGATCAGCTGGAAATCGGTGAAGGTGAAAAGCACCGAGAACGTCATCACCACAGCGATGATGGGTGTGAGCATTGGCAAGGTTATAAAGCGGAAACGCTGCCAACCTGTCGCGCCGTCCAGCGATGCTGCTTCATGCAGCGATTGCGGAATTGTTTGCAGGCCGGCAAGCAGCGAGATCGCCACAAAAGGAATGCCGCGCCAGACATTGGCGGCAATCACCGAGGCACGCGCGTTGTTGGGATCACCAAGGAAATTGATAGGACCGTCGATCCAGCCAAGCTGCATCAGCGACCAGGAAATAATCGAAAACTGCGCATCATAAATCCACCAGAAGGCGAGGGCGGACAATACCGTCGGAACCACCCAGGGCAAGAGAATAATGGCGCGGAAGAATGATTTGAACGGCAGATGTTCGTTGAGGATCATCGCCAGCCAGAGGCCGAAACCGAATTTCAATATGGACGCGATAAAAGTATAGAGAACGGTGTTGTAAACGGCCATCCAGAAGACCGAGTCATTGGCAAGCGCCTGATAGTTTTCGATGCCGATAAAGATGCCGTCGCGACCGATCTTTGCGTCGGTAAAGCCGAGCCATACGCCCAGTCCGAGTGGATAGGTTAAAAAGCAGATGAGGAACACTGCCGCAGGCAGCATGAAGAACAGGCCGACCGCAGTATTGCTGCGGGCCATTGTGCCAAAGGCAGAGTTTCGTTTTGCAGTCGGCGTCATTGTCATCGGATATCTCCGGTTGCGTCGGCTTCGAAAGCAATTCCAGGAAAAGCAATAGCCGGTTTTCCGTCAGGAATTGCGATACAAGAACGCCTTCCGCCGCGTTGGACGGCGGAAGGCTTTTATGGCTGCTTAAGTGGCGTAGTAGCGATTTGCGCGCTTCTCCGCCTGTGCAATGGCATCCTCTGCGGTCATCTGACCGGTCACGGCTGTCGCATACATATCGACGAGCACATAATCGGCCATCACGCCCGCCGATGCTGTTCCCAGCGGTCCGGCAAAACCGTTCGGGCGAAGCGTTTCGGAAGCCCGCGCATAGGCTTCGTGGATCGGAACGGACTTCCACACCGGATTGCTTCCATATTCCTTCAAGGGTTGGCAGCAATAGGCGCTGGCACCCTCGATCCAGGCATTCATATTCTCGGCCTGATACATGAATTGCAGGTAGGCCTTTGCAGCTTCCGGGAACTTTGTGTGCTTGAAGATCGAAATCGTTGAAGTCTGATGCAGCTCGATCGACTTGCCGACCGGACCGATTGGCAGGTTTGTCGAGCGCATGTCTTCAAGGATATCCGCCATGGATGGATCTTTCTTGGCGGCATAATAGACCGACACGCCATTTGCCGTCAGCGATACCTGCCGTGCAAGGAAGGCGCGGTTATTATTGACATCCTGCCAGCTTTCCGTGCCTGGAATGAAGGTCTTGTAGAGTTCCTGCGCATATTTGACCGATGCGAGCGTTTCAGGGCTGTTGAGGACAACTTTACCGCTTTCATCGACGATCATGCCGCCATGGCTCCAAAGCAACCAATGAGCGTAATTATTGCCGTCGCCCACTGCCTTGCCGTGCGGAAAGCCAGCCGGTGTGCCTTTTGCCTGCAAGGCCTTGCACAATTCAAGGAAGCCTGCAGTGTCCTTCGGAAACTCCTGGAAGCCCGCGGCTTTCATATGACTGTCGCGGTAAACGACCGCGTTGCCGATGGCGCAAAGCGGAAGCGCAATGAACTTGCCGTCGCGTTTGGCATAGCCTTCAAGGCCGGCATACCAGCCGCCATGCGCGCCACCCAGATATTCGCCAAGCTCAGTCACATCGACCAGCTTGTCCGGATATTGCTGCGGATCATCGAACCAGCTCATCACCATATCCGGGCCGGAGCCGACATTGGCGGCAACGGCAGCTTTCGGACGAACGTCCTCCCAGCTTTCCTTGTCGACCCGTACCTGCACGCCAGTCGCCTCAGTGAATTTCTTGGTGTTGGCAAGCCATGCGGCTTCTTCGGCTGGAACAAATGGAACCCAGCGCAGCAGGCGCAATGTAGCGCCTTCCTCCGGTTTGTAGGTTGGTGCTGCGGCTTGAGCAAAGGCAGGCGTAAGCCCGAAACGGTTGAGCCCTGCGGCAGCGACTAGTCCGGCTGATGCGCCGAGAAGATGTCTTCTGTTAATGGTCATTCTTGCTCCTCCTTGGTTGTAAAAGGCCTTCAAAATGCTCCCACATTCTGGGCCACGGGCTATGTCGGTGCTTTATGACGAAGACCTGCTACCGACCGGCAGGCACCGCTTATGCTAGAGCTCTAGACCAGGCGCTTGCCGGTCTCTGCATCGAACAGATAGGTCGCTTCCGCATGTATGGAGAGGCCGACTGTCTCGCCCGGCTTTGCATTTATGCGTTGATGGAAAACGCCGGTGACGAGATCGCCGCCAACCCGCATGATCATTTGCGTTTCCGAACCCGTTGGCTCAATCACCACCACTTCGGCAGGTATGCCGCCATCGACGATTGTCATGTGTTCGGGCCGTAAACCATAAATCAATGCGCGTCCCTTGGCGCTCTCCGGCGCTTTGGCAACGGGCAATTCGACACCATTATCGGTCTTGAATTTCAGCGTGCTGTTTGGATCGAGCTTGCCTTTGATCATGTTCATGGCAGGCGAGCCGATGAAGCTGGCAACAAAAAGATTTGCCGGCTGATCATAAAGTTCGAGCGGCGCGCCGATCTGCTCGACCAGACCGTCATGCATGACGACGATCTTGTCGGCCATGGTCATGGCTTCGATCTGGTCATGCGTGACATAGACCGTGGTGGTTTTCAGCCGTTGGTGCAGTTCCTTGATTTCAGCGCGCATGGCGACGCGCAGCTTGGCATCCAGATTGGACAAGGGCTCGTCAAACAGGAAAACCTGCGGATCGCGCACAATTGCGCGGCCCATGGCAACGCGTTGGCGCTGGCCTCCGGAAAGCTGGCGCGGAAAACGGTCCAGCAGCGGGGTGAGGCCGAGAATTTCCGCCGCAGGCTTTACGCGTTTTTCAATTTCCGCCTTTGATGCGCGTTTCAGCGTCAGCGAAAAAGCCATGTTATCGGCAACAGTCATGTGCGGATAAAGCGCATAGTTCTGGAAGACCATGGCAATGTCGCGCTCCTTTGGAGCGAGACCATTGACAACTTGGCCGCCGATCTTGATTTCTCCTGCCGAGATATTCTCCAGCCCGGCCAGCATTCGCAGCAAGGTGGACTTACCGCAGCCCGATGGTCCAACAAGGATGACGAATTCGCCATCTTCAATCTTGATATCCACACCCTTGATGACCGGGTGGGTACCGAATGATTTTCGTACGTCGGCGAATTCAACCGATGCCATGCGCTCTCCTCCAGAAATTATGTTTGGACATCACTTCTCCCAAAGCGCTGCCCCTCTGCTTTACCCGCGTCCGACCAGCGGCATTTTAGTTGCCATGATCGTCATTGTCAGTACGTTCGCGTCCAGTGGCAGGCTTGCCATATAGACAACAGCATCGCCAATGTGGTGCGCCGGTATGGTTGGCTCACTGGCGATCTCGCCATTTGCCTGCATCACGCCGCCTGCCATTTTCGATGTCATCTCAGTCGTGGCATTGCCAATATCGATCTGCCCACAAGCAATATCGAACGGTCTGCCATCCAGCGCAGTCGATTTGGTCATGCCGGTCACGGCATGTTTCGTCGCCGTATAGGGCGCTGTATTGGGGCGCGGAGTCTGGGCCGAAATCGAGCCATTATTGATAATGCGGCCGCCTCGGGGCGATTGTGCTTTCATCAGCTTCATCGCCTGCTGGGTGCAAAGAAATACACCTGTCAGATTGGCGCCGACGATTGAGGTCCAGTGCTCGAAAGTCAGCTCTTCCATGGCAATGTTCGGGACATTGATACCCGCATTATTGACCAGAAGGTCCAGCCGCCCATACTCGCTCTTGATCGCCTCGAAAAGCGCTGCGACAGAGTGGGGATCGCTGACATCCGCGGTGATCGGCTTGACCGTGCCGCCAGTATCTTTGGCCAAAGCATTGGCCGCATCGTCAAGCACGTCTTGGCGCCTGCCGGAAATGACCACCGTATAGCCGACCCCAAGAAGCGCAGTTGTGATGGCTTTGCCGACGCCTGTGCCGCCACCTGTCACCAGCGCAATTTTTCCCTTGCCCGAATCGATCACGCTCATGCTGGAATCTTTCCGCCGAGTTCGTCGTCAATATGCGCTTTGATAATGTCGTCAAAGGCGGTCTCTGCCTTGAAACCAAGCTTGCTGGCTCGCGACGTATCAAAATCCGTTGCCCAGCCGGACACGATTTTCTGGATTGTGGCATCGGGCTCACGGCGGATGAGTTTGACTGCCTTGTCACCGGCCACGCGCTGAAGAGCGGCAATTTCTTCGCCAACAAGCGCCGAAAGGCCGGGCATGGAAAGATTGCGCCTTGGACCGACCTGTTCAAGGTCTAGCGTTGCGGCGTGGATAAAGAAGCCGACCGCCGAACGCGGGCTGGCAAACCAGTGCCGCACATTCTCATCGACGGGAAGAATTGCTTCCTGTCCCGATAACGGCTCGCGCAGAATATTGGAGAAAAATCCCGATGCCGCTTTATTCGGCTTGCCAGGGCGAATGCAGATTGTGGGCAGGCGAATGCCGATCCCGTCAAAAAAACCTCTGCGGCTGTAGTCTGAAAGCAAAAGCTCCGAAATTGCTTTTTGCGTGCCATAGCTCGTGAGTGGTGTCGTAAAAAACTCGTCGCCGATCTTGTCGGGGAAAGGCGCGCCGAAAACCGCAATGGAGGAGGCAAATATAACACGCGGCTTGTAAGGCGCTTTTTGGCCCTCACTGCGGATGGCTTCGAAAAGCCAGCGCGTGCCATCGAGATTGATCTTGTAGCCCTTCTCGAAATCGGCTTCCGCTTCGCCTGAAACGATTGCTGCCAGATGGAAGATCATGTCCGGACGGGCGGCAACGAGCCTGTCTGCCACACCGGGATCGGACAAATCAGCGGCAATTGTCTGCGCAATACCGGCAAAGGTTGCCGGTGCTACGGGTTCGAAAACATCAACCAGTGTCAGCTTGTCTATGTCGGATCCAAGCGCGCCCGGTTCGGCAGCGATCTTGTCCAGAAGCTTGCGGCCAACCATTCCGGCTGCGCCGATCACCAAAACATGCATATGCGGTATTCCTCCCTCAAGCCCCTCCCGGGCTTAAAACAATTCCAGCAGAATGGACCCGGTTTTCGTCCGGAATTGTGAAAACAAGCCAGCGACTGAACATTTGTATGTTAGCGCTGTCATAAAGTTATGCACACTGACTAGCGTTCATCAAGCGTTTTATGGTAGCGCTGTCATTATTCTTGGAAAATGCTCTGGATTCGAGCCTATGACCCGCAAGAGAAATGCCAATCGAAACGCCGGTGCACCGACTTTGGCGGATGTGGCGCGGCTGGCTGGCATGAGTGAGATCACGGTTTCGCGCGTCGTTCGCAATCAAGGTCCCATTGCGGATGCGACGCGAACACGCGTTTTGGCCGCCATTTCCCAGCTTGGCTATATTCCCAATCGCGCTGCGGGGAGCCTCGCTTCCGCCGCTTCGACCTTGATAACTGTGCTCTTGCCATCATTGTCGAACATTGTCTTTCCCGATGTCCTGCGCGGAATCCACACTGCTATCACCGAAACAGGGTTTCAGTCGGTCATTGGTGTTACCGATTATGATCCCCTGATTGAAGAGCGTATTCTTCTGTCATTTCTTGCCTGGCAACCAGCCGCTGTGATTCTGGCCGGCTTGCATCACACGCCCACAGCGCGAAAACACCTCGAGCAGGGCCGGTTCCGCGTTGCGGAGCTTATGGACATTGATGGCGATCCTGTGGATATAGCTGTCGGCATGTCACATCGGCAGGCTGGCTATGAAACCGGGCGGCACCTTATCGAGCGCGGATACCGAAGATTTGGCTATGCCGGTCATATGTTGATTTCCGATGACCGTGCAAAGGCGCGCTATCAGGGGCTGTGTGAAGCCTTAAGGGAGGCTGGTCTTTCGCTGGTCGGCGAAATGCGTGTCCCTGGCGGCGGCTCGACAATAGCCGGGCGGGAGCTTCTGGAAAAACTGCTTGCAGCCCATCCCGATTTGGATGTCGTGATTTTCCCTAATGACGACATGGCTATGGGCGGTATTTTCTACTGCATCCATGCGGGAATTGTCATCAAAGAGAGGCTCGGCATATTCGGCTTCAATGGGCTGGATATCGGGCAGGCAATGCCTCTGCCGCTCTCAACTATTCTCTCCAAGCGATTTCTGATTGGCAAAACTGCGGCGGAAAAGCTGCTTGAAAGCCGCGAGCGTCCCCCGGAAAAAACCATTATCAATACTGGTTTTGACATTATCGAGGGCGCTACTGCTTAGGTGCAGCAGCTTCGTGCGTGGTTCGACAAGCTCACCATGAGGGAAGGTAATGGGCTGCATGATTAACGGCCAGCGGTGCAAATCTTGACTCCTGCAATCCTCAACTTCCCTCATGGTGAGCTTGTCGAACCACGCACACCAATCATGCAGGCAGTAATTCCCACCCACCTTTAAAATGCCTTTCGCTTTACTCACGATTGACATAAAGCAATTTTCGTTTTCGTATAGACACTACAAAAACGAAAATGAAAGCTGGTTCCATGTTCCTCGCTCCCAGACATGCCGAAATTCTGGAGATGGCCAAGGAGCATGGCCGTGTGCTTGTCGATGATCTGGCGATGCATTTCAACGTCACGCCGCAAACCATTCGCAAAGACCTTAACGACCTCTGTGATCAGCGCCTGCTCAACCGTATTCATGGCGGCGCTTTATTTCCTTCAGGCGTGCAAAATCTGGAATATGAGGCGCGGCGCTTGATAGCAGCGGGCGAGAAGGAAGCCATAGGTAAAGCTGCCGCTGAGTTGATCCCCGACAATGCATCGCTGTTTGTGAATATCGGCACGACGACAGAGGCTGTTGGGCAGGCATTGCTGGACCGTAAAGGTCTGATGATAATCAC
This sequence comes from Phyllobacterium sp. CCNWLW109, assembly GCF_037203905.1. Taxonomy (NCBI): domain Bacteria; kingdom Pseudomonadati; phylum Pseudomonadota; class Alphaproteobacteria; order Hyphomicrobiales; family Phyllobacteriaceae; genus Phyllobacterium; species Phyllobacterium sp. CCNWLW109. The sequence goes on along the minus strand of NZ_JBBCBK010000003.1, from coordinate 243,251 downwards.
CAATAATATAAATGTTGCCAACAGGTTACGAATTTACCCCGATATTGAGGTGGTCATTGCCGGCGGTGTCGTGCGTGGCTCCGATGGCGGTATAGTCGGCGAGGCAGCGGTCGATTTCATCCGCCAGTTCAAGGTGGATTTCGCTGTTATAGGAACCTCGGCAATCGACAGTGATGGCGCCTTGCTTGATTTTGATTTTCGCGAGGTCAAAGTCGCGCAGGCGATCATGGCCAATGCGCGCCACGTGATCCTTGTCTCGGACTCGACCAAGTTCGAGCGCACTGCACCCGTTCGCATCGGCCACTTGTCGCAGGTCAACACCTTCATTACCGACCGCTGCGAAAGTGAGGCAATACGCCGGATATGCAGCGATGCAGACGTCAGATTGATCGAAACATCTGTCTGAAACCGGCTCTTGTGCGCTCTTCCATTGCGCGCTATAGTTCATTTTAGTTTCGTATTGCTTTCGCAATTATAGCTTTTTCATTTCGCATATGCGAAGAGATGGTGCGTTGCGAAATGAGGGTGGGGAAATTGAAGGGTCAGGTTTACGATATCTTCGTTATAGGCGGCGGCATTAATGGCTGCGGCATTGCGCGTGACGCTGTGGGCCGCGGCTATTCGGTTTTCCTTGCCGAGATGAACGACCTTGCCAGCGGCACCTCCTCCGGTTCGACAAAGCTTATCCACGGTGGTTTGCGTTATCTCGAACATTATGAATTCCGCCTTGTGCGCGAATCGTTGATGGAGCGTGAAGTTCTCTGGGCCTGCGCGCCGCATATTATCTGGCCCATGCGTTTCGTGCTTCCGCATCATAAAGGCCTGCGTCCGGCATGGCTGCTGCGGCTTGGTCTTTTCCTTTATGATCACATTGGCGGACGCAAGAAGCTTCCGGTAACCCGTACTCTGGATATGACGCGCGATCCGGCCGCAAAGCCGCTGAAGTCGCTTTATACCAAGGCTTTCGAATATTCCGATTGCTGGGTTAATGATGCGCGCTTCGTGGCGCTCAACGCCCGCGATGCCGCCGATCGAGGTGCGGTCATCCGCACGCGGACAAAAGTTGTAAGTGCGATGCGCGGTGCCGATCATTGGACGCTGACATTGCAGGATACTTTGACCGGCGCCAAGGAAGATGTGCAGGCAAAGCTCGTCGTCAATGCTGCCGGACCTTGGGTTGATGAAGTTCTGACCGGCGTAGTGGGCAGCAATGATGCGCATAATGTACGCCTGGTGCAGGGCAGCCATATCGTCGTAAAGAAAAAGTTCGACGATCCACGGGCCTATTTTTTCCAGAATACAGATGGGCGTATTATCTTCGCCATTCCCTATGAGCAGGATTTCACGCTGATTGGTACAACCGATCAGGATTATCACGGCAATCCGGCGGACGTGAAAATCAGCGATACCGAAATTGATTATCTTTGTGCGGCGGCCAGCGAATATTTTGTCGAGCCGGTGAAGCGCGAAGATGTGGTCTGGACCTATTCGGGCGTGCGTCCGCTTTATGATGATGGTGCGTCCAAGGCGCAGGAAGCAACGCGCGATTACGTATTGAAAACTGACGCTCCGGAAGGCCGGGCGCCGATCCTGAACATTTTTGGTGGCAAGATCACCACATATCGGCGCCTGTCCGAGCATATGCTTGAAAAGATTGAAGACCAGCTTGGCAAGCGTGGTAAGCCATGGACGGCAACCGGTACGCTGCCCGGCGGGAATTTCGCAGTAAACGCATTCGACAGTGAATTGCAGATATTGAAGTCTGACTATCCGTTTCTGACAGCTGCCCATGCACATCGGCTTTTCCGGCTTTATGGCACCAAGGCACGTGTGCTGCTTGGAAATGCAAAATCGCTCGGCGATTTGGGTAAGCATTTTGGATCGGATCTTTACGAGGCGGAAATACGCTATCAAATTGAGCATGAATGGGCGCTTACCGCGCAGGATGTGCTGTGGCGCAGGACCAAAAGAGGCTTGCATCTGAGCGCTGATGAAGCGGCTGCTCTCGATCAATTCATGGAAGGTGCAGTCGACAGGCGGCGCGCCATGGCTGCAGAATAAATATACTGCTGAGGCGCGGTAAACGCGCATTGGCTCAAGAGCAATTCCAGGAAGGTGGGAACCGGTTTTCCGTCCGGAATTGCGTAAAGGCAAAGAGTTAGAGCGCTTCCCGTTTCTGTTTGGGTGGAAGTGCTTCGGGAGGAGAAGTAATGCTGGAATTGCGAAATGTATCCAAAATGGTGAGCGGCAAGCTCCACCTCAGCGATATATCGCTGACTTTGGAACATGCGACGCTGAATGTGTTGCTTGGACCCACTCTGTCCGGCAAAACCAGCCTCATGCGCATCATGGCAGGTCTCGACGTGCCAACTTCCGGCTCTGTCTGGTTCGATGGTCAGGATGTGACGGGCGTTCCGGTTCAAAAGCGCTCGGTTGCCATGGTCTATCAGCAGTTTATCAATTATCCGGCCTTTACGGTCTATGAGAACATTGCTTCGCCAATGCGTGTTGCCGGTGCTGACAAGGCAACTATTGATCGCGAAGTGCGCAAGGCCGCTGAAATCCTCAAGCTTACGCCCTATCTCGACCGCACGCCGCTTAGCCTGTCCGGCGGCCAGCAGCAGCGCACCGCGCTTGCGCGGGCCATCGTCAAAAACGCCAAGCTGGTGCTGCTCGATGAGCCTTTGGCCAATCTTGACTATAAGCTGCGCGAAGAGCTGCGTCAGGAATTGCCACGCATCTTTGCCGAATCCGGCACGATCTTTGTTTATGCGACCACTGAGCCGCATGAAGCCTTGCTGCTCGGCGGCAGCACGGCAACCCTCTCCGAGGGGCGGGTAACGCAGTTTGGTTCCACAATTGATGTGTTCCGCAAACCGGATGATCTTATCACGGCGCAGACCTTCGCCGACCCGCCGCTGAACACAATTGCCTTGGCAAAGTTCGGCAAGGCATTCCAGCTGGAAGGCGGCGTTACCCTGCCGATCCCGTCGCATCTGACCGATATCGCTGACGGCACCTATACGATCGGCTTCCAGCCGCACCACATCAATACGGTTCGCGGCAGTGCCGATGAAATCGGATTGAAGGCCCGCGTGACAGCCACTGAAATTACCGGTTCGGAAAGCTTCGTCCATCTGTCCTTCGCCGATGCGCGCTGGACAATGCTCGCTCACGGCATCCACATTTACACGCCCGATGAAGAAATCGACATTTTCATCGACCCGCGCAACCTGATGATCTTCGATGGCAGCGGCAATTCCATTCGCCGCCAGCAGAAATTGGCGGCATAGATAATGGCACGTATCGATCTCAACCATATCCGCCACGCCTACGGTCCTAATCCGAAGTCGGATAAGGACTATGCGCTGCGCGAGGTCCACCACAGCTGGGAAGATGGCGGTGCCTATGCGCTGCTGGGACCTTCCGGTTGCGGCAAGACCACGCTGCTCAACATCATTTCAGGCCTGATCCATCCGTCCCATGGACAATTGCTGTTCAACGGTCAGGATGTCACCAATCTTTCGACGCAGGAACGCAACATCGCACAGGTGTTCCAGTTCCCGGTCATCTACGACACCATGACGGTTTACGATAATCTTGCCTTCCCCCTGCGCAATCGCGGCGTTGCGGAATCCGAGATCGACGTCAAGGTGCGCGAGACGCTGGAGATGATCGATCTTGCGAGCTGGTCCGGCAAGAAAGCCCGTGGTCTGACGGCGGATCAGAAGCAGAAGATATCGCTCGGTCGCGGCCTTGTCCGGTCTGATGTGAACGCTATCCTTTTCGATGAGCCGCTGACCGTGATTGACCCCCATATGAAATGGGTTCTTCGCTCACAGCTGAAGCAGCTGCATCAGCGTTTTGGCTATACAATGGTTTATGTCACACATGATCAGACGGAAGCGCTGACTTTCGCCCAGAAAGTCGTCGTCATGTATGATGGCGAGATCGTGCAGATCGGTACGCCAGAAGAATTGTTCGAGCGGCCAAAGCATACCTTCGTTGGTTATTTCATCGGCTCGCCAGGCATGAATGTCATGCCGGTCAAGCTTGCAGGCGGAATGGCGCAAATTGGTGCGCACGCAATACAACTTCCTACACCTGTTACCCCCGCCGATGCGAAGAAAATCGAGCTTGGTATCCGCCCGGAATATATCCGCATCGGTCGTTCCGGCATGCCGGTAAAAATTGCCAAAGTGGAAGATATTGGACGACACAAGATCGTGCGTACCCGACTTGAAAATCAGGACATTGCCGTCATCGTTGGCGAAGGCGAGGATATCCCTGCCGATCCGCACATCACCTTCGACCCGAAGGGCATAAATATCTATGCCGATAGCTGGCGCGTGGGAGGGTTATAATCATGGAAAAAACCTGGAACAATAAAGCCTGGTTTATGGTCCTGCCGGTTTTGCTGCTCGTGGCTTTCTCGGCAGTTATCCCGCTGATGACCGTGGTCAATTATTCAGTGCAGGATACGTTCGGCAATAACCAGTTCTTCTGGGCCGGCACAGAATGGTTCACGGAAATGCTCACTTCCGAGCGCTTCCATTCGGCTCTTGGTCGCAACCTCTTCTTCTCGTTCATTATCCTTCTCATCGAGATTCCGCTGGGGATCGTCATTGCGCTGAATATGCCGCGCAAGGGCTGGGGTGTTCCGGTTTGTCTCGTGCTGATGGCTTTGCCGTTGCTTATTCCGTGGAATGTGGTTGGTACGATCTGGCAGGTGTTCGGGCGTGTTGATATCGGCTTGCTCGGCCATACGCTGGAACGCCTCGGGATCAACTATAATTATGTGCAGAATCCGCTGCATGCTTGGTTCACGGTCATCATTATGGATGTCTGGCACTGGACCAGCTTGGTCGTGCTGCTGTGCTATGCCGGGCTGGTTTCGATCCCCGATGCCTTTTATCAGGCGGCAAAGATTGATGGTGCATCGCGCTGGGCAGTGTTTCGCTACATTCAGTTGCCAAAGATGAACCGTGTGCTTTTGATCGCCGTTCTGCTGCGCTTCATGGACAGTTTCATGATCTATACCGAACCCTTCGTCGTCACAGGTGGTGGTCCCGGCAACTCGACCACTTTCCTGTCCATTGATCTGGTCAAGATGGCGGTTGGCCAGTTCGATCTTGGACCGGCGGCAGCCATGTCGCTCATCTACTTCCTTATTATCCTCCTGATGTCATGGGTGTTCTACACCGTCATGACCAATTATGATGCGGAGCGCTGAGATGTCAGAATCTGTCGCCCGTACCGCAGTTAGTGTCAGCCCTGAACAGGCCAGAATGGATAAGGCTCTTGCCCGCCGCATGCGCAAGCGCGGGGATGAATCGAAATTCTGGTGGTTGATCCCGACGCTTTACATCTTTTTCCTGATGCTGCCGATCTATTGGCTCATCAATATGAGCTTCAAAACCAATCAGGAGATTTTGGGAAACTTTTCCCTTTGGCCGCAAAGTCCGACCTTGCGGAACTATGCGGTCATCTTCACGGATCCCTCATGGTATAAGGGTTATATCAACTCGATCATTTATGTGGGCATGAACACAGTGATTTCGGTGCTGGTCGCCTTGCCTGCGGCCTACGCCTTCTCGCGTTATCGCTTCCTCGGCGACAAGCATTTGTTCTTCTGGCTTTTGACCAATCGCATGGCACCGCCAGCTGTTTTTGCGCTGCCATTCTTCCAGCTTTATTCGGCCTTCGGCTTGATCGATACGCATATCGCCGTTGCTCTGGCGCATTGTCTGTTCAACGTGCCGCTGGCTGTGTGGATTCTGGAAGGCTTCATGTCGGGCGTGCCAAAGGAAATCGACGAGACCGCCTATATTGACGGCTATTCCTTTCCGCGCTTCTTCGTGAAGATATTCATTCCGCTGATCGCAAGCGGCATCGGCGTTGCTGCCTTCTTCTGCTTCATGTTCTCATGGGTGGAATTGCTTATTGCCCGCACGTTGACGACGACTGCGGCAAAACCAATCGCTGCTATCATGACGCGCACGGTTTCTGCGTCGGGCATGGATTGGGGCGTGCTGGCTGCGGCCGGCGTCTTGACCATCATTCCCGGCGCCATCGTGATCTACTTCGTCCGCAACTATATCGCCAAGGGCTTTGCCCTGGGGAGGGTGTAATGGAAAACACACGGCGTTGGCCTCTGGCGCTTCTCGCTGTTCTTGCGGTCTATGCAATCTTAGCGGGCCTGCTTGTCACAGCTGTGCCGTTGAAAAGCGGTGCGCGGGATTGGTTCGGAGCACTTGCAGGTGGCGGCTGGATGGCCTGGACATTTCCGACAGCGCTGTTTTTCCTGACCATCTTTGCGCTCATATCGCTGATGGCGGTCTGGGAATATGCCTCGCCGGGCGGCAATCCGCGCATCGGCATATTGCGCTTTGAAACCACGCGCGGCGACAGGCTTTTCGTGTCGCTGCTCGGCAGTGCTTTTATCCACCTCGCCTGGCTCGGTCTCGTTGGCCCGAATATCTGGTGGGCTCTAGCAATCTCTGTGGTCTACGCCATTGGCGTATTCCGCTTTGTCTAAAGCATCGGACTGAAATCCGATGCCCTAAATTGAAGGTCTGGCATCGCCAGTCATTCAACACCTGCAAATCGCAACTCTGGGAGGACTGAAATGCGAACGCGAATTCTAACGACAACAACAGCACTTGCGCTGCTATTGGGGGCGGGAAGTGCCTATGCGGGCATGGACGAAGCCAAAGCTTTTCTCGACAAGGAAATCGGCGATATGTCGACCCTTGATCGGGCGGCGCAGGAAAAGGAAATGCAGTGGTTTATCGATGCTGCAAAGCCTTTCGCAGGCATGGATATCAAGGTGGTTTCGGAAACGATTACCACCCATGAATATGAGTCCAAAACTCTAGCTAAAGCATTCACTGATATTACCGGCATCAAGATCACCCATGATCTCATCGGTGAAGGCGATGTCGTTGAGAAGCTGCAGACACAAATGCAGTCCGGCGAAAACGTCTATGATGCTTACGTCAATGATAGCGATCTGATCGGCACGCATTGGCGCTACCAGCAGGCGCGCAGCCTGACCGACTGGATGGCCAATGAAGGCAAGGACGTTACCAATCCTGGTCTTGATCTGGCTGACTTTATCGGCACCAAGTTCACGACTGCTCCTGATGGCAAGCTGTATCAGTTGCCGGACCAGCAGTTCGCGAACCTTTATTGGTTCCGCTATGACTGGTTCAACGACGAAAAGAACAAGGCCGACTTCAAGGCGAAGTATGGTTATGACCTCGGTGTGCCGGTCAATTGGTCAGCCTATGAAGACATTGCCGAATTCTTCACCGGTCGCGAGATCGACGGCAAGAAAGTCTATGGTCACATGGACTATGGCAAGAAGGACCCATCGCTCGGTTGGCGCTTCACCGATGCCTGGCTCTCCATGGCAGGCAATGGTGACAAGGGTCTTCCAAACGGTTTGCCCGTCGATGAATGGGGCATCAAGGTCAACGAAAAGTCACAGCCGGTCGGCTCCTGCGTTGCGCGCGGCGGTGATACCAACGGCCCGGCTTCCGTCTATTCCATCCAGAAATATCTTGACTGGATGAAGGCCTATGCACCGCCGGAAGCGCAGGGCATGACCTTCTCGGAATCCGGTCCCGTTCCTGCACAGGGCAATGTTGCCCAGCAGATATTCTGGTACACGGCCTTCACTGCCGACATGGTCAAAAAGGGCCTGCCGGTCATGAATGATGATGGCACGCCGAAATGGCGCATGGCTCCTTCGCCACATGGCGTTTACTGGAAAGACGGCATGAAGCTTGGTTATCAGGATGTGGGTTCCTGGACCTTGCTGAAGTCGACACCGGATGATCGCGCCAAGGCAGCTTGGCTCTACGCCCAGTTCGTCACATCAAAGACTGTGGACGTCAAGAAGAGCCATGTAGGTCTGACCTTGATCCGCGAAAGCTCCATCCAGCATGAAAGCTTCACCAAGCGCGCTCCGGAGCTTGGTGGTCTGATCGAGTTCTATCGTTCGCCTGCCCGTGTTCAGTGGTCGCCAACCGGCACCAACGTTCCTGACTATCCAAAGCTGGCTCAGCTATGGTGGCAGGCAATCGGCGATGCATCCTCCGGTGCCAAGACTGCACAGGAAGCGATGGACTCACTTTGCGCCGAGCAGGAAAAGGTCATGGAACGTCTGGAACGCGCTGGCATTCAGGGCGATATTGGACCGAAAATGGCTGAAGAACATGATCTTGCCTACTGGAATGCCGATGCGGTCAAGAATGGCCACCTCGCACCACAGTTGAAGATCGAAAACGAAAAAGAAAAGCCCCAGACCATCAATTATGACGAACTGGTCAAGAGCTGGAACAAGTAAGCTTGAGGCATTGAGGGGAGGGGGCGGCGCTTCGGCGCCGCCCTTTTTCTTTGGTATATTGCGATTGCCCTAGAATAGAAGCAACAAGGATGGCATCATCTGCCGCCCCCTTGTTATCGCTCCTAAAACCGCACGCTCAGATCGGCCTTGATGGCATTGTCATGGGACTGGCTGGAGAACTGGCCGGTATAGCTGACACCGATGCTGGTGGCCTTGCCAATGCCGAAGTCCAATCCCGCCTCGATGAGAGCGGCATCCTTGGCAATGCCGGTGCCTTCAACCGTAAAGCCCTGCCCGCCGTTGAAGGCAAGGCTTGCCTGCGGCGTCACATCGCCAAAGCCATGGTTCCAGCCCAGCATGGCGCGCGCCGTCAGGGTCGTGCTTTCACCCAACGCCAACTGGCGCGAGGCACGCAGACCCAGCGTTGTCACCGTCAGATCGGTGCTTGATGCTGCACCGGTCAGATTGCTGGTTGCGCCATCTTCGCCAAAGCCATCGGTTTTGACATGGACATGGCGTGCCGCCGCAAAGGGTTCGAGCGCCGCATAGGGCGTATCGAGCTGATAGCCGAGTTCCCCGAAGACCTGCATGGAACGCGCATCATAGGAAGCCTCATGCTCCTCATTCAGCCCGCCGAACGCGGCGCTCCGCTTGGTCTCGATCTCATGCTGGCCAAGATTGACGCCAAAGCGAAGCCCGAGCGCATCAAGCTTGGTGCCGCCATAGACACCCACCTGATAGTACTCCACCGATGCCTTGCCATTGCCATGCAGCGATGTGCTGCCATAACCGGCCAGAACACCAAGCCGCCAATCTTCGGCAATCACGCCATCCATGCCAGTGATGAACCCGCCCGTGTTGCGACTATAGCCGGCAGCATTGCCATTGCCATCCGCATGCGCCCATGCGCCATAGGCCTCACCCCAAAGCGCCGTGGATGCAGCGGCAGGTTCAACTGCAGCAAAGGCATTGCTCTGCTTTGCCTTGGTCTCAGCACCATAGGCCAATGGTGTGGTAACGGCCTGCGCCTTGCCTGCCACCCCGCCAAAGCCATTGCGCAAGCGCGAAGTCGCCGCATCGGAAATGAAGTGATTGTCCTGCGCCAGAACACCGGAAAGCGTGGCATGAACCTCGCCGGAGAGGGCATCGAAATTCAGCGGATTGTCGCTGGTGGATTTCAAAACTTCCTCCAGCGGCCTGTTATTATCCATGCCGAGGGATTGAACGCCTGCCCAAAGGTTTTTCTGGTTGGATGTTGCAACACCTGCGGCGAGGAAATCCGCAGACAAAAAGGTTTCCAACTTTGCTTTTTGAAGGTCTGTTTCCAAAACCTGCTTTTTGACTTCAAGTTGGACCAATTGCTCTTCGGCGACGAAGCGAGACGCCTCTGCCTCTGGCGTTGCCAATGGCTTGGCATCCGCATCAGCAGCAATGCCAGCGCTCTCAACCTCAAGCTCTGCCAGCTGTTTCTCCAGATCTTGAGTTTTTGCGCTCTTTACAGTCGGCGCGAGTTCAAAACCGAGTACCACCTGGGTCGCGGCATAGTTCAATTTCGGGTTAATGTAATTATAGCGCGACAAGACGCCGTCAAACTGGCCCGTAACACCGTTGGCTGCAACGAGGATGTTATAGCTTTTTGAGAGCAAGCTCTTGCCCATATCCTCAGTTAGAACTGCTAAATCATTTTCAAGCCGTATGTCGACCACACCGCCAAGAAGTTTTGCCGAACCTTGAACCGACAATTGATCCGCTTGAGAAAAATCATGTTTGATTTCGACGTCAAAAATGCTGCTCTTGTTAAAAGTGACATCCTTGCCAAGATGAAGCGTGCCAACCGAATTGCCCGGCGAAACCGTTGCGCCGGACTTTACAGTCAGATCACCTATTGTTCCGACACCGGAAATGCGGGAGCCACTGTCCAGCGTCACATCTTGCGCTGTGCCATCTACAGACAGACGCCCCAATCTTTTGACAGTGGTGTTGGAGGTAATTGCCGCTCCTGCCGCGATATTTAATTCGCCGCTATCAACAATTGTCTCGCCCTTATAGGTGTTCTTCGCAAGCAGTGCGAGACGACCTGCACCCGTCTTTGTAAAGGGGCCAGATTGAAGAATAGGGCCGGAAAGGGTGAGGGCCTTTTCATTTTCGATTGTTCCGCCCTTGTCGGAGAGAAGAACAGACTTTGTCAGTTCCATCTCCTTTATCGTTTTCAAAGTGCCGCCGTCTAAATTGAGTTGCCCCTTGTCGTCGCCAAGACCTCGTTTCGAAGAAATTGCAAGCGTACCCCCGGAGACTGCCCAAGGCATAACAGCGTCTGTTTCACCCTCAAGTGTCCAGGTTCCGCTATCAATTTTCGAAAATGCGCCGAAACCGCGATACTGCGCTGCGCGGCCAATTTTGGAGACATCGAAGCTTGCTGCTTGCGTACCGCCTAGTTTCAAACTGATCGATTTTTTGGCTATTACGTTACCAATAATATTTGATTTGGCATGTAGAATAAGTACGCCGTCCTCGGCCTTTTCGGAAAACTGTATGGCCTCGCCTTGTTGGTTGTCCGGGCCAAAACCGCCGGTGATAGTGCCATTATTGATGATCGTACTACCAGAACCCTTGCCAACATTGACCCCAAGGCTGTCTGTCCCCCTGATCGCTTCGGGCATGTCCGGTGTTTTCACAAGCGAGCGTATTTTACCGCCGTCACCACCACTTATGGTTCCGTTATTAATAAGAGTTCCTATAAGAGATACGCCTATACCACCTCTTCCCTGAGTGTTGGCATCGCCGTCACCACCCCGGATAGTACCATTATTGGTAACTTGACTTCCGGACATCGTTTCCATGCCAGCGCCGCCATCGCCAGAGGCCATGCTTGAATCACCTTGCGCGCCAATGCCCCCCAGAATGTCTTGATCATTAACTATAATACTGTCCCTGCGGCCAAGGACACCTGTTCCACCATTACCCCCGAGGCCATATTTTGGTTTTCCGGCACCACTACCGCCAATGCCACCTTGAATCTTTCCTTTATTAAGCAGATCACCAACGCTGGCACCGATGCCACCTTTGCCGCCTTGCCCATGAGCACCGATGCCATTGTTGCCATAGCCCGCATCACCGCCTAAGCCGCCTGTGCCGCCGATAATTGTGCCGCTATTTTCCAGCTTTTTTGCATAAATGCCGACGCCACCGTCTCCGCCTTTTCCGCCGTCTCCGCCATTGTGTTCCTCTGCAGAGGAATATTGTTTTTCGCCCGGAATATTAGAGGGATCATTGGTAGGAGCGGTTGATGTAATAGCATCACCATCGACTTCCATACCTTCGCCGCCTGAGCCACCTTTTCCACCAGTTCCGCCGGTTGCGGTCCCGTGAAAAGTCAATTCGTCCCTCTTCACGAAAATGCCTAGTCCGCCTACTCCGCCGTAACCGCCTGAGCCACCTCTCATTTCAAGGTGTTTTCCGGAGTGGCCAGCTTCCTCTTTCGTGTGGATATGGTGTTTTTTGCCACCTTGCCCACCTATGCCACCATTACCCCCGATAACATTGCCATTATAGGTCGGATCGTTTGATTGCAAAATGGTTATGCCAACACCGCCCACACCGCCTGATCCTCCGGTTCCGCCAAGCTCCTCTTTGTCATCATGGCTATCATCTCCTACATGACCGTTGTCTCCTTGTTTACCGACCACACTTACGACTGGGGCAGGGTCTGCCTGGGCGAGAGGATTGAGGCAAAAGCAAGCGATCCCGGCAATTGATGCTAATTTTGCGGCCTTCCAAAACTTGAGATGGCCTGTTCTCTTCGACGGAACGTAAGAACTATGGGACGAAAGCGGTGAGCGGTTTGAATTGCTCAAAAAGTCGATCTTCATAATGAACTCCGGAAATATGCAAAATTTAAAATAAACTTGGGACGGATGGTTAAACGTACTCCAGCACGTGCCTTTACTGCGCAAATGGATCAGCGCGTCGACCTCCTTTGGATTGGAAAGAGCTGACGAAAATTGACGATGCTTGGGCAGAGAATCCGCCGTGCCGTCTATAGGAAAAGCGTTTAGTTATTAAATAACATTACAAAAATCAATGCCCTTTTTGGCTTAGATGGTCGTTATCCCATTTTTACAATCCGTAGACCTGCATCAGGCTCGTCATGCGGGCCACTGCTAAATCAGGCTTGTCCAGAACGTTTGCCTGATCGGCGAGACGGAAAATATCCGCATAGTGACCAATGCCGCGTGCCGATTGCATACCTGCGGGCATGATGAAATGTGGCTGGTGGCCGTTGAGCCAGGCGAGGAATACAACGCCGGCTTTGTAATATTGTGTGGGGGCTTCGAAAATCTTGCGCGAGAGCGGAACAGTAGGCTCAATGATTGAACGGAATGCCTGTGTTTCACCTTTGGCGAGATGAGCTAGCGCTTTGGAGGCCGAGGGGGCTACCGCATCAAAAATGCCGAGCAAAGCATGGCTGTAGCGTTCCCCATCACCTTCTATCAGTTCCGCATAGTTGAAGTCATCGCCGGTGAAGCAGAGAACGCCTTCCGGCAGGCGTTTGCGCAGTTCGATCTCGCTGGCATTGTCGAGGAGGGAAATCTTGATGCCTTCGACCTTGTCTCTATTGTCATTGATAATCGCGAGCACTGTCTCCAGCGCCTTGTCGAAAGAGGAGGAACCCCAATAACCGGCAAGTTGTGGATCAAACATGTCACCCAGCCAATGCAGCACGACTTTCTCACGCGTCTGCGCGAGAATATTTCCATAGACAGCGCGATAGTCTTCCGCTGAGCGAGCTATGCGGGCCAGCGCTCTGCTGGCCATCATTACTGCGCGTCCACCTTCAGCCTCAATAAAATCAATCTGGGTTTCGTAGGCGTCGATGACGTCCTGAAGCGTCTTGGCGTTTTCGGGTGCAAGCTGATCTGTACCGGCACCGCAGGCAAGATCAGCACCCGGAACAGTGCGCGACTCTGCCAGTGACCGGCGGATCAATTCGCGTGCAACTGGCCAATCGACCCCCATGCCGCGCTGCGCTGTATCCATCGCCTCTGCAATCTTGAAACCAAGTGACCAGAGGTGGTGACGAAACGCCAAGGTTGCATCCCAATCAATGGCTGGCGAACCCCAAGGTGTCGAATCCCGAAGCGGATCAGAGACAATATGCGCAGCTGCGTATGCAATGCGATTGAAGACTGGCGGGCTGGCTGGAAAGGCAATTGGGGTGCCTATCAGCTTGTAATCGCAGATTGCACTATCCTGATCTGGCAACTTCAAGGTGTGGGTCATTGCTTGGCTCCCATCGAACAAGTCACAAATATTTTGGAACGATCCAAAATACAAGCAATAAATGGAAATTGGATGAAGGTCGGCGTGTAATGGGAGAGTATAGCCAAAAAGCTCCGGATTTTTGCCGAAGAATGCACGAAAATTCCCCAAAAATTTCTACCATAAATGGAATAATTGGCGTGTTAGGTTGTGTTAAATATTCACTTGACCTTTTTGGAACGTTCCAATTATATACCGCATGGGTTGGAGGATATGCTTTTGAACCGGACCAGAACAAGCATCGTGGATATTGCGCGCGCCGCTGGTGTGTCGAAATCCACTGTGTCGTTGGTTCTCCAGAAAAGCCCTCTCGTCAGCGAGGCTACCCGTGAAAAGGTCAATGCTCACATCAAGGAGCTTGGCTATATTTATAATCGCGGCGCCGCCAATCTTCGTCAGTCCAAATCGAAAATCGTCGGCATTGTCGTCAATGATTTGACCAATAGTTTCTTCGCCGAACTGGCCGTCGGGATGGATATGGTGGTTCAATCGGCTGGTTATGTTCAGTTCCTTGCCCATAGCGGCGAGAGCGTCGACCGCCAACGCGAGGTCATCGCTTCCATGCGGGAGAACGGTATTGCAGGGTTGATCCTGTCACCGGCGCGGGGAACAGAAGCTAGTGATATCAAAGCATTAGTGGGCGGCGACATTCCGGTTGTGGTCGTTGTGCGTAATCTGCCCGGCGCAAAAGTATCGACACTTCTGTCCGATAATTATGCCGGTGCAAAAGCGGCTGTGCGCCATTTGATCTCGCTGGGACATTCCCGGGTCGCCTTCATGGGCGGCTTCCAGGATACAGCCGTGTTTGGCGAACGGCTTCGCGGATATCGCGATGCGTTGCAGGATGCGGGCATCGCCGCGGAAGAAAAATACACCATTCATTCGGCGCCTTCACGCGCTGGCGGAGTCGTCGCATTGGAGCGTCTAATGACTATTCCAGAGCGCCCAACAGCAGCACTATGCTTGAATGATGCTGTGGCTTTTGGTGTTTGCGATGGACTGCGAGCCCATGGCCTTGAGCCTGGAAAATCCTTTGCAATCATAGGCTTCGATGATGTGATCGAGGCAAAGACTGCGGTGCCGGCACTGACAACTGTATCTGTTGATCCTCAGGGAATGGGCCAGCGAGCAGCCCAGCTGCTGCTCAAGCAAATCAATTCGGGGCAACGGGATCAGGAGGCGATCACGACTTCGGTACGGCTCGTCGTTCGCCAGAGCTGCGGTGCACCTGTAAAGCAATTGGAGGAAATGGCGTGATACGTTGGGGATTGATCGGGGCCAGCACGATTGCGCATGAATGGGTGATCGATGCAATCCGCGCCAATGGCGGCGAGATCGTTTCAGTCATGAGCGCCAATGCCGAGCGCGGTGCAAAATATGCCGCCGATCATGGCATTGCTCATTCGGTTACGGCGCTGGACGAATTACTGAGCGGACAATCCATTGATGCCGTTTATATTTCCACTACCAACGAGCTGCACAAAGATCAGGTTCTGGCTTCGGCAAAGGCCGGAAAACATGTGCTTTGCGAGAAGCCTTTGGCGACCAGTCTGGACGATGCGAAGGCGATGGTGGCCGCGTGCAAAGCTGCGAATGTTGTCTTCGCCACCAACCATCATCTGCGCAATGCCGCGACCCATACAGCCATGCGTGATGCGATTGCCGCCGGCAAGATCGGCAAGCCACTGGCAGCGAGGGTATTTCACGCTGTTTACTTGCCGCCGCATTTGCAGGGCTGGCGACTTGATCGCCCGGATGCGGGTGGTGGAGTCATCCTCGACATCACCGTACACGATACGGATACGTTGCGTTATGTTTTGGGCGATGATCCGGTAGAAGTCATTGCTTCCACTCAACAAAGCGGTTTGGCTAAGGCTGATCTTGCTGATGCCGTGATGGGCGTCATGCGCTTCAAATCCGGCTTGATCGCCATGCTTCATGACGGGTTCACAACCAAATACGCCGATACCGGATTCGAGGTGCATGGCACTGAAGGATCTCTCGTTGGCCGTAATGTGATGTCGCAAAAGCCCGTCGGCATCGTGACATTGCGTAATGCCGATGGCGAATTCGAATTAAAACTCGATCACCAAAACCTTTACGAAACTGGCATCGCCAAATTTCACGCAGCAATAGCCGGAAACGGCAAACCGGCAGCAGACGGCGAAGATGGACTTTGGTCGCTGGCTGCGGGTCTGGCTGTAGCGGAAGCGGCGAAAACCGGGGTGACCCAACCAATTGATCCTGGTCTTTGAGAAGAACGAAAAAGAAGTATGAACAAGCACATAACGCCAGAACAGGCTGCAGAACTCATCCCTGATGGAGCCGTTGTCTCGGTATCTTCATCAAGTGGTCTCGGCTGTCCAGATCTGATGCTAAAGGCAATTGGTGCCCGTTTCGATGCAACGGGGCATCCGCGCGACCTCACCACGCTGCACCCAATCGCAGCCGGTGATATGAGTGGCATTAAGGGCGTCGATTACATTGCGAAGAAGGGGCTGCTGAAAAAGATTATCGGTGGTTCCTATCCGTCGGGGCCTTCATCTTCTGAACCGCCCTTGATCTGGCAAATGATCGGTAATGATGAGGTTGCGGCCTATAATGTTCCGTCCGGCATTCTGTTTGATATGCATCGCGAAGCCGCCGCCAAACGTCCGGGCGTATTGACCAAGATTGGTTTGGATACATTTGTCGATCCGGACCGGCAGGGCTGCGCTATGAATGCCTCAGCCGCGAAAGAAGCACTCGTCCGGAAGGTTAATTTCGAGGGTGAGGAATGGTTGTTCTTTAAGCCTGTTATTCCGCAGGTTGCTATCATTCGTGCCACGACTGCCGATGAGCGCGGCAATCTGACTTACGAACATGAGGGCGCCTATCTTGGTGGTTTTGATCAAGCATTGGCCGCGCGCAACAACGGCGGAATTATTATTGCGCAGGTAAAGCGAATTACCAAAAGCGGGTCCTTGAAGCCGCATGATGTGCGCGTGCCCGGCATTCTGGTCGATTATATTATTGTAGATCCAGATCAGAAACAAACCACGCAAACCATTTACGATCCGGCAATTTCCGGAGAAATTTCTCATCCGCTTGAGGATTTTGCCCTCGCTGATTTCGGCATTCAAAAAGTGATTGCACGCCGGGTTGCCTGCGAATTGGAGGCAGGCAGCGCCGTTAATCTCGGTTTCGGTATTTCAGCAAATGTGCCTCGCATTCTGCTTGAAGAAGGCCTGCATGGCACTGTCACTTGGGTGATCGAGCAAGGGCCGGTCGGTGGCATCCCGCTGCTGGACTTCGCATTCGGTTGTGCATCCAATGCCGAAGCTTTTGTTCCTTCACCGCACCAATTTACCTATTTCCAAGGCGCGGGCTTCGATGCATCGCTTCTTTCTTTTCTGGAAATCGACAAGTCCGGGTCGGTCAATGTTTCAAAGCTCAGTTTCCGTCCTCACGTTACGGCGGGTGCCGGAGGCTTTGTCGATATCACGGCAAGGGCAAAGAAGATTGTCTTCTCGGGCATGTTTAATGCCGGTGCGAAAGTCCATATCGAAAACGGCAAACTTGTTATCGAGAAGGAAGGCAAGCTTAAAAAGCTTGTCAACGAAGTCGAACATGTCACCTTCTCCGGCCGCCGGGCGATAGAACAGGGTCAGGACATCACTTACGTGACAGAACGCTGCGTTATGGTTCTACGGCCAGAAGGCCTGGTTTTGACGGAAATCGCGCCGGGGATCGATCTGCAAGCGCATATTCTCGATCAATCCGATTTCCCGCTGGTTGTTGCGCGCGATCTGAAACTAATGGACGCCCATCTGTTTGCCTCGGAGCCATTTGGTCTGAAACTGCCACAGAAAAAGCCGAGGACACTCCATGACTGAGGCTCGTATCCACGTTTCAATTGACGGTCATGTCGCAATCATAACCATTGCGCGGCCCGAAAAACTGAACGCTCTGGACATCGACATGTTGAAGGAGTTGAGCGCGGCTTGTGACACAGTTGAAGCTGATGGCCGGGTACGTGTCGCAGTCCTGACAGGAGAGGGAAAAGCGTTTTCCGCTGGCGGTGATATCAAGGCTTGGGCAGCAATGACGCCAAATGAATTCGGACATGCCTGGGTCCGTTTTGGTCATCGCGTTTTCGAGCGCCTTGCGACTTTGCGGATGCCGCTGATTGCAGCGCTTAACGGGCATGCACTGGGTGGCGGGCTCGAGCTTGCTGCGGTTGCGGATATCCGTATTGCAGAAACGCATATCAAGCTTGGTCTACCGGAAACTGGCTTGGGAATGATCCCCGGCTGGTCGGGCACGCAGCGCCTCACATTGCGGTTTGGCGCGCAGGCTGTGCGGCGGATGGCTTTGGGTGGCGAGGTTTTCAGTGCTGACGAAGGACACGCCCTAGGGCTTGTCGATCATGTGGTTGAAACAGGCACTGCGCTCGATACCGCCAGGGCTTATGCAGAACGCATTGCCAAACGCGGACCATCCGCCATCGAAGTGGCAAAACTCATGATCGCTTCTGCCAATGGCGAAGACAATGGAACAGCGGTCGAAGCCCTAGGCTCGATCCTCGTAGCAAAGACAGCGGACCTGAAGGAAGGTGTTTCGGCATTTACCGAAAAGCGTGAGCCCGCGTTCAAAGGAGAATGGTAATGACAGTTCTGGTACGTCCACAAGCACTTGAAAATTTCAAAGTGCGTGAATTCCAGATGCTGATTGATGGCAGATGGACCAATGGCGCTGCGGGCGATGTTATTGAGCGCAAAAGTCCGGGACATGGCGTTGTGGTCTCACGGTATCAGGCGGGTACGAAAGTTGACGCAGAGCGCGCAATCGCTGCCGCGCGCTCTGCGTTTGATACTGGCCCATGGCCGTATATGACGGGCGCAGAACGCTCTAATATATTGCTTAAAGCAGCCGATCTCATCGCTGCCCGTGCCGACGAGCTTGCTTATCTTGACTGCATTGAGTCAGGAAAACCGATAAGTCAGGCAAATGCCGAGCTTGGCGGTGCAGTGGATATCTGGCGTTATGCTGCTGCACTTGGTCGTGATCTTCATGGCGAAAGCTACAACACACTTGGTGACGGAACATTGGGCGTTGTCCTGCGCGAGGCTATTGGCGTTGTCTCCATCATTACGCCTTGGAACTTTCCATTCCTGATCGTCAGTCAAAAACTGCCATTTGCGCTTGCTGCGGGCTGCACCGCAGTGGTCAAGCCATCGGAACTCACATCGGGTTCAACTTTGCTGCTTGGCGAAATATTGATGGAAGCAGGCGTTCCTTCGGGTGTTGTCAATATAATTGTCGGAACAGGTCCTGAAGTTGGCGCGCCGATGACGACGCACCCCCATGTCGACATGGTTTCCTTCACCGGCTCGACCGGGGTTGGCAGGCTAACGATGGCGAATGCTGCACAGACTTTGAAAAAAGTATCGCTGGAGCTGGGCGGCAAGAATCCCCAGATCGTATTCCCCGATGCAAATCTGGATGACTTTATCGATGCGGCTGTCTTTGGGGCTTATTTCAACGCAGGTGAGTGTTGCAATGCCGGGTCGCGCCTGATTGTCCATCGGGACATCGCGGATGACGTTGTGGCCCGCGTCGCGGCTTTGTCCGCTCGCGTGAAAGTCGGCGATCCGCTTGATCCTAACACTAAGGTTGGGGCCATTATCACGCCTGAACACCTGACGAAAATCAATGATTATGTTCGCAATGCCGCCTCGTCAGGAGCAGATATCAGCCACGGCGGCGAGCCGCTAAACCTGGGTATGGGGCAATTCATGTCGCCGACAATTCTCTCTGCGGTGAAGCCCGAAATGGCAGTTGCGCGCGAGGAGGTTTTCGGGCCCGTTTTATCAGTTCTGACATTCGATACTTTGGACGACGCGGTTCGTATAGCCAATTCCATTGACTATGGGCTGTCCGCAGGCGTCTGGAGTCGAGACTTCGACACCTGCCTGAGCGTGGGACGCCGGGTGCGGGCGGGTACGGTATGGATGAACACCTTCATGGATGGCGCATCGGAGCTGCCATTTGGGGGATACAAGCAATCCGGCCTTGGCCGGGAACTCGGGCGGCATGCCGTCGAGGACTACACGGAAACCAAGACATTGAACATGCATATAGGTAGTAGGAAAGTAGTATGGTCGACCAATTAAATCGATTGTAAGAGCCATTCTGCATGCTGTATGAATGTTCCGGACTTGGGGGAACTTCAGTCGGTTTGTTGGATTTTTATCTCTTTTTTCTCACGGGAGGACTAAATGAAAAAGTTGATGAATACTGTTGCCGCAGCAGCCATGCTGATGGGTGTTACAACAGCAGCTCGCGCTGCTGAAAACGTTGAGGTTCTGCACTGGTGGACATCCGGTGGTGAAGCGACAGCACTGGAAGTGCTGAAGAAGGATTTGGAAGGCAAGGGTATCAGCTGGTCTGATATGCCTGTCTCTGGCGGTGGCGGTACAGAAGCCATGACAGTTCTTCGTGCTCGCGTCACAGCGGGAAATGCTCCCACAGCGGTGCAGATGCTGGGTTTTGACATTCTCGATTGGGCAAAGCAAGGCGCGCTGGGCAATCTCGATGAAGTTGCAGCGAAAGAAAAATGGGACGATGTAATCCCGACAGCTCTGCAGAAGTTCTCGAAATATGACGGCCATTGGATTGCAGCCCCGGTAAATGTGCATTCGACCAACTGGATCTGGATCAATAAGGCAGCGCTGGACAAGGCCGGTGGCAAGGAACCTGCAAACTGGGACGAGTTGATTGCTCTTCTCGACAAATTCAAGGAGCAGGGCATTACACCAGTCGCTCATGGTGGTCAGCCTTGGCAGGACGCGACGATTTTCGATGCTGTCGTTCTGTCGCTCGGCAATGACTTCTACAAGGCCGCATTCATCGATCTTGATCCGGCTGCTCTCGGCGGCGAGAAAATGAAGGAAGCTTTCGACCGCATGACCAAGCTGCGCAGCTACGTGGACGATAATTTCTCCGGTCGCGACTGGAATCTTGCGTCCGCCATGATCATCGAGAACAAGGCCGGCCTTCAGTTCATGGGTGACTGGGCAAAGGGTGAATTTGTCAAAGCCAAGAAGGAGCCAGGCAAGGACTTTGTTTGCATGCGCTTCCCCGGCACCCAAGGGTCTGTGACATTCAACTCTGACCAGTTTGCAATGTTTAAGGTCAGTGAAGAAAAGGCCAAGCCCCAGCTCGTTATGGCTTCGGCAATCGAAAACCCTGTCTTCCAGTCAGCGTTCAACGTGGTCAAGGGTTCTGCTCCTGCCCGTACCGATGTTCCGGACACAGACTTTGATGCTTGCGGCAAGAAGGCGATCAAGGATCTTGCCGAAGCCAACAAGGCGGGCACGCTCTATGGTTCGATGGCTCACGGCCATGCCAACCCGGCTGCCGTGAAGAATGCGATTTATGACGTGGTAACACGCCAGTTCAACGGCGATCTGTCGTCTGAAGATGCTGTCAAGGAACTTGTTGCAGCCGTTGACGCTGCCAAGTGAGCATACATCTCTGTTCGGGGCGATTTCGCCCCGAACAGTTTTCCGCAATTGCGCGGCAGCGATAATAATACTTAATTGAAGGGGTGAGGCTATGGATACCCGCAGCCGCATACAGGACCTTATACCGAAGCTGGTATTAGGACCGAGCTTCCTGATCATATTGATTTTCGTCTATGGGTTCATTGCCTATACGGGCGTCTTGTCCTTTACGGACAGCAAAATGCTGCCCACTTATGGATTCGTCGGTTTGGAAAATTACCGCAAATTGTGGGCCCTGCCGCATTGGTGGCGCGCCATCACCAATCTCGGCATTTTCGCCTCCTTGTACATTATTATTTGCACGGTTATCGGGCTTGGTTTGGCTATTCTGCTGGATCAGAAAATCCGCATTGAAGGTTTCCTGCGCCCGATTTATCTCTATCCCATGGCGCTATCCTTCATTGTGACCGGCGTTGCATGGAAATGGTTCCTCGATCCGGGCATCGGGCTTGAAAACACCATGCATCAATGGGGCTGGGCGAGTTTTTCCTTCAACTGGATCAAGGATTCAAAGATGGCGATCTATACGGTTGTCATTGCAGCTGTGTGGCAATCGTCAGGCTTTGTCATGGCCATGTTCCTTGCAGGGCTACGCGGTGTTGATAATGAAATCATCAAGGCGGCACAGATCGATGGCGCATCGACCAGCATGATTTACCGCCGTATCATCATTCCGCTGATGCGCCCCGTGTTTCTTTCCGCTTTCGTCGTGCTCGCCCATCTTGCAATCAAGGCTTACGATCTGGTCATAGCATTGACAGGCGGCGGACCGGGGCAGGCCACCGAATTGCCTGCAACCTTCATGTATTCCTATACATTCACTCGTAACTCGATGGGCATAGGGGCGTCGTCGGCAATCATCATGCTGATTATGATCTTTTCGATCATTGTTCCCTATCTTTACTCGGAAATCCGGGGAGGCAACAAATGAGTGCTCCCAGCCCCGATAATGCGATCTCTAGCGGCAAGATTACGCGTATTCTCATTTATGCGGCATTGTTGTTGTTCGCGTTTTACTACCTCCTGCCGCTATATGTGATGGTGGTAAATTCGCTCAAGACGCTTGATGAAATCCGGCAGGGTGGGATGTTGTCTCCGCCGCGCGAATGGACAATCGAGCCTTGGCTGTCCGCCTGGTCAACCGCCCAGATCGGCGTGCAGCCAACGGGCCTTCGGCCTTACTTTATCAATTCGATTATCATGGTTGTTCCCGCCGTTGCGATTTCGACAATCCTCGGCGCATTGAATGGCTACGTTCTGACAAAGTGGAAGTTTCGCGGCTCGAATGTAATGTTCGGCATGCTGCTCCTCGGTTGCTTCATACCATTTCAAATCGTGCTCATTCCGATGGCGCGTGTCCTCGGCATATTAAACATGGCGGGCACTATTCAGGGATTGATTCTTGTTCACGTCATTTATGGGCTGGGATTCACGACGCTGTATTTCCGCAATTATTATGAAGCATTTCCAACAGAACTTGTGCGTGCTGCACAGATAGATGGCGCGAGCTTTTTCCAGATATTCCGGCGCATTCTGCTGCCTTCCTCTGGCCCGATCATTGTTGTGTCGGTGATCTGGCAATTCACCAATATCTGGAATGACTTTCTTTTTGGTGCGTCGTTTTCCGGATTCAGCAGCACGCCCATGACGGTTGCCCTGAACAATCTTGTCAACTCATCCACGGGTGTGAAGGAATATAACGTGCATTTCGCTGGCGCCATTCTCGCTGCGCTGCCAACTCTCATCGTCTACATCGTCTCCGGACGCTATTTCGTCCGCGGCCTCATGTCCGGCGCCGTGAAGGGATAATTCAATGTCATTTCTCCAAATCAAAGACCTGCATAAATCATACGGCAATGTGCCGATCCTGAAGGATATCAACATCGAGATTGATGAGGGTGGCTTTCTCGTTCTCGTCGGTCCATCCGGTTGCGGCAAGTCCACGCTTCTCAATACCATCGCTGGCCTTGAACCGATCACGTCGGGCGACATATCCATTAAGGGAAAGTCGATCAGCGGGCTGCATCCCTCCAAGCGCGATATTGCCATGGTTTTTCAGTCTTATGCGCTTTATCCCAACATGACAGTTGGTGGTAATATTGCCTTCGGTATGGAAATTCGCGGTGTTCCGAAGCCCGAGCGCGAAAAGGCAATCAAACAGGTTGCCGACATGTTGCAGATTGGCCATTTGCTCGATCGCAAGCCAAGCCAGCTTTCCGGTGGTCAACGTCAGCGCGTTGCCATGGGGCGGGCGCTTGTGCGTAACCCCCAAGTGTTTCTCTTCGACGAGCCGCTATCGAACCTGGATGCCAAGCTGCGTGTTGATATGCGCACGGAAATCAAACGCCTGCATCAGCGTATGAAAACCACGATTGTTTATGTCACCCACGACCAGATCGAAGCCATGACGCTCGCTACCAAAATCGCCGTTCTGAAGGACGGAATTTTGCAGCAGTTCGGAACGCCAGCGGAAATCTACAATAATCCGACCAATCTTTTTGTAGCGGATTTCATGGGTTCACCCGCCATGAATTTGCTTCATGCGAAGATTGATGGAGGAGCATCAGACCTTCATGTGTCCCTAGAGCGTCCGGATGCAGCCCCATTAAGGCTCCCAATCAAAAAGGCCAATGCGGCGCTCGCAACTTATGATGGCAAGGAGGTTGTATTCGGCATCCGCCCTGAAGCACTCACCGACCCGGACGGTGCAGACAGGAACGCAGCATCTTTGGTCGAAGGCGAATGCCTGATCGAAGTGGTGGAACCTGCAGGATCCGATACTTTTGCTGTGACCAAGCTCGGCGGTAAGGAAGTGGTGGCGCGTCTACGTGCCGATGCGCGTATTCTGCCGGGGCAAAAGACACAGCTATCGTTTAATTTGGATAAAGCCGTTTTCTTTGACCCAACATCACAACTCCGTATCGGTGCCTGATTGAGGCGCTGATGGGTCAGGGCTCATGTCAATGGATATGCAACCGCGGACAACTGCTGATATCGTTATCATAGGCTCTGGCGTGGGCGGCGCCACCTTGGCGGCGGGACTTGCCGCGTCAGGTGCTGACATACTTATTCTGGAAGCGGGCGATCATCTTCCCGAACGCCCCGAAAACCGTGACCCACGAGCCATTTTTCAACAAGGCGTCTTCCGACCGAATGAGACTTGGTATGACGAGCAGGGGAAAGCCTTCAATCCCGGCAACTACTACAATGTAGGTGGCAACTCGAAATTTTATGGTGCGGTGCTTACACGGTATCGTGCTGAGGATTTCAAGGAAATGCAGCATATGGAGGGCGTTTCTCCGGCCTGGCCGTTCTCCTATGAGGAGCTTGAGCCTTGGTACGGCAAAGCCGAGGCGTTATTTCAGGTGCGGGGCGCACTTGGTGAAGACCCGACTGAGCCGGAACATTCGAGACCATATGATTTCAGTCCAGTGCCGGATGAAGCGCCTATCGGCTTGCTTCGCCAGCGGCTCAAAGGTGTTGGCGTTCATCCGTTCTCGTTGCCGCTCGGTGTCGATATCGACACATGGCTTTCACACGGGAAGACCCCTTGGGATGCCCATCCTAATAGCTTCAATGGAAAAATGGACGCTGAAACCACTGCTTTGGCCGCTGCGTTGAAGCATGCAAACGTTCAGCTTCAGACGAACTCCCGCGTCATCCGGCTTGAAACAGCCGCTGATGGTAAAATGATTACTGCTGTCCACTATGAACGCAACGGTCAACGCTTTTCGATCAAGCCGAAGCTTGTGATTCTGTCCGCAGGTGCGGTGCAATCTGCGGTTCTTCTTTTGCGTTCTGCCAATGATGCCAATCCAACAGGGTTGGCTAATCGCTCCGATCAGGTCGGGCGTAATTTCATGAATCATAATCTGTCCGCCGTGATTGGTTTTGATCCAAGATTCAGAAATGATTCCGTCTATCAAAAGACGTTGGGCTTTAACGATTTCTATCTTTCGGATGTAAAGGGTGGAGCACCGTTAGGTAATGTCCAACTCCTTGGCCGCATTAGTGCACCCGTTCTGAAATCAGATTTGAAACTTGTTCCGGAGTGGCTGCTGCAAAGGTTCTGCGCTCATACGGTGGATTTTCTAGCCATGAGCGAGGACGTACCAAAGCCGGAAAGCCGCGTCCGAATTGATGGTGACAAAATCATTCTGCAGTGGATAAGGAGCAACTGGCCAGCACATCTCAAACTGGTTGCCGAGATCAAGACCGTGCTTCGTGCGGCTGGTTTTCCATTGGTTGTCTCCAAAGCCTTTGATCGAAAAACTCCCTCGCATCAGTGTGGGACGGTGCGCATGGGCAATGATCCTTCGACTGCACCTCTAGATATATATTGCCGGGCTTATCAGCATCCGAACCTCTTTGTGGTTGATGCCGCGTTCTTGCCAACCTCTGCTGCGGTCAATCCTGCGCTGACGATTGCCGCACAAGCATTGCGCGTGGCAGATTACATTATTGCAAAGGAGCTGAACTGATGCGGCGACCGGTTGCACTTGTCACAGGGGCTCGCCGGGGTATCGGCCTTGGAATTGCCAAGGCGCTGGCTTCCAAGGGGTTCGATCTGGCGATTACCGATATTGCAGTCGACAATGCCAGTGAATCGGCAGTCGAAACATTGCAGAATCTCGGTGCAAAAACCCTCTTTATCCCAGCTGACATTGCCGATCTTTCCTCGCATGAGGAAACAGTACAAACAATCACCGGTGCATTTGGAAAGATCGATTGTCTGGTCAATAATGCTGGAATTGGTTCCAAGGTTCGCGGGGATTTCCTTGATCTGGACCCGGTAAACTATGATGCGATTTTTAACGTCAACCTACGTGGAACCGTATTCTTCACGCAGGCCGTCCTTCGAGCAATGCTTCAGGAAAAATCTGCCAAAACACCACGCTCGATCATCAATATTTCATCCGTATCAGCAACAATGACCTCACCCGACCGTCTTGACTATTGCATGACAAAGGCCGGACTTGCCGCATTCACACAAGGGCTTGCGCTGAGATTGGCCGAGCACGGCATCAGCGTTTTCGATATACGTCCCGGAATTATCCGTTCTGACATGACCGCCGTCGTCACTGAAAAATACGACAAGCTGATTTCGGGCGGATTGGTGCCGATGAAACGTTGGGGCGAGCCCGATGATCTTGGTCGCATTGCCGCTGGACTGGCCAGCGGTGACTTCAGTTTTGCCACAGGCTCCGTCATCCATGCGGATGGGGCACTTTCCATAAGCAGGCTCTGAAATGAAAAGCTATGACTATATCATCACCGGGGCCGGACCAGCAGGTTGTGTCCTGGCCAACCGGTTGAGCGAAGATAGAGATGTGTCGGTTCTGCTGCTTGAGGCCGGTGGGGGTGATTGGAACCCGCTATTTCATATGCCGGCAGGCTTTGCCAAAATGACAAAGGGTGTCGCCAGCTGGGGCTGGGAAACCGTGCCCCAAAAGCACATGAAAAATCGCGTTCTGCGCTATACACAAGCCAAGGTCATCGGCGGCGGTTCCAGTATCAATGCGCAGCTTTACGCACGCGGCAATGCAACAGATTACGACTTGTGGGCGAAGGAGGATGGTTGCACGGGCTGGAGCTATCGGGACATTCTACCTTATTTCAAGAGAGCTGAAGACAATCAGCGCTTTGCCGATGATTACCACTCCTATGGCGGCCCGCTCGGTGTTTCGATGCCCGCTGCCACATTGCCAATCTGCGATGCCTATATTCGGGCGGGGCAGGAACTCGGTATTCCCTACAATCATGACTTCAACGGAAAACAACAGGCGGGCGTTGGTTTTTACCAATTGACCCAGCGCAATCGGCGGCGTTCTTCCGCTTCGATGGCCTATCTCGCCCCCATAAAGAACCGGAAGAATTTGACGGTACGTATGGGCGCACAAGTGGCGAAGATTGTCATTGAGGGTATGCGGGCTGTTGGTGTGGAGGTCATAACAGGAAACAGGCGCGAGGTGATCCGTGCAGATCGCGAGGTTGTGGTCAGTTCCGGTGCAATAGGATCGCCCAAGCTTTTGCTGCAATCAGGTATCGGCCCTGCTAATCACCTAACAAGTGCAGGCGTCTCAGTGGTGCACGATCTGCCGGGGGTTGGTGAAAACCTGCAAGACCACCTTGATCTTTTTGTTATCAGCGAGTGCACTGGCGATCATACCTATGACGGCGTCGCCAAGCTCCACCGTACATTGTGGGCAGGACTTCAATATGTGATGTTCCGCTCTGGCCCGGTTGCCTCAAGCCTCTTCGAAACAGGTGGTTTCTGGTATGCAGACGCGGATGCGCGTTCGCCAGATATTCAGTTTCACCTGGGACTCGGCTCAGGTATTGAGGCTGGAGTAGAGCGTTTGAAGAATGCAGGCGTTACCCTTAACTCAGCCTATTTACATCCGCGTTCGCGTGGAACAGTGCGCTTGCGTTCCGGCGACCCGACTGCTGCACCACTAATCGATCCGAATTATTGGAGCGATCCTCATGACCGCCAGATGTCGATTGAAGGGCTGAAGCTCGCGCGTGAAATCATGCAGCAAGCGGCACTCAAGCCTTATGTTCTCGCCGAGCGTTTGCCGGGGCCGAAATACAACTCCGACGCAGAGCTTTTCGAATATGGCTGCGCCAACGCCAAGACGGATCATCATCCGGTCGGCACGTGCAAGATGGGAACAGACAGCATGGCTGTCGTTGATCTGGAGTTGAAAGTATATGGAATGGAAGGACTGCGCGTCTGTGACAGTTCAATCATGCCGCGTGTTCCGTCGGCAAATACCAATGCGCCAACGATCATGATTGGTGAAAAGGGTGCCGATATCATCCGCAATATGGTGCCTTTGCCTCCCACCATATTTTCCAACGAACTCAACGCAAAACGCCCGCGGTCGCGGGCGCACATAAGCTGACTGATTTATATAAGAAAGACTTTAAGGCGGCGGAGGTGCCGCCCAGCCACTATTGATGCAGCCTTGTATCGAGAAAAACGCCCGCTTCGCGAGCGGCGCGGATAAAGGCGTGCCGGGCCTTATGAGCAGGTTTCCAGCCATCGAGAGCGTCCATACATGCCTGCAAGGCGCGACGATAACCCGGCCCGTTTTTTACGGGCCAAAGACTGCGAAGGCATTCGATCGCTTCCCAAACGCTGGATACCGCCCGTTGTCCGGTTTCTCCAAGAGTAATCATAACAGGGATGGGAAAACGCTTGTCGTTCATCACTTCCTCCATATGTAGAATCGTCAGGCGGGATGATCATCCGCCAGACTGACACTTCAATGTGTCTGAAGTTCATTGGGTTCCATGACAATTCGATGATTTTTTTGTTATCGCATTTCCGGGGGCATCGAGCCGACTTCCTCCAGGAGCCATTTCAGGAAAAGCTGCATGGCAGGACGTTGGGGGCGGTCATCAGGACAGGTCAGCCAATAGCCATAATTGCTTTTAAAACCAAAGCCTTGCGGGTTGGCAAGCTTGCCCGATTCGAGTTCGTCGGCAATCAGGCCGCGTGGCACCAAGGCAAGACCTTGCCCTGCTATTGCAGCACGAATGACGAGAGCATAATAGCCAAAGTGGGTAATGCGTTCCGGAGTGAAATTTGTGATCTTGTGAGCAGAAGCGAATTCGCTCCAGCGAAGGGGCGTATGTTTGTGGTCGAGAAGGGGAAATGAGCGAATATCTGCGGCTTTTTGAATGCCGCCATTTTTGGCAAGAAAGTGTGGCGCTCCCACGAGCGCGACCTGACGCCCAAACAAATAATAGCTGTTCTGTCCGGGCCAATCGCCCTCTCCAAACCGAAATGCTGCGTCTGCCTGGTTGATCAAGTCAGTTGTGGCAAAGGTTGATAGTTCAACGTCTATTTCGGGGTGCTCATCAGCAAACCCGGCGAAGCGGGGAATTACCCAGCGGTCTCCCATGATCGGCAGAATATGCAGCTTGATCGCATTTGGTGATGAACCCAAAGCAGCAATACGCAAGGTGGCGTTTTCCAGAGCGCCCAAGGCCACGCGTGCCTCAGCGACATAAATCCGGCCTGCTTCCGTAGCGGATAGCCCATAGGGAGTTCGCGTGAAAAGCGCAGTTCCTGCCATTTGTTCGAGCGTCTGAAGTTGCTTGCTCACAGCACTCTGGGTCATGTTCAGAGCTCTTGCACAGGCCGTAGTGCTTCCCTGCTCTGCAATCGTGACGATCACTTGCAATGCGCGCGTAGATGGATAGTTGCGGCCGGTAACCATTTCGACTGCCTGTTAGTTATTGGTGGCAGGGTATTCCATTTTGGAATGGTTACGCGAAATAATTTCGTTTGTCGCGCTTAAAGCACAACCATAAGCTTCAAAATAACAAGAATAAGGGAACGATATTATGGCTGAGCAATCCGCGCGTCTATGGGGCGCCCGCTTCAGAGCGAGCCCATCTGCAGAGCTTACAGCACTATCAAGATCAGAAAGCAGCTATTTCCGGCTCGTCCCCTACGATCTTGCATCCTCGGCTGCTCATGCCCGTGAGCTTGTTCGTGCCAACATCCTGACCGCTTCGGAAGCCGAACAAGTATGTTCCGCCTTGCAGACAATTGGAGAAGAGCATCGATCAGGCGCTGTCATTCCTTCTCCAGCCGATGAGGACATACATACATTTCTCGAACGAGTATTGGGAGAACGCGTTGGCATATTGGGGGGGAAGCTGCGCGCAGGACGGTCACGCAATGATCAGGCCGCCAATGATCTGAAATTATATCTGCGTGATGTGGCCCACAGGATCGGTTTGGATATATTGAATCTCCAATCAGCATTGATTGGGCAGGCAAATCAGCATGTCGAGACAGTGACGACTGGCTTCACACATTTGCAACCGGCGCAACCCGTCAGCTTTGCGCATCAATTGCTTGCGCATGCTCAAACCTTTGCCCGTGACTTTGAGCGGTTACAGGACTGGGATCGCCGTGCAGCGCGCTCGCCCCTGGGTGCAGCGGCACTGGCAGGCTCCGCCATTGCAATGCATCCGGAAATCTCCGCGCAGGAACTTGGGTATGACGCTCCAAGCGAGAATTCCATCGATGCGGTCGGCAGCCGTGACCACGTCGCCGAATTCCTTTTTGTCATGGCAATGTTCGGTGTCCATTTGTCGCGTCTCGCCGAGGAATTATTCCTGTGGTCGTCGCGGCAATTCCGCTGGATCGAAATGGATGATGCCTATGCAACGGGTTCATCGATCATGCCGCAAAAGAAAAACTGCGATATTGCGGAGCTGACACGCGGTCGTGCATCGCGTTTGATCGGTAGTTTGACGACGATGCTGGTCGCATTGAAGGGTTTGCCCTTCGCCTATAATCGTGACCTGGCCGAGGACAAACATGCAGCGTTTGATACGATCGATGCGCTGGAACTGGTCGTTCCTGCGATGACCGGACTTATCCGCACAATGCGAGTGAATGTCGACCGGATGCAGCAGCACGCGGTCGAAGGCTTTACACTCGCCACCGAAGTTGCTGACTGGTTGGCAAAAAATGGTGTGCCATTCTCGGAAGCACACGAAATTACAGGGGCCTTGGTGCGGTATTGCGAGGACCGGTCGATCGGTCTGGAGGATTTGAGTGAGGACGATCTAGCCACTGTTGATGCGCGGCTGCATCCTTCCATCAAGTCAGCATTAAGCGCGAAAGCGGCGATTGAAGCCCGCAAAGCTTATGGCGGAACGGCACCTGACAGGGTTAAAGAACAAATCGGGCGGCTGCGTGATCTGTTGAACAAGCAACAGGAGTGGCTGAAACTTTATTCCGGTCCCCGATTTGAAAGGTAAGAGATATGGCAAACGTCGATAGCACCATCTCCATTCCTCCGGCAAAATATTCGATTGCTCATCTTCATCATCAGCCCCGGCGACACTACGGACGTTGGTTGGCTGCCAGCCTTATCATTCTGGCACTGGCTTTAATTGTCAAAGCATTCGCTCAGGGGCAGATCGCATGGCCGGTAGTCGCCCAGTTTTTTACAGCTCCTGCCATTCTGTCGGGGCTCTGGAACACAATTTTGATGACGATTTGTGCTATGGCGCTGGGGCTTTTTCTCGGCGTGGTTTTTGCCATCATGATTATGTCACCGAACCCGGTGCTCAAATATGTCGCCGTATTCTACATATGGTTTTTCCGGGGGACACCGCTACTTCTGCAATTGCTCCTCTGGTTCAACCTCGCACTGATTTTTCCGACATTGGGGATTCCCGGTCTGTTTGAAATGCGCACCGTCGATTTCATGACCCCATTCATGGCGACCCTGCTCGGACTGGGCATCAATCAAGGGGCTTATACTGCAGAAGTGGTACGCGGCGGGATTCTCTCTGTCGACAACGGTCAAATCGAGGCGGCGAAAGTTATTGGCATGACCCGCCTTACCATGCTGCGCCGGATCATCCTTCCCCAGGCGATGCGGGTTATCATTCCGCCAGTCGGCAACGAAGTCATCAGCATGGTCAAGCTCACATCAGTCGCCAGCGTGATCGGTTATGCAGAAATCTTGCGCAATGCGCAGTCTGTCTACTATGCAAATAACCGGGTGATGGAATTGCTGATCGTTTCCGCCATTTGGTACCTGGTTGTGGTGACCATACTTTCTATCGGACAGTATCTGCTTGAGAAGCATTATGCGAAAAGCCAGGGCCGCCGTGACGTCAAGCGCGTGACACCCATGGAAGCGGAGGGAGTGTAACGATGTCTTCGATGGTGGTTGCAGTCGATCTCAACAAATTTTTCGGTGATTTTCAGGCATTGGATAAGGTTTCGCTGGAAATCGAACATGGTGAAGTATTGTGCATTATTGGTCCGTCGGGATCAGGAAAAAGCACATTGCTGCGCTGTATAAATCAGCTTGAGCGAATTGATTCCGGTGCAATATGGATTGACGATGAACTCATCGGCTTCAGGAAAGAAGGCGATAAGCTTTATCAACTCAATGACACGGAAATTGCGCGGCAGCGGCTTTCAAGTGGCATGGTGTTTCAACGCTTCAATCTGTTTGCACACATGACAGTTCTTGAGAATATAATTGAAGGCCCTGTCATTGTGCAACGGCGCACCAAAAGCTCGGTCATTCCGGAAGCGATGGCTTTGCTCGAAAAAGTGGGGCTAACGGACAAGAAAAACGCCTATCCCAGCGAGCTTTCGGGCGGCCAGCAGCAGCGCATCGCCATTGCCCGGGCATTGGCGATGAAGCCAAAGCTCATCCTGTTTGACGAACCCACATCAGCGCTTGATCCAGAACTCGTCAGCGACGTTCTCAATGTTATGCGTGATCTGGCGACCAGCGGAATGACCATGGTTGTGGTCACCCATGAACTCGGCTTTGCGCGCGAAGTCGCCAACCGCGTTGTTTTCATGGATCGAGGTAAGATCATTGAAAGCGGAACACCACAAGAGATTCTCAGTAACCCGAAAGAAAAGCGTACGCAGGATTTTATCGCGGCCGTATTGGCTTGAAGTATCATAAACATAAAAGAGGAACACAGAATATGAACAATTATGCAAAGCTCGCTCTATTGGGTGCAGCCGTTATTTTCAGTCTGCCGACGGTTGCCCAGGAACTTCCTCCCCGCATCAAAGAGGCAGGAAAAATCGTCATCGCGACAATGCCAAACTATCCGCCGATCACCTATAAGGACCCGGCTACAAATGAGCTTCAGGGCTTCGATATTGATCTGGGTGAAGCAATAGGCAAAGAGCTTGGCGTAAAGGTCGAGTGGCAGGAAATCGCTTTCGCTCAAATGCTACCCTCCTTGCAGACAGGCCGCGTTGATCTGGCAATGGCCGGAATGAGCGACAAGAAGGCCCGCCAGGAAACTGCCGACTTTGTTGATTACATGAAGTCGGGTGCTCAGTTCTATACGTCCAAGGCTATGGCGGCAGAAATCAAGACAGTAGATGATCTCTGCGGAAAGTCCGTCGGTGCCAGCCGCTCAACCGACTGGCCAGCGCAAATTACCGCCTGGAGCGAGAAAAATTGCGTTGCAAAGGGCAAGCCTGCAATCAACGTGACGGGTACGGAAGGGTCTGCTGATGCCCGAACTCAAATCAAAAGCCAGCGTTTGCAGGCAGCCGCTCAGGGAAATGAAACTCTACCTTATAATCAAAAGCTCGAACCTGACACATATGTTACAATTGGCGATGCGTTCAGCCAATCATTGGCTGGTATTCCGGTTTTAAAATCCGAACCACAATTGCGCGATGCCGTGAAAGTGGCGCTTGAAAAGCTGCAGACGAACGGAACCTATGACGCTCTTCTCGACAAATACGGTCTCAAAGCCAACAAGCTGTCGCCAATCACGGTCAACATGGGCGAATAGATTTCGGTTATGAAATTATACAAGAATGGCAATGTGAAGTTGCCATTCTTGTAACCTGGAGTTCGTTGAATTGTTGGAAGTGAGACTATCAAGCGCATCGGACCACGCTGCCCTGGCTGCTCTATTCGAGGAAATGCAAGCGCACTACGATGTACCATGCCCGCCGCGCGAGAAAATACTCGAAGGCTTGGCCTCGATGCCAACAGGTACAGAAATTCTTGTTGCCACCCAGCGAGAGATTGTGGGCTTTGCTGCGATCACGCCAGTCTATCCGGGACCAGGTCTTGGGTCTGGCCTGTTTCTCAAAGAGCTTTTTGTTTCAAAGCAACACCGCGGATCCGGCGTGGGAAAAAGCCTGATCCAGGGGCTGGCAAAATTGGCGCTTGAGCGGGGCCATGCACGCATCGACTGGACAGCCGATCGCGACAACCCGCGCTTGCGTGCCTTCTATGAAGGGTTAGGCGGCGTCCCGAAGCCGGAAAAGTTGTTCTATCGTTTCGAGGGATCGGCCTTGCATGAAGCAGCAAAGCAGGGTGGTTAGCTGCCTCGTTAGGGCTTGGGCCGGATGATCCATCCATAAAGCGCACTGCCGGCAAGTAATATGCTTGTGCCAAGAAAAACCGCTCGCATGCCGAAATGCCCACCGACAAATCCTCCCATGAGCGGACCGATGACTTGGCCTGCATATTGCGAGGATGTCGCATACCCAAGAATGTTGCCCGCAACTCTATCTGGAACATTGTGGCGGATAACACTGGTTATGCAGGGAAGGAGCCCTCCAAGAGATAGTCCCATCAGAAAGCGCAAAATGACCAGCTGCCAGCCCTCGGTCACAAAAGCCTGAGGGATCAGCAGCAGGGCAGATATGCCGAGAGCTGCAACGATAACATTCCAGTGCCCGATACGATCCGCCAGTCTGCCCAGTCTGGATGCAGACAAAACGCTGCCTAGCGCTGCCGCAGACATCACGATACCTGCAACCATGGTTACATGGGCCGGGTTGTCTACGAGTTGTGCCACATAGACTGTGATGATGGGTTCAATGGACATAGTAGCGAGCATCAAAAGCATTCCCGCCAGTAGCATGACAATTACCGGGCGCTTGTCCGGGATTGCCTTCCATCCGCTGTTCTGCTTTTGCGTCTGGCTTTTGGGCGGCCGCTTTTCTTCCTTGATAAAGAGGCTTGTTGCGAGAAATGTGACAAATATGACCCCACCTATCAGCCAGAATGTTGCGCGGATGCCGATCAACGGAGGCAGTCCGCCACCAATCAGAGGCCCGATAAGGTTTCCTGCCATGATGCCCGAGGCAAGCGTACCCAGAGCCCAGCCAGTTCTCGCTTTGGGCGTTTGTGTGGCTACAAGGACAGTCGATCCGGATGCGTAACCACCAAGCAGGCCGGTGAGCAGCCGAAGGACAATGAGATGCCAGACCTCTGTGGCCATGCCCATCAAAGACATCGCAATGGCCATGCCAAGGCTGGCGCGGATCAGCATCAGCTTGCGTCCATAGATATCTGCAAGACGGCCCCACAATGGAGCGACCAGAGCGGCGGTGAAGAAGGTTGCGCCATAGGCGATGCCAGACCATTGGACGATCGCGGCATGACCTGTCTCCCCCAACTGTTCTATGTAGAGCGGTAAAAAAGGCAGTATCAAAGTCATCGCAACAATTGTTGTGAACGACCCGAGAAGGCAGACCAATAGATTCTGCTTCCAGTAAATTGATTCCCCTGAACTCGAGTCTGTGTCCGTGTCAGTCAATTCATCCAACTATATTTGCCGTGGGCAGCTCATTCTGAACGGGAAATCTTCCGTAGCTCCTAGACATTGCAGTTATGGTTCGGGAGAGCAATCATGGATCAACATTGGAGCAAGCAATCGCAGGTTAATGAGAGCGCGTTGATCATTATTGCAAGTCCAAACTTGCATTGTTCGCCCCAGCGAATAGGCTCTGAGCCGACTCACGGCAAATAGCATCGAAAATGAGCATCATGAAACTTTTCTTTTCCAGCCAGCAAATGGCTCATCAGCCTAAACAATATATGGTAAATGGCCGAATTACCGACCCGCTGGAAAATCCGGCACGTGCCCAAACCCTGATAAAAGCGCTGACTGATCTTGGACTTTCGCAAGAAGCGACCGGTGACGCGGGACTTAATCCCATACTTGCCGTTCACGCGGACCACTATGTCGAGTTTTTACAGACGGCATATGACCGGTTCATGCAACTGCCAAATCATGGCCCTGAAGTTCTGCCGAATGTGAGTGCGTATCAAGGCGCAGATCAAAACTACGCTACCCGTCCAAGACCAAGACCTGTTGGTGTGCTTGGACAGGCTGGCTGGTACATTAACGGGCTTTCCTGCGCCATGATGGAAAGCACTTATGTTTCGGCTTATGCCTCTGCCCAAACGGCGATCTCTGCTGCCAATGCTTTGTTGAATGGCGAGAAGGCGGCCTTTGCTCTTTGCCGCCCTCCGGGCCATCATGCCTATGTCGATCGCGCCGCAGGATTTTGTTACTTCAACAATGCGGCAATCATTGCGCAACATTTGCGTCAGCAGCACGAGCGTGTGGCAATCATTGATTTTGATACACATCACGGCGACGGAACACAGGCCATATTCTACAGCCGTGATGATGTTTTCGTTGGTTCAACCCATACCGATCCTTCCAACTACTATCCCCACTATAGTGGTTATGCGGATGAAACCGGCGCCGGTAGCGGCCTTGGTGCGAACCTCAATTTACCGCTGGCGGAAGGCAGCGGTGATAATGCCTTCATTGATGCCAATCGCAGGCTTGCGGCCGCAGTGGCCGATCATGGTGCTACGGCACTTGTTATCTCAGCTGGATGGGATGCGCACCACGAAGACCCACTTTCCCGGCTTACCGTGACGACAGCGGCCTATGCCGAAATAGGAGCAATCTGGGGAGCCGCTGGCTTGCCTACCGCAATCGTGCAGGAAGGTGGTTATTCGCTCAGCGCTGTATCGGAAGCTGCGCCACGTTTCATGGCCGCCTATCAGGCTAATAGAACAATATGAGTGACTGCGGTCACTATAGCGCCATCGGGGAAAGTAGATGAATCAGATCGCAGCAAAACGCCAGCCAATTCGTGCCGCAATAGGTGCCTTTGTCGGCACCATGATTGAGTGGTACGATTTTTATATTTACGGCACTGCTGCTGCTTTGGTTTTCGGGGATGTCTTCTTTGCCTCGCAAGATCCTGTGATGGGGGTGCTTGCGTCCCTGGGCACGTTCGCTATTGGATTTGTGGCAAGACCTGTCGGCGCGCTTCTTTTCGGCCATTTTGGCGACAAGGTCGGACGCAAGAATTCTTTGATCATAACTCTTCTGCTGATGGGCGCCGCAACAGTGCTGATCGGTGTTTTGCCCAGCTATCACTCCATCGGTATGTCGGCGGCAGTTATGCTTGTGCTGCTGCGCCTCGTACAGGGCGTGGCAGTCGGGGGCGAGTGGGGTGGTGCTGTGCTGATTGCCGCCGAACATGCTCCACCTCGCTGGCGGACTTTTCTCGCCTCAGCACCGCAATATGGAAGCCCGATTGGGCTTATTCTTGCAACGCTGGCCTTCCGTACAGTGTCTGATCTGCCGCAAGAAGACTTTTTGAGTTGGGGCTGGCGAATCCCCTTCCTGCTTAGCGGCATATTGATCATCTTTGCTTTCATCATTCGCGCGGGCATCAATGAGAGTCCTGAGCTTGAAGAGCGATTGAAAGAGAAGACGGTACAAAACGTCATCCCGGCCAAGGAAATTTTTCTAACGAAAAAGAAGTCGCTGGTGCTTGGCATGGGACTTTGTCTGCTCGGTGTCGCAGGCTTCTATTTCATCACCACATTGATGATGACATTCACAACAACATCGCTTGGAATCAACCGCTCTGACATGCTGGAGCTTGTTTCATGGGTCGGCGTTATTGAGCTCTTTGCATTTCCTGCCGGTTCATACATTGCTACGCGGTTTGGCGAGCGCTTTCTCCTGATTGCCATGTCCGGAGCGGCATTGCTTTTTGCGGTACCAATGATGATGCTCATCATTACCGGTAATCTAACCAATATTTACATTGCTATTCTGGTCGCAACCGTGTTTCTCGCCGCCCATTACGCAGTTATGGCACCGTTTCTGACCCGGGCGTTTCCAGTCCATCTGCGTTATACAGGCATCTCGCTATGCTCTTCACTTAGCGGTGCAATATTCAGTGGTCTTACGCCGGTTATCGGTGTCTGGCTCGTTCACACCTATGGAGTCCAGTGGGCACCGCTGGCGGGTCTGTTCATTTTCATCGCTGGAATAAGCTTCCTTTGCAGCATTTTCCTTCCCGTAGAAGATAGCGGATCGGAATCTTTTGCTGCGCGAGCAGCCGAGAGAATGCAGAAGATTGAGACTGAGCCTGCCAAATCTTAAATTCTTCACCTTTCCCGGATAGGGGCGTGATTGTCACTTCGACACATTGGGGAGAACTGTCCATGGCATTGAAACGTCAGCTTTTGCCGGTTTTGCTTTTTCCGTTGATCTGCACGACTGCATTGGCCGCCGTGAACGGACCCGTAAAATCCGTGACGCTATCATCGGGCGGCCTGTCGGAAATTGTTCGCTCCGCCAATGTTGGCGATAATAGCGAGATTACGATCAATGTTCCGCTGGATCAGGT
This sequence comes from Phyllobacterium sp. CCNWLW109, assembly GCF_037203905.1. Lineage (NCBI taxonomy): Bacteria > Pseudomonadati > Pseudomonadota > Alphaproteobacteria > Hyphomicrobiales > Phyllobacteriaceae > Phyllobacterium > Phyllobacterium sp. CCNWLW109. Next base: position 205,027 of record NZ_JBBCBK010000003.1, on the reverse strand, counting down.
AGATGACATCCTGAAAAGTCTCATCATCAGAGATGCCAATGGCAAGGTTAAAAATCTCTCATTGGCGGGTCCTAATCCGCTGGAAGAAACGTTTCGTACACTGCCCTTTAGCGTTGATGATCTGAACTCGCTTCCCCGATTGCTGAATGCCGTAAAGGGCACGGGCATCCGCATATCGGGAGCGCGCGAGCTCGAAGGCAGCATACTTGGTGTCGAATATCAAACCGGCGCAAACGGTGCACAAAATGCGGTTCTCTCCATACTTACCGTCAAGGGAGACATCACGACGGTCCCGCTCGACAGTTCAGTATCCGTTGAAATTTTGGACAAGACTCTGAACGCTAAAATAGCCGACGCAACTCTTGTCGCAGGCAAGGGCGCCGTGGATGGCTCCCGCACAATTAAAATCGAGCTGGATGGGCAGGGTACCCGCACCGTAGACATTTCATATGTTGTCTCGGCCCCGATCTGGAAAACCAGTTACCGCATGGTGACGGGTGAAAATGGCACGGCGCGGCTACAGGCCTGGGCCATATTCGAGAACGCTTCCGGCGAAGATTGGAACGACGTTTCTGTCGTGCTTTCATCGGGGAAACCCGTCACGCTGAAGCAGGCACTTCACAGGCGCTACTGGAAAGACCGGGCTGAACTTGTCGTCGATACATCCGCGCAAAATCCTGCAATCGCAAGTCTGGGCACCTCTCGCAGACAAAAGCTGGCACAAGAGCAGGATGCGGCAGCCGGCTATGCAGCCCCGGCTCCAGAGATGCAGATGGCACAAAGGCCAATCGAAATGGCTCCAGCTGCACAGCAAACCGCCATTGAGGAGCAGGAGGTTACGTCCAACTTCTCCCTTCCAGGTCAGTTTGATCTGAAGAACGGCGAAACAATTTCCGTGCCTTTGCTGGACAAGGACGTGAAGGTTGAAATGGTTTCGGTCTATCAGGTCGGTCGCAGTGGTGAGCACCCGACAGCTTCTGTCATGCTTGAAAATGATAGTGGTTCCAGTTTTCCGCAAGGCATATTGACCGTCTATAATGGCAAGTCCGGCTATGTGGGAGATGCTCAGATAGCTGGAATGCCATCTGGCGAAAAGCGGGCTGCCAGTTTTGCGCTTGATCAAAAGGTTTCAGTGGGTGCCGACACGAAACCTCAAAGGATGATCACTTCGATAAAGGTCGTTGATGGAATCATTCATGCAAAGACGCTGTTACGGGAAGTAACGATATTTACAGTGAATGGTGCAGCTGATGGTGATCGCACTGTGCTCATTGAGCAGGAGAAACGCCCGGGCTGGACATTCAGGGCCGAAAATACCGCCGATTCGACGCTGACCCATGACCGCGTTCGTATTGCCTTGAAGGCGGGTGAAACGCGCAATGTAGAAACGGTCAGTGAGCAAACTCAGGCTGAAGAATTTGCATTGTCGGATGCCGCTCCTCAGATGATAACAAGTTGGGCTGATGCCGCGGAAGATCCGGAAGTAAAAACCAAGCTGAAAGAATTGGCGGAAGCCCGAATGAAGCAGGTCGACGCCCAAGAGGCGCTTGACCGCGTTCAACGAGAGTATGATCAGGTAGCTGAATCTCAGGATCGTACCCGCGAGAACTTGCGAGCTGTACCCAATGGCGATCTTCAAAGCAGATATCTGGCGCAAATGGGTGAAGAAGAAGACCGTCTGGGAGAGCTGCGCAAGGAGCGGGATGCCGCGCAGGAAATCATCGGGAAGTTCAACGAGGATGTTACGCGGATTATCCGTACATTCTAGGCATACTCAAAGCGTCACGACGATTTTGCCGAATTGCTGGTTTGACTGGAGAAAGTGGTGCGCTTCGATAATATCATTGAATGCAAATGTTCTTGCGATGACCGGCTGCAAACCGCCAGATGCCAACCCGGCCAGAATGAATGACTTCGCAGTATCCAGTCTGTCTTGATCATTGATAACTTCGTGAACAAGATAACCGCGTAACGTTAGTCGTTTGCTTAGGACATTGAACAATGGAAAGGGGGTGGGTTCGTTGCTTAACCCGCCATATTCGATAAGAATGCCGCCCTCGCACATTGCAGCGGTCAGTGGTTCAAATATGGGGCCGCCAATAGCGTCCAGCACCACCCTTACGCCCTTGGTCTGCGTAATCTCCTCCAAGCGCCTCTCTAGATTCTCCTCTTGCGAGGCAATGACGTAGCCCGCCCCATGGTCAAGCAATGCACGCGCTTTGCTAGATGTTCGAGTAACCGCAATTGGAGTGGCGCCTACCATGTTTGCAATCTGGATTGCAGCGAGTCCAACGCTGCTGGATGCTGCGGTGATGACCACAAAATCATTCTTATGCAAGCTGGCGATATCGATCAAAGCACCATAGGCGGTAAGATATTGCATCCAGAGAGCGGCAGCCTCTACCAAGCCAAGCGATGGCGGATGCTTGACGAGCAGCCTTGCTGGAAAAGTTGCGACTTCGCCGTAAGCAGGCCAACGAACCATTGAGACGGGCGGAATAACGCTGACAATGTCACCCGGTGCAAAATCATCTACGCCTTCGCCGACCGTTTCGACAAAACCCGCAGCTTCCAATCCCAACCCTGAAGGCAATAATGGGGTTTCAATGTAGCGTCCCATGCGTAGCAGGGTTTCAGCGCGATTGAGACCCAGCGCTTTAACGCGAAGACGTACTTCGCCACGGCCAAGTGCTGGTAGATCAACGTTTTCGATACGTAGAACTTCCGGTCCACCAAATTCATGAAAGCGAACGACGCGAGCCATAAGTCAAAACTCCAAATTATTTGAATTGAATAGGGTATGACAGGAGTTGGATTGGCGATAAATACGCTTAAAAGCAATGCAGTAGAAACTGAGAGTTTCGAATATGGATCGTCTTCTGAGTATGGCTGTATTTGTTAAAGCCGTAGATCTGGGCTCGTTTGCGGCAGCCGCTGAAGAACTCGGCCTGTCGGGACCAATGGTTGGAAAGCACATCCGCTTTCTCGAAGAGCGACTTGGTTTGCGTCTCCTTAACCGGACGACACGCCGCCAAAGTCTGACGGATTTTGGACATGTCTATTATGAGAGTTGCCGCATTATTCTTGCCGAAGTGGATGCAACCGATGCACAGGCGGCTGATCAGCTTTTGGAGCCTCGGGGAAAATTGCGTGTGACGATGCCGGTGCATTTCGGGCGCCGTTGCGTAACGCCCGTCTTGCTGGAACTGGCGCGGAAATATCCCGCGTTGGAGCTGGATTTATCCTATAATGATGACTTTTACGATCTTGCGGAAAACGGTTTCGATCTGGCGGTTAGAACGGGTGTCCCTGAAGACAGGGCCGGTGTCATCGCGCGCCGTATCGCACGTCAAGAAATGATCGTATGCGGGTCGCCGTCCTATCTCGAAAAGCATGGCAAACCTGAACAGATTATTGATCTCAATCAACACCAGGCCGTCATGTACCGCCGTTCTGGCCGGATACCCTCATGGAGTTTTCCGGGAGGCGAGACGCTGGTGCCGATCAATCGAATACGTCTCGACGACCTCGATGCTATTGCCGACGCTGCCAGCAGCGGGATGGGACTGGCCTGGCTGCCAAGCTGGCTGGTGCGGGGCCGTCTGCAAGAGGGGACGCTTGTCCAACTCTTATCCGATCAGCCCGGACTGCCTTACGATTGCTATGCGATGTGGCTGCAGACGCCTCATTTATCGTTAAAGGTACGCATTGCTGTGGATGCGTTGGCAATTGCGCTGCCGAAGATGATGTAGCCATTCAATGACCAGTCGGGATGGGAAAAGCAGCCCTTCGCATGTCGGTTTTTCGAATCGACGCGAGTGCTTAAATTCCTGAACCGTCAAGCTGCTTGGCGTCGTCGCCTTCCCAAGGTAGGGGCATGGATGTACGATTCAAATTAGCTGAGGGCATCGGCATCCAGCACTTCAGTTCCGGTTCGGCATATTCGACGATGCGGCCAGGTGAGGAATCGGAGGCGCGCCAACCTTCAGCACCGAACTGATCACCATTAGACCAGTAAGCGAGATCAACTTCCGCCTGTCCCTGTTCGGATGGACGGATTGTTACAAGGATGCGACTGCCGTCTTTCGGTGCGCTCGCCATGTGACGCCAGCGGTTTGGCTCATCCATCGTTTTCTCTTGTCCTGCCATGGTTGCAAGTGTCGCCTCACTGTTGAAAGCCGTCAAGACAAACTTTTTAGAGGGACCGGGGTGAGTTCAATCACCGTGCATCGCGTCGTGGCCAAAGGTGGCTAGGAAAAAAGTGTACCTGGTTGGAGACAGTTCATCAGTCGGTGGTGCTGGTTTGCTTGAGAGCTGAGTCAGCGACAGGGTACTGGCGACGATGAACGTCGCGGTGTGCGGAATAATTTAAAAGGTGCAAAAAAACGTAATTGACAACCAACGGAAAGTAATATCATTCTTGTAAATCGGTTTACTAAACCGCTTTACAATGGGGTTTTGCTCTTGGTTAAGCGAACGATGCCAAGTTTGAAAGATGTAGCCGCCGCTGCGGGTGTGTCAGTGACGACGATCTCGCGCTTCGTAAATGGCAGCCTTGATCTGCCCCACAACACCAAGAAACGCATCGAAGATGCGATCACCACGCTCAAATACGTTCCAAACCCACATGCGCGGCGGTTGAGCATGGGGCGCTCCGATACGATTGGTCTGGTAGTGCCGGAAATCGCCAATCCATTCTTCTCTACATTCGTGGCAGCGGTGGAGCAGGCGGCGGACGAGAAAAAGTTGGCTGTTTCGCTGCATGCAACGCTTAACCGACCGGGCCGGGAAATAGAATATCTCCAGCTCATCGAGCGGAATCATGTCGATGGCTTGATCTTTGTCACAAACCATCCTGACGACGGCGCGCTTGCCAATCTGATCAATCGTTCCAGCAAAGTCATTGTGGTCGACGAAGATATCCCTGGCTCCAAAGCGCCAAAGCTTTTCTGTGACAATGATCATGGCGGATATCTTGCTGGACTGCATCTGGCTGGCCATGGGCACAGGCATGTCCTGTTTATCGGTGGAGATGAGCGCATGATTAGTGCGCGTCGCCGTTTCGATGGCGTGATGAGAGCTCTTCGCGAGCACCATGCAGGTCTGGCCCGGGTGGACCGCTACGCCGGTGAATATACCATCAATTACGGCCGTCAGGCTGCGTTGCGTTTCCTTGAAGAACGCCATGAGGCCACCGCGATTTTTGCCAGCTCGGATGAAATCGCCATTGGCATGCTGGAAGTGTTCAAAGATAGGGGCGTCTCAGTTCCGGGCGACGTATCGATGATCGGTTTCGATGATGTCGGGCCCCTGCATCTCTTCGCGCCTCCGCTGACGGTGATCCGCCAGCCAGTCCGGCAGCTTGGCAGCCGGGCATTGGAACTGCTTCTGGAAACAAACTGGCAAGAGTGGAAACCCTCCGCTTCGGAAGAGCTTTTGCCTGTCGAAATCGTGGTGCGGAACTCCGTTGCTCCGCCAGCGAAATAACAAAAAAGCGACGGCTAAAAACAACAGAGGATGAGAACATGACTTTGAATCTAACAAGAAGAATGATGATCGCGCTGGCAGGGTTTACCATATTAAGCTGTGCCGTTTCGGCCTCCGTGGCTCAGGAGAAAAAGACGATCGCGCTGGTTCAGATCAACCAGCAGGCGCTTTTCTTCAACCAGATGAACGAAGGCGCACAGAAAGCGGCCGATGCAGCTGGTGTGAAGCTGGTGATTTTCAACTCCAATAATGAACCAACGGCACAGAACAGCGCTATCGAAACCTATATTCAGGAAAAGGTTTCTGGCCTTGCTGTAGTCGCTATCGACGTCAACGGACTGATGCCTGCAGTCAAGCAGGCAGCGGATGCGGGTATTCCCGTTGTCGCTATCGATGCCATCTTGCCGGCGGGCCCGCAAAAAGCGCAGATCGGCGTGGACAACGCGACGGCAGGTGCCGACATGGGCAAGTTCTTCCTTGACTACGTCAAGACAAACATGGCCGGCAAAGCAAAGATCGGCGTCGTTGGAGCGTTGAACTCCTACATTCAGAATGTCCGTCAGGAAGGTTTTGAAAAGACGATCAAGGGCACTGATGGTATCGAGATTGCCGGAGTCGTTGATGGACAGAATGTTCAGGACAATGCGCTTTCGGCGGCAGAAAACCTTATCACTGCCAATCCTGACCTGACTGCGATCTACGCGACAGGCGAACCGGCGCTTATGGGAGCCATTGCTGCTGTTCAAAGCCAGGGCAAGCAGGATACGATCAAGGTCTTCGGTTGGGATTTGACGGCGGAAGCCATTGCGGGCATTGATGCCGGATTCGTTGCAGCTGTCATCCAGCAGGACCCGTCGGCAATGGGAGCAGCGGCTGTGGATGCCTTGCAGAAGGTGGCTGCTGGCCAGGCTGTTGATCAGAACATTTCCGTGCCGATTACCATCGTGACAAAAGCCAATGTCGATCCATACAGGGCTGTCTTCAAATGAACCAGAACGGCCGGCAGGTAGCGACCGCCGTTCACTCCGGAGGGGGCGTTCCCTCCGGAGGTGGAACAAGCGGCGAGACTGATTCCAATCCCCGCGTCTCGTTGCGCGGTATCCGTAAATCCTTTGGTTCGCACCAAGCCTTGCGCGGTGTCGATCTAGATATCTTTCCTGGCGAATGCCTTGGATTGGTCGGCGACAATGCGGCAGGGAAATCCACCTTAACTAAGATCATCTCAGGAACCTATATTCCCGATGGCGGCACGATGGCGATCGAAGGCGAGGAAGTTCGTCTGTCCGGACCCGCCGATGCGCGCAATCGGCACATCGAAATGGTATTTCAGGATCTCAGCCTCTGTGACCAGATCGACGTTGTCGGCAATCTCTTTCTGGGCCGTGAACTCAGCAAGGGCATGTTTCTCGACAGCAAGAAAATGCTGACTGAAGCGCGCGCGATGCTGGACGCTTTGGAAATCAGAATTCCAAAGCTGACGGGTAAGGTCGCGCAACTCTCAGGCGGGCAGCGTCAGGCCATTGCCATTGCCCGCGCCGCATCGTTCAAGCCCAAGGTCTTGATCATGGACGAGCCTACATCGGCACTTGCAGTTGCCGAGGTTGAAGCGGTGCTGGCACTGATCAACCGGGTCAAGGCGCAGGGCGTCTCGGTCATTCTCATTACACATCGTCTTCAAGACCTCTTTCGGGTCTGTGACCGGATTGCCGTCATGTACGAGGGCACGAAGGTTGCCGAGCGGCAGATCGGCGGCACTAATCTTGAAGACCTCGTGAAGCTGATTGTCGGTGAGGGAGCCAGACAATGACCGTTTATACAGAGCGTGGCCAGGGGTCGCGCATTGCAGATTTCTTCGGCGAGCATGCGCAGGTTCTTTCGATTGCTGTGTTTTTTGCCGCCTGCATGATATTCTTTTCAGTTGGCAGCGAGACTTTTCTAACCTCCGGAAACATTCTCAATATCATCCGGCAGGCTGCTCCGATCTTGATTGTCGCCATCGCCATGACCTTCGTCATCATCACCGGAGGCATTGATCTTTCCGTTGGTTCTCAGGTTGCGCTGATCAATGCAGTCGCTGCTGTTGTGATGGCGATGGGCTTTCCGTGGCCGGTTGTGGTGGTTGCAATGATCGTACTGGGCGGTGGATTAGGATTTGCACAGGGCTGGTTCATTGCCTATCAGGGCATCCCGGCATTTATCGTCACGCTGGCAGGACTCTCGATTCTGCGTGGCTTTGCCCTTTATCTCACCCAAGGTTATTCTATCCCAATTCAGGATGCGCCGGGGTTCTTTGCTTTGGGACGGGGTATCGTCGCCGGGTTTCCGGTACCCGCGATCATTGCCGTCGTTATTTCTTTTCTAGGTTATGTGGCGATCCGGTCGACAAAATACGGACGTCAGGTTGTGGCCGTCGGCTCCAACATGGAAGCTGCCCGCCGTGTCGGCATGCCTGCCAGATGGATCACCGCATCAGTGTACATCATATCCGGCGTGGCATGTGCGATCGCGGGTCTGCTGATTGCAGCCCGGCTGGGGTCAGGCTCGTCCAACGCTGCTGTGGGTTTTGAACTACAAGTGATTGCCGCTGTCGTTCTCGGGGGAACTTCCTTGATGGGCGGCCGGGGGACAATCATAGGCACGGTGCTTGGAACGTTCACCATTGCGGTCATCGGCAATGGCTTGATCCTGATGCATATCTCGCCCTTCTTCACACAGATCGTCACAGGCGCAATTATCCTTGTCGCCATCTGGTTGAATACCCGGATATTCACCGCGAATTTCCGGTTCGGCAGAAAAGGCTGACTTCCATGAGCAAAGATCTCTCGGAAGCCCATATCCATTCCGGCAAGGTGATGACCGTCAACGGCCCGATAGCCTCGGAGAAGCTTGGCATTACCTTGATGCATGAGCATATTCTGAACGACTGCCGGTGCTGGTGGCATGCGCCGAAGACCCCGGAGCGCCAATATCTTGCAGGCGGTTTTGTCTGCATCGAAATACTGGGCGAGTTGAAGCAGGATCCTTTCGTCAACAAGCATAATATTACGCTTGATGATGAACCGCTGGCGGTAACGGAGCTGAAGGCCTTTGTCGCTGAGGGTGGGCAGACAGTTGTAGAGCCAACCTGCCGGGGTATCGGCCGGAACCCGCTTGCCTTGAGGCGTATTGCCAAGGCGTCCGGCCTCAATGTGGTGATGGGAGCCGGATATTATCTTGGCTCCTCGCACCCCCCTGAGGTTGCGGCAATGACCGTTGAAAATATAGCGACGGAGATTGTCCGCGAGGCGGTGGAGGGAGTGGACGGGACCGATGTCAGGATTGGATTGATCGGCGAAATCGGCGTCTCGTCGGACTTCACCGCTGATGAAGAGAAGTCATTGCGTGGCGCTGCTCAGGCGCAGGTGCGAACCGGCCTGCCGCTTATGGTGCATCTGCCTGGCTGGTTCAGGTTGGGCCACCGCGTCCTCGATATCGTTGCGGAAGAGGGTGCGAACCTGCGGCATACGGTCCTCTGCCATATGAACCCTTCCCATGACGATTTTGCTTATCAGAGCGAACTCGCCGCCCGCGGCGCTTTCCTCGAATATGATATGATCGGCATGGACTTCTTCTATGCTGATCAGCAGGTCCAGTGTCCAAGTGATGAAGAGGCAGCACGGGCCATTGTCCGCCTCGCAGACGTCGGTCATCTCGACCGGGTGCTGCTGTCGCACGACGTTTTCCTCAAGATGATGCTGACCCGATACGGTGGCAATGGCTATGCCTATGTCTTGCGTCATTTTCTGCCGCGGCTGCAACGCCACGGTTTGGATAAAGCGGCTCTCGATCAAATGATGCGAGCCAACCCCCGCTCAGTTTTTCACGCAGGTATTTAACGCGAGTTGCCTGCCCGGATTCTTGGGAAAGACCCGGAAATTTTAAGAAAGAATGGTAAGACGATGACAAAGAAAGTACTGCTCGTTGGCGAGAGCTGGGTTAGTTCTGCAACACATTACAAAGGTTTCGATCAGTTCGGCAGCGTTACCTTTCATCTTGGTGCCGAACCATTGGTCAAGGCGCTCGCGGGTAGCGATTTCGAACTGACTTACATGCCCGCGCACGAAGCGGTTGAGAAATTTCCCTTCGAAATGGCCGGTCTGGACGTGTATGACGTCATCATCCTTTCCGACATAGGTGCAAACTCGCTGCTGTTGCCACCCGATGTCTGGCTGCATTCCCGCACAGTCCCTAACCGCCTCAAGCTGATCAAGGCCTGGGTCGAAAAGGGCGGCTCGCTCTTGATGGTTGGCGGATACTTCTCCTTTCAAGGCATTGATGGGAAGGCCCGCTGGCGGCGCACTGCGGTGGAAGACGTTCTTCCTGTTACCTGCCTTCCTTACGACGATCGTGTCGAGATACCGGAAGGAACGACGCCGAAGATCGAACTACCGGATCACCCAGTTATGGCCGGGCTCGATGGCGAATGGCCGTTGCTTCTCGGTGTCAACGAGGTCGAGCTTCGAGAACGGGAAGATGTGGAGGTAATCGCGCGCCTGCCTGACGATCAGGGCGGGCATCCGCTTCTGGTTCTCGGACGTTTCGGCAAAGGTAAGACCGCGGCATGGACATCGGATATTGGCCCGCATTGGCTATCGCCTGCATTCTGCGAGTGGGAAGGTTATGGCAGGCTTTGGAAAAACATTCTCGGTTGGCTAACGCGCGACTGAAGACAGGCGTCTGGGACAACCAGCAGACAGATATGAAGTCTCCATGAAAGGGAAAAACATGCAAGCAATATCGGATCGCGAATCCAATGCTGTGCAGGAAATATTCGGCAGCAATAAGGTGCTCATCGGGATGATCCATTGCCCGGCATTTCCCGGTTCTCCACGATATAGGGGCGCCGATATGAATGTGATCTATGACGCGTGCATGCGCGATGCCGAAGCTTGCATTGAAGGCGGCTTGCATGGTCTGGTCATCGAAAACCACGGCGACATTCCATTTTCGAAGCCGGACGATATCGGTCCTGAAACAACGGGTTTCATGTCCGTGGTGACGGACCGTATCGCAAGCGCCATTGGCGTTCCACTTGGGATCAATGTCCTTGCCAATGCACCAATTCCGGCATTCGCCATTGCCATGGCAGGCGGAGCAAAATTCATCCGCGTCAACCAGTGGGCCAATGCCTATGTGGCGAATGAAGGGTTCATGGAAGGACGCGCCGCCGAAGCCATGCGTTACCGTTCCATGCTGCGGGCAGAGCATATCAAGGTATTTGCCGACAGCCACGTCAAACATGGCAGCCATGCTATTGTTGCCGACCGTTCAATCGAGGAACTGACCCGCGATCTGGCATTCTTTGATGCAGATGGCATCATTGCTACAGGCCAGCGGACGGGCAACAGTGCAACGATGGAAGAGATCGACGAAATCGGCTCTGCTACGCACCTTCCACTGCTCGTTGGATCCGGCGTAACCAAGGACAATATCGTAGATATTCTTGGTCGCACCAATGGCGTTATTGTTGCCTCATCACTCAAGTATGATGGCGTGTGGTGGAATGCGGTGGATATTGATCGTGTAAAGGCATTCCGCAAGGCGGCGGAGCCAGGTTTGGAGGCCTGAACCGATGGCAACCGAAACCCTCTCCGAACGTATTCTTCGCGAAAACGCGGGCGTTCTTGAAGAGATGATCAATCATCGCTTTGTCGTGGACATCAAGAACGATGTATTGAGCAATACTGTATTCGAGCGCTACCTCGTTTATGAGGGGGCTTTTGTTGATACGGCAATTTCCATCTTCGCTTTCTCGGTGGCAAAAGCGCAGACCATCGAGCAAAAGCGCTGGCTTGCAGCAGTCGTTATCGCTCTTGCAAATGACCAGATTGCTTATTTCGAGCGGACCTTTGCCAGCCGTCGCATCGATCCCTCATCGTTCGATACCAGTATACCGGCCGTCAAAAACTTTTGTTCGGGCATGCTGGCCATCGCCAAGGATGGTGAGTTTCTCGATATTATCGCAGCAATGTTTGCGGCAGAATGGATGTACTGGACTTGGTCAAAGGAGGCGTCTGCCTGCAACATCAGTGATCCGCTTTTAAAGGAATGGGTTGCAATGCATGTGGATCAGGCATTTGCGGATCAGGCCACGTGGCTCAAGGATCAGCTCGATATGGCAGGTCAGCAGGGGCTCCCTGAAGGCTTGTGCGTCCGGCTAAGCAGTATTTTTGGCTACGCGATGCAGCTTGAAATTGATTTTCACGACGCGCCATATCTCTGACTTCAAGGAAGTGACCGCATGCGTGCCTATGTAATCGGCAATATTGCCATGGATGAAACGATCATTGTCGATGAGCTTCCTATCTCCGGCGCTTCGATCCTTGGGCATGTGGGCGCGCACGATCTCGGAGGAAAGGGGACAAACCAGGCTGTCGTAATGGCGCGCTGCGGCATTCCCACGGTACTTGTGGCTCCGGTGGGGCAGGACTCGAGAGCTGCTACGATCCGCAAACATCTTCAGGGGGAGCCCTTGACCAGCGAACTCATCAGCATCGAGGGGATATCGAGCGACATTTCTCTTATTTTCCGCCTGCCAGACGGAGAAAATGCGATCGTTACGACAACGGACTCTGCTCAAAGGCTTTGCGCTTCACACGTTGCGCCCGCTCTGGCGGAAGCCAAACCAGGCAATCTTGCGGTTCTGCAGGGAAATCTTTCCCACGAGGCGACGGTAGGAATTCTTCAATTCGCTAAATCGCTTGGCATGATCACCGCCTTCAATCCGTCGCCACAGCGCTCATTTTTCTCGGATATTTGGGCGTTGGTGGATATAGTGTTTCTCAATCGCGGGGAAGCGCAGGCTTTAACAGGTGCTGAAGGTGAAGCTGCCGCCAAATATCTCCTGCAAAAAGGAATTCAAGAGGTGGTTCTAACTTTGGGGAGTGAAGGTGCCTTGCTGGTGAACAGGCGGGAAACTATCGTAGTGGCTGCATCACCTGGTATGGTTGTCGATACGACCGGAGCTGGCGATACGTTCATGTCCGTCGCTTTGGCATCATCTTTAAAACGCGGCTGCCAGCTCGATAGAAAAGCGCTCGAACATGCGTCTCATGCAGCGGTAATCACTATATCGAAAGTTGGTACACGCTCCGCTTTCCCCACAACTTCAGAACTCGATCAAATTCTGAGTGACGGCCAGCTGGATGCCGTCAACTAACGAATAGTTCTGCATAAAATTGGAATAATGGCGGAGAGAGCGGGATTCGAACCCGCGTTACGCTATTAACGTAAACACACTTTCCAGGCGTGCGCCTTCAACCACTCGGCCACCTCTCCGCAATACGCCCAGCACATAGCTGATCGGGCTAATTATGTGCAACCGAAAAGACCGGCTGCAAGAGCACCGTCAACCATCGGCCACTCATTCTTCGATACAGACACAGCGCTATACGATGGTTAGTCGGCAGCTACCCTGTGCGGCGCGCACTATAGCCAGAACAAGCACTTGTTCAACTCCTAATTCAATATATTTTTGATTCGCGGCAAAATCATCGTTTTATCATTTAATTACAATGGGTTATAGGTATAGATATGGCTGACGGCTCCTCGGAGGCACACGGCGCGCAATTCTGTTCACGTCGCAACGGATCGCAATCATGTCCAGAAAAGCGATTCCGGTTTCCGGGGTTTTGCGTTAGAGGATAGAAGATCAAGCGATCCAACATCCTTTCAGGTGAAGGACGTTTCGCCCTTGGAGAAGAATATTGCTACGTCTTATTTTCAGGCTTTTAGCCTATATCTGCCTTAGCCTGGCTATTATTGCCGCTGTGCTGGATGCCGCCAGATCAGTTGGCGCATCCAACCTGGTCATCACGTCGCTGAGAGATAGCTGGCAATCGGTTTCAGCCAACTCTTTTGCACTTGTCGAAACAAGCATCAGAACCCATTTATACAGCATATTCTGGGACCCGTTGATGCTTTGGGTACTGGACGCGCCTACAGTTCTCGTCTTCGCTCTTCTCGCGCTGTTGTTATACGCGATAGGTTACAGACGCGCCGACAAAACAGGCAGGTTCGCTGCCCGCTGAAGCATCGTCGAAGCCCATCCACCGGAGGTAACGCAATGTCTATATTCAGCATGCTGAGCAAGAAATCCGAAATGCCGACGGCAGAGCAGGCCTTGCCTGGCCGTTCATCGCCAATTGCAACCGCAGAAACGCATTTTGTTAATGGGCGCCCATTAAAAGGCCCTTGGCCTGACAATCTGCAAACCGCCATGTTCGGAATGGGTTGTTTTTGGGGCGTTGAACGTCTGTTCTGGCAAGTGCCTGGCGTCTATCTGACTGCCGCGGGCTATACTGGCGGAATTACACCAAATCCAACCTATCAGGAAACATGTACCGGTCTGACCGGCCACAACGAGGTGGTACTGGTGGTATTCGATCCGGCGATCGTTTCGTATGAAGAGCTGTTGACGATATTTTGGGAAGAGCACGACCCAACCCAAGGCATGCGGCAGGGCAATGATGTCGGTACAACATACCGTTCCGGAATCTATACTTTCACACCAGAGCAACAGGCTGTGGCTGAGGCAAGCCGCGCTGATTACCAAAGCGCACTAACGGCCAAAGGTCGCGGAACTATCACCACCGAGATTCTCGAAGCACCGATATTTTACTATGCCGAGGACTATCATCAGCAATATCTGGCCAAGAATCCCGACGGTTATTGCGGGCTGCGTGGAACAGGAGTCTCTTGCCCGATACCGAGTGCCAGAGCAGTGAATTAACCTGGGTAAAACGGGTTTCGATCTGAATTTTGATCACTTGGCAAAATTCCGCGTGAATTTTGCTTAATGGCATGCAAGATTGACGTAGGTGCGGCGGGTTGAATGCCTCGCCGCAATGGTCTAGGGCACAGTGGAAAGTTGTGTCCTCAAACAAAATCCAGAGGGTTGCTATAAAATGAAGCGTATTGTTCTTGGTCTCCTGGCTGCTACGGCATTGCCCCTGATATCACTTGGAGCAGCGAACGCTGCGGACGACAAACCCGCTTTGATTTATGATCTGGGCGGCAAATTCGATAAATCATTCAATGAAGCTGCATTCAATGGCGCTGAAAAATATGCAGCTGATTCCGGCGTGAAATATCGCGAATTCGAAATCCAGAACGAAGCTCAGCGCGAACAAGCGCTGCGCAAATTCGCATCGGATGGCAATTCGCCGATCGTCATTGCAGGCTTTTCCGCTGCTGCCGCGATTGAAAAGGTTTCCACGGAATTCCCCGATACTAAATTTGTTATTATCGATGCTGAAGTTAAACAGCCCAATGTTCGTTCGGTCATATTCAACGACAATGAAGGTTCCTATCTCGTCGGCGTCATAGCTGCCAAAGCTTCCAAGACTGGTACTGTCAGCTTTATTGGCGGAATGGACGTTCCGTTGATCCGTAATTTTGCCTGTGGCTATGTAGGCGGCGTTAAAGCGACGAATGCGGATGCCAAGGTCATCCAGAACATGACCGGTGATACGCCGGCTGCCTGGAATGATCCGTCAAAAGGTGGCGAGATCGCCAAATCACAGATGGATCAGGGTTCTGATGTCATTTTCGCTGCAGCGGGTGGCACTGGTATTGGCGTTCTTCAGGCGGCAGCCGATGCCGACAAGCTAAGCATTGGTGTTGATTCCAACCAGAACGGGTTGCATCCGGGCAAGGTTCTGACCTCGATGCTCAAGCGTGTTGATGTCGCCACCTATAACGCCTTCAAGGATGGTGCCGACGGCAAATTTACTGCCGGTGTGAGCTATCTCGGCGTCAAAGAAGGCGGTGTTGACTATGCTGCCGACGAGAACAATGCCAAGCTTCTGACGGATGATATCAAGGCAGCTGTCGAAGCCGCCAAGGCCGATATCATCTCCGGCAAGGTGAAGGTGCACAGCTATTTTTCAGATAATGCTTGCCCGTACAAATAAAACGACGCATCAAAGTTGAAAAAAGCCGCCGGTCAGATCATCGGCGGCTTTTTTAATGGCTTTTTCATTATCCACATTCCGGCATTCTCACCGTCTAGCTCTTCTATTTTTTGCCAGCCTATACGTTCATAGTAGCCGGTCTCAGACGTATAGAGATAAAGCTGCTGATGGCCTTGCTGTTGTGCAATCTTTTCCGTTGCTTCTACCATGGCCTTGCCAACGCCGATCAAGCGCATTTCCGGCGTAACATACAGGCTTGCGAGCCAAGGCTGCAGATGAGGATGCGTTTCAAGATCGTTGTCGATCAGCAATGACAGGCCCACAGGCAAGCCGGACACAAAGCCGACAAGTGCTTTCTGGCGACTTTCAGAATTAAGAAAACCAAGGAAGCTATCAATGATTTCTTCCCGGCTGCGGCCGCCGTCACGGCCCCAGGTTATATAATTCCAGCGCGCACATAATGGCACGAGTTCGGGGTGGTTTTCGAGCAACTCTACTTTTGTCATCATTTAATAATGAGGGGGTTTGGTTACGGGCGTATCTTCGGAGGTCTGCTCTTCCAAGACAAGAAAACGATCTGTCAGGGCGTCCAGCTTGCGCCGCATTGCCTCAATAGTTTTCCATTGTTCGGTTAGCTGACCAGAGAGTTCGTCAATCGTATGTTCTTGCTCGGTCACCAGGATTTCAAGCCGCGTAAGGCGGTCATTACTTTCGGCTGTCATTCCCGTCTCCGTTGCTTCTTTTTCTGTCCCGCGTTTTGATATTTGAACAAGTTGATAGCCATTGCGTCAAGGTATGAAGAGATGATAGCGGCTGTTGAATGTTGCTTTTCTTGACTGGAAAGAAAAAATTCCCGTGTTAGGGTCGTAAGCTTCGAAAAACAACAAGAGCTGATCAACAGCGGATGGGGATATGAGCGTAGCTGCAATCGAACTTATTGGCGTGGACAAACGTTTCGGCTCCGTCCACGCAAATCGCGATATTCATCTGACAATTGAGAAAGGGACGATTCACGGCATCATCGGTGAAAACGGTGCCGGAAAATCGACCCTGATGTCCATTCTTTATGGATTTTATCAGGCGGACAGTGGCGAAATTCGCATCAATGGAAAAACGACCAAGATCACCGATCCGAATGCTGCAATCGGAATGGGCATTGGTATGGTGCATCAGCATTTCATGCTTGTTGAAAATTTCACCGTCCTTGAAAATGTGATGCTCGGTGTGGAGGGCGCACCGCTTCTGAAGAACGGTATTGCCAAAGCCCGTGCTGAATTGAAGCGTCTCGAGCAGGAATATGAACTCGATGTGGATCCCGATGCCCTGATTGAAGAGTTGCCTGTTGGGCTGCAGCAACGCGTAGAGATTCTCAAGGCACTCTATCGCGGTGCCGAAATTCTCGTTCTTGATGAACCGACCGGCGTTCTCACGCCGCCCGAAGCAGACCATCTTTTCCGGATTCTCGAGCAATTGAGGGATCAGGGCAAGACCATTATCCTGATCACGCATAAATTACGCGAAATCATGGCCGCAACGGACAACGTATCCGTCATGCGCCAAGGTGCAGTAGTAGCGACAAGAAAAACCAGCGAAACTTCGGTGGAAGAACTGGCTGAACTCATGGTGGGACGGCGTGTTTTGTTGCGTGTCCAGAAGGGCGAGGCACAGCCTGGCGAAGTGAAACTATCGGTGGAAAATCTGACCGTGCGCGATAGTCGTGGCGTGGTCATGGTCGACAATGCCTCGTTCACTGTGCGGGCGGGTGAGATCGTCGGCATCGCTGGGGTGGCTGGCAATGGACAATCACAGTTGATTGAAACAATTGCCGGAATTCGCGCTGCAGTATCAGGCCGCGTTCTCCTTGACGGACAGCTTATCGATATTACAGGTGCTGCCGATCCGGGTGAGTTGCGCGATCGCGGATTAGCGCATGTGCCAGAGGACCGCCACCATATGGGGCTCGTCCTCGCATTCGAGGAATATGAAAATTCGATCCTGGGATATCACGATGATCCGCTTTATCTCAAAGGACCGTTCCTTGATATTGATGCGATCAAAGCAGATGCGCGCAAGAAAATAGAGAAATACGACATTCGTCCGGGTGACCCCAATCTCAAGACCGCAAATTTCTCCGGGGGCAATCAGCAGAAAATTGTCCTTGCGCGAGAGATCGAACGCGACCCCGGCGTCCTTATTATCGGCCAGCCGACACGCGGCGTGGATGTTGGTGCAATCGAGTTCATTCACAAGCGGATTATTCAAATGCGTGATGCGGGCAAGGCGGTCCTGCTTGTTTCCGTGGAACTCGATGAAATCCGTTCTTTGTCGGATCGTATCCTCGTTATGTTCGCCGGCCGCATCGTTGGAGAGCGGGATGCTGAAGCTGACGAAGGCGAGCTCGGCTGCCTCATGGCCGGCGTAGAGCAGCTGGAGGCCGCTGAATGACAACGCAGGCGCTCATTATTATAGATGTCCAGAATGCTATTGATGATCCCAAATGGGGGCGTCGAGGCCAGCCTGAAGCAGAGGCGCGTATAGGTGAATTACTCGGCGCTTGGCGTGAACGCCGTCTGCCCGTCATCCACATCCGTCATGATTCAACCGATCCTGCATCGCCGTACCGCCCCGGCACCCATGGCAATGAATTTAAAGATGAGGTTGCCCCGCAGATGGGCGAGCCGGTCATCGACAAACGCACAAACAATGCGTTCATTGGTACTGATTTGATGGATGTTCTCGATGAATTGCAAGCGCGCAGCCTGGTGGTCACGGGCGTGCTTCTGGAAAATTCCGTTGATGCGACGGTTCGAATGGCTGCCAATCTCGGTTTCGAGGTGATTGTTCCGGAAGATGCTGTCGCGAGCATTGATCGCAAAGACTACCGGGGCAAAAAATGGGTCGCCGAAGACGTGCATGCCTTAGCGCTCTCTGTGCTTGAAGGCGAATATGCCCGTATCACGACATCGACCGAAATTATCGGAAACCTGCCATGAGCCAGCCTTTTGCAAAACTACCCGCTTGGGCAGATTATGGACTTCTGCCGCTGATCAATCTCATCGTCGCCTTCTTCGTGGCAGGTCTTGTCGTCTTGCTCGTTGGTGAAAGCCCGATCGAAGCTGCGGTTCTTATGGTTAAGGGTGCTTTTGGCACAGGCGACGGCGTTGGATATACGCTCTACTACGCAACCAATTTCATCTTTACCGGGCTTTGCGTTGCAGTTGCCTTCCACTGCGGCCTCTTCAATATTGGCGGCGAGGGCCAAGCCTATATTGGTGGTCTCGGCGTTGCTTTCGTCGGTCTTGGCCTCGGCGATACCCTGCCATGGTGGATCGTCTTTCCATTGGCAATTGTGGCTTCCGGCATAGCCGGTGCCTTGTGGGCGCTCATCCCCGCGTGGCTACAAGCGCGCCGTGGTTCTCATGTTGTTATTACCACCATCATGTTCAACTTCATTGCCGCTAGCATCATGGTCTATATCGTGGTGCAAATTCTCAAGCCAATGAACATCCAATCGCCGGAAACCCGCGTTTTTGGAGAGGGTGGGCAATTGCCAAGCCTTGGATGGTTGTTGAACGCTGTGGGTCTCAACATGCGCTCCGCCCCTCTCAATCTCAGTTTTCTCGTATCCCTCATTGCAGCGTTTCTGGTGTGGGTACTGATCTGGCGGACAAAGCTTGGATATGAAATCCGCACAATGGGCTTTAGCCCGAAGGCGGCTCGATATGCCGGCATAAGCGAGATGCGTATCATCATCATCGCCATGATGATTTCAGGCGCCTTGGCCGGTATGATGGCACTCAATCCGATCATGGGAGCGCAGCACCGCCTGCAGCTTGACTTTGTTGCGGGGGCTGGTTTCGTAGGCATTGCCGTTGCGCTCATGGGTCGTTCCCATCCGGTCGGTATTGTGCTGGCGGCAATCCTTTTCGGTATGCTCTATCAGGGCGGCGCTGAAATCGCTTTCGATATGCCAAATATTTCACGCGACATGATCGTGATTATTCAAGGTCTGGTCATTCTTTTCGCTGGGGCACTCGAACACATGTTCCGGCCAACCTTGCAGCGCATTTTCCATGGCTTTTCACTTAAAAAAGACCAGACAGCGCCCGTTATTGCTGGAGGTGGCCAGTAATGGAAAGCTTCATCACCATCCTGCAATTGTTCGATTCGACGATCCGCCTGTCGGCTCCCTTGCTGCTCGCCTGTCTGGCAGGACTCTATTCCGAACGTGCTGGCATCTTCGACATCGGCCTTGAAGGCAAAATGCTTGCCGGTGCTTTTGCAGCGGGCGCTGTTGCAACATGGTACGGTTCTGCTGGTCTTGGCCTTTTAGCTGCCATTGCCGTGTCGGTGGCTTTAGGCCTTGTGCACGGCTTTGCCTCCATCACCCACAGGGGAAATCAGATCGTCTCGGGCGTTGCAATAAACTTCATTGCAGCGGGAACGACAGTTATTCTTGGACAGGCATGGTTTCATCAGGGGGGACGGACTCCGTCTTTGCCGAACACTGCGCGGTTCAATGCGATCAATCTGCCCGGCGCCGAAACTTTGCGTGAGATTCCGATCATCGGACCGATCTATTTTGAACTCATATCCGGCCATTCCATCCTCGTTTATCTTGCTTTCCTGCTGGTGCCTTTGACATGGTGGGTGCTTTATCGCACACGTTTTGGCCTGCGTTTGCGCGCTGTGGGTGAAAATCCGGCGGCCGTTGACACAGCGGGTATTTCAGTTCCGTGGCTGCGCTATCGCGCGGTCATTTGCTGCGGAATTCTGTGTGGTGTTGCCGGTGCCTATCTCGCCACAGCGCAAGGCGCTGGCTTCGTGAAGGATATGACCGCAGGCAAAGGCTATATTGCCCTTGCCGCTTTGATTTTTGCAAAATGGCGTCCAGTCCAGGCAATGTATGCCTGCCTCCTATTCGGGTTCCTCGACGCTTTGGGCATCCGTCTTCAGGGCCAGACTCTGCCGTTGATCGGTGAGGTGCCGGTGCAACTCATGCAGGCGCTGCCCTATATTCTTACGATAATTCTGCTTGCCGGATTCATCGGCAAGGCAATTCCGCCAAAAGCTGGCGGTGTTGCCTATGTCAAGGAAAGATAGCTATGAGTACGGACTTGTTTGATGCGGCATTCGCCGCCATGCAGAAAACCCATTCGCCTTATTCGCAATTTCCGGTGGGCGCCGCACTGCGTACCAGTGACGGGCGTATCTATTCGGGGTGCAATATTGAAGTGGTTTCCTATCCGGAAGGCTGGTGCGCCGAAACAACTGCGCTTTCGCATTTTGTGATGGGTGGTGGCGGCACGATTACCGAGATCGCTGTCGTGGCCGAAAAAAAGGCAAAATGCACACCCTGTGGAGGTTGCCGCCAACGGTTGGCCGAGTTTGCTGGCCCCGATACGCTGCTCCATCTTTGCGACAATGACGGGATCATTCAAACCCTGACAATGAAAGAAATATTCCCTTTCGGTTTTGAAGCGGAAGTGCTCGGTAAAGGTGCTGCATGATTTCGCCAGCCACGACCACGCTCATCCAAAAACTGAACGGTCTTGCCCCTCGTATTGCTTTGGTGCTCGGCTCCGGCCTCGGCTCGCTGGTTGAAGCGGTCGAAGATGCAATCCACATACCTTATTCGGATCTGCCAGGCTTTCCTCATAGTGGCGTTTCAGGCCATGCGGGCGAGGTGGTTGCCGGTTATCTTTCGGGCAAGCCGATCCTGATGCTCGCAGGGCGGGCGCATTATTACGAAAAGGGTGATGCCTCTGTTATGCGCCCGGTAATTGCGGCGCTTGCTGAAATAGGCATTGAGAGCATTATTCTAACCAATGCGGCGGGCTCGATACGTCATGATTTGGCACCGGGCAGTGTGATGCTTATAGACGACCATATTAATTATTCAGGGCTGAATCCGCTGATAGGTGAGCCGTCTGACAAACGTTTTGTCGGCATGACAACAGCCTATGATCAGCAATTGAAAGATGCCCTGATCATTGCTGCCAGTGAAGTTGGCGAGAAATTGGCGCAAGGTGTTTATATGTGGTTCTCGGGGCCATCATTCGAAACGCCTGCAGAGATTCGTATGGCAAGGACTCTTGGTGCAGATGCTGTGGGCATGTCGACAGTGCCGGAGGTCATTCTCGCGCGGTTTTATGGATTGCGCGTGGCGGCCTGTTCAGTCATCACAAATTTCGGTGCTGGAATGACCGGGGCGGAACTGTCGCATGAAGAGACCAAGGATGTTGCTCCGCAGGGTGGTGCGCGTTTGCAGAAGATCATCCGCTCTCTTATTCAGGAAATAGGTTAGCCAATGGAGCTGCCGCAAGAAATTATCCGCCGCAAGCGCGACGGCGAGACACTGAGTGCAGCCAATATCACCGCCTTCGTCAATGCCATGAGCGCAGGTTCCATTACCGATGGTCAGGTTGCGGCCTTCGCCATGGCTGTTTTTTTCAACGGCATGAAACGCGAGGAAGCAGTGGCACTCACCCTCGCCATGCGCGATTCAGGGGATGTGCTGGATTGGTCGGATTTACCCGGCCCCGTTGTTGACAAGCATTCAACCGGCGGCGTTGGGGACAATGTGTCCTTGATGTTGGCACCACTCGCAGTTGCCTGCGGCGCCTATGTTCCGATGATATCAGGCAGAGGTCTCGGTCATACAGGCGGGACGTTGGACAAGATGGATTCGATCCCCGGTTACATCAGCCAGCCGGATAACACTCTGTTCCGGAAAGTTGTGCGGGAAGTGGGGTGCGCCATTATTGGCCAGACCGCCAATCTTGCACCGGCAGACAAGCGGTTTTATTCCATCCGGGACGTTACAGCGACGGTGGAATCCATTCCGCTGATAACGGCTTCGATACTATCGAAGAAACTTTCTGCAGGGTTGAATGCGCTCGTCCTTGACGTGAAATCCGGCAATGGTGCTTTTATGGCCCGAAACCGCGACGCGGTGGCCTTGGCAACCAGTATAGTCGAGGTGGCAAACGGCGCAGGCCTGCCAACGACAGCGCTTTTGACTGACATGAATGAGCCGCTTGCTTTGGCCGCTGGCAATGCGGTTGAAGTCAAAAATGCTGTTGATTTCCTGACGGGTGATCGTCGCGATACCCGATTGGAAAGTGTCACACTGGCACTCGTTGGAGAAATGCTCTTATCTGCACGGCTTGCGCCAAATCTGAAGGCCGCAATAGACAAGACGCGGGAAGCACTCAACAGCGGCAAGGCTGCAGAAGTGTTCGGACGCATGGTTGCTGGTCTAGGCGGGCCGAGCGACTTTATCGAAAAGCTCGATCATTATCTGCCGAGAGCGCCCATCACAGTCGAAGTAAGTGCGCCTGTTGCGAGTTATGTTGCATCCATTGATACCCGTGCCATTGGCGTCACAGTCGTGGCGCTGGGTGGTGGCCGTATCAGACCGCAAGACCCCGTTGACCACGCTGTCGGGATCACAGCGCTACAACCCATCGGTGCTAAAATGGAGAAGGGTGAGCCAATTGCGCGGGTCCATGCCCGCACGCAGGATGATGCGAAGACTGCGGCGCTTGCTATCGAAAAAGCTTATGGTTTTACGGATCGCAAGCCCCGAACAGTCAACCCGGTCCTGCGCCGCATTGGCGCGTAGTTACTTCGTGCCGTACATGCGGTCGCCAGCATCGCCGAGCCCCGGAACGATATAGCCTTTTTCATTGAGGTGGCTGTCTATGGCAGCCGTAAAAACCGGCACATCCGGATGGGCTTCGGTAAAGCGCTTGATTCCTTCTGGCGCCGCTAACAGGCAAAGGAAGCGGATATTGCTGGCGCCGCGATCTTTCAATTTCTGAATTGCGACAATTGCTGAATTGGCCGTTGCAAGCATGGGGTCAACGACAATGATGAGGCGGTTGACGATATCTTCCGGTGCCTTGAAATAATATTCAACTGGCTGCAACGTATCGTGATCGCGGTATAGTCCGATATGTGCAACGCGTGCCGCAGGCACAAGGTCCAGCATGCCCTCAAGCAAACCATTTCCTGCCCGCAGGATCGATGCAAAGACCAGCTTCTTGCCTTCTATGACCGGCGACTCCATTTCCACCAGCGGGGTCTGTATCGTGATATTTGTCAGTTGCAGATCGCGGGTCACTTCGTAGCAGAGCAGCAGGGATATTTCCTTCAGCAACCGTCGAAATCCGGCGGTGGAGGTGTCCTTGTCGCGCATGATAGTTAGCTTGTGCTGAACAAGCGGGTGGGAAACGATGGTCACGCCCATGGGGATTCCTTTAAACTGAACTTGCCCGACCTTATCTGTTGATGAGCCTGATCGCAAAGCGTGTGTGCTGGAGACGCACAGTTTTGTCGCGCAACAGGCGATGGTCTTCTGCGTCTCAATATTCTATGGTTCCGGCGAATTATACAGGCAGGTAAGAAAATGAACCAGCAACGCACCGGTGCACAGGGTGGCATGGAAACATCCTTCGGCTTTCAGGATGTGAGCGACGGCGAAAAACAGACCCGGGTCAATGACGTCTTTCATAGGGTAGCCAAGCGCTACGATGTCATGAACGACCTTATGTCAGGCGGTCTTCATCGGGTCTGGAAAGACTCGATGATTGCATGGCTGTCCCCGTCGAAAACCGCAAATTGGAAGGTGCTGGACGTCGCTGGTGGCACGGGAGATGTTGCGTTCAAGATTGTGGAGGCATCCGGGCGCAATGCGCATGCGACGGTATTGGATATTAACGGCTCCATGCTTGGGGTTGGTCAAGACCGAGCTGCCAAAAAAGGCCTCGCCGAAAATACCGAATTCGTTGAAGCCAATGCGGAAGAGCTTCCGTTTGAAAGCAACAGGTTCGATGCCTATACAATCGCATTCGGCATTCGAAATGTCCCGCATATAGATCGCGCCCTGTCTGAAGCATATCGCGTGTTAAAACCAGGCGGGCGCTTCCTTTGCCTTGAGTTTTCCGAAGTTGAACTGCCTGTTCTGGACAAGCTTTATGATGCCTGGTCCTTCAATGCCATTCCAAAGATCGGCAAGGCCGTAACAGGTGATGCCGACAGCTATCAGTATTTGGTGGAGTCCATTCGCAAGTTTCCGCGACAGTCGGATTTTGCTGACATGATCCGCAAAGCCGGGTTTGAGCGAGTGAGCTGGCGCAATTTCACCGGCGGCATTGCGGCGCTGCATTCCGGCTGGAAGTTGTGATTTCTGAATGAGTAGTTTTGCAGCAACATTTCGCTTGATGCGAGCCGGGTGGATATTGACCCGTGAGGGCGTAATAGCCGCACTTCCCGCTGATGGTTTGAGCGGTATTCCCGCGTTTGGGCACAAGATTGCAGGCCTTCTCGCTCGCCGCCGTGCGCTGACGGCGCGCCGCTCGGAGCGCATGTCCCGGGCCATCAACAAGCTTGGGCCATCCTACGTAAAATTGGGCCAGTTCCTGGCAACCCGCCCCGATGTCGTCGGGACTGAGGTCGCCGATGATCTGGCACTGTTGCAGGACCAGCTCGACTACTTTCCGATGGAGGCCTCGATCAAAGCGATTGAGGGATCGTTGGGCCGCTCGGTCGACGATCTCTTTGTCAATGTTGAGCCACCCATTGCTGCGGCGTCTATTGCCCAAGTGCATCCCGCTTATGTGAAAACCAGTGAAGGAAGCAAAAAGGTTGCCGTCAAGGTTGTGCGTCCAGGTGTTCGGCAACGTTTTAACAATGATCTTGAGAGCTTCTTTCTGGTTGCCCGCTGGCAGGAACGTTACGTTCCGGCAAGCCGCCGTTTGCGGCCCATCGAAGTAACGCGCACCTTGGCGCAGACCACACGTATTGAAATGGATCTGCGCCTTGAGGCCGCGGCTCTTTCAGAAATTGGTGAAAACACGAAAGATGATCCGGGCTTCCGGGTGCCAGCCGTCGATTGGGAGCGTACAGGGCGCGACGTGCTGACGCTTGAGTGGATCGACGGTGTCAAAATGTCGGACATTGAAGGGTTGCGCGCCGCTGGCCACAATCTCATCAAGCTCGCCGAAACTCTGATCCAGTCATTCCTGCGTCATACACTGCGCGATGGGTTCTTTCATGCGGACATGCATCCGGGTAATCTGTTTGTCGATGCTGACGGCAATATTGTTGCAGTGGATTTTGGTATTACCGGCCGACTCGGGAAGAAGGAGCGCCGGTTTCTTGCCGAGATACTCTATGGCTTTATTACCCGTGATTATGTGCGTGTAGCCGAGGTGCATTTCGAGGCTGGCTACGTGCCACATCATCATGATGTTGCAAGCTTTGCCCAAGCGATCCGTGCGATAGGCGAGCCCATTCATGGCCAGCCTGCCGAAACCATTTCAATGGCCAAGCTCCTTACTTTGCTGTTTGAGGTAACGGAACTTTTCGACATGGAAACGCGCCCTGAACTGGTTATGCTCCAGAAGACCATGGTTGTTGTCGAGGGTGTGTCACGTACGCTCGATCCGCATTTCAACATGTGGAAAGCGTCCGAGCCTGTCGTTGGCGACTGGATCAAACGCAATCTGGGTCCGCAAGGTATTCTTGTTGACGCGCGCGAGGGTGCGTTGTCCCTGTTGCATCTGGCGCGTCAAGCGCCTGATCTGGTAGCACGTGCTGACAGGTTGTCGCTTGAACTGGATCGCATGGCCGAAAAGGGTTTGCGGTTTGATGATCAGACGGCCCATGCCATCGGCAAGGCCGAAGCGCGGCACACACGATCAGGCCGAATTGCCCTCTGGGTGATTGCAATTTGCTTCGTCATTATAACCTACGAGCTTTTATCTTAACAGAATTTGCGCTAAGTTGATTGCAATGATTGCACATTTGCAATCGTTCTCTTGTGGAGTGCAATCAAATGGCCAGCATAACGATCCGAAATCTGGATGACGCCACCAAGGAAAGATTGCGACTTCGCGCGGCCTTGAATGGGCGCTCAATGGAAGAAGAAGTCCGGCTTGTTCTTGGTGAACTTGACAATGAGCCGTCAACTCCAGCGACTTTGCCACATGCTCTTTCAACCGCTTCAGGATCGCTTGCGGGGCGGCGTATTCTTCTGATCATAGGCGGCGGCATAGCGGCTTATAAGTGTCTTGATCTTATCAGGCGCCTGCGGGAACGCGGCGCTAAAATTCGCCCCATATTGACCAAGGCTGCCGAAGAATTCGTAACGCCTCTGGCCGTGGGTGCGCTGGCGGCGGATAAAGTATTCACCGAGCTTTTCTCCAGGGAAGACGAGCACGATGTCGGCCATATCCGCCTGTCACGCGAAGCCGATTTGATTGTTGTGGCTCCGGCAACGGCTGATCTTATGGGGAAGATGGCAAATGGTCTGGCGAATGATCTTGCCAGTGCCGTCTTATTGGCGACGGACAAGCCCGTGCTGATTGCCCCGGCAATGAACCCGAAGATGTGGAATCACGCCGCGACCAGGCGCAATCGCGCCACATTGGAAAAGGATGGCATCCGTTTCATCGGCCCCAACAGGGGCGAAATGGCAGAAAGCGGCGAGAGTGGCGCAGGGCGAATGGCGGAACCGATGGAAATCGTGGGTGCTATCGAAAAACTACTCGGCAACACGCCAAAGCCACTGTCCGGGAAGACTATCATAATGACGTCCGGCCCGACGCATGAGCCAATTGATCCGGTGCGCTATATCGCCAACCGTTCGTCGGGCAAGCAAGGGCATGCAATTGCCGCAGCTCTTGCACGTCTTGGTGCTACAGTGCGGCTGGTATCCGGCCCGGTCACTATTCCGGATCCCGAAGGTGTCTCAGTGATTCATGTGGAATCCGCCCGTGAGATGCGTGATGCGGTCGAGCAGCTTCTGCCTGCGGATGCTGCCGTGATGGTGGCTGCAGTCGCAGACTGGCGATATGCGAATGAAGCGAATGAAAAGATAAAGAAACACCCGGGCGAAAAAGCACCCGCCCTGCAGATGGTGGAAAATCCGGATATTCTGGCAGGAGTAGGGCATAGTAAACTGCGCCCGCGGCTGGTTGTCGGCTTTGCAGCGGAAACGCAGGATTTGCTGATTAATGCGCAAAAAAAACTCGACAAGAAAGGCGCCGATTGGATCGTTGCCAATGATGTAAGTCACACCAAGGGCGTTATGGGAGGCGACCGGAATGCCGTGCGCATCGTGACCCATACAGGCGTTGAAGAATGGCCGGACATGAGCAAGGAGGAAGTTGCGGAGCGTCTTGCTCAGAAGATCGCCACGGCTCTGCAGCAGCTTGAAGCATGAAGATTGTCATTCGCGAAGCTTTGCATTCCGATGCGCAAAATCTCGCCGCGCTCTCCATTCAAGTATGGCTGCACACATATGCCAAGGCGGGTATCCGGGACGTTTTCTCGCGCTATGTCTTTGCAGAGTTTACTGCTGAACGTTTTGCCGGAGAAATAGAAAGCCGAATAAAACAGCTCTACGTGGCAGAGGTGGAAAATCACCTCGTTGGATATGTCCGGCTCAATCTTGAAGCGGAATGTCCAATTCGTCATATCGGCCAGCCGGAAATAGAGACGCTTTATGTACAGGAACATTTCGCTGGTTGCGGCATTGGAAGCGCCCTGCTCAATCACGCCGTTGAAGCATGTCAATCGCATGACCATCGCCAGGCATGGCTCACGGTGAATCAGCAGAATTTGCCGGCTTACAGGTTTTACCAACGTAAGTTGTTTCAAAAGATCGGCACGGTGGATTTTGTGCTTGAAAGTGAACGTCATGCCAACGATGTTCTGGTAAAAGTTTTCTAGTTATTGGAATTGAGCATGACCAAAATTTCCGTCCCAGTTCTTGAAACCGAACGGTTGATCCTGCGTGGTCATCGCGAGGATGATTTCGAAGCGCTGCATGAAGTTTGGACCCAGCCCGCAGTCTATCAATATATCTCGGGGCAGCCGTCCACGCGCGAGCGCTCATGGGGACGTCTGCTGCAATATATCGGCATGTGGCATGCGATTGGCTATGGTTTCTGGGCCTTGGAAGAGAAGGCGACCGGTCGTTATATTGGCGATGTCGGCTTTGCCAATTTCAACAGAGAAATCGAGCCACCCTTCGGTGACACGCCGGAGATGGGATGGGTATTATCGCAAGAGATTCACGGCAAGGGTTATGGCAATGAAGCGCTGGAAAAGATGCTTCATTGGGGAACGGGTTTCTTCAAGGCCACAAGCACACGCTGCATCATCTCGCCGGACAATATCGCTTCGCGCCGGATTGCCGAGAAAAATGGCTTCCGCAAAATCGCGGAAACCACTTATACAGGTGAGCCCGTCTGGCTGCATGAAAGGCTGTTTGAACGCTAGAGAAAATTTTGCTCTAGCTACCAGCCTTCGCCCTTTTGCGACACATGATGAATGATCTGGCAAGGGCTGGTGATCCAGAAATCCTTGTGCCCTTCCGGCAATTCTTCGATTTCGTCGCAACGCATGATACCTGCCTCAGAAAGATGTCCGGCGGCAGCGCCGACATTGTCAGCTGCGATTTCCAGCCAAAGCTCGGACTGGCTGAGACCGGGTGCCTTGTCGATCCAAAGCTGATTTGATCCGAAATGAAAGCCCACATGGGGCAGATGGTTCGTCAGTGGCTCCAAACCGATGATGTCCCTGTAGAATGCGACTGTTGCCTCATACTGATGAGGGGGAACCTTCATCGCAATATTGTGGCTTCCCTCATAAGAAGGTCTCATGATTTTCTCTCCCATAAGATGCTTGTTCAATTGCCAATGAGCTGCTGGTATTCCGGCTCAATACGACTGTGGTTTTCCCAGAAATCCTTGACCTGCCGCCCTTCCATATGGGCAATCAGCACCGCGAGATGGACGTGCCAGCCAGCCGCTACGCTGACCATGGAATTTCTGCTTGCAAGGCGTGTATGTGTAATCGTCAGTTGCGTATCATTCCCCAGGGCGGCAAGTTCGAATGTCACCTCCGAAGGTTCGTTTGGCCCATCAGGCCATGTGTAACTGAGGATATGCGGAGGATCATAGCGTGTCACTTTCCCCTTATTCGTATGACCCTCATATTTCTTGTATTCCTCGGGTACGGGATCTTGCGATAGTTCTGAATGGTGAAAGGTCAGTTCCACATCGCCTCCGACGAAGCTGGAGATGGGCCCTCTCGCCAGCCATTTACGCCTCTTGTCCGATTCAGTCAGATAAGCCCACACCCGCTCGACGGGACCCGGCAGCACCCGTTTGATACAAACGGTTCCCGGTGCAGTGACGACGCCGAGGGTATTATTTCCAAGGTGCTCGTTCATTTCATTCTCCTCCTTTCCCGGTTGCAGACTTTGATGCTGCTGCATCTTCCTGGCGTAGGATAGCTTCAAGATCATCAAGCCTTGCGGTCCAGAATTTCTCATAAGTGCTCAACCATTGTTGCGCCTGCGCGAGCTTGGCAGCTTCAAGTTGGCAGATATGGGTTCTGCCTTCGATGCGCCGTCGAACGAGGCCGGCACTCTCCAGAACCTTGATATGTTTCGATGCCCCTGCCAGGGACATCTGAAAGGGCGTTGCCAGATCGCTGACAGAATGTTCGCCCGCTGTAAGTCGCTGCAATATCGCCCGCCGTGTCGGGTCGGAAAGCGCATGAAATACGGCGTCGAGATGTGATGTATGAAATTCAACCATGTGGTTTAGTATCACGGCAACAAAAGATAGTCAACCATATGGTTTACTATTTAGAATCTTCAGGAAATAAGGAATCCAGTTCCGAGCGGGTCGCCATCTTCAACGATGAATTCGGCCATACCGCTGTAATAAGCATGCCCGGAAACACGCGCGGTTATTGCATCAAACTGCCCCGCCTTCGTCGTGGTCTCAACAAAACCCGCAAAGCGCGAGCCGACAATGCTTTCGAATATCCGGGCTGTGCCCTTAACAATCTGCCCCTTGGCGTGCATTGCCGCAAGCCTGGCCGTAACACCCGAACCTGTCGGGGAACGGTCCAGCTGTGCGTCAGCGAAGATGCAGACGTTTTTCGTCGGCGCTTCATTCCACTCGTCGGCACCATCGGTTAAAATCGAACCGTAAAGGAATGCCAAATCCTTGTGATCGGGATGATCAAGCGGGACTGCTTCTTTCACGGCCTTGGTCAGCACTGTGGCAGCATGTTTAAATGCAGAGGCGGCGTCGCGTCCGAATTCGAGGCCGAATTGATGGCAATCGGCGAGAGCATAAAAAGCGCCGCCATAGGCCACATCAAAACTGATCTTGCCGAAATCCGGAACGTCGACGATCTGGTCGCTTGCAAAAAGGAAGGCCGGAACGCTTTCGAACGAGACGCTGCCAGACTTTCCGTCACGAACTTCCACGGAAGCGACGACCATACCGCAAGGGCATTCGATGCGAACGGTGGTTACTGGCTCCACCTTGGCCACGAGACCATAGTCAACGGCATAACGGCCAAGCGCAATAATGGCGTGGCCACACATGGTAGAATAACCCTCATTGTGCATGAACAGCACAGCGAGGTCGGCATCGGGAAGATCGGTATCAACCAGCAACGCGCCATACATATCGAAATGACCGCGTGGTTCGAACATCAATATCTTCCGCAGATGATCGAGCCGATCTCGAACATAGGCCCGCTTGCTTAGAATGGTTCCCTTTGGCAGCTTGGGATAGCCATCAATAATGATACGCAGAGGTTCGCCACCCGTGTGCATATCAATCACTTTCAGGGGACTATTCATCAGCTGATTTCCAGCAAGGCAGGAAGTTTTCGCATGTCGTCAAAGAGTATGCCGCCTGCTGCAGCCAGGCCTTCATGATCGGCATGCTCATCGCCGCAATAGGAAAATACGCGCATGCCCGCTGCTATCCCGGCCACCGTTCCTGCCACACTGTCTTCAATCACGACAGCCTGGCTTGGATCATACCCCATCTTGGCAGCAGCATGGAGAAACAAGTCAGGGAAGGGCTTTCCGCGCGCAACCATTGATGCGCTGTAAAGAACATTTTCGAAATGATCAATCAGCCCGGTTTTGCCGAGTGTGATGTGCATTTTCTCCACATTGGCGGAGGATGCAACGCAATAGGGAAGCCCCGCGTCCTTAACAGCAGCAATAACACTCTCGATATGGGGGATGGCCTCTACATTCTCGAAAATAACGGGAATAGCTCGATACCAACGTTCGACAAAATCATCGCCTAATGAATAGCCCAAGGCCTCGACCTTCTCCTGAACCGCCCGCATCGGCATGCCGGTATAGGTTTTGCGGAGTTCGGAAAAGCTGGTTTTAAAACCGGCTTCCCCAAGCATCTTGACCAGATGATGATTGCCGACGGTTTCGGTATCGACAAGCACGCCGTCACAATCGAAAATCACCAGGTCTGGACGGGCCATACTTCAGACTTCCTTGGTTGCACCCTGTGAGAAGAGCTGTTGTAAATTGCCAAATGTTACGCCTGTTGTGCCGAATTCAAATGTACCCTTGTCGAGCACCTGTCGGGCAGCGTCGTGGATAGCA
Source organism: Phyllobacterium sp. CCNWLW109 (assembly GCF_037203905.1). Lineage (NCBI taxonomy): Bacteria > Pseudomonadati > Pseudomonadota > Alphaproteobacteria > Hyphomicrobiales > Phyllobacteriaceae > Phyllobacterium > Phyllobacterium sp. CCNWLW109. The sequence continues at coordinate 173,128 of NZ_JBBCBK010000003.1, read as the reverse complement.
CTGAACGCAGCTGTCGTGAGCCTTGGTCCAAGCGAAATCCGCTTCACGCCGGCTGCCGCCAGCTCGCTAACTGTCAGCGAAGGAGGAGCCAAAACGCTCAACGGCTTGGAGACTGAATCGCAAAGAATTTTGATACTCTCAAGGTCGGAAATACCCGGGGCGAAAAGGACATCCGCTCCCGCTTCCTCAAATGCCTGAAGACGCTTGATCGTGTCATCCAGATCATTTTGTCCCCGCAAGAAGTTTTCGGCACGCGCGGTAAAGACGAAATCGCGCTTCAAAGCACGGGCTGCCTCAGCGGCTGCGGCGACCCTTTCGACGGCATGGGAAAACTCATAGACGGGCTTGTCGGGATCCCCGGAGAAATCTTCGATTGAACAACCTGCCAGCCCTGCAGCTTCCGCTGCAAAGATTGTTTCGGCAGCACTGTCCGCGCTGTCGCCTTTGCCCTTTTCCAGATCGCCGGATACAGGAAGATCCGTGGCGGCAACAAGGTCGCGGCAGTGCTGCATCATGACATCGAATGTTATGGCCCCGTCAGCAAGGCCGCGAGAAAAAGCAAAGCCTGCACTGCTGGTCGCCATTGCCTTGAAGCCAAGTGAAGCAAGAAACTTTGTAGTGCCGGGATCCCATGGATTGGGCATCAGCAACACATCTGGCCCTTGATGCAACAGACGAAATGTTTTGCCTTTGTCCATGGTACCCTCCTAATTGCTATGCAGTACCTGTCGAGCCAAATCCGCCAGAGCCACGTGACGTTTCGCTGGCATGCTGTCGCTCCTCAACGTTGAGCTGCACAACCGGTGCAAGAACAACCTGCGCAATGCGCATGCCCCTCTCAACGTAGAAATCGTCATCGCCCAGATTGATCAGTATCACTTTTACTTCACCGCGATAATCTGAATCAATCGTACCTGGCGTGTTGAGGCAGGTAATTCCATGTTTCAGAGCGAGACCCGAGCGAGGTCTGATTTGCGCCTCATATCCGGCCGGGATTTCGAAGATCAGGCCACTGGGAACCAATGCCCGTTTTCCCGGAAGCAACAGCAATGGTCTGTCTTCCGGAACAGCAGCTCGAAGGTCCATGCCAGCAGAGCCGGATGTTTCGTAGGCGGGCAGGTCCAGCCCCTTGGCGTGGTCAAGGCGGACCAGGCCGAGTGCAGGGTTTTTCGGGTGAGCGGAATCGATTTTCTGTGACATGAAGAGACCTTTTTCACCAGTCAGCGCACACCGTCAACTGACAAGATGCGCTGGGCCCATTGTTTGCACATAATCTGCTATTATCCCAGCAGCGTGCTGGCGATTCGCACAAGTGCAGTTACAGATAATATTATGTTACGAAATCGGGTGATTCATGTGCCGTTGGGCTGCCTATCTTGGACCTGAACTGTTTCTTGAAGATGTTATTGCCTCTCCCTGCCATTCGCTGATTGCGCAAAGCCATGATGCGCACGAGGCCAAAACGCGTACCAATGGTGATGGTTTTGGCGTGGCCTGGTATGGTGCGCGTGACGAACCTGGGCTTTACCGCGATATTCTCCCCGCATGGTCCGATCAGAACTTGCGAAGTCTTTCCCGTCAGATCAAGTCGCATCTTTTCCTGGCTCACGTTCGGGCATCGACCGGCGGGGTGACTAGCCGTATGAATTGCCATCCTTTCGTTTCGGGAAAATGGAGCTTCATGCATAACGGGCAGATTGGCCATTTTGACAGGCTGCGACGTGGTTTGGAGTCTCGTCTGGATGACTCAATTTATGCGCAGAAACTGGGTTCGACAGATTCCGAACTGATATTCTTGCTCATGCTGCAACATGGCCTTGATCAGCATCCCGCGCAGTCTCTTGCTGCAACGGTCAATACAATCAAAGCCGAAGCGGAGCGTATCGGCGTCCCCGCCTTTATCCGGCTGACAGCAGCCTTTTCCGATGGACAGCATCTCTATGCGGTCCGCTATGCAACAGATCGCTTTGCGCCGTCCCTTTATACCGCAACGCTTTCGCCAAATGCGGGTTTATGCGTTGTTTCTGAGCCTCTTGACGGTGAAGCAGGCAATTGGATGCCGGTTCCTCCGAACAGTTTCGTGACTGTCAAAGATACCAAACGCATTGCCATTGAGCCGTTCATGATTGCAGATGAATTCACGCCTGCGCTGGAAAGCGTTTGACCTATTGGAATTGAAGGTCGACGGGAAAGACTGGGGCTGATAGAAGGCGCCAACCTTTCCTTTAGTTTTGAGCCGATTTATGTCTTCTGCTGACCATCCTGTTTCCAAACGTCGTACATTCGCGATTATCGCGCATCCTGACGCCGGTAAAACCACGCTGACCGAAAAGCTGTTGCTTTTTGGTGGAGCCATTCAGCTTGCGGGTGAGGTCAAGGCGAAGAAAGATCGCATCCAAACGCGCTCGGACTGGATGAATATCGAGCGCGATCGCGGTATTTCTGTTGTGACATCCGTCATGACATTCGAATACAAGGATTGCATTTTCAATCTGCTCGATACGCCGGGTCACGAAGACTTTGCCGACGATACCTATCGTACCCTCACGGCGGTAGACAGCGCGGTCATGGTGATTGACGCCGCCAAAGGTATTGAGGCGCGCACGCTCAAGCTTTTTGAAGTTTGCCGTATGCGCGATATCCCGATTGTCACTTTCATCAACAAGATGGATCGTGAAAGCCGCGATCCTTATGAGATCCTTGATGAGATTGAGCAGAAGCTCGCCTTGGATACAGCACCGATCACATGGCCGATAGGACGAGGCAAGAGCTTCGCCGGAACGTATAATCTTCAGAACAATACGGTTCGCCAGCGGGATTCGGAAGAGACTCCGCGCCCCGTCAATGGACCGGAATCCTCCGGCGCAGCCGGTCTCCTGCCCGAAAATGAGCGTCAGGCGTGGATCGACGAAGTAACGCTGGCGCGTGATGCCTGCAACCCATTCGATCTTAAGGCATTTCGCGAAGGCCATATGACGCCCGTTTACTTTGGATCCGCATTGCGCAATTACGGCGTCCGCGATCTCATTGAAGCCTTCTGTGATTTTGGTCCGAGCCCCCGTGCACAGGATGCCGATACGCGCCGGGTCGAAGCCACGGAAGAAAAGATGACAGGTTTCGTGTTCAAGATTCAAGCCAATATGGATCCCAATCACCGTGACCGGATCGCGTTTCTGCGCGTTTGCTCGGGCAAGCTTTCACGTGGCATGAAGGCAAAGCTTGTGCGCACCGGTAAGCCGATGGGCCTTTCGGCGCCTCAATTTTTCTTTGCCCGTAGTCGCCAGATTGCCGATGAAGCATGGGCTGGCGATGTGGTCGGCATCCCAAACCATGGCACATTGCGTATTGGCGATACGCTGACGGAAGGCGAAGATTTGCTTTTCCGCGGTGTTCCAAACTTTGCACCGGAAATCCTGCGTCGCGTGCGGCTGGATGATGCAATGAAAGCCAAAAAGCTGCGCGAAGCGCTCCAGCAGATGGCGGAGGAGGGGGTGGTTCAGCTCTTCCTGCCTGATGATGGCTCTCCCGCTATTGTTGGTGTTGTCGGCGCCCTGCAGATCGACGTTTTGACCGAACGTCTAAAGGTGGAATACACCTTGCCTGTAGGCTTTGAGCCAGCACGCTTTACTGTTGCGCGCTGGATTTCTGCCGATGATCCCGCTGAGCTTCAGCGTTTCATCAATGGTCATCGCGCCGATATCGCGCATGATCTGGACAATGATCCAGTATTCCTTGCGCAAAATTCCTTCTCGCTTTCCTATGAAGCGGAGCGTTGGAAGGCGATCCGTTTCGCGGCGATCAAGGATTATCAGGTGCGCGACAAGGTGGCCTGAAGCTCTTTCCAGTAATAGATTGCCGTATTATAGGAACTGCGTGGGCACCGTCTCATGATCTTTTGGGAAAGTTACAGCCATCGCTTCGCCACCGTGCGTGAGTGATGGAATGTGCTTTCGATATTTGAGGTTATGAAATGAATGACAAGTCCACCAACGCTGTTCACTTCGGGCGTATTGCAGCCGTGCTTCCGGTCAAGGACATGGTCCGCGCACATGATTTTTATACGCGGGTATTTGGCTTCACCAAGACGTTCGAAAACGGAAATCCCGTCGGGTTTATGATTCTGAAGCGCGAGAGTGCCGAGCTGCACTTAAGTTTGCAGAAAGATTATGACGCACCACCGTTCAATGTGGCGCATATCATAGTAGATGATGCTGATGCTCTTCACGCAATTTGCCAGCGGGAAGGGCTACGTATCATCAAAGGACTGCGCGACCACGATTATGGTCTCAGGTCCTTCGTTTTTGAAGACAGGGACGGCAACAGAATTGATGTAGGGCAGCCCGCATAAAATAAGGGAGGGTCGAAGCAATTCCTGGAAAAGCGTGTCGCGGTTTTCCGATCGCAATTGCATAAAAGAGACCCTCCCTTTGTTTTTAGTCCCGCAATTCGCGGCGCAAAATCTTGCCGACATTGCTCTTGGGCAGTTCATCCCGGAATTCGACCACACGCGGACGTTTGTAATTTGTAAGGCGTTCGGCACAGAATGCTTTCACAGCCTCTTCGGTCAATGTCTTGTCCTTGCGCACGATATAAAGCTTCACGGCTTCACCGGAATGCTCATTGGCGATTGCTACGGCAGCAGCCTCGGCAATGCCTGGATGTTCCATGGCCACTTCTTCGATTTCGTTCGGATAAACATTGAAACCAGAGACAAGGATCATATCTTTTTTGCGATCGACGATCTTCGTGTAGCCACGCTCGTCCATATAACCCATATCGCCGGAGCGGAAAAATCCATCCGCAGTCATGACCTTGGCGGTCTCGTCCGGACGGTTCCAATAACCTGCCATGATCTGCGGTCCGCGAATGCAAATTTCGCCAACTTCCAGCAAGGGCAGTTCCTTGCCATCATCATCGCGTATGGAAAAATCCGTCGATGGCATGGGCATGCCAATTGTGCCGGAGAATTCTTTTGCATCAAGCGGATTGGCCGAGGCAACGGGTGAAGTTTCGGAAAGCCCGTAACCTTCGATCATAAGGCTGCCGGTCAACTCCTGCCAGCGATCCGCAACCGGCCTTTGCATGGCCATGCCGCCGCTGAACGACATTCTGAGTTCCTTGAAGTCTAGCTTGCGGAATTCTTCATTGTTCATGAGACCATTGAAGAGGGTACTCAGCCCAGGAAAGAAATGAAATTTGTGCTTCTGCAGCACTTTGACGAATGCGGGGATATCCCTTGGATTCGGGATAAGAATGTTCAGGCCACCCTGCTTGATACCGATCATCGCATTCACGGTAAGCGCGAAAATATGATAGAGCGGCAGCGCGCAGACATAAACAATGCTGTCGGGCTTGCCTTTGGCCCTGAAGCCAACATCACACCACAGACTCATCTGCTCTATATTGGAAAGAATATTGCTGTGAGTGAGAGTCGCGCCTTTTGAAATGCCGGTTGTGCCGCCTGTATATTGCAGGAAAGCAGTGTCGGAGCTTTTGACATCAACCGGCTTGAGGGACATGGAAGCGCCCTTTGCCAATGCTGTCTTGAAAGGAATGTGTCCAGGCAATGACCATGCTGGAACCATCTTCTTTACGCGCCTTACAACCAGATTTACCAGATGGCCTTTCAGGCCCATCATGTCGCCCATAGCGGTAACAACGACATGTTGCACAGAGGTTTTGGTGATGACTTTCTGCAGCGTGGCAGCAAAATTTTCAAGAACAATGATGGCCTTGGCACCGCTATCCTTCAACTGGTATTCCAGTTCGCGCGGCGTATAAAGCGGGTTGACGTTAACAACGATTAGTCCGGCTCGCAAAATACCGGCGATCACAATCGGGTATTGCAAGACATTCGGCATCATGATCGCGACACGGTCGCCTTTGACCAGTCCGCGAGATTGCAGCCAGGCCGCAATGGAGCGGGAGTGTTTGTCGAGCTCCCCATAACTCATGCTTTTGCCCATGCAATTAAATGCAGGCTTGTTGCTGAATTTTTTGAATGCATCGTCAAAGAATGCGCCGAGCGATTGATGAGGCAGGTCCGGAATGTCCGCCGGGACACCCTCGGGATAGTGTTTCACCCACATTTTTGGCGTCGGCAGGATCGGCTTATTGGCTGCCGCTGCCGGTTTGCTCTCAGCAGTCGTCTTGGCTGCAGGCGCTTTGGCCGTCACTTTGCTGGCTGGCACTGCTTTTGCGGCAGTTTTCGACTTTGCAGCAGATGTGGTGGTTGGTTCTTTTTTAGTGGTGGGCGTCGCTGATATCTTTTTTGCCGGGGCTTTTGCGGGTGTGGCTGGTTCTACCGATTTACTTTCAGCAGATTTCTTGGCTGCAGGCGCTTTGGCCGTCACTTTGCTAGCTGGCACTGCTTTTGCGGCAGTTTTCGGCTTTGCAGCAGGCGTGATAGCTGGTTCTTTTTTAGTGGCCGGTGCTTTGGATATGTTTTTAGCTGGCGTTTTTGCGGGTGCGGCTGGTTTTACAGCTGCAGCTACCGGTTTGCTTTCAGCAGAGTTCTGGGAGGCAGGCGCTTTCGCCGTTGCTTTGTTGGCAGCAGCCATTTTTGCAGTCGTAGCTGGTTTAGCAGCAACCGCAGCTTTCTTGGTGGATATTGCTTGCGCGCTGGCTACAGCCTCTTTGACATTTCCGGAGGATTTCTTTGCTGCAGATGGTGCCGTTTTTTTGGTTGCGATCTTGGACGCCGCAATTTTAGACTTTGTTACCGGATTCGCCTGTTTAGCCACATTAACCTCCCAGTTAGTTTTTTAGCTTGGTATCTTTCCCCTACACCATGCTACTCAACAATCTCTCCTATGGCGAGAGCCATACTGTTGCAAGCAATTACATTAACGTAAACGTAAAAAATCTTATTCATCATAGTTTCAATGTAACGCTCCATTTCTTTCATTTGGCCACATCTCGGCACAAAGTTGCCAAGGTTCACCTCGACAAAGCACCGGCACTTCTCTCTCCTGAATATAAGCCCGAAACAGGATTCGCCGTGGAAACGATTACCATTGTCCTTTTGATGCTGCTGGCGGTTGTTGTCAGTGACAGTATTGTGCGTGTGTTGCCTTTGCCGGTGCCGCTGCCATTGGTACAGATTGGTCTGGGCGCGGCGATCGCCTCGGTTGCCAAAGTCCGCGTCGAACTTGATCCCGATATTTTCTTTCTGCTGTTTTTGCCGCCACTATTGTTTCTGGATGGATGGCGCATACCCAAGGAAGGACTGTTCAGGGATAAGGGCATCATTCTGGAGATGGCGCTGGGGCTTGTAATCTTCACTGTTCTTGGCGTCGGTTTTCTGGTTCACTGGATGATACCGTCTGTACCATTGCCCGTTGCCTTTGCCCTGGCGGCAATCGTGTCGCCGACAGACCCGATCGCCGTTTCGGCAATTGCCGCCCGTGTGCCCATTCCGTCCCGAATGATGCATATACTTGAGGGCGAGTCACTGCTGAACGATGCGTCAGGGCTCGTTTGCATGCGCTTTGCGGTAGCAGCCATGTTGACTGGCACATTTTCATTCTCGGCAGCATTTTTCACGTTCCTGTGGCTCGCCTTTGCAGGCATTGCCATAGGCATTGGCGTCACGATTGGCGTCACGCGTGGCAAAGCGTTTCTCACACGGCGACTGGGTGAGGAAAGCGGCTCGCAGATACTTATCAGTCTGCTCATCCCCTTCGGCGCCTATCTTCTTGCCGAGCATGTTCATGCGTCGGGAATTCTTGCGGCAGTGGCCGCAGGCATCACGATGAGCTACGCGGAAAGCTCCAGTCAGTCACTGGCAGTCACGCGGGTGAGGCGCACAGCGGTCTGGGATACCGCGCAATTTGCCGCCAATGGTGCCATCTTCGTTCTGCTTGGTGAACAGCTTCCAAGCATATTCTGGGGCGCGGTCAAAAACGTTCACGCAAACGGATACAGCTATTGGTGGTTGCCAGTTTATGTAGGCGTTATTTTTGCGGCTCTCGTTGGGCTTCGTTTCTTGTGGGTATGGGCCTCATGGCGTTATGCGCTTTCACGCCGCTCCGACGGTCAGCAGACAGTTGTCAGGCCAAGTTGGCAGCTTGTTGCCACAATGTCATTCGCCGGTGTGCGCGGGGCAATCACCCTTGCCGGTATTCTGACATTGCCACTTTTCCTGAACGATGGAAGCCTCTTTCCAGCCCGTGATCTCGTTATTTTCCTGGCCGCCGGTGTGATTATTTTGTCGCTGGTTGCGGCAAGCATATGCTTGCCAAAACTGCTCAAAAACATCGATCTCCCAGCGGAGGATTCACACCAGAAGGAAGAAGATTACGCACGTATTGCCGCCGCCGAAGCAGCGATTATGGCCATTGAAAAAGCCCAGCACGATTTGGCGGCAGGGCGTGCCGATGCCGATATTTTTACGGACGTCGCAACCCGCATCATGGAGCTTTACCGCAAGCGCATCGATGGCCGGATGCATCTTGGTGAAGAGCGTGAATTGACGGCTCTCAGCGAAGAGATTGAAAAGCGGCTACGCATTACCGCGCTTAAAGCGGAGCGGCAGGAAATCTATCGACTGGTTCGGGCTCGGCGGCTGGAAAGCACGATTGCCAGTAAAATGGTGCGCGATATTGATATGATGGAGGCGCGCTATGGATGATCTTCCAAAATCATCTGCGCGCCTTTCGCTCCGACCATCATTGCCGCAGCATTCGTATTGCCGGAAATGATGTTCGGAAATATCGAGCAATCAATAACACGCAGGCCAGATATTCCATGAACCTTCAAGCGCGGGTCAATGACTGATCGGGACGGATCAGGCCCCATTCTGCATGTCGAGACGGGATGATAAACTGTCCCGCTACGTTTGCGAAAATCTTCAATTAGCTCGTCGTCACTGTTGCAATCTGGTCCTGGCAGAAGCTCTTCTTCAATCAGCATGGACATTGTTGGAGTGGCTGCGATTTTTCGCAGGAACTTCACCGCATCCAGCATTTCTGCAACATCATGCTCTGTGGAAAAAGCGTTGGCGATAATTCGCGGCGCATCATGCGCATTATTGGAGCGAATATGAATCGAACCCCTGCTGGTGGGCCGGCAGTTGGAGAGGCCGAGAGAAAAGCCGGGCCATGGATCCGGCGTCAAAATGGGTCGCTCACCATTTTTGGGCACAAGGGTTGAGAATGCCTGAAAATAGAGCTGCATGTTTGCGCGCGTTTGGGAAGGATCGGTCCGGAAAAATCCACCGCCCTGATTCATGCTGATCGATAGCGGCCCCGTTCGGCGCAATAGATATTCCATGCCGGCTACAGCCTTGCCCCACCACGGGCGCAGTATCTGATTGAGCGAGGGTATGTTCGCCCGGTAAGTGTAGTTGATGCCGAGATGATCGCAGAGGTTTTCGCCGACCTGCGGATTATCGTATAGAACCTCTACTCCAAGCGCCTGAAGCCTATTTGCGTCACCAATACCCGACAGCTCAAGCAATTGCGGGGTGTTGACCGAACCGCTGCTCAGGATGACTTCGCGGCCAGCCTTGGCAAGTTCCGTTTTGCCCTTGCGGGTAAATTGCACACCGATAGCGCGCTTCCCATCAAATATGATCCGCGTCGCCATTGCTTGCGTAAGCACCGTCACGTTTCGGCGCTTCATCGCTGGTCGCAGAAATGCCTTGGCGGCTGACATGCGCCGACCACCTTTGGTCGTGAGCTGGAAAGGTCCTACGCCCTCCTGCGCTGCGCCATTAAAGTCGGGGTTGTAAGAAAGACCCGCTTCCTGTGCTGCCGCGATCATCCTGTTAGCCAGAGGATGGAAGAGCCTGGAGCAATCGGTAACATGCAATGGACCATCGTTTCCCAGGCTGGTTGCCGGGCCGTCATGGTGCTCAAGGGAACGGAAGATTGGTGCCACGTCCGCATAACCCCAGCCCGGATTTCCGGTATCGCGCCATTCGTCGAAATCTTCCGGTGCGCCGCGCACATATACCATTGCGTTAATAGAGCTTGATCCGCCGAGCACCTTGCCGCGCGGCCAATAGTCAGCATTGCCGCCGAGACCGGGATCTGGTTCGGCGCGATACATCCAGTTGACCGATTTGTCATAGAAGGTTTTGCCGTAGCCAAGCGGCATGCTGATGAAGAATCGCCGATCAGACCCTCCGGCTTCAAGCACGAGAACGGAGTAACGCCCGTTTTCCGATAGCTTGTTCGCAACGACTGAGCCGGCCGATCCAGACCCGACAATGATGAAATCGTAAATGCGCATGACTGGCTGTCCGGCGCAAAATTGCGCGCCGTCAGCATATCCGCCTTAGCCGATCCTGAGCCAAACGGCTTTCCGCCATGAGCTGTGGAAATTACGACAGCATGGAAGTTATGCGGCAGAAACAGCTTCGTTGAACTTTTCAAAGAAGCGGGTGGCAATTTTGCTCGCCGTCGAAGCAATCAAGCCACTGCCGAATTTTGCGATTTTTCCGCCCACTTGCGCATTCACTGTGTAGATCAGGCGCGTCTCATTTCCATCCTCTACAAGGGCGACATCCGCACCGCCTTTGGCGATACCGGCGATGCTTCCCTTGCCCTCGCAGCTTATCGTATAGGAAAAGGGTGGGTTAAGGTTGCTGAGGTAAATAGCACCGCTGAAACGCGGTTTGATGACACCGAGCCGGACAGCAAGCGTGGCTTCGAGTTCTGTCTCGCTCACCCATTCAAGTTGTTCGCATCCGGGAATGCACGCTTTCAATATGTCCGGATTGTTAAGGGCGTTCCAGACAGTCGCGCGGTTTGCGGCAATCCGTTCTTCACCCGTCAAATCCATATTTGGCATCTCCTGATACATCGCCCGATTTTAGGCATAGCAATCACTTATCGCGGAAAGCCAAGATATTCCACCTTTCGTCGATTGAACTAAAGTCGTTCTAGTGGCAGGTTTGCGCGACATTTGCATGAGACGATTATATCAGGAGATAGACTATGGCCTCAGAACAAGCGAACAGCATCAAGCGTTCGGTTCAGGCGTTGAAAGCCCATTGGAAGAATGGCGCACCCAGAAACATGCGCGATGCATTCGCCGAGGATAAAAAACGGTATTCCCGATATTCCCTCAATCTTGATGACCTTCTGCTTGATTGGTCGAAATGCCTCGTCAATGATGAAACGCTTGCGCTACTTGGTGATCTTGCCAAAGCTGCAAATGTTGAAGGCCGTCGCACAGCAATGTTTGCGGGCGAACCCATCAATAATACCGAGGGCCGCGCCGTTCTCCACGTTGCGCTGCGTAACCGTTCAGGCAAACCTGTCAAAGTCGACGGGCAGGATGTCATGCCGGGCATCAGGGACGTGCTTGACCGTATGGCCGTTTTTGCGACCGGTATTCGCTCCGGGGAAATCAAAGGCGCAAAAAACAAGCCGATCACCGATATCGTCAATATAGGCATTGGCGGGTCTGATCTTGGTCCAGCCATGGCAACGCTTGCTTTGTCGCCCTATCACGATGGGCCGAAAGCCCATTTCGTTTCCAACGTTGATGGTGCGGATATAGCCGACACCTTGGCCCGGCTTGAGCCGTCGACAACCCTTTTCATCATTGCCTCCAAGACATTCACGACGATTGAAACAATCACCAATGCCAAGGCAGCCCGTAAATGGATTGCCGATGCTTTGGGTGAGGAGGCTGTCGGTAAGCATTTCGCGGCTGTCTCGACAGCTCTTGAGAAAGTCGATGCGTTCGGGATTCCGGCAGATCGTATTTTCGGCTTCTGGGACTGGGTTGGCGGACGCTATTCAATCTGGTCCGCCATTGGCCTGCCTTTGATGATCGCCATTGGCCCGGAAGATTTCGGTCGGTTCTTGGATGGCGCCCATGCAATGGACGAACATTTCCGCAAGGCAGCGCTTTCGAAGAACCTGCCAATGATGCTTGGTCTCGTCGGGTATTGGCACCGCGCCATCTCCGGTTATACGAGCCGGGCCGTGATCCCCTATGACCAGCGCCTTGCGCGTCTGCCTGCCTATCTCCAACAGCTTGACATGGAATCGAATGGCAAGGGCGTTACCATTGATGGCAAGCCGGTTTCAGGCCCGACAGGACCCGTTGTCTGGGGCGAACCCGGCACCAATGGCCAGCACGCATTCTTCCAGCTTTTGCATCAGGGCACCGATACGATTCCCGTCGAGTTCATTGTCGCTGCCAACGGACATGAGCCGGAACTTGATAATCAGCACCAGATGTTGCTGGCAAATTGCCTGGCACAGTCTGAAGCTTTGATGAAGGGCCGTACGTTGGAAGAGGCCAAGGCACAGCTCGCTGCAAAAAACCTGCCAAAATCAGAAGTCAATCGCATTGCCCCGCATCGCGTATTCACCGGTAACCGTCCATCGATAACGATCATCCACGATAAGCTTGATCCTTATACGCTTGGCCGTCTCATCGCACTTTACGAACACCGCGTCTTTGTCGAAGCGCAGCTCTACGGAATCAATGCATTTGATCAGTGGGGCGTCGAACTTGGCAAGGAATTGGCTACGGAGCTTCTTCCTGTTGTTTCGGGCGAGGTCAGCGCGAAGGACAAGGACGCATCCACACAAGGACTCGTCGCGCACCTGCGTAAACGCCGCGAAAAATAACAATAGACTACGTAGAAGCAGTCAACAGACCAGGAAATAGCATGATGAAGACCGAGACTATACAGCTGGCTGGCGATGTGCCGGGCAACAGCATTGAGTTGCGCGTGCTGCGCTTTGAGGGCAAGGACGGTCAAGCAAAGAGTGCTTATCTGCAATCGTCCCTCCACGGCTCGGAGCTACCCGGCCAGGCTGCATTGCATTTCCTTATTCCCATGCTGGAAAAAGCTGCCAGGGAAGGGCGTATTGCCGGGGATATAACGGTCATTCCTCAAGCCAACCCGATAGGCTCTGCACAGTGGATGGCCCATCAGCATATTGGTCGCTTCGAATTTTTCTCCAGTACGAACTTCAACCGTTCATTTCCCCTTCTGGAGAATTTTGACACATCATCCTTGCCCGCCATTGATGGACCGGTGCCACTGGCAGAGCGACTGAAAGCCGAACTTCTGCGTCAGGCACTCCCGCACGAGATTGTCCTCGATTTGCATTGTGACGATGAAAGCGAAAGCTACCTCTACATCCACCAGGCGTTTTTGCCGGAAATGTATGATCTGGCGTCCGCCCTCGGCTCTACCGCTATTCTTTCGTGGGACAGCACCGCCGATGCAGCTTTTGAAGAAGCTTGCGCGCATCCGGTGCTCCAACTACCGAAAACAGAACAGAAAACCCGAGCCGTCACCACAGTGGAGTTTCGTGGCCTCAGTGATGTCAATATCGATACTGGAAAGTCTGATGCGGAAGGTCTTTACAAGTTCCTTGTTCATCGCGGCGTCATCGTCGATACGAGTATTGCACTGACGGTAGATTTCAACGGACCTGTCACGCCGCTTGAAAATGTCGAGATGATCAGAGCTCCTCAAGGCGGGATGATCCTGTTCCACGTCGATATTGGTGCTCAGGTGAAGGCGGGCGACAAGCTGGTCACTGTTGTGACCGTGCCGGGGGATCCCGCCGGTGATATAATATTGACCGCTCCACAGGCTGGCCGAGTTCTGACAAGGCGCGGCCATCGCTATACCCGCCGTGGCGACGATCTCCTGAAACTTCTCGGCAGCAGACGATCTGAAAATGCCAAGCCCGGCTCGCTGGAATCATGATGCGAACCACCCAGTCTAAAGAGATACGCGGTATTCTGTTCGACAAGGATGGAACGCTGGTCGATTTCAATAAAACTTGGTTTGGCATCACCATGGAACTGGCGCACATGGCCGCCAAGGGTGATGAAATCCGCGCGAAGGCTCTCGTTGAGGCTGGGGGATATGATTGGGAGATGCAAAAGTTCCGCGGTGGCTCGGTGGTTGCTGCCGGAACCATCAATGATGTTGTTGATCTGTGGCATCCCGAGCTTTCTCTCGAAGAAAAACGGCAATGTATTCGTGACTATGATCATTATACAGTTCAGGAAGGCTCGCGCCGCGCTGTCGGAATCGATGGATTGCACGCAACGCTCGAAGCTCTCGTTGCTCGGGGTTTCGTGCTTGGCATAGCAACCAATGATTCTGAAGCAGGCGCTCGCGCTACAGCTGAAGCCTTGGGGCTATCACCGCTTTTCTCGGCAATCATAGGATATGACTCCGTTGCCCGCGCCAAGCCGCATGCAGACCAGCTTCACCTCTTTGCCGCGAAAACAGGCCTCCCAGTCGAAGCGATTGCCATGGTGGGTGACAATTCCCACGATCTGGAAATGGCCCATGCCGCTGGAGCGGGACTTGCCATAGGCGTCCTGTCAGGAAACAGCACATTGGATGACCTTGCTCACCTTAGTGACGCGATCCTTGGCTCGATTGCAGAGTTGCCCGAGTTTCTGGAAAAGCGTGCCAACGCGGTATTCGTGCCAGATTGATATGATGACAATGATTTGGATGCCTGCTGCATTATAGAATGCTATCGACTGGATAGCTGACAGGAGAGGGCTCATGGATCATCAAAATTTCGCCGCCGGGATTGCCGATATCGAAGCTGCCGCAAAGAGATTGTCCGGGCAGCTTGTGCCGACACGGCTGATGGAATCGGAAAGTCTCAACGACCGCTACAATGCGCGTATTTTCTTCAAGCCAGAATGCCTGCAACGGACCGGCTCATTCAAGTTTCGCGGTGCTTATAACCGTATCAGTCAATTTACGCCGGAAGAGAAAGAGCGCGGGATCGTTGCATTCTCTTCAGGCAATCACGCACAAGGCGTCGCAAGTTCTGCCCGCATATTCGGCATCAAGGCAGTCATCATCATGCCCAGCGATGCGCCACAGGTTAAGGTTGATAATACCCGCTCCTACGGGGCGGAGGTTGTGTTTTTTGACCGTTACACCGAGAGTCGGGACGTGATTGCCGCCCCCTTCATTGAAGAGCGTGGCATGGTTTTGGTGCCGCCTTACGATGACCCATCCATTATTGCGGGTCAGGGCACGATCGGGCTTGAAATTGCTGATGAAGCCAAAGAACGCGGTATCACGCTGGATGATGTATTTGTGCCCAGCGGCGGCGGTGGTCTCATCAGTGGCGTCTCGATTGCAGTAAAAGCGCGCTCTCCGCAAACGCGCATTTGGGGCGTCGAACCGGAAAACTTTGACGATTTGCGCCGTTCATTGGTCGCTGGTGAAATTCGCAGCAATGAGACGGGATATCGCTCAATCTGCGATGCAATTCTTACTGCTCAACCCGGCGATCTCACATTTCCAATCAACAGGCAAAATCTGGCCGGCGGCATCGCTGTTTCCGATATCGCCGTGCGCAAAGCCATGCGCGAGGCAGCAAGCCATTTGAAACTGGTGGTTGAGCCCGGCGGTTCTGTTGGTCTTGCTGCGCTGGCTTCTGGCGAAGTCGATATCAAGGGCAAGACGGTGGCGGTCGTCCTTTCAGGAGGCAATGTGGACCTCGACTCTTTCAGTAAGCTGATTGGGTCTTAATAGGTTTCTGACTTTAATCGTTGGTAGCTACCGCTATAAAAGCTGAACTCTTGTCATCAGTTTGTTACGCTGAACTTCTAGCCATTCTGGAACGGTTCTAATCCGCAACCCAGCCAGACAGCCAGAGGTCACGCCATGAATGATCAAACTCCCGTTTTCAGAACCAGCCAGCTTGAAGAGAATGATGGTCCTGGCCACAATCCGACCGACAATCCTACAATGGGCGAGCTCATTGCAGCTCGATTCTCCCGCCGTGGCTTTCTGAAAGGATCACTCGCGGTTTCAGCTATTGCAGCCACCGTCAGCCCGATGGCGCTGATGCTGGCTGATGATGCTCGCGCTGAAACCAAATCTGCTTTCAGTTTTGAGGAAGTAGAAGCCGGCATTGATGAAAAACACCATGTTGCAGCCGGATATGATGCGGATGTGCTTCTACGCTGGGGCGATGGAATTTTCGTGGATTCTCCAGAGTTTGATCCGCGTAATCAGACTCCGGAATCTCAGGCGAAGCAGTTTGGCTACAATAATGATTATGTCGGTTATATTCCGATAGATGGCTCGTCTGAGCATGGTCTTCTGGTCGTCAACCATGAATACACGAATGAACATCTCATGTTCCCAGGCATCGTTAAGGTTGCTGAGGGCAAGATCGAAGTCGCTCCTGCCGACAAGAAGCGTGTTGATATCGAGATGGCTGCCCATGGAGGCACTATTGTCGAGATCAAGAAGACCGGTGGTAAATGGCAGGTCGTCAAGGACGGCAAGCTGAATCGCCGCATCACCGCCAATACCGAGATGCAATTGTCCGGTCCTGTTGCCGGTCATGACCGTGTAAAAACCAATGCAGATTCCTCCGGCAGAAAAGTCTTCGGGACAATTAATAATTGTGCTGGAGGCGTCACGCCCTGGGGCACCTATGTGATGGCCGAAGAAAATATTCATGGCTATTTCACGGGCGAACTGGCTGCCGACAGCAAGGAAGCGGCAAACTACAAACGCCTCGGCCTTCCGGAGGGCAGTTATGAATGGGGCAAATTCCATGATCGCTTCGATGTCTCGAAAGACCCCAATGAAGCCAACAGGTTCGGATGGATTGTCGAAGTCGACGTGAACGATCCGGTATCTGTCCCCAAGAAACGCACCAGCATGGGCCGCTTCAAGCATGAAGGCGCTGAGTCGATCGTTTCCAAAGATGGCCGAGTCGTGTTTTATCTCGGCGATGACGAGCGTTTCGACTACGTTTATAAGTTTGTAACCACCGGCAAGTTCAATCCTGATGATCGCGCTGCTAATCTGGACCTGCTGGACGAAGGCACGCTTTACGTCGCAAAGTTTGAAGCCGACGGAACTGTTAACTGGTTGCCGATAGTGCATGGCACCGGTCCTTTGACAGCCGAAAACGGGTTCGCCTCGCAAGCGGATGTTTTGATTGAAACCCGTCGTGCAGGCGATCTGTTGGGCGCTACCAAGATGGACAGGCCGGAAGACATCCAGCCGAATGGTGTCAACGGCAAGGTCTATGTCATGCTGACCAATAATACCAAACGCAAGGACGATCAGATCGACGCTGTCAATCCGCGTGCCAAGAACGCGTTCGGCCATATCGTTGAAATTGCCGAGGCTGATGGCGATTTCGCCGCAACAAAGGGCAAATGGGAAATATTGCTCAAGTGCGGCGATCCTTCCATTGCCGATGTCGGCGCATCTTTCTCCACCGAAACCACAAAGAATGGCTGGTTCGGCATGCCGGACAATTGCTCTGTCGATGCTGATGGACGGCTGTGGGTTTCAACGGATGGCAACTCGCCGAAGGATACGGGCCGTACCGATGGTCTATGGGCGGTTGATACGGAAGGTGCGGCCCGTGCTACCTCGAAACTTTTCTTCCGCGTGCCGATCGGCGCAGAAATGTGCGGTCCGCTGATGTTGCCGGATATGGCAACCATGATGGTCGCCGTTCAGCATCCCGCCGATGGCGGCGAAGATTGGGAAGGTTTTGGCCGTCCGTCCTATTATGAAGACCTTTCGACCCGCTGGCCGGACTTCAAGGACGATATGCCCGTCCGCCCGTCCGTCGTCGCAATCACCAAAAAGGGTGGTGGCAAGATCGGCGTCTGATTAGCACAATCATTGAGAAAGGCCCGGCTCTGAAATGGCTCAGAGCCGGGCCTTATCGTATATTACTATTGCGCTTTGCTGTTCTTATTTTGGACAGCGACCATTCGAGGGCCGAACTGATCCCGTCCCAATGTCTGGAACTGGATGTCCGCAAGAGCAACCTTGCCTCTGTCTTTAGGAAACGTCAGCTTGAGTTCTTTCAGATTGTTTAAGTCAATTCCAGCAAATGCTTTCAGTGGTATCGCCACCATGTTGAGAAGCATCTTAACCTGCCCGGTTGAATAGGGCTTGTCGATGGGATCATCAATCATGGGCCGGCCTTCAGCCTTGGTTTTTGGTGCGTTATAGAGCGCACCACTGAAATCGCTGGCTTCGATAGTCGCTTCCTTACCAACATTATCAGTCAGTGTTACCAAAACCTCCTGCCCCATCGGGCGCACGACCGCTATGCGGAAGCTCAAAGTATCGTGGGGCGCTGCCGAAGTGCCAAGTAGATCATTTGTAATTGTTGCGCCAGCTTTGGTCCACGAAAGTTCAGCATGTTCTGCTATGGATCGTAGGCCAGAACCACCCCAACTATTGAATTCAAAACCTGCTATGCGGGCAGGTGAGCAATCGCCTGCGATCAGCGCTCCATCAGGCATGTCACACCGGGCTAAGTTGTTGAAGCCGGTAGAGGTGACCGGGCCGCCGAGCGAATTGATGCTAAGGCTTTCTGCCGATGCGAAGTGCTGAATCAGTTTGCGTTGGCCCTCATTTCGCTGAATTGTCAGGATAACGCGTTCGTCACAGGGGCCGCGTCCTACAGGGCAGGCAGCCTCTGGCAGTTGGGCCATTCCGTTCCACCAGCTTGCAAACTGTTGTTCTCCTCCCACATGATAGCGCATGAAAGAATTAATAAGATAAAGTCCGTTGCGTCGTTGGTCTTCATCGCTGACCCTTATGGTATCTGTGTGGTTCGCCATGCAATGGCCAGGTCCTGCGGTAGTGGAGAAATCGTCATTGATCCAAGTTGTATTGTAATAATTATGGTTGGCGCCTTGAACCGCTATTTGATAGCGTGTTGCCGTATCGCTGCCATTGCCAAATCTGTTGTGATCATAGGAGATTGCTCCTTGCAGATTGAGCATGTCGCCATCGCAGGTGGGTAGAAGTACAGCAAGCGGCACGCCGTTCAAATCCTTGTTGCCGCCGAAATCTGTAGGCGCGAGAAGAAAGGCTGCCCTGAAGTCATAGGGTGAAGCCGTGTCACTACCTTCTGCATAGAAAATATTGTATTTGGCTATCGCTGCTCTGAATTTTTCTTCGTCGAGACTTACAACAGTTTTAGCTGTTTTTGGTATAAACACATCGGCAAAGTCCGGATATGCGGTTATGTATTTTGTTGGATTGACCGAAAGCGCTACTGCCAGTCCCGCATAGCTGGCACCTCGACGGTTCTGGTTGAATTTGATTGTGTTTGCAACACCTTGTCCTCCTCGCGAGTGGCCCATAATGCCAATGCGCTCAAAGTCAAATTTTCCTTTGAGTTTGTTCAGTGCGCCAGCATTGCCATTTTTGTCAACTTGACCATGCTCGTTAATCTGGCGTAGCCGGTCCAATGTCCCTAAAACCAGTTGCGCCCGCGACTGACCGGATTGGTCGCCATCAGCGTTGATGGCGTTAGCGTCAATCGAGAGTACAATATAGCCGTGAGTGGCCAGATTCTCTGCCAGATAATCATAACCCCGATAATTTGGATCTGCTGGGGTGTGCTGTCCATGTAGAAAGACAATGACGGGATATTGGCCTGGCGGCGTCGGCGAGACTGACTTCATGGGATAGCGAATCCATCCCTTGATCGGGGTGATCAGAATCTGCCCGTATGTGAAACTGCTGGAGTCAGTGCTCACGGATGCTACAAGATTGCCGAGATCATACTCATAGGCCGGTGAAGACCAGAATGTCGGATTTTCAATCGTATCGGGCGAGGTTGTGACAAAGCGTGTAACCTCTTCCCGCTCCTTCACAGCTAACGGCGCTATTTCCTGTTCTGTTGTTGTCACCTTCCCACCATCGAATATAACGAGCGGGTCTTGGACCACGACACTCGCCTCGGGCGGGACAGCAGATGACGTGCCGGGAACTGCCGTTACTATCCCCACGACTACTTCGTCCGAGCTATCTACTAAGGCAGGAGATGCGACGATCTTTTCCGCAACGATGGCTGGAAAGGTCGACGCGGTTTCCGAAGTTGTATCGTTACTCTCGCTGCAGCCTGATAAAACGGCAAACAGCGCTGAAAATATGCATGATCGAATAATGCGTTTTCGAAAAATATCCTTCATGAAACACGTAATCCTTATTATTAGGCTGCTAAAATATTCCAGCCACGCGCTTAAAATAAAATTCGGCATTCACTGGCGTGTCGGCTGAGGGCCTCGCGCCAAGTGGATGCCGATAACAGAGCAATAAACGTGCCAAAAAGGCACTTATTCAACGAACGTATTAGGCCGGTTCAGTCCGGCCAATCAAACGCTGGTTCTGCCAGAGCGCGTACATGGTCGCGGATATCCCGCGGCCAGTCCTCCGTCAGTTCGGCGAAGCGCTGGTAGTTTCCGCCATAAAGCGCGCGGGTGACCTCTTCATAATGCGGCTGATTGCCGGCCATGGCCAACATGAAGCGGTCTGCCGCTTCCTGCGCCTGACGCTTTGCCTCGCGCCCACCATTTGCGGCCCGCGCAGCATCCACCAGCTTGCGTAACGTAACGGAGGCGCCGCCCGGTTGCGCTGCGAGCCAGTCCCAATGGCGCGGCAGGAGCGTTACCTCTCGTGCCGTAACGCCAAGTTTCGGGCGGCCAGGCTTGCGCGGTTCACTATTGTCCAGCCGCGCCAATATCTCCGCATCGGTGCCGCGCAGATCAAATTCAATCTGCCTGCCTGTTGCATCATCGAAAACAAGAACCGCCTCGCCATTATCGTCCAGACGCTTCAGCGTCAGAGCCACCTCCGCTGGCGTTCCACTTGCGATTTTCCTGTTGCCCTGAAAGGCGCTCACACTGTTCATAATCATCATCCATTGCTCAAACGTCGCCCTGGATTTACCCGGATAAAACTCTGCCGTCAATATACCCGGGTAAAACTATTCGCAGCGAATATTGCCTGCCGCTACGCTCGCCCTTCCAAATCGCCTGAAAATGCTCTATGTGGCGCGCATGAGCACTCCACTAGATCACATCCGTAATTTCTCCATCGTCGCCCATATCGACCATGGCAAATCCACCCTTGCTGACCGCCTGATCCAATCGACCGGCGGGCTGGAACTGCGCGACATGAAGGAGCAGGTGCTCGACTCGATGGATATCGAGCGCGAGCGCGGCATCACCATCAAGGCGCAGACTGTCCGGCTGCACTACAAGGCCAATGATGGCGAGACCTATGTCCTCAACTTGATCGACACGCCCGGCCATGTCGACTTTGCCTATGAAGTGTCGCGCTCACTCTCGGCCTGCGAAGGCTCGCTGCTGGTGGTCGATGCCTCGCAGGGCGTTGAGGCGCAGACGCTGGCCAATGTCTATCAGGCCATCGACAATAACCACGAGATCGTCGTGGTGTTGAACAAGGTCGATCTTCCCGCCGCCGAGCCGGAGCGTATCCGCGAGCAGGTGGAAGATGTCATCGGCATTGATGCCAGTGAGGCTGTGCTGATTTCGGCCAAGACCGGCCTTGGCATTCCTGATGTGCTGGAAGCCATCGTCAAGCAGCTGCCGCCCCCGCGCGAAGGAGATCGCACCAAGCCGCTGAAGGCCATGCTGGTTGACAGTTGGTATGACTCCTATCTCGGCGTTATCGTGCTTGTGCGTATCATTGATGGCGTGCTCAAAAAGGGCCAGACCATCCGCATGATGGGCACCGGCGCGAAATATCCGGTTGAGCGCACCGGCGTGTTCACGCCGAAAATGGTTGCCATGGATGAGCTTGGACCCGGCGAGTTCGGCTTCATCACCGCTTCGATCAAGGAAGTGGCCGATACACGCGTTGGCGATACGATCACCGAGGACAAGCGCCCGACCGATTCCATCCTGCCCGGCTTCAAGCCTGCGCAGCCTGTGGTGTTCTGCGGCCTTTTCCCCGTCGATGCGGCGGACTTCGAGGACTTGCGCGCTGCCATGGGCCGCCTGCGGCTCAATGATGCGTCGTTCTCATTTGAGATGGAAAGTTCCGCGGCGCTGGGCTTCGGCTTCCGTTGTGGCTTCCTTGGGCTGTTGCATCTGGAAATCATTCAGGAACGGCTGGAGCGCGAGTTCAATCTTGATCTCATCGCCACCGCGCCAAGCGTTGTCTACAAGCTCAACATGACCGACGGCAAGCAGATCGAGCTGCACAATCCAGCCGACATGCCGGACGTGATGAAGATCGCCACCATCGAGGAACCGTGGATCAGGGCAACCATCCTCACGCCCGATGATTATCTCGGCTCGATCCTCAAATTGTGTCAGGACCGCCGCGGCATTCAGATCGATCTCAACTATGTCGGCAAGCGCGCCATGGTCACCTATGACCTGCCGCTCAATGAAGTCGTGTTCGATTTCTACGACCGCCTGAAATCGATCAGCCAGGGCTATGCCTCGTTTGATTATCATCTGTCGGATTACCGCGAGGGCAATCTGGTCAAGATGTCCGTGCTGGTCAATGGCGAGCCCGTGGACGCTCTGTCGATGATGGTGCATCGCGGCGCTGCCGAAAAGCGCGGCCGCGACCTTTGCGAAAAGCTCAAGGACCTCATCCCCAAGCACATGTTCAAAATCCCGATCCAGGCGGCCATTGGCGGCACGGTGATCGCGCGCGAAACCATCTCGGCCCTGCGTAAGGATGTGACGGCAAAGTGCTATGGCGGCGACGTCTCGCGCAAGCGCAAGCTTCTGGAAAAGCAGAAGGAAGGCAAAAAGCGTATGCGCCAGTTCGGCAAGGTCGAAATTCCGCAGGAAGCCTTCATTCAGGCGCTGAAGATGAGCGATAACTAATATAGTGCCGGATGGTGGAACCGCATTGCCGGGATCACGAACCAGACAAAACCGGATAGCGGCCTGCCGCTATCCGCGCTTCCCTCGCGCCATTGTCCGCGCCCAAAGGCCCTTGCGCCTTCTCGGCGCATTTCTTTTCGGCACGCTTGTCCTGTGCACCGCCTCAGCCTGCACCACGCCGCGCCCAGCCCCCACGCCGGTCGTCATCGACCCGCAACGCCCCGAACCTGCCACGCCGGGAATCAAGCCTTTGACGGTCGAGCAGGAGGAGTGGTGAATAACGCAAGCCCCATTCAGTCTATAAGTAATCTAACTTGAATCTGCATCTAAGAAGCTGAGTTGCTCGCCAAGGCTATCGTTACTATAACGCTCCACGTCGAAATGCTTGATGGCACCTATTTCAGAAACAACTTGTGTAATGTGGTGTACCGTATTGACTTGGCGCCAAGTTATAGCATTTCCCGGGTTACCCTTTGAGGAAGCACGATCAGCAATGAACTGGTCCGCCCATGAGTAATCAGATCCTAAGAATTTACCACTTTCCAGAATCATATTTGATACTGCAGCAATTGATGTCGCAGCAGAGTCCTGTTTGTTTCCTCTCGCTACAATCCAACTGTCAGAAGTTGAGTAACGTATATGTGGGATTGGTTTAACTTTTATCGACTTGAAAGTGAATTTTGCGCAATCAGCTCCAAAATCACCAAATGAAAGCAAATCCCGGGCTACGGGGTCTGATTCAATAAAACTTTTCCAGATGTCAAATTCATTACGCTTTAACATGACTACAGTGTTAGTTTTAGCAGGATTGGAATCAGGGTATGAAGTTGCTTGAAGTATTACTCGACGCCAAATTCCGATGGCAAGAAGGCGGTTAAAAGTGTCTTTCAAGTATTCAGAGATAGCCTCTTTGTCATCAAAGCTTGCGTCAGAGAGGTCTAGCAAGACTATAACTTGGGCAGGTTTTGCCACCAGCTTCAAAAGAATGTTTTGTATGCGGATTGCTAGGCGAACGTCAGATAAATCTTCGAGTTGAAGCCTTAACGCGAGATCAGGCCCTATCTTGTCAATAGTGGCTTTAAATCCCTCATAGTGACCACCTTCAATATCAGCCAATGTCATAACTGGGATTGGCAATCCGTTAGCGCCTTTGATCTGGACAAAGAGTGTTGGCAACCACGCGGCTGATCCAAGGTCACCTAGGGCATCGAATAGAAAGCGAACATCTACAAGAGCGGGCCGTAATGGCCAAGTGATGCCGATTCTTCTCGCATTCAAATGAATGAGTTCGTCAGGGGTCAGATGTCGTTTTTTCTCTTGATCTTTCTCAGAGAGCGGAGTCAAAATAAAATGTGGGAGGATACGGTCTGACACCGTTTTATTAAGTCTGCTAAGAGCATTTCGCTCGCCACTCTTAAAACGCAGGGTAGGCACATAGTCTAACGTCTCAATCGGCATCATTTGGGGTCATCCCTTTTGAAGATTAAAGCATTTACGAACTTGTCCTGCTCCGACTCGATCAGAGAATATCTTATAGTTATTTCGTTCCTTTCGCATGCGCCCAAATACAATTGCAGGGTGTATCCCCAACTGCTGTGCAAAAGTTTCAGCTGGTCCAGCAATTTTTGAGATTCTGGCGGGTGAAATCTTCCAAGACTCGTCTGGTATCAATAGTGTTGATGCAAAATTATTGGCCTCAATTTCCATTTGATCGATGTCATCAAAGTCTAAATTATCGAAAAACCCTAATGAAAGGCCAGAGTAGTAGTGAAGATAAACATGCCCCAGCTCATGCATTAGGGTAAACCAAAAATTATCGATGCGATCATGACGGAGTGTCAACGCTATCACTGGTGTGTCGTTGACTACGAAGGCTGCGCCATCCAATGCCAGACCCGAAATCTGAGGCTCTATTACTAATATAATACCGTTTTCTTTAAGCGCTTCACTTGCTAGAGCAGGACCATGCTCTAGCCGACTAATACCCACCAAATGTCGCAACCAATCCAGATTTATCAGATTGAATTTTGGTAACCTAGAATCCAGCACAGTTTTTGCTAAATCCAGTGTTCGAGCGCGCCAAGCTAATAGCGATATGTCGTCTGCTAGTTCCTTAGAGTTGATACCAGTTCTTAACAATGCCGGACTTCCGTAGTTGTCCCTCGCAGAAGATATGTATCTTAGAACTTGATGACTTGTGGCCTCTTTATCTTTTACTTCAAACCAATTTTCCGCCTCAGCATGGTGCACGATCTTGTCTAACGTTTTTTTATCGATGCTTGAGTTTTCATCGTTAAACGAGAGAAAAAAAGGATTGTGAGCATGTTGAACGGTCGCTGTTATATTTACATCAAGCAGTGATGCAACTCGTCTAAAATTTGAAAGGCTGATGGAACGATACCTTTCAGATTCATACCGCTGTATCTGCTGTTCTTTTAGTCCCAATCGTTCCGCGAGTTGCTTCTGGGACAATCCTTTAGCTATCCGCGCAACAATAAGAGAAACGCCTGGATCCATTTTAGAAAGTGAGATGGTCGACAGATCGCCACTTTTTAAAGAATTGTAAGTCTGCAGCGAAGTTGCAGTTCGATCTTTGTAGGACGCAACAACCTTTTGATGGCTCGCGATTAACCATGAGGGGAAACCCTTGGCTGCCAAAGCAATATTCTCGCGAGCTGACAGAGCTATCTCTGCGAGCACTAAATTTTGCTTAGCTTCGCGTGCGTCGCGTTCATTAAGAATCATAGGTGAATTGTTCATAGACTATTACTAACACAACAAAAATGTTGTGTAAATAACATGTCTGCTGTGTATTTCACCACATCATACCTGCCATTCCAATATTGCACTGCACAATCCCGCCATCTCCGCATATCCTATGGCCAACCAAACAGTGCCATAGGATCAGGCCATGAGTTTTATCTTTGATTTTGCCACACGTGGACGTCGCCGCAATGATGCGGATTATCGCAATGCGCTGGCTTTGCTCAACAGCATGAGCGCCGCAGACCGTGCCGATATCGGTATCAAACAGGCGGATTTCACCCGCATCGCCCGCGAGATGACCCGCCGCTAATCTGCTTGATGGCAGTGCACGGCCTGCCGTTTGGCAGGCTCAGTCCTTTGCCAAGCTCAGTATGAGGGCGGGGAAGTCGGAGGCAAGAAAAATGCCTCCACCTTTTCCCTCATCTTCAGCCGCTGGCCATTGCTTTCGGCTTGTCGTGCCTGGATGCCATGGTGGGGTCTTTTGATTTGAGGGCGAAGCCTATGCGGGCATGCGCGTAAATTTCATCACCCAGTTGGTTTCCCATGTCTCGCCGCCATCCTTGGAAAAGGCTTGCTCCCAGAGCGGAGCTTTGGGCGAGGGCGTCCAGTGAAAGCGCACGCGCACCGGCGTGCCATTATCCGTATCATTGCCGTAAAACACGCCTTTGCCATCGTCAAAATGGCCGATGACCGGCGGAAACAGGAAGTTGCTGCGGCTGTCGGCCCAATGCAGAGACCATGATCCATCGCGCGGGTTAAACAGGCGCAATGTGATGCCGGAAAAACCTTGGCTCGGCATGTCCATTTCTTCAAGATTGGCGGTATCGTTCAAAAGCTTGCGCACGGTCGATGTGGCGTGAAACTCATCCCATATATGGCATCCGGCAAAGCGCTCCTTCAGCCGCAAATTGCGAATGTTCCAGTTTCCAATGAGGAAATCAAAATCCGTCGCACTGCCATTGATCTGTGCTGATCCGTCCATGTCCGCGCCTCCCGCCCGTTTCGCGCATATTTTATAGCGCAGGGCTCCTGACAACCTTCTGTCAGGAGGGTGTCAGTTGGGTGGCATGTTTGATTCATAAAATTCCCCTCCCTGACGCTCCGCGTCCCCGGGGCGTCACTTGTCTCTTCCGTCCTTCAGACCCCCACAAGGGGGAGCAACCGCATTGCCCGCGAGATGACCCGTCGCTGATCTGTCTTGATGGCAGTGTTTGTCTTTTGGCTGCATTTGCTGGTGTGCGTGGTTCGACAAGCTCACCATGAGGGAAGTTTTTTGGGTTGCAGAGACAACTTGCTGGCGTTGCAAGAGTTACAATAGTTGCAAGAGTTGGCGCCCTGCAATCAACCGACCTCCCTCATCCTGAGCTTGTCGAAGGGCGCATTTGGTTTGTGCAAATCAGACTTTCCTAAAATAATCTCGACAAACTTATCCAACAGTTCCCGCTCTGAATTATTCTGCTCCTGTCCTTCCCGCGGGGAACAGCTTCCGGAGCCGTTCGAAGTTTGGGGAAGGATGGGCGCCTCCGATGGCGGGTTACGGACCCGCTATCCGGGGACGTTCTGTCCAAGGGTTCCCCTGCCGTTACTAGGAACGGCGCGTGCTGGACGAGCACTTTAAGGGGCACAAGGCCAACGCATGGCGTGCCGCAAATGGCATGCCTTGGGTAGCCGAGGCCTCCCAAGCGGAACGGACAGAATGCAAAATCGCCGGACGGGCGGTCTTCGGATCGCTTTACCTACTACAAAGACGCGCTTCGATGACCGCCCGTCTTTCCCACCATTTCAATAGCCAGACGCAAAAGCGGGCGTGGCAAGGTAAACGCACGGAGAAAATCAGCATGGGTAAGCGCAAAAAATTTTCGCAGGATGATCTGGTGCCATTTTGCTCATTCATACCAAACCCGCTGCCGGAATTGCCCTTCACGCTGCAGCCAAGACATCCGCAACAGACAGATGAGCAATATGCTGCCGATATAGAGGGACAAAAGCGCGCCCACCGCCGCTATGTGGTGATGCTCTCGCTGTTTCAGGCCATGGCAACAGCACTTGGCTACCATAAGATTTGCAACAAGCCCGCCTGCCGCCGCAAACAATGCTGTATAGGACGGCGCGATTTTTTCCCGAAGGACGATTATCCTGTCGTGCTTTTTCCGCTTTGCGGCACGGTGGAGATGGCGGAGCGGGCACGCGCGGCCGTACCCAAGATGCTTGCTATTCTGAAATCCGGTTACAACCCGCTCGTCGCGCCCGACGGCACCTTACATCCCGGCGAGAAAATGCTAGAAGTCGAGCCATGACCACGAAGCCGCGCATCACCATCACCTATTGTACGCAATGCAGCTGGATGCTGCGCTCCGCCTGGATGGCGCAGGAGCTGCTCTCCACATTCGGCGCTGATCTGGGTGAGGTGGCGCTGATTCCCGGCACAGGCGGCATCTTCGAAATCCACGTCAATGGCGACCTTATCTGGGAGCGCAAGCGCGATGGCGGCTTTCCGGAAGCCAAGGTTTTGAAGCAGAAGCTGCGGGATATTGTCTGGCCGGAGCGTGATCTTGGCCATTCCGACGGGCATGAGGCAAAGGGTGCGTCCTTCGACAAGCTCAGGATGAGGAAGGAAGTGCCTGCCAAAGATGGGAGGGAGCCTGCCACAATTCCTCATGGTGAGCCTGTGGAACCACGCGTAACAGGAATCCCAGTCTCACAAGATGAGGCAGAGAATTGAGTAAGCCCGAAATTACCAATACCAAGCTGGATGACGCGGCGCGCGCGGGCTGGCTCTATTATGTTGCCGGCAATACGCAGGATGAGATTGCCGCAAAGCTTGGCGTTTCGCGCCAGTCGGCCCAGCGCATGGTGTCGTTGGCTGTTTCGGAAGGGCTGGTCAAGGTTCGGCTTGATCATCCGATTGCCCATTGTCTTGATCTGGCGGCACAGCTGAAAAAGCGCTTTGGCTTGAAAATGGCCGAAGTTGTGCCGACTGATCCGGGCTCCACCTCGACCACGCTTGGTGTTGCCGATGCGGCGGCGGCGGAAATGACGCGCTGGCTGAAGACGGAAGCGCCGGTGGTTGTCGGTATCGGCACCGGACGCACGCTAAAGGCTGCCATTGAAATGTTGTCGCCCATCGATTGCCCGCAACACAAGGTGGTGTCGCTGACGGGCAATATCGCGCCGGATGGTTCGGCCGCCTTTTATAACGTCATCTTCAATATTGCCGAAAAGATAAAGGCGCGCAGTTTCCCTATGCCGCTGCCGGTCATCGCCTCTTCGCCCGAAGAGCGCGAATTGCTGCACAGTCAGCCAATGATCCGCTCCGTGCTGGAATTGTCGGCCAAAGCGGATGTCGCCTTTATCGGTATTGGCGATCTGGGGGATGACGCGCCGCTTTTTGTCGACGGATTTATTTCCCGCTCCGAATTACAGACCTTGCAGCAGGCGGGTGCGGTGTTTGAAATCGTCGGGCGTGCCTTTGATCGCAATGGTATTGCTATTGAAGGATTGACCAATGAGCGCGTTGCCAGCGCCCTTATTCCTTCCCGTGAGACGGCCATGGTCATTGCCATCGCCAAAGGCGAAAAGAAGATGCCTGGCATAGCGGCCGCCCTCAAGGGCAGTCTTATCAATGGGTTGATCACCGACGAGCACACCGCCGAGGCTCTGCTCGCAGACTAAACTCCCTTTCATTGTGCACTGCAGCGACGAATTGCCCTTGACTAACTTCGCCCATGTGTGAGTATTTGCCCACAATACAAGCAATTGCTCATAACATTCGGGAGGAATGAAATGTTTAAGAGAACGCTTCTGCTCGGCGCGGTTTCTGTCGCGGCGATGGTCAGCTTTGCGCATGCGGAGACATTGACCATTGCCACGGTCAATAATGGCGACATGGTTCGCATGCAGAAACTGACCGAAGATTTCACCAAGAAAAATCCGGACATTCAGCTCGAATGGGTAACGCTGGAAGAAAACATTCTTCGCCAGCGCGTCACAACCGATATCGCCACCAAAGGCGGCCAGTATGACGTGATGACAATCGGCACGTACGAAGTGCCGATCTGGGCCAAGCAGGGATGGCTTTTGCCGCTTGACGGTCTGGGTGCGGATTATGACAAGGCCGATCTTCTGCCATCGATCAGCGATGCTGTTTCCGTTGACGGCAAGCTCTATGCCTCGCCATTCTATGGCGAAAGCGCGATGGTGATGTACCGCAAGGATCTGGCTGAAAAGGCCGGTGTGACCATTCCTGAAAAGCCGACCTGGGACCAGATCGCTGATGCTGCGAAGAAGATGACCGACAAGTCCACTGAGACTTACGGCATTTGCCTACGCGGTAAGGCCGGTTGGGGCGAGAACATGGCGCTGTTGACGGCAACAGCAAACTCCTTTGGTGCGCGCTGGTTCGATGAAAAGTGGACACCGCAGTTCGATCAGCCGGAATGGAAGAAGGCACTCACATTCTATGTCGACCTGATGAAGGAAGCCGGACCTGCCGGTGCTTCATCGAACGGCTTCAATGAAAACCTTGCCCTGTTCCAGACTGGTAAATGCGGCATCTGGATCGATGCTACAGTTGCGGCGTCCTTCGTGACCAATCCGAAAGAATCGAAGGTTGCAGATAAGGTGGGCTACGCCCTCTTCCCCACGGGCGGCGTGGAGAACCACGGCAACTGGCTATGGGCGTGGAATCTTGGCATTCCTGCCGGTACGAAAAAGGCAGAAGCAGCACAGAAATTCGTCTCCTGGGCGACTGACAAGGCTTATACGGAATTGGTTGCGAGCAAGGAAGGTTGGGCAAACGTTCCGCCCGGCACACGCACTTCGCTTTATGCCAATCCGGAATATCAGAAGGCTGCGCCTTTCGCCAAGATTACGCTCGAAGCCATGACGGCAGCCAATACAAGCAAGCCGACCGTCAAGCCGGTGCCTTATACGGGTGGTCAGTTCGTTGCCATACCCGAGTTCCAGGGGCTCGGCACGGCAGTGGGCCAGCAGTTTTCGGCGGCGCTTGCCGGTTCTGTAACCGTTGATCAGGCCTTGCAGAGCGCACAGGCACTGACAACCCGCGAAATGACGAAGGGCGGTTACATCAAGTAGATCCTCCTGGCTCCGGGCGGTTTCGGCGCAAATGCCGGAGCCGCCCGGGCCTCCTTTGCTCATCTGCATTTTCAATGATCGCTGTATTGGATCCTGACCATGGCTACGCTTCAGACACGCGCAACTGCCCGTATCATGATGTCGCCCGCCGTCATCCTCTTGTTCCTGTGGATGATCGTGCCGCTTGTCATGACGCTGTACTTTTCATTCCTGCGCTACAATCTCTTGATGCCGGGAACCGAAGAATATGTCGGCTTTCTCAATTACCAGTATTTTCTGACTGATCCCGCCTTCTTCACTGCCCTTGGCAATACCTTGCTTCTGGTTGGTGGAACATTGCTGATCACGGTGATTGGCGGCATTCTTTTGGCGATTGTTCTGGACCAGCCATTCTGGGGCCAAGGCATTGTCCGCCTTCTGGTCATCGCGCCATTCTTCGTTATGCCAACCGTCTCGGCATTGGTTTGGAAGAATATGCTCATGCATCCCGTCAACGGCTTGTTTGCCTGGATCGCACGATCCTTCGGGATTCAGCCGGTGGACTGGTTTGCGCAGGTTCCGCTGTTTTCGATTATCCTGATCGTTGCATGGCAGTGGTTGCCATTCGCAACGCTTATCCTGTTGACCGCATTGCAGTCGCTGGATGGCGAGCAAATAGAAGCGGCAGAAATGGATGGAGCCGGACCGATATCGCGTTTCATCTATCTGGTCCTTCCGCATCTTGCTCGCGCGATCACCGTTGTTATTCTAATTCAGACCATTTTTCTGCTGAGTGTTTTCGCTGAAATTCTGGTGACCACAAATGGGGGACCGGGCCTGCAGACCACAAACATTGCATATCTGATCTATTCACAAGCGCTTTTGCAATTCGATGTGGGTGGAGCTTCCGCTGGCGGTATTGTGGCGGTCATCCTCGCCAACATCGTTGCCTTCTTCCTGATTCGCCTCATCGGCAAGAACCTGGAGAGGTAGAAAAATGGCTCGGTCCGTTACCACGCAACGCAAACTCATCTTTACAATAATTGGATGGAGTATCGGGTTCCTGATCTTTTTCCCGATCCTGTGGACGTTTCTTACAAGCTTTAAGACGGAAGGAACGGCCGTGGCAACGCCGCCTCAATTCCTGTTCTTCGATTGGACGCTGGAAAATTATCACGAAGTGCAGAGCCGGTCTGACTACGGCAAGCATGTTATGAATTCGATAGTCATTTCGGTCGGCTCGACACTGCTCGGCCTCGTATTGGCAATCCCGGCCGCTTGGGCGATGGCTTTTTCGCCAACCAAACACACCAAGGATATTTTGATGTGGATGCTATCCACCAAAATGATGCCTTCTGTCGGCGTGCTTGTTCCGCTCTACTTGATCTTCCGCGATTGGGGCCTGCTCGACTCGCGTCTCGGCCTTGTTGCGGTTCTCACCATGATCAATCTGCCGATCATTGTCTGGATGCTCTACACCTACTTCAAGGAGATACCAGGCGAGATACTCGAGGCTGCCCGTATGGACGGCGCATCGCTGATGAAAGAGATTATCTATGTGCTGACGCCCATGGCCATTCCCGGCATTGCTTCGACAATGTTGCTGAACATCATTCTGGCATGGAATGAGGCATTTTGGACGCTCAACCTAACAGCCGCAAATGCTGCGCCACTGACAGCTTTCATCGCCTCCTATTCCAGCCCCGAAGGGCTGTTCTGGGCAAAGTTGTCGGCTGCGTCCACCATGGCAATCGCCCCGATCCTGATTATGGGCTGGTTCAGCCAGAAGCAATTGGTTCGCGGTTTGACCTTTGGCGCCGTCAAATAATTTCTGACCTTTGGCCTCGCCAAAAGAGATGGGAACAATATTATGGGAAGCATAACACTTGAAAAAGTATCGAAGTCATTCGGTAGCACTTCGGTCATTCCGGAAATCGATCTTGAAATCAATGATGGCGAATTCGTTGTCTTCGTAGGGCCATCCGGCTGTGGAAAATCAACATTGCTGCGCATGATCGCTGGTCTGGAAGATTTGAGCGGCGGGCGTATCGTTATCGACGGTAAAGACATGTCCAACGAAGCGCCAGCCAAGCGCGGATTGTCGATGGTGTTTCAGTCATATGCGCTCTATCCGCATATGAGCGTCTACCAGAATATAGCTTTTCCGCTGAAGATGGATGGCCAGGAAAAGTCCGCGATAGACAAGAAGGTCAAGGACGCAGCACATATCCTTAATCTGACAAACTATCTCGATCGCAGGCCTGGACAACTATCGGGCGGTCAACGCCAGCGCGTTGCTATCGGCCGTGCTATTGTGCGTCAGCCGAAGGCGTTTCTATTTGACGAGCCGCTTTCCAATCTTGATGCGGCTCTTCGGGGCAATATGCGTCTCGAAATCAGCGATCTACATCATCAGCTAACAACCACCATGATCTATGTGACGCATGATCAGGTGGAAGCCATGACAATGGCAGATAAGATCGTGGTGCTGAATGCAGGTCGCATTGAGCAAGTGGGATCGCCTCTGGAACTCTATAAGAGCCCGAAAAACGTCTTTGTAGCCGGGTTCATTGGATCACCGCGCATGAACTTGGTCGAAGGGCCAGCTGCTGCAAAACACAATGCGGCAACGTTGGGTGTACGGCCGGAACATGTCCAAATTTCCAAAACTGCGGGCTTATGGAAAGGCACTGTTGGAGTAACCGAGCATCTCGGGTCCGATACATTTATCCATGTACAGACGGAGAATACCGGAAAGATCACTGTGCGCACAGATGGCGATTTCGCTACGGAACATGGGCAGTCAGTGTACTTGACACCTGATCCATCCCGTTTGCATCTTTTTGATGCAAACGGCCAGGCCATATAGGCACTCGAAATGAGCAGGCTTGCGGGCAAGACGGCATTTATCACAGGTTCGGCACGAGGTATCGGCCGCGCATTTGCAGAGGCTTATATACGTGAAGGCATAGACCATGTGGTAATTGCTGACATCGATCTGGAGCGCGCGCAGCAAACCGCAACTGAACTGGGCAACAAGGCTCTTGCGGTCCGGCTTGATGTGACCAATCAGCAGTCCATCGATGCGGCAATTACCAAAACGGTCGAGCATTTTGGCGGCGTCGATATCCTGATCAATAATGCAGCGCTTTTCGATCTCGCGCCAATCGTCGATATCACCCGCGATAGCTACAATAAATTGTTTGCAGTAAATTTTGCAGGAACACTTTTCACACTGCAAGCCGTTGCCAAAAACATGATTGCTCGCGGAAAAGGCGGCAAGATCATTAACATGGCCAGCCAGGCGGGACGCCGCGGAGAGCCGCTTGTCGCTGTTTACTGTGCAACGAAGGCAGCAGTAATCAGTCTTACCCAATCGGCAGGCCTCAACCTTATCAAGCACGGCATCAACGTGAATGCCATTGCGCCCGGTGTCGTTGATGGAGAGCACTGGGAAGGCGTGGATGCCCTCTTTGCAAAATACGAGAACAGGCCGCGTGGAGAAAAGAAGCGACTCGTTGGCGAAGCTGTACCATTCGGCAGGATGGGCACCGCAGACGATCTCGTTGGCATGGCCGTTTTTCTGGCTTCAAGTGATAGCGATTACGTCGTCGCACAAACTTACAATGTCGATGGCGGCAACTGGATGAGCTGACTGTAAGTCGGTCGTGATGGACGCTTGCAGCATGAATGAAAAGAAGGGTTGATCCCGATGACAATTAAACTTTCGCAGAACGCTTTGCCCCAATTTTCGGCCAATGTCAGCGTACCCAGTTACAAGCAATCGGATTTGAAAGCCGGGATTATTCACTTTGGTATCGGGAATTTTCATCGTGCACATCAGGCGGTTTATCTTGATGAGTTGTTCAATGCAGGGACGGATCACGAATGGGGTCTGATTGGTGCTGGGGTCTTGCCTTCCGATGAAATCATGCGTCAGAAACTCAAGGACCAAGACTGGCTTACAACTGTAGTTGAACAAGACAGCGGGCATCGCAAAGCATATGTCACGTCATCAATGATCGACTATATTCAGCCGGGTAACGCTGCAAACACAATTGCTCGTCTTGCTGATCCTGAAATCCGGATCGTGTCATTGACCATTACCGAAGGCGGTTATTTTATTGATCCGGCTTCAGGAAAATTCAATCCGCAACATCCTGCCATTGCGGCAGATGCGGCCAATATAGGCAGCCCGAAAACCGTTTTCGGCTTGATTTTGGCTGGCCTGATTCGTCGGCGCAGCGAGGGCACACCTGCTTTTACGGTTATGTCTTGCGACAATATTCCAGGCAATGGCCACGTCACCAGCGATGCCATTTGTGGATTGGCGGCGCTGATTGATCCTGTGCTTGCAGATTGGGTGAAGCAAAATGTGGCTTTCCCGAATGGCATGGTGGATCGTATTACACCAGCAACAACCGACCGCGAGCGCAACTTCCTGGCAACGGAATTTGGAGTTGAAGATAATTGGCCGGTATTTTGCGAACCGTTCAAGCAATGGGTGCTCGAGGATCATTTTCCAACTGGTCGTCCTGCGCTTGAAAAGGTCGGGGTGACGTTTGTCGAAGATGTTGCACCGTATGAATTAATGAAAATACGCATTCTCAATGGCGGGCACGCGGCAATCGCCTATCCGGCTTCACTCATGGACATCCATTTTGTTCACGAAGCGATGGAAGAGCCATTGATACGCAATTTTCTAACGAAGCTTGAGCGCGAAGAGATCATTCCGGTGTTGCCACCCGTACCTGATATGCCTTTCGATCAGTATTTTGATCTTATTATCCGGCGTTTTTCCAATCCAAAAATCGGCGATACCATTCAGCGACTTTGCCAAGATGGATCGAACCGCCAGCCAAAATTCATTCTGCCGACGACTGCCGACAGGTTGAGGGCAGGCGACAGCATTACCGGCCTATCCCTGGTGTCTGCGCTTTGGTGCCGGTTCTGCGCAGGGACAACGGATAGTGGCAAACCGACCGACTATCTGGATGCGAGCGCTGAGCGATTAAAGATCGAGGCTTTGAAGGCAAAGGGCGATCCGAAGGCATTCCTTGCCATGACAGATATTTTTGGCGATGTAGGGACAGCACCGGTTTTCGTCGAATCATTTTCGCGTATTCTCCGGACACTATGGGACAAGGGAGCACGCGAAACTTTGGAACTCTATCTTGAAAATAAACTCTAATGGCTGATCCCTCGCTTATTATTTTCGATTGCGATGGCGTTCTGGTCGACAGTGAACCTATCTCCATAGCGGTGCTGCTGGAGATGATCGCCAAAAGCGGTGTCACCATGTCAGAAGATGATGCCTATGATCGTTTTCTTGGTCGTAGCATGGCGACCATTAGCAAGATTCTCCACGAAGAATACGGTTTCGCTGCCAGCGAAGCCGACCTCGACGAAATGCGGACCAATCTCTATTCGCGCTTCGAATTGGATCTCCAGCCCATCCCCGGCATCGCTGATACATTGAAGAAATTGCCACAGCGCCGCTGTGTTGCTTCGTCGAGCCAGCCAGAACGCATTCGTTTATCGCTAAGGTTGACCGGGCTCATCGACCTGCTTGATCCGCATATTTTCAGCGCCACTATGGTCAAGAATGGCAAGCCCGCTCCAGACCTGTTTTTATTTGCTGCGAACATAATGAATGTCGATCCGGCTGAATGTGTGGTGATCGAAGACAGTCCAGCAGGTATACAAGCTGCCAAAGCGGCGGGTATGCGCGTTTTCGCATTTACGGGCGGGACGCATTCCCGCGGTGGCAGGCTGGAGTCAACGCTTGCGTCTCTTGGCCCAGACCTTATATTCGACGACATGTTGCAATTGCCTGACCTACTCAAGTCGTAGGAAGCCGTACTGAAAGTTCGTTGATGCCGCAATTTGTCTGCGCTGTAGATGTTGGTACAGGAAGCGCCCGTGCGGGCATTCTGGATGCAAATGGCAAGCTTCTGGGCCGCGTGGAGCACCCAATCTTAATGAATCGCCCAATGGGTGATCATGCCGAGCACGATTCAGAAGATATATGGAAATCTGTATGTATTTCTGTGCAAGGTGCGATTGCGGCGGCTAAAATTGATCCTGCAGATGTGGTGGGCTTGAGTTTTGATGCCACCTGTTCATTGGTCGTTCGCGATACCCATGGCAAGCAGCTTACCGTCTCAACATCTGGCGAGCAGCGCTGGGATACAATTGTCTGGCTCGATCATCGCGCTTTGGACGAAGCCGATGAATGCACGGCAACGGGCCACAAAGTCCTCGATTTTCTGGGCGGTGTCATGTCGCCGGAAATGCAGACGCCAAAACTGATGTGGTTGAAGCGTCATTTGCCGACGACTTGGAACAAGACGGGGTATTTTTTTGATCTGGCTGATTATTTGAGCTGGAAAGCAACAGGATCGTTGGCGCGGTCGCAATGCACGTTAACCTGTAAGTGGACCTATCTCGCGCATGAAAAGCAGGGCTGGCAGGTAGATTATCTGGAAGCAATCGGCTTGGAGGACTTGATTGAACGCGGCAATCTTCCGGACGTCGCAAGTCCTGTGGCAACGGATTTAGGCGCACTGACAAGCGAAGCGGCAAAAGAGTTGGGCCTCACGCCAAACTGTCATGTAGGAGCCGGACTCATTGATGCATTCGCCGGCTCGCTTGGCGTTCTAGGTGGCTTTGCTGGCGATCTTTCACAGATTGATCGCCATCTTGCGCTGATAGCCGGAACGTCAAGCTGCTTGATGGCCTTGTCCCGGGAGCCGATCTCGTTTCGCGGTGGTTGGGGCCCCTATCACGGCGTTGCACTTCCAGATGTTTGGCTGAGCGAAGGCGGCCAATCCGTAACTGGTGCCTTACTCGACCATATTATCCGCTGGCATGGGGCTGGAGGCGAGCCAAGTGGCGATGTGCACAGAAAGATCACAGCACGTATCATGGAGCTTCGTGCAACCGAGCCGGATCTCGCAAATCGTTTACACGTCCTGCCCGACTTCCATGGAAACCGTTCGCCGCTGGCTGACCCGCATGCGGTTGGGGTTATCAGTGGTCTGACACTTGATTCATCCTTCGACAGCCTGTGCCGTCTTTATTGGCGTACTGCTATCGGCATATCGCTCGGCGTGCGCCATATTCTGGATGCGTTCAATGACAAGGGTTACGCAATCGACACGATGCATGTCACTGGCGGCCACATCAAGAGCCCGCTGCTTATGGAGCTTTATGCCGATGCGACCGGCTGTACGGTTATAACCTCTGCAGCGGAGGACGCGGTGCTCCTTGGCACAGCGATGGTAGCTGCGGCGGCTGCGGGCGTGTATCCTGATCTACCTTCGGCCTGCACAGCGATGAAGCAGGGCGGGCATATCCGTCGACCTGATCCGGCAGCGCGTCAGCGCCTTGATCGCGACTATCGAATCTTCCTTGAAATGCATGCCCAGCGCAAAGCATTGGACGCTTTGCAGTAACTGGGAAGCGCTCTAATGCGCCGCTTCCCAGTTATGCGCAGCACGTGCGTCCACCTGTAGTGGAACTGATAACGCAATTGCTGGCATGGCCGCGTTTTCCATCACTTCGCGAATGACGGGAAGCGTTGCCTCCACCTCATCCTCAATGGTCTCGAAAACCAGTTCGTCATGCACTTGCAGCAGCATTCGCGCCGTGAGTTTTGCATCTTTTAAAGCGGCATCCATGCGTATCATTGCACGGCGAATAATATCCGCTGCAGAGCCTTGAATGGGTGCATTGATCGCCGCACGTTCGTTGAACGCGCGCAGTTGCGGATTTGACGAACGAATTTCGGGATAATGCGCACGGCGGCCAAAAATGGTTTCGACATAACCGTGTTGACGAGCAAATGCTTTCGTCGCTTCCATATAATCCTTGATCCCCGGGAAGCGTTCAAAATAGGTCCGGATGTATTGGCTGGCCTCTTCGCGCGGAATGGAGAGCTGGTTGGCAAGACCGAATGCGGAAATACCGTAGATAATGCCGAAGTTGATGGCCTTTGCGCGTCGTCGCACTTCCGAAGGCATGCCTTCCACCGGGACGCCGAACATTTCAGAAGCGGTCATGGCATGAATGTCGATGCCATCGGCAAAGGCCTGAGTCAGCTGTGGAATTTCCGCAACATGTGCAAGCACACGGAGTTCGATCTGGCTATAATCTGCCGATATCAGCTTATTACCGGGCGCGGCTATAAAGGCCGTACGGATTTTGCGCCCCTCGGTGGTGCGAACCGGAATGTTTTGCAGATTGGGCTCTGATGACGACAGACGCCCTGTCGAGGTTGCGGCCATGGCATAGGACGTATGGACCCGCTTGGTGTCGGGATGAATGTAGCCGGGAAGGGCGTCGGTATAAGTTGATTTCAGCTTTGTCAGCTGGCGCCAGTCAACGACTTTGCGAGGTAGTTCATGGCCCTCAGCGGCTAAGTCTTCGAGAAGCTGAGCAGATGTTGACCACTGCCCAGTTTTCGTCTTCGATCCCCCCGGCAGCCCCATTTTTCCGAACAGGATATCACCCATCTGCTTGGGAGACCCGATATTGATCTTCTCTCCTGCAAGTTTGTAGATTTCGTCCTCGATAGCCGCTGCTGACTGTGCGAGATCACCTGACAAGCGAGACAGAATCTGTCGGTCGATAGAAATCCCTCGTTCCTCCATACGGGCGAGCACAGGAATAAGGGGCCGTTCGAGCCGCTCGTAAACCGAGGAAAGGCCATCGGCGACAAGCCGAGGCTTCAGAAGCCGCCATAGCCGCAAAGTAACGTCTGCATCCTCAGCGGCGTATTCGGTGGCTCTTTCTATTTCAACTTTGTCAAATGTGAGTGAGGATTTACCAGAGCCGACCAAATCCTTGTAAGACAAAGGCTTGTGGCCCAGCCATCGATCACACAGACTATCCATGGTATGGTGACCTTCGCCAGCATCCAACACATAGGAAATAAGCATGGTGTCATCGACCGGATGAAGATCAATGCCGTGACGATGCATGACCAGCCACTCATACTTCATGGCATGGGCAATTTTGAGAACCGATGCGTCTTCAAGCATCGGCTTCAACAGACGGAAAACCTCTGCTTCAGGAATCTGATGTTCAAGCAGTCCACCGCCAAGCAGATCGCCG
Source organism: Phyllobacterium sp. CCNWLW109 (assembly GCF_037203905.1). Taxonomy (NCBI): domain Bacteria; kingdom Pseudomonadati; phylum Pseudomonadota; class Alphaproteobacteria; order Hyphomicrobiales; family Phyllobacteriaceae; genus Phyllobacterium; species Phyllobacterium sp. CCNWLW109. The sequence continues at coordinate 133,552 of NZ_JBBCBK010000003.1, read as the reverse complement.
TCGCGTGATTTATGATTGATTGGAATATACGCAGCCTTGCCCGGCCGCGTGGCGAGGGATAGGCCCACAATTTCGGTCTGCATTGGATCGGCGGATGTTGTCTCCGTATCGAAAGCGACGATACCCGACGCCATGGCTTCATCAATCCAGATTTGCAGCGAGGCAACATCGCGAATCGTTGTGTAGGCACTGCGATCAATTTTGGCTGACAACGCTTCGTCGGTGCGTGCCTTTACAAGGTCAGCAGGTGCAGCGGACACGTTTGATGATGGCGGTTTGCTGGATACAACCATCTGGCTTGATGCGGTTGCACCTTCAGGGCTGGCATCAGATCCAGCACTATCTAGATCCGGGCCGCGGGCTTCGGCGACGGCCTCAATCTTAAGGTTGGCAGCTTCAATTTCGCTGGCGTCCACTCCGGTTGCCTCGGCAGCGCGACGTGTCAGGGCGTTGAATTCCATCGATTTGAGAAATGCAACCAGCTTTGGTCCGTTCTGAGGCTCGAGTCCGAAATCCTCAAGACCCACGTCAATGGGCGTATCGGTTTTCAGGGTCACAAGCTGGCGGGATATCAATGCCTGCTCGGCATACTGGATTATGTTTTCGCGTCGCTTCTGCTGTTTGATTTCTCCAGCACGCGCAAGCAGCGTATCGAGATCACCAAACTCCTCCAGCAACTGCGCAGCTGTTTTTGGTCCGATGCCGGGAATTCCAGGAACATTATCTGTCGAATCGCCCGTCATTGCCTGTAGATCAATCATTTTTTCGGGCGGCACGCCCCACTTCTCGATTACCTCAGGAATGCCGATCTGCTTGTCCTTCATGCTGTCATACATGGACACCAGCGGCGTAACGAGCTGCATCAAATCCTTGTCTGATGAAATAATCGTAACTTCTGCTCCCACAGCTTCTGCCATACGGGCATAGGTGGCGATGAGATCGTCAGCCTCATAACCTTCCTTCTCAATACACGGCAGATTAAAGGCTTTTGTTGCTTGCCGGATCAAACCGAATTGCGGGATCAAGTCTTCCGGAGGGGCAGAGCGGTTTGCCTTGTACTCCGGATAAATTTCCTTGCGGAAGGTGGTCGAGGAATAATCGAAAATTACTGCGAAGTGTGTGGGCGTATCGCGTACAGACGTGTCTCGCGCTTCCCGCAACAGCTTCCACAACATGTTACAAAAACCTGAAACGGCGCCGACCGGCAGGCCATCCGATTTCCGCGTCAGGGGCGGAAGAGCGTGGTAGGCGCGGAAAATATAGCCGGAGCCGTCGACGAGGAAGAGATGATCACCTTTTTTCATGGCAACAGAAATAAATGAACATGGTAAAAAAGGAAATGACGAGTTGTGTTGTTTCCAGCGACTCCTGTGGGCATCCTGACGTTAATTTCGCTTCACGCCTTTGTTACAAAGATGTAATCTTCTGTGCCCTTGAATTGCCACGGTTTACCCCCCAAATCCAGTTCATCGACATTAGATCGATCGCTGGTTTTTAAGGCTCGTCCCCCGCCTGACACCAGTGTCGCAGCCTCCCATTCCCCTCTCCAGGGTGGCTGCAAATGAGTGTAGTAGTGATCTGGTCGCCTTTGGTCCCCCCGCCAAGGCGGCCATTTCTTTTATAGCGTACCGCCCTGCCATTTTTTTATGCCGTTGGCTTGAAAATACGCTAAGAAGAGCTCCCTTCACGAATCCCGGTCAATGAACTCAGGAAATATTATGTCAGCTCTCGAACCTGTCTTGAATGCGCTTGATACAAACCTCGACAAGAGCTTGGAGCGCCTTTTTGATCTGCTGAGAATCAAGTCCATTTCAACTGATCCGGCGTTCAAAGTGGATTGTCGCAAAGCCGCTGAATGGCTGGTAGCCGATCTGCAATCGATTGGATTTGAAGCAAGTATACGCGACACGCCGGGTCATCCGATGGTTGTTGCACACCATGCTGGCCCTAGCGAAGATGCTCCCCATGTGCTTTTTTACGGCCACTATGATGTCCAGCCTGTCGATCCTCTCGAATTGTGGGAAAACGATCCATTCGATCCTGCGATCAAGGACATGGGCAATGGCCGCAAAATTCTGACCGGTCGCGGCACATCTGACGACAAGGGCCAGTTGATGACCTTTGTTGAAGCCTGCCGTGCTTATAAAGCGGTACATGGCCAATTGCCGATAAAGGTTTCCATTCTGTTTGAAGGCGAAGAAGAATCGGGCTCGCCGTCTCTCAAGCCATTTCTTGAGTCACACAAGAATGAGCTGAAGGCCGATTTTGCACTCGTCTGCGACACTGGAATGTGGGATTCGGAAACGCCTGCGATTTCTGTCGGGCTGCGCGGATTAGTCGGCGAAGAGATTATTGTCAAAGCGGCCGACCGGGACTTGCATTCCGGTATGTTTGGCGGCGCAGCGGCAAACCCGATCCGCATTCTTACTAAAATTCTCGCTGATATTCATGACGAGAATGGCGCGGTGACAATCCCTGGTTTCTATGATGGCGTTGAAGAAACACCCACGCAAATATTGCAGATGTGGGAAGGGCTCGATGCCACGCCGGAAAACTTTCTTGGTCCTGTTGGTCTTTCTATACCATCAGGCGAGCAGGGCCGTTCAATCCTTGAACTGATATGGGCGCGTCCGACCGCCGAATTTAACGGCATAACCGGCGGTTACACGGGACAAGGGTTCAAAACCGTCATTGCGGCCCAAGCCTCTGCAAAAGTATCGTTCAGATTGGTCCACAAGCAAAATCCGGCGAAAATCCGCGAGGCTTTCCGCGCCTTTGTCCAAGCGCGTGTTCCTGCCGATTGCACAGTTGAGTTCCATGAGCATGGTGGATCACCCGCCATCCAACTTTCCTACGAATCGCCGCTGCTTTCCAAGGCAAAAAATGCCCTGAGCGATGAATGGCCAAACCCGGCAGTGCTGATTGCAATGGGTGGCTCAATTCCGATTGTTGGTGACTTCCAGAATATGCTGGGCATGGAATCTTTGCTCGTAGGCTACGGCCTCGAAGATGACCGGATTCATTCTCCGAATGAGAAATATGAATTGAATTCATTCCACAAAGGCCAGCGGTCTTGGGCGCGCATTCTCGACGCCCTCGCGAAATAAACAGGAAAAGAATATGACCATTCGCTTTCACCGCAATGACCTGCCTGACCTGAGCAACTATCAGGTCGATGCGGTTGCCATCGATACCGAGACACTTGGTCTCAATCCGCATCGCGACAGGCTTTGTGTCGTTCAAATTTCACCTGGCGATGGTACAGCGGACGTTATCCAGATCGATAAGGGACAGAAAAGTGCTCCGAATTTGGAGAGGCTGCTGGGCGATAATGCCGTCACCAAGATTTTTCACTTCGGACGTTTTGACCTTGCAGTTCTATTTCATACGTTTGGCATCATGCCGAAACCTGTCTTCTGCACCAAGATCGCATCCCGGCTGATACGCACCTATACGGATCGCCACGGATTGAAAGAGATTTGCAGTGAACTGCTGGAAATCAACCTTTCCAAACAACAGCAGTCTTCAGATTGGGGTGCACCGCAGCTCAGTCAGGCACAGCTGGAATATGCGGCCTCCGACGTTCTTTATCTGCATCGCCTGCGAACCATTCTCCAGCAGCGTCTGGAACGGGACGGGAGAGCAGAAGAGGCGATGGCTTGTTTTGAGTTTTTGCCTACCCGCGCCAAACTGGATTTGATGGGATGGGACGAGCAGGACATTTTTGCGCATAGCTGAGTTATTGCGCGGCGGTGGCTTGAGCTGTTTCCTGGTGTGGAGCGCGATCTACATGCGCCCAAGCCGGTCTTTTGAATAGAAATTCCCCATAGCCAGTGAGTTGAATGATTCTATAAAGAATGACCGGGCCGATGACGCCGCTCATCACCGTCAGTAGTGAAATAGTGCCAATATCAGTGATGATTCCAGTTTTAAGCAATATAGTGCGAGCGGCTGCCATGGGCAGAAAGAAGGCCAGGTACACCACGATTGAGTGAGCACCAAGCCAGCGCAGCGTTGCGTTTATGGGCTTCCATGGCACACTTGCAATAAGAGCTGAGCTTGAAACAATAGCCAGTGCTCCAGCAAAACCGGCGATCAACGAGATAACCGGCACACTTGCCCAGCCACCTCGCCCGCCCGAAGTATAAGTCTCTTGTGGTATCCACGCGCTAAATGGTGCCGGTGCAGGATGGAAGACCAGCCACCCGTTTAAGACAGCCCATGCACCTAGAATGATTGCAGCAATAGCGGGGCTTGCCCTCAATTTCTCGGCCAGTTTGAAGATTGCTGGAGCAAATGCATATCCTGCAAAAAAATACACATATCGGCTGCAAAACTCGTCAATAACAAGCCATCCCGTGTGGATCGGCAACGTTTCTAAAAGTGCCGATGCTGCAAAGACCAGCCAGACATTTGTCGTCTTCAGCAATCGGGTAACGATAAAGAACACCGGCAACAAATATATGAACCACAATGTGCCAAATGGTTGCACAAATGCGAGCAGATAAGCCGATATGGCACCCGTCGCTCCGTCTTGCGCCACAACCCCTGGTGCCTTGAACACAAATTGAATGGTTAGCCAAAGCACGTAGAAATAGGCAAAATGCACGACCTTTCGATCAATATAGCGCAGCCACGAGCGGTTAATGACGACGCTTAGGAAAAGCCCCGATATCAAAAAGAAATCTGGCATCCGAAATGGCTGAGCAAATGCTACAACCGGATGCATCCACCCTTGCGTGCCAGTCTCGTTCTCTACACCCAGAACAGAATGCATCATCACTACAAAAATGATGCAGATACCTTTGGCAATGTCGACCCAGTCTACCCGCATCTTTTCCACGGTACTCATTCGTCGTGCTCCCTCACCATTCGTCTTTGATACGCGAAGATTCAGAATAGGAAGTAAAATTCAGGTCATGGACGAATGCCCGAAGATGTTTCCATAAAACATGATTGCTAGACCGTATTTCGAGCGATCGAATTTTTATTGTAATTATCAGAAGTCGTTCTTCGGAGTGCTACGCGTACGAGACTGTACAAGGCACAAAAAAGCCGGGCAAGAGCCCGGCGAATTGTGAACGCTAATGCGTCCAGAGGGGAACACGCAACGAGCGAAAAATGGGAGGAGAACCGCTCGTTACGCAAGGATTAAAGTATAGCTGATAAAGGAAATATTCAAGAGCCTGCAAATAATAATCTTTTGCTATTGAGCAGCCGGAGATTGTTTTTCAAATTCTTGGCTGTCCTTGCATACCCCGTGTCCCCGTAACTGGCACCCGCCAAGACGGTATTGCGCCTCTGAGTCGGGTGAGGGACTGAGGCGCTTAATGGCACCGCCACCGCATCCGCTAATTCCAATCGTGAGAACTACAAGCATGATAAGGCGCATGAACATTCCTCATTGATACGCAAGATTAACCCCAGCAGATGGATTTCTCAACTGGCGGCAGGTCATTCAAAGCAGCGGACGAAATTGTCCCAAAGATGGCTTTTCCGGCATGCGGGCAAGTTCTTCAAGTTGATTCATCGCACCTGCAAGAGTGAAGCGCTGAAAAAGCCAAGGCTCAACTTTATATGGTAAAGTTTCGAAAAGCGCGATTTTGTCGGACAGCGCTTGGGCGTCGCCGGTGGGAACGAGCCATTGTGCGTAGGAGTCTGTGAGGATCTCTGCCGGTCCATAGGGGCAATCGGTGGATATGATAGGCGTTCCCGAGATAAGACTTTCGACCAGAACGTTTGGAAAGCCTTCAAAATCGGATGACAGCAATAAAGCATCTGCGCGCGCCATATAGGAAAAGGGGTTGTCGCGAAAGTTAAGGGCAGCCACTCGATCTTCCAATGCATATTGCCGCGCAAGTTGCATGGCTTCATCGGGCTTATCAGTCAAAAGCAAGAGCCTGCGTGTTGATCCGCTGCCCTTCAACGCTTCGAACAGCACGTCATGGCGTTTGGCCGCAGCAAATCGGCCCACATGGATATAATACGGTTCGGAGGGCAAATCGGCAGGCTTTTCAGCTGCCAATTTGCGTATGTGTTCAACATTGTAGCCATTATGTATCAGCGTTGCGCTGGATGGGATGGCATCCAGTTTTGCAAGATCGTCAATCACGCCCTTTGATACGCCTATGACCGGTTTTCCGTGATAGATACTAGATAAAAGCCGCGCGCGCCGCCGCCGTTTTCGAAGATCGGACACGCCCGCAATAAGCTCTGATGTCGCAATATGTATCCAATGATGTACGTTTATTAGCCCGGCTCTGGCTACAACGCGGTCAGCCGGCGTGAGCGAAGAAGAAACAAAATCAAAGGGCTGAAGGCGTGAGGCCTGTTTGAACCACTGCCGCAGACGTAACGCGGATTTTATCTGTTGAACGAAACCACTTAGCCTGGTCGTCGAGCGATCCAAAACCTCAAAGTCAACCCCGTCTGGGATGGTCCTTGTCTCGCCATCTACAAGTGCCAAAATCTTGACCTTGTGACCGCGACGCGCCAACTCCCCTGCATAACGGAGCCGTGAATAGGTGACTCCGTTCGGCCCGAGATCTGCTATAATAAAAAGAAAACGCATCAGCCATCGTCCTATCGGAGCATCACGGGCGCGCGAAGAGTCCCAGCTCTGTAAATTGACGGGAATCTCGAAACCTTATGGAGTCCGGCCCAATCAAGCTCACATTTTCTTCGGCACCAAGCACGTCAACCACGTTTTTGTAAACATGTGAGCCACCATAATATTGCGCATCCGCAACAGCGGCCTGCGCGAAAAGCAAGGCATCACTGAAAAATTTGAAATGCAATAGCGAGCCATAAATAGGAGAAAAATTGCGATAGAATGGCAATGGCTTGTGAATACTGGAAGCGAACGCCATCGTCGTCTCCACGTATAGAAGCGGGTATTTCATCAATTCAACATGTTCCTTGAGAATACGTCCGCGAGGGCCACCCGTTAAAGACATGAAACGGTTATCCGCGCTCATGCGATAGCCGGATGCGTCAAACATATCGGCAATTTTCCAAGGCATGATATCGCTGGAACCATCGAACACTGCCGATGACAGCGGGCCCGAAGGATAAAGGTCAATCATGGGCGCTGGACAATGCCTAATGCCCTTCAGCTCAAGATTTGCAATGAGCTCCGGTAACGGTTCTTCTTCGCAATTGTCATAAATGAAATATTCATCGCAATCGACATTCAGATACCAGCGATTGATTCCATACAGTTTCAGAAGTTCATGTCTCCAGAGCTTCCCACGGTCAGCTTCCCCATAGCGTAGGGGTGACTTGAAGAGATCGACATCGGGCTGTTGCAGCAATATGTCTCGGGTAGCATCAGACGAATTATCATCGATACATAGGAAGCGTGTGACACCAATTTTGCGATAGTGAGACAGAAATGAGGGCAGGAAATTTACGCTGTTGCGCGTCAGGAAAATGAGTGGAATGTCCGTATTCTGTAACGGGCGCATTCCAGAACCAAAAGGTGATATCGCGGCAACATTATTTTTTCGGCGCTTCAATCGCGTCTCGATCCGCCACGAATCCAGACGGCTCCTCAGCCTTTGAAAAAGACTGCGCTCGATTGCCGGTGAGCCCTTGTCGGGAAATGCCAAATTCGTTTCTGACAATGTAAAAAGCGTGTCCGATTGCGGTATTGAGTTTTATGTCAGCACGTAAAGACCATGTGCGTATGCGCCCACCAATACCAACATAAAAATGCTTATAATCAAGGCATTAATTCCATTCTTATGCTCACTGTGGCGAGAATGCTGGTAACACAGGCCCGCCGCTGTAACCATTAATGCAAGATAGCTTGCGCTTTCCGCAATCTCTTCTTTTATCTGCATGGAAACTGTGCCGTGCTGTGAATCACAATAGGCACCAATAAGAAGAAAAATTGCCGCGACGTAGAATGGCCAAGCAGATTTGCTGAAAACAAATCGCGCAATTTCGCCAACTGTCCGCCAGCGAAAGGCCAGATAAACACATGCCACCGCAATTATTATAATAGCTTCGTGAATACGGAATACTTTGCTGTTCATATAGGTCGTTATTGGACCCACGCGATCAACCTCAAGCTCACGCAGGAAAAAAACGATACAAAGCACAGCCATGCCAATGGAAAACATTCGGCCAGCTTTATGCTGGAGCAGGCCTGCGATGAAGAACAGGGCAGTTGCACCGGCGATATATGCCAGCTGGAAAGTTTCAATCGCACCCGACTCATCCAGCGAAACAGAGACGTCCAGCGGGTCGATTGAAAACGCGAAATAACCGATGTTGATAACGAGTGCAGCCAGTAAAAGCAGTGCGAAACCCGTTGTGAACTTTGCCTGTTCCATGTCACGGACCTTATAAGACAGCGAAGCGCCGAGACCTAAAGGAAGCTGCACACTATCGCAACCCTTTAGTGTATTAGTTGCAAAAACTGCAACTGCACACGATAGAGCTGCTTTGGCTGGCCTGTCTTCGCGCCGCTGTTTTGTTAAACGAATTTAACTTCACTGGTCCTTAACCGCACCTTAAATCGCCGCATTTACTCTGCAACGCGTGGCTATCACTCCAGATGGGTACAACGGCGCGGAATTTATCATCAATGGCACCACGCGATAAAGGCAGGCAACGCATCGAACCCGGCTTTGGCTCCGGTCGGGATTCGAGCGATGACATGCGTGCAGATCCGGAGGATAGGCCCGTGGCAAAACGCAAATCGGCAGTGCGCAAAGTCTCAAAGTCAAAGCGTAGCAGCTCACGCCGCGGCAAAAACGGCATTGGATTTATTGGGTTGGTGCGCCGTGCAGTTTATTGGTCGTTTGTTTTATGCATTTGGGGTGGAATCGCTCTGACAGGCACGGTTCTCTATTTCGCCGCCAAGATGCCCCAGACGACGACATGGACCATTCCTGACCGTGCACCCAACGTCAGGATAGTTTCCGTGGAAGGCGAATTGATCGCCAATCGTGGCGCTTCGGGCGGAGAGGCAATCGGGCTGCATGATATGTCGCCCTATATACCTGAGGCGGTTATTGCTATTGAAGATCGCCGGTTCTATTCGCATTTTGGCGTCGATCCTATTGGCTTTGCCCGGGCGATAGTAACCAATGTGATTTCGGGTCGCTTGGTACAGGGGGGCTCGACGATCACCCAGCAGTTGGCCAAGAATCTTTTCCTGACACCTGATCGCACCCTTGAACGCAAGGTTCAGGAGGTATTGCTGGCGCTGTGGCTGGAGCAGAAATATACCAAGACACAAATCCTGGAGATGTATCTTAATCGGGTCTATCTGGGGTCTGGCTCTTATGGTGTGGCCGCTGCATCGCACCGGTACTTCAACAAATCAGCCAAAGAAGTGACCTTGCCAGAAGCTGCGCTGCTTGCGGGTCTGCTCAAGGCTCCTTCGCGTTTGTCACCCGCACGTGATCCAAAAGCTGCGCGCGAACGTTCGCAATTGGTGCTTGCTGCAATGCGTGAGCAAGGCATGATCGGCGTTGACGAATTGGATGTGGCGATGAAGCAGCCTACAGCACGCGCCGCTTCCTATTGGTCAGGATCAGAACAGTATGTTGCTGACCGCGTCATGGAGGAGTTGCCAAATCTAATCGGCGACGTATCGAATGATATTGTGGTTGATACCACTGTGGATCTTGGCTTGCAGAAGTTGGGAGAAGCATCGATCCGCGATCTCATCAGTAAAAACGGTGAGAAGTTGAATGTTTCGCAAGGCGCGCTGGTCTCAGTTGATGGAACAGGCGCCGTGCGCGCTCTCGTAGGCGGGTATGATTACGCCAACAGTCAGTTTGACCGGGCCAGCGAGGCAAAGCGCCAGCCGGGATCGGCCTTCAAGCCTTTCGTTTATCTTTCTGCTTTGGAAAAGGGACTTACGCCGGAATCTATTCGCAATGATGCGCCAATCCGCATCGGCAAATGGACACCAGGAAATTACAATGGAAAATATTTTGGCAAAGTAACATTGGCTGAAGCACTGGCCCGCTCGCTCAATTCCGTATCTGCGCAACTTGTCATGGAAGTGGGACCTGCAACCGTTGTCTCAACGGCTCATCGTCTTGGCATCGATTCCAGCCTTACGTCGAATGCTTCGCTGGCCCTCGGCACATCTGAAGTAACTTTGCTGGAACTGACAGATTCCTTTGTCCCATTTGCCAATGGAGGCTACAAGGCGCCTGTCCACATTATTCGCCGTGTCACCACGAATAGCGGTAAGCTGCTTTTTGAGTATAAGGGGCCGACACCGGACCGTGTTGTAAGCCCGCGCAATCTCAGCATGATGAACGCCATGTTGAGCCAGACTATCGAGACTGGCACGGCAACCAAGGCAAGATTTGGCTGGCCGGCAGCTGGCAAGACCGGAACCAGCCAGAACTTCCGTGATGCCTGGTTTATTGGCTATACGTCCAATCTGACGACAGGCGTGTGGTTCGGCAACGATAACGGCAAGCCAACGAAGAAGATCACCGGCGGATCGTTACCGGCAATCGCTTGGAAAGATTTCATGGTGGCAGCCCATAAGGGCGTTCCCATCGCACCGCTTCCCGGAGATTATCGCCTCGATAAATTGATCGAAGAGGGCAATGATATTTTGCCTGATTCGGGTGTTGATCCTTCAGCTCCATCAGCACAACTCGACCCCGGCACGCAGGTTGGACTTGGCGACCAGACTGGATCTACGAGACCTATTCCACCGGGAGACGTGGGTCAAAACGGTCAGGCAGGTCACAAGACAACGCTGTTCGATCTCATCATGGGAAATTGAACGAGCGATACCAAGCGTCTTGCCAGGAACTAACTTGTCAGGGTTCTTTTCACGGCGATCTTCCATCCGGCAATCTTGGCCTTGCGGGTCTTCTCATCCATTTTCGGTATAAAGCGCGTGTCTCTTTCCCATGTTTTGGAGAATTCGCGGCGGTTTGGCCATATGCCCGCCTTGGAGCCGGCAAGCCATGCTGCGCCAAGTGCCGTTGTTTCGAGAATGGTTGGTCGATCCACGGGCGCATCAAGAATATCGGCAAGGCGCTGCATGGTCCAGTCCGAGGCGACCATCCCGCCATCGACGCGCAGCACGGTCTTGGTGTCAGAAGTCTTCCAATCCTTTCGCATGGCGTCAAGGAGATCGCGCGTTTGATAGGCCACAGATTCCAGCGCGGCTCTTGCAAATTCCGCAGGGCCAGAGTTTCGGGTCAGTCCATATATCGCGCCACGTGCTTCTGCGTCCCAATGGGGTGCCCCTAGCCCTACGAAGGCGGGAACGAGATAAACATCTTGGCTCGGGTCTGCCTGATCAGCGAGCTTACCGGTTTCGGGCGCGGATCCAATGATTTTCAACCCGTCCCGCAGCCATTGCACCGCCGCACCTGCAATGAAAATCGAACCCTCCAGCGCATAGGTCGTTTTGCCGTTGAGACGATAAGCGATGGTTGTCAGGAGCCGGTTTTTGGAGATCACCATATCGCTGCCGGTATTGAGCAAGGCAAAACAGCCCGTACCATAAGTGGATTTGAACATTCCCGGTTCAAAACAAGCTTGGCCAATGGTCGCTGCATGTTGATCACCGGCAACACCGAGAATTGGAATTGTTGCGCCAAATAAAGACGCTTCCGCCGAGCCGAAATTTGCCGCGCAGTCTTTAACCTCCGGCAACATTGCACGAGGAACACGGAGAATTTCGAGCAGTTCGTCATCCCACTCATTGGTAGCAATGTTAAAAAGCAGCGTGCGTGAGGCATTGGTGGCATCTGTCGCGTGAACCTTGCCGCCAGTCAGTCGCCAAATCAAAAAACTGTCGATTGTACCGAAAAGCAGTTCGCCATTGGCTGCGCGCTTGCGGGCACCGGGCACTTTATCCAAAATCCAGGAAAGCTTGGTGCCAGAAAAATAGGGATCGAGCAGCAAGCCCGTTTTCCGGGTGAATTTCTTTTCCAGCCCTTGCTTCTTCAGCTTTTGGCAAAGGGAAGCGGTTCGGCGATCCTGCCAAACTATGGCGTTGTGTATCGGTTTGCCCGTTGCCTTTTCCCAGACGATCACCGTTTCGCGCTGATTGGTAATGCCGATTGCCGCAACGTCGCCCGCTTGGATTTTTGCATTCTCGATAGCAACTTCACAAGTTGCCAGAACGGATTGCCAGATTTCATCAGGATCGTGCTCAACCCAGCCAGACTGCGGATATATTTGCGTGAATTCTTGTTGGCTTTTGCCGACAACCTTCCGGCTCTTATCAAAAATGATTGCGCGGCTTGATGTCGTGCCCTGGTCGATGGCCAATACATATCCGTTCATGCTTCCTCCCGCGTTTTGAACGACGTTATTGATTTCGTTCAACGGGATCAATAACGCCGCGAATGTTATGCCTCGATATTCAACTGCTGATCGGGTATGGAGTCTCCAACGGAGAATTTCTCATGAGTGAAAAAGAGCCTCGCAAGGTCCTCGTACTGACCGGCGCAAGCCGCGGTATTGGCCACGCAACTGTTAAGCGTTTTTCGCGTGCAGGTTGGCGCGTCATCACCTGCTCTCGCCAGAGTTTCGATGACAACTGCCCTTGGCCTGCTGGTCCAGACGATCATATCAAGGTCGATCTTGCTGATCCTGCTGATGTAGATCATGCGGTGTCAGAGATCAGGCAGCGGCTTAAGGTCGAAGGCGGGATGCTTAACGCCCTTGTCAACAATGCGGGTATTTCACCAAAGAATGGCTCGGGTAATCGTCTCGATTCCATTGAAACGCCAATGCAGACCTGGATGAGCGTGTTCCAGGTAAATTTCTTTGCCCCAATCATGCTGGCGCGTGGCCTGTTCAATGAGTTGGCCACTGCAAAAGGTTCTGTGGTGAACGTGACATCAATTGCCGGCAGTCGCGTACATCCATTTGCAGGTACAGCCTATGCTACATCCAAGGCAGCTTTGGCGTCATTGACCCGCGAAATGGCATCCGACTTCGGTCCCCACGGAATTCGAGTCAATGCCATCGCGCCTGGCGAGATCGATACGGCAATTCTCTCTCCCGGAACTGACAAGCTGGTAGAGCATTTGCCGCTTCGCAGGCTTGGCAAAACAGCCGAAGTTGCCGAAACGATCTTCTTCCTCTGTTCCGAGGCCTCATCTTATGTGACCGGCTCGGAAATACACATCAATGGTGGCCAACACGTTTGATTCTAAAGGATAAACAAGCTCTCATATGAGAGCTTGTTTATTAGACGTGGCTTTTATCTTTGGTGGTTTAAACGTAGCGATTGACTACATTTTCCAAATATTCCTGACGTCCGGAGCGCGGTTGCGGTTGCAGTCCTGAACCCTCAACTTTGTTCGCAATGTCCTCAAGCGAAAGCTTGCCCGAAAGCATTTGCTGGGCTTCCGGCTTTGACCAGCCAGCATAACGCTCATCGACAAACCCTGTCAGCACCTTGTCTTCGATCATCTTTGCTGCCGCCTTGAGGCCACGAGCGCAAGTGTCCATGCCGCCAATATGAGCAATCAACAAATCCTGCGGATCAAGTGACTGGCGGCGCAATTTCGAGTCGAAATTCGTGCCACCCGACGTAAATCCTCCTGCTTTGAGAATTTCAAAATATGCCAGCGCAACTTCCGGAACGTTGTTAGGGAACTGGTCTGTATCCCAGCCGGACTGATAGTCATTACGGTTCATATCGATTGAACCGAAGATGCCCAGAGCCGAGGCAGTCGCAAGTTCATGCTCAAAGGAATGGCCTGCAAGAATCGCATGACCCTGCTCCAGATTGACCTTCACTTCATTTTCAAGACCGAAGCGCTTGAGGAAGCCGTAAACAGTTGCCGCGTCATAATCGTACTGATGTTTGGTCGGCTCTTGTGGCTTCGGTTCAATAAGGATGGCGCCCTTGAAGCCAATCTTATGCTTATAATCGACGACGAGGCTCAGGAAACGACCCATCTGGTCGAGTTCGCGCTTCATATCGGTATTCAGCAGCGTTTCGTAGCCTTCGCGACCGCCCCAGAGAACGTAGTTTTCGCCCTTGAGCTTCTGCGTAACGTCGATGCAGGTTTTCACCGTTGCAGCGGCATAGGCGAAGACCTCTGGATCGGGATTGGTTGCGGCACCTGACATATAACGGCGGTTGGAAAAGAGGTTGGCTGTGCCCCAGAGAAGCTTTGTTCCTGTCTTCTCCATCTTCCCGGCAAAATAGTCCGCTATTCCATGGAGGCGCTTGTTGCTTTCTGCAAGTGTATCGCCTTCCGGGCGCACATCGGCATCGTGGAAACAGAAATAAGGTGCGCCCAGAATCGAGAACATTTCGAAGGCAACATCTGCTTTCAGTTTTGCTCCTTCCATGGTCTCATTAAACCAGGGGCGCTCGAATGTCTGCCCACCAAACGGATCGCCGCCCGGCCAGACAAAGGAGTGCCAATAGGCAACGGCAAAACGCAAATGGTCTTCAAGGCGTTTCCCCAAAATCACTTCATCCGCATTGTAGAAGCGGTAGGCTAGCGGATTTGTGCTGTCCGGCCCCTCATATTTGACTGGTTTGGTGTCGCCGAAAAATCCGCTGTTCATGACTGAACTCCTTTTAATGCTGGATATAGATTATGATAACGATGATAGGCCGCATCAAATTGAGCGGTCAGTTTTGTTTCTGGCTCGATTGTCGCGGCGGTTGAAGGCGCGACGCATATTTCACGTGGGTTAACTTGCTCGGCGGCGATCAATCCGAGACGCGCTGCCCCGAAAGCTGCGCCGAAATCGCCGTCTGCTGGCACGTCAACTGGGATATTGAGCGCCGTCGCTATGGTTTTCAACCAATAGGTTGAGCGCGAGCCGCCGCCGACAGCCGTAACGCGTTCAAGCTGTGTGCCCGCCGCCGCCAATGCACGCGAACAGTCGCGAAATGCGAAGGCCACACCTTCCAGAACGGCTTGTGTCAATACTGCGCGGTCACTTGCGTGCTCCAACCCATAAAACGACCCGCGAATAGAGGAGTCGTTAAGCGGAGTGCGCTCGCCGGAAAGATAGGGAAGGAACGTGACGCCTGATGGTTCCCGTAAATCTGGCCCAAGCTCGTTTGTGAGCTCAGCTGCATTGCGCGAGGTTATCCCGGCATACCAGTTCAACGCGTCGGTAGCCGACAGAATTACCCCCATCTGATGCCATGTATTCGGCAATGCATGGCAAAACGTATGCACGGCACTTTCCGGATTGGGCAAATAGGCATTGTTTGCGGCAAAAAGCACACCGGACGTGCCTAGAGAAATGAAAGCGTGACCCTCGCCAACAGTTCCCATGCCACATGCGGATGCTGCATTGTCGCCGGCTCCACCAGCAACAACGACGTTACTTTTCATTCCCCAACGCGAAGCAATATCGGATTTTAATGTGCCGGAGACATCTGTGCCTTCCACCAGCGACGGCATATGATCAAGACTTAATTCTGTGGCGGCCAAAAGTTCTTGCGACCAAGCGCGCTTACCAACGTCCAACCAGGATGTGCCCGCAGCGTCCGACATTTCCGAGACGTACTCGCCCGTCAACCAAAGGCGCAAATAGTCTTTTGGTAAAAGAATATGGCGGGTTTTACTGAAGATATCTGGCTCATTGTTTCTAACCCAGTCCACTTTTGGCGCCGTAAAGCCGGGGAAAACAATATTGCCCGTGAGCGCCCTGAATCTCGGATCTGCATCAAGCGTGCTTGCTTCTTTATGGCTTCGTGTATCGTTCCAAAGCATACATGGGCGTAACACCTGATCATTGGCGTCGAGTAGCGTTGCGCCGTGCATTTGACCCGAAAGACCGATGCCCTTTACGGCAGCAAGTTCCTTGCCATGACTGGCACGCAGTTCCTGTACAGCGTGTTCTGTTGCTCTGATCCAGTGCTCAGGGTCTTGCTCCGACCAGCCGGAGTGGGGCCGCGTGACTTCCAGCGATCCATTGCCGGAAGCTATGATCCGCTGTTCATCGTCAATCAATAACGCCTTGACACCTGATGTGCCGAGATCGAGACCGAGATACATAAGATTTCTCCTGAACTATGCTGAAATTGCCCGTTTGACCGGGGCATCTCCGGGGGCAAAAATGTGCGTATCGAGATGAAGCAGGGATGTCATCATGCATCCTTGTAAAATAAGCGGGTGTTCATCAGGATAGCAGCGAATATTGAGGTCCTCTGTCGCGCCCCAGCCGGATGTTCCCGAAATGATGGCGCGCAAATCCTTTTCAAGAAGATCGAAAACACCTGCGCCCGGGCCAACCAGCGCAACGGGAACGGGGTCAATCAGCGAAAAAAGGCTGCGTAGTCCTGAACCGATTGCCTGTCCTGCTTTGGCGAAGGCCGCACGTTCCGGACCATCCTTTGCCCGTGCAATGTCGGCAACCTTGTTGAAACTTGTGGCGTCGACGCCCTGTATAGGTTGTGTTTTTTCATCTTCATCAGCGATGTTTCTCAAGATGGCGTAGTCGCTGGCATAGGCTTCGATACATCCGTGCCGCCCGCACCGGCATAGCGCTCCGTTGGGTACATGCAACATATGCCCGAACTCGGATGCGGAGGAGTAGGCGCCGACAAAGGGCTTTCCCTTCAAGTAAAGGCCCATACCGATGCCGTGAGAAAGTAAAATAGCAGCAAAATCCTCGGTATAATTTTGAGGGTCAGTCCAGCGCAGAGCTTCCGCTATCATGTTGCAATCATTGGTAACGGCTACACCCACTCCATAGCGCTGCGAAAGAGCATTGCCGAATGCGATATTTGTGTCAGGCGTAATGGGAGACCAAAGCATCGCAGAGCTTGCAGCGTCTGTGACGCCCTGCACACCCATTGAGATGTGGAGCAGGGGGCCAGCATTCTTCGGGCTGTTTTCGATTAACTCATCGAGCATGGATGAGACAGTCGCGATCAACTCGCCGGTTGTCGCTTCTAAAGTGGGTAAATGACGAAACTGCTCCGCAGTGACTTGGCCAGTATAGTCGAACAGCACGACATGGATAAGGTTGAGCGCGAGTTCCACCGTAGCGACTGTTGCGATTTCAGGGTTTAAAGCCAAGGCTATTTGAGGTCGTCCCCGCTTCGTTTCAGCCGGGTCGCCGCCGCGGTTTTCGCCAATAATACCTTCGGCTATAAGGGCCGTAGTAATGGCTGAAACCGTCGATGGACTTAGCCCCGTATGGGCCACGATGTCGGTTCTGGATAAATGCTCATGCTGTCGTATGGACCCCAATATAAGCCGCCGATTCTGACGGCGGACATCGTCCGGTCGCGCAATCTCATCCAGCAACAAATGACTTCCTCCCGAAATCTTTTTTTGTGCGACGCAAAAAAGTTGTTGCAGTGCAATGACTTGCGTCTTCAAAAACCAAGTTGACACGGAATTAGTTTTAAGTCACTATTTTTTTCGAGCCTCGAAATAAAGAGGTTTAATTGCTGGGCGGAGGTGAAGCCAGCAATAAATAGTCAGCGTGCTAAAGGCACTGGGAGGGTTATCATGAAGAAATATGCGGCCGCATTGGCGGGGGCAACGATTCTAGCTGTCTCGTTTGCAGGACCTGTTTTGGCGAAGGACAAGATCATCGGTGTGTCTTGGTCGAACTTCCAGGAAGAGCGTTGGAAGACCGATGAAGCTGCCATCAAGAAGGCTCTCGAGGCAAATGGTGACAAGTACATTTCTGCCGATGCGCAGTCGTCTGCGGCAAAACAGTTAACCGACGTAGAAAGCCTGATTTCGCAGGGCGCCAATGCCTTGATCATCTTGGCACAGGATTCCAGCGCAATTGGTCCAGCGGTAGAAAAAGCTGTCGCTGAAGGCATTCCTGTTGTGGGTTATGACCGTTTGATTGAAAATAAAGATGCGTTCTATGTCACGTTCGACAACAAGGAAGTTGGACGCATGCAGGCTCGCGGCGTATTGGCTGTAAAGCCAGAAGGTAACTATGCCTTCATCAAGGGCAGCTCGGCCGATCCTAATGCTGACTTCCTCTTCGCCGGCGCACAGGAAGTACTCAAAGATGCTATCGATTCCGGTAAGATCAAGAATGTCGGTGAGGCTTATACAGATGGCTGGTTGCCGGCCAACGCGCAGAAGAACATGGAGCAGTTTCTCACTGCCAACGACAACAAGATTGACGCTGTTGTTGCTGCCAATGACGGAACGGCTGGCGGTGCCATCGCGGCGCTCCAGGCTCAGGGTCTAGCCGGATCCGTGCCGGTTTCAGGTCAGGATGCCGATTTCGCTGCGCTTAATCGTGTCGCTCTAGGCACGCAGACAGTGACAATCTGGAAAGACTCGCGTGAACTTGGCAAAGAAGCTGCAGACATCGCGGCGGCATTGGCTGATGGCAAAAAGATGGAAGAAATTCCAAACGTCCAGAAGTTTGCTGGCGGGGCCAACAAGGTTGAGGTCAATGCAGTGTTTCTGACACCAGTTCCGGTTACCAAGGACAATCTGGGTGTTGTCATTGACGCCGGCTGGGTCACGAAAGACGTCGTATGCCAAGGCGTAAAAGCCGATGCAGTGGCAGCTTGCAAATAGTTTGATCAAGATATCCTGAAATTTGACGCCGCTGATCCTCCGGATCGGCGGCGTTCAAACAAGATAACTGGGAGAAATTTCATGAGTGATCCGGCTATTAGCCTTGACCGCGCTCGCGCTTCTGAACTGAGTGTTGTTGCCCGCTTCTTCAAAGCGACGGAACTAGATACGCGGCTCCTCGGTATGATAGGGGCGCTGGTGATCATCTGGGTGGCTTTCCAGTTCCTGTCTGGTGGCCAGTTTCTGACCCCGCGAAATCTCTGGAACCTTTCCGTGCAAACTTCGTCGGTGGCTGTCATGGCAACTGGCATGGTTCTCATCATTGTTACGCGGAATATTGATCTGTCAGTCGGCTCGGTATTGGGGTTTGTCGGCATGATCATGGGCGTTACGCAAGCAGAATTTCTACCCAAACTGCTGGGCTTTGAACACTCAGCAACTTGGCTGATAGTCCTTGCCATTGGTATTTTAACGGGTGCCATTATCGGCGCCGCTCAAGGTTTTATTATTGCATTTATGGGCGTCCCTGCATTCATCGTAACGCTCGGCGGGCTTCTGGTCTGGCGTGGTGCTGCGTGGTGGGTAACCTCTGGCAGAACCGTAGCGCCAATGGACTCCACTTTCCGCCTTATGGGCGGTGGGCCCGAGGGATCAATTGGCGCGATGTGGAGCTGGATTGTCGGCTTGGTCGCCTGTGTCGCTTTGGTCGTCATGATCATTAATAGCCGTCGTCAGCGGAAACGTTTCAATTTCCCGCGTCGCCCTGTGTGGGCGGAGATATTCATGGGCGTTGTCGCTTGTGGTTTGGTGCTGGGCGTTGTCGCAGTCGCAAACGCCTATTACTGGCCCATAGGCATTGTTCGTAAATATGCGGAAGCAAACAGCATTGTGATCCCGGAAGGTGGGCTGTTTATTTCCCATGGCATTGCTGTGCCAGTCCTTATCGCGGTGGCGACAGGCATCATCATGACCTTCGTGACAACACGCACGCGTTTTGGCCGTTACGTTTTTGCAATGGGGGGTAACCCGGAAGCAGCCGACCTTGCGGGTATCAATACGCGTTGGGTCACGATGAAAATCTTTATCATTATGGGAGTTCTCTGCGCGATAGCCGGCGCCATCTCGACGGCACGCCTGAACGCCGCCACCAACGCGCAAGGTACATTGGATGAATTGCTGACGATTGCAGCCGCTGTTATCGGTGGCACCTCATTGGCTGGCGGTGTGGGCACGATTGCCGGGGCAATGATCGGAGCGCTTTTAATGCAATCGCTTAGTTCCGGGATGGTCTTGTTGGGCCTCGACACTCCATTGCAGAATATCGTTGTTGGCCTGGTGCTCGTCATAGCAGTTTGGCTTGATACAATTTATCGCCGTCGGACCGCTTGAGGGAGGAGAAAACTATGACAAACAAACAAACCGCTCTCATCGATATGGAAAATATCTCAATTGCCTTCGGAGGTATCCGTGCAGTTGATGGCGCATCAATCGATCTTTTCCCGGGGGAAGTTGTTGCTCTCCTTGGGCATAATGGTGCCGGAAAATCGACATTGATCAAAATTCTATCCGGCGCTTACAAACGGGATAGCGGTACGATCAAAGTTAGTGGCGAAGAGGCCACGATCAACAATCCGCGCGACGCGAAAGCCTACGGCATTGAGACGATTTACCAGACCCTTGCACTGGCCGACAATGTGGATACGGCGGCCAATCTATATCTCGGGCGAGAACTGATGACGCCATGGGGTACGCTGGATGATGTTGCGATGGAACACAGTGCAAGAGAAGTGATGGGGCGTCTCAACCCGCGCTTTCAACGCTTTAAGGATCCGGTCAAGGCCCTATCAGGTGGTCAGCGTCAGTCTGTAGCAATTGCGAGAGCTATTCTCTTTAACGCGCGCATACTTATCATGGATGAGCCAACAGCAGCACTTGGCCCGCAGGAAACAGCGCAGGTCGGCGAGCTAATCAAGCAGCTAAAGAGCGAAGGGATAGGCATTTTCCTTATCAGCCACGATATTCATGACGTCTTCCATCTCGCGGATCGTGTCGCGGTGATGAAGAATGGTCAGGTCGTCGGAACCGCAAAGGTCGGCGATGTAAATGAGGATGAGGTGCTCGGCATGATCATCCTAGGCAAATGTCCACCCGGAGCAATTCCTGGACCCGGCGCCGTTAACTGATATAAAGAAGAAGCCCGCTTGCGCGGGCTTCGAGCTTTACATCAGATAGCTTCGACCTGTTGAACTTCCGGAACGAAGTGCTTCAGCAGGTTCTGGATACCGTGCTTGAGCGTTGCGGTGGAAGAGGGGCAGCCTGAGCATGCGCCTTTCATGTGGAGAAACACCGTGCCATTTTCGAAGCCGCGAAATGTAATATCGCCACCATCTTGAGCGACAGCGGGGCGAACCCGTGTTTCCAATAATTCCTTGATCGTATCAACGATCTCGGTGTCGGCACTGTCGAAGAACTCGCCTTCAGTTTCACGCTGAGCATTGTCAGCAATATCGGTCACATTCGCCATAACTGGAGCGCCGGACATGAAATGCTCCATGATGGCGCCGAGAATCGCTGGCTTCAAATGCTGCCATTCGGGCGCATCCGTTTTAGTCACAGTTACAAAATCATATCCGAAGAATACACCGGAAACGCCCCGAACTGCAAAGATCTTGGCAGCGAGAGGTGACGCGTCACCTGCGGTAGCTGCATCGCGAAAATCAGCGGTGCCTTCCTCAAGCACCACCTTTCCCGGCAAGAATTTCAATGTTGCTGGATTAGGCGTGGCTTCGGTCTGGATAAACATGGCGTATCTCGCGTCCTTAGTTTAGAACTATTCAAAAGGCATATAGGCCTTTAAACCATTCTCTTCAAGTCAAGATTATATCACGTTTTAAGAATGCCGTCAGGTAATAGCGTCCAGATCTTCGTCAGAGAGGTTATAGGGCACGACGGTCACGGGAATAGAGAAGGTTTCCCGACCTGCTAATGACTGAACGAGTGGCCCCGGGCCGTCCTTGCCGGAACCGGCAGCCAAAACTAGGATGGCAATATCCTGATCTTCTTCGATGAGTTTTTGGATCTCTTCTGAGGTTATCCCCTCTCGTACGGCAAGTTCAGACTCTATGCCAATACTTTCCCGAACGCTGGCGGCAAATTTGCTAAGCGTGGAATTTGCGGTTTCCTCAGCCTCGGCCCGCATGATTTGCTCAACTCCGAGAAACGCTTGAAAGTCCGCTGAGTCGATGACAAACAGGAGCAGCAAAACACCCCCAGTGGTCTTGGCACGGCGGGCTGCATAAGCAACCGCCCGCTCACATTCAGGGGTTTCATCAATAATGGCCAGGAATTTACGGCGATGGCCAGCTTCGCGGCTGAGACGTTTTGATACCATTTGTGCAACCTGCCTTAAGCGTCGATTGTCTGCAAGCCTTGTCTAGTCTTGAAGGAAGCCAACGATATCACGAACCTTATGCATCGTCTTTTCCGCAAGGACACTAGCCCGCTCGCCACCATCCTTGAGAATCTTGTCGACATAACCGGGGTCAGCGGAAATGCGGCGCATTTCATCAGCGATAGGCGAGAGCTTTTCAACAGCTAGCTCAGCTAGCGCTGGCTTGAAAATGGAAAATTGCTGTCCGCCGAAGTTGCGAAGTACGTTTTCCTTGTCGGTATCCGTCAAAGCGGCATAAATGCCGACCAGATTGTCCGCCTCGGGTCGGTCTTTCAAGCCATCGACTTCGGAAGGCAAAGGATCGGAGTCTGTCTTTGCCTTTCGGATCTTCTTGGAAATCGTATCAGCGTCGTCGATAAGATTGATTCGGGAAAGATCCGATGGGTCGGACTTCGACATTTTCTTGGTGCCGTCGCGTAAGCTCATAAGCCGTGCGGCAGGGCCGCCAATGACTGGTTCAGTCAATGGAAAGAAGCTTGATATGGTTTCGTCGCCTGACTGGGTCTCTATTCCAAGGCCAAGTTCAGAGATCCGGTCGGAAAAATCAGTGTTGAATTTTTGCGCGATGTCACGGGTCAGTTCGAGATGTTGCTTTTGATCCTCGCCAACCGGCACATGCGTAGCGCGATAGACGAGAATGTCAGCAGCCATCAGATTGGGGTAGACATATAGGCCAACGGACGCGTTTTCACGATCCTTGCCAGCCTTATCCTTGAATTGTGTCATGCGGTTCAGCCAGCCCATCCGGGCGATGCAGTTAAATATCCAAGCGAGTTCAGAATGCTGGCGAACACGGCTTTGATTGAAGACTATATGTTTCTTCGGATCGACTCCGGCAGCCAAAAAGGCAGCTGTAACCTCACGCGTGTTGCGCAAAAGCTCCGAAGGCCCGCCCCAGACAGAAATCGCCTGCGTTATGGCGTGCTGATCGACCACGCAATAGATGCAATTATTGTTTTCCTGCAAAGCGACCCAACGGCGGATTGCGCCGAGATAGTTGCCAAGGTGCAGATTTCCAGTTGGTTGAACACCGGAAAAAACGAGCGGTTCAAACGTGCTCATAAATCGTCCTTAATTCTTCTTCGGCCAAGGTGGATAGCCATGACGTGCGGTTCTGGCAGAGCAAAGCATGGGATTCAAGCCCTACCATCATTTGAGCTGCAACAGGTCCCATTTATTGCCGTAGAGATCCTCGAAAACAGCTACGCTGCCATAGGCTTCATGTCTTGGTTCTTCGAGAAATTTCACACCTGCACGCAGCATTTTCGCGTGATCGTTTGAAAAGTCATCCGTATAGAGAAACAGGGCAACACGGCCACCTGTCTGATTGCCTATCGCTTGCTGTTGTTGCGGGCCTTGAGCCCGAGCAAGAAGCAGCTTTGCGCCACCTCTTTCCGGTGAGACAACCACCCAGCGCTTTGTTTCCGATTGTTTAGTGTCGCTCTCAACGGAAAAACCCAGCACATTTGTGTACCAGGCAATCGCCTCATCATAGTTATCAACGACGAGTGTGATCAGTCCAATTCCGCGGGCCATTATGATGGATTCTCCGCTGGTGGTTCAGGTGCTTTTGCACGGCGCTTTACGTTGCGGCGGATCATGCCAAGACTTGCGCCGCCACTGCCAAAGGCCAATGCGAAATATATGACCATCGACATGAAGATGAGACCGAAAACGCCAGCTGCCTGAACATGGACAGGTGCTTGCGCGACGAGATAGGGCTCCGCCCATTTGATTGCATAGGACAATGCAAGCGCCATAATGGCAGCGGCAATGATCAATCGGGGTATACGGGTCAAAAGCGGGATGTCACGTCCCCAATGCCCTCGCCAGATAAGAGTAGCAAACAGAAGGATGGCGTTGACCCATCCAGCTGTCACTTCGGCGGTGGCAATGCCTGTCTCTGCCAAAATGGGAAAGAGTGTCAGCGCCATGGCTATATTGATGACCACCGAAACGGCCGCAAAGATCATAGGCGTCTTGGTATCTTCACGTGCGAAAAAGCCGGGTATGAACGCCTTGATCAGTACGAAGGCGGGTAGGCCAAGACCATATATCGCAAGAATATTCGCAACACGGCTTGTTGACTCAGCGGTAAATTCGCCGCGTTCGAGCAAGAGCCGAATAATCGGCTCGGACATGACCAGAAGCGCTGCGGCGGCTGGCAATGTAAGAAACAAGATGAACTCGACCGAGCGATTTTGGAGGTTGCCCGCTTCTTTCAAATTTCCAGAGCGAAGGGCGCGGGCAAGTTCTGGCAAGAGCACAGTTGCGACAGCGATACCTACAACGCCGAGTGGGAGTTGATAGACGCGATCAGCGTTTGCCAGTGACGTAATTGCGCCTTCCTTACCGGAAGCGATATTGGTGTTTATCAGCAGATTTATCTGCGTTATGCCACCTGTAATTGCTGCGGGTAGAGCCAAAACCAAAAGTCGTTTGACGTTTGCAGTCATGCGGGGGCGGCGAAAGCCAATCGATATTCCAGCTTTACGCACGGCAAACCAGACGATAGTCAATTGCACCAGCCCCGCAGCCATTACACCCCAGGAAAGGCCATAGCCAATTGCAATCCCGTCATGGCCGGCATACCAGGCATAGGCGAGCACGCCAATCAGAATGATATTCAGGAAAACCGGCGCTACTGCAGCGGCAAAATAACGGTGAAGGGAGTTCAGCATTCCCCCCATCATGGCTGCCAGCGACATGCATGCCAGATATGGAAACATGATGATCGCCATCGAAACCGTATTGCTGAACTTTTGCGGATCATCGACAAATCCCGGAGCAATCACGGTTCGCACGATGAGAGGCATGGACAGTTCCATGATAATGGTCAGAGCCATCAGAACGCTGAACAGAACGCCAAAGACTTCTTCAGAAAACCGCTTGGCCCCATCCATACCGTTGGCTTCAATTTCCTTTGCAAAAAGAGGCACAAAGGCTGCGTTGAATGCACCCTCCGCAAACAATCGGCGGAAGGTATTGGGAAATCGGAAGGCAGCATTGAACGCATCCGCAACCGGACCCGTTCCAAGAGCTGCGGCCATAAGCATTTCGCGGGTAAGACCGAAGACACGGCTCATCAATGTGCCGGACGCGACGGTCGCAAATTTCTTGACGAGGCTCATACTATTCTGCCGTCATGAGGGCGTTTTGCCGTTGAGGCTGGGCTGTAATAATGTCGCCCTCGCCGAAAAGCGCGAGAAGTTTTTTACGGATGCGGCTTTGTCGGGTCGTATTGGTAATTTGATGGCCAACAAGGTCGGTCACATAGAAAACGTCGATAACCTTTTCGCCGAATGTCGTCACATGTGCCGAGGCAATGTCGAGCGATAAGTCGGAGATTACTCCTGTAATCTCTGACAGAACGCCCGGACGATCCAAACCTTCAACTTCGATTACCGTGAATTTGTTTGATAGAGTATTGTTGATCTCCACCCGGGGCGTAATCTTGAATGCCTTTGCAGCGCGCTTAGGCTTTGTTCTGGAGGCAAGCATCTCAGGCAGATAGGTTTTGCCCGACAATACGTCCTCAATTAAACGTCCAACGCGCGTGGCGCGCCGCCGCTCGTCATCGTCAGTTGCAAATTCACGGCTGATCAGGATTGTGTCGAGCGCCCGCCCATCACTAGTGGTAAAAATCTGTGCGTCGACGATATTCGCGCCTGCAGCCGCGCATGCACCCGCGATGACGGATAGAAGTCGCGGATGATCTGGAGAAAGGACAGTAATTTCCGTCACACCTTCGAAATCGTGAGTTTTCACCATGGTAGCAAGTGTCTTGCCACTGGCGTCAGATTCTCGAACAAAGGTCGCATGGCGCACCTGATCGGCAATGCTCACTGTCAGCAGGTAGTTCTGATAGTGAAGTGCGAGATAAGATTGACGTTCGACCTGCGGCCACGATGACAGAGCATGCTCAAGCTGCGCTCTGGCGTGGTCGGTTCGCTCTTTGCGCGGCACTTCCGAAAAACCGCCTGTAAGCATCAATTCCGTTTCGTAGAACAGATTTCGCAATAACTGCCCCTTCCAGCCGTTCCACACACCGGGGCCGACTGCTTTTATGTCGCAAATCGTCAGGATCAGCAGCAGTTTCATGCGGTCGAGCGTTTGTACAATCTCGGCAAAGTCTTCGATTGTTTTGCGATCATTCAAGTCGCGTGATTGCGCGACCATGCTCATTGTCAGATGCTGCTCGACCAACCAGGCCACGGTCTGGGTATCTGCCTTGGAAAGACCCAAGCGCGGGCATATGCGTTTAGCAATACGTGCACCTGCAATGGAATGATCTTCCGGGCGGCCTTTCGCAATGTCATGTAGCAGAAGCGCAATATATATGAGACTACGGTCCTTTTTCAGGCCGGGCATGATCTGAT
The DNA here is from genome assembly GCF_037203905.1 of Phyllobacterium sp. CCNWLW109. Taxonomy (NCBI): domain Bacteria; kingdom Pseudomonadati; phylum Pseudomonadota; class Alphaproteobacteria; order Hyphomicrobiales; family Phyllobacteriaceae; genus Phyllobacterium; species Phyllobacterium sp. CCNWLW109. Next base: position 107,225 of record NZ_JBBCBK010000003.1, on the reverse strand, counting down.
TGGCTAAGGGATGCTCCTGTTCGAGTTCCCCGCGCTCGATTTCGGACATTACTGCGATGCATCGCAGTAAATGCTCATCAACGGTGTAGTGATGGTACATATTGAACTGCATCATCGCGACGACTTTGCCAAAATCCGGAATGAACTTACCCAATACGCCGGATTCGTTCATGCGGCGTAGGATAAGTTCCGGATTGCGTTCTGAAGTCAGGATTTCCAGGAAGAGTTTGTTGGCCTCCTGATTGTCGCGCAGGTCTGCTTTGATCAGAGAAAGAGAGCGCGTAACCAGTTGCATCGCATCCGGGTGAAATTCCAACCCATGTTTGTCAGCAAGATGGAAAAGACGGATGAGGTTCACAGGGTCCTTGTGAAATACTCCGTCATTGGCAATCGTAATGCGGTGATTGTCGACAACAAAATCCGTGGTTCCCGCCAATTTACGTTTTCGGCGCGAAAAAGTGAGGAAAATCCGGTTGAAACCTGGAACATGCTTCGCCTGCTCCTCTTCCAGCGCAGCACAAATGATACGCGTTAGATCGCCAACTTCTTTCGCCACAAGAAAGTAATGTTTCATAAAGCGCTCGACATCCCGTTGTCCGGGATGCGCGGTATAGCCAAGGCGCCTTGCGATTTCGCTCTGTATATCGAAAGAAAGACGTTCTTCGGACTTTCCTGTAAGAAAGTGCATGTGGCAGCGAACTGCCCATAAAAGGTCTTCAGCCTTGCGGAAAATATTGTGTTCCGCGCGCGAAAGCACGCCCAGTTTGACCAATTCATCGCTTGTCTTGACGCGATAATAATATTTGGCGATCCAGAAGAGTGTATGCAGGTCGCGCTGACCGCCTTTGCCTTCCTTTACGTTCGGTTCGACGAGATAGCGGGTTGCGCCGGATTTCTTGTGGCGCGCATCCCGCTCTGCAAGCTTTGCTTCGATGAAGGCGGGACCGGTGCCCTCAACAACCTCTTTATCAAATCGCTCAATGAGCTTGTCGAACAGCTCCTGATTGCCGCAAATATAGCGTGCCTCCAGAATACTGGTGCGGATGGTCATATCCGAAAGCGATAAGCGGACTGATTCATCCAGATTGCGGGTAGCATGACCAATTTTCAGGCCAATATCCCAAAGCATATATAGAATGTATTCGACCACCTGCTCACCCCAGGGGGTTTGCTTATAGGGTAGGAGAAATAACAGATCGATATCAGAACCTGGAGCCAGACCGCCGCGGCCATAACCACCAACCGCTATGATCGTCATTTTCTCTGAAGTCGAAGGATTGACTGCGGGATAAACATGGCGGGTTGCAAAATTATAGAGCGCCGTAATGATCTGATCCATCAACCATGAGAGACGCACGGAGCATCGCGTGCCGCGGGCATCTTGCATCAGCATCGTTTCAGCGCTTTTGCGGCCAAGTTCCAGCGTTTGCTTGATGAGCTGCAAAACATCGCTGCGCTCGACAGACGGTTTGCCCTGCTTGGCTGCCGCTTTGACGAGATCTTCAAATTGTTGATGAAGCCTGTCCGGGCTGACGATCTGTTCCAGTTTCAGGTCTGTGGCGCTCATGAACACGACTTTACAAATGATGGCCGCACGCTATAGCGCGAATTTGCGCCAAACGAAATGATTACATTTTGAAGCAGGCAGTAATACGTCTTGGCGCTAATGTGCGCTTAGTCCTTTCAGGCGGTAAAGTTCTTCAAGTGCTTCGCGTGGGGTCAACTCGTCGGGGTTAATTGCCGATAGGGCGACAAGGAGCGCACTGTCTTTCCCTTGGACTGGCTTGGGTGCCTGTCGTTTTACCTCTACGGAAAACAGCGGCAAATCATCAATTAGCTTATCCGCTTTGCCGGAGGTTTCGCCAGCTTCCAGCTGATGCAAAACATCGCGGGCCCGATTTACGACAGCTTCAGGCAAACCCGCCAGACGTGCCACCTGCACACCATAGGAACGGTCGGCTGCACCCTTGGCAACCTCATGCAAAAATACAACGTCTCCGTCCCATTCCTTTACCCGCATTGTTACATTGCTTAGGCGCTCAAGCTTTTCGGAAAGCGAAGTCATTTCATGAAAATGCGTTGCAAAGATTGCGCGGCATTGATTTTTCTCATGCAAATATTCAACCGCTGCCCACGCGATGGAAAGACCATCGAAAGTCGCAGTGCCGCGTCCGATCTCATCAAGGATCACAAGGGAACGATCCGTTGCCTGGTTCAAAATCGCAGCCGTTTCGACCATTTCTACCATGAATGTAGAGCGGCCGCGTGCCAAGTCATCGGATGCACCAACGCGGGAGAACAGCCGATCGACCACGCCTATATGCGCTGAACCCGCAGGGACAAAAGAACCCATTTGGGCGAGGATGGCTATAAGCGCGTTCTGGCGCAGAAAAGTTGATTTACCGCCCATATTGGGGCCCGTCAGGAGCCAAATGGCTCCTTTACCGGTGGTGAGCGGCGAGAGATTGCAGTCGTTAGCAACAAAAGGATTTTCTGCCTGCCGTCTAAGGGATTGCTCGACCACAGGATGACGCCCGGCGACAATCTCGAAAGCTAAGCTGTCGTCGACAAGTGGGCGGCAATATCCTTGTTCGCCGGAGAGAGCAGCCAGAGCAACGGATACATCAAGGGTTGATAATGCGAGTGCGCCAGCACGTATGGCGTCAGCATTGAGAATCGTTTCATTTGTCAAAGCGTCGAAGATACCAAGTTCGATCGAAAGAGCCCGTTCTGCTGCATTTGCGATTTTGGTTTCAAGCTCAGCCAGCTCGGTGGTTGTAAACCGCATGGCATTGGCGATTGTTTGACGATGTATGAACTTGCTCTTTGCCTCAACGCTATCCGTCATGACGGAAGCATTGTTCGCAGTTACCTCGATGAAGTAGCCCAGTACATTATTATGCTTGATTTTCAGCGATCGGATGCCTGTGGTTTCCATATAGTCGGCTTGCAAGCCGGCGATGATCCGGCGCGAGTGATCCCGCAGAGCACGCATTTCATCGAGTTCGGCGTGATATTCCGCACGAACAAATCCCCCATCACGTTTTAGCAACGGCAATTCATCAGCCAAAGACCGGTCAAGGTGTGCGGTAAAATCCAGCGGCAATTGGGCGAGACATTCGCGAACGCGGGTAAGTTCCGACGGTAATTCTTCACCCGAAAACAAGTGAAAAATCTCGGAGGCGGCTTCCAGACCAAGCGCGAGAGCTCCAAGGTCACGCGGACCACCGCGGCCAACTGCAAGCCGCGACAACGCGCGAGGCATGTCAGGAACGCCTCTTAGGGCCGATTGCATCAGATCGGCCAGGGGTTGCCTTGCAAGGAAGAACGAAATGGAGTCAAGGCGTTCGGCGATAGCTGCCGGATCAGTTAAGGGCGATGTCAAGCGCTCGGCCAGAAGACGTGCACCACCGCCCGTTGTTGTTCGGTCAATCGCTCGCAGCAGGCTACCTTCACGTTTGCCGGAAAGCGTGCGTAGGAGCTCAAGGTTCCCCCGCGTCGCTGGATCTATGAAAAGCGAAGAACCTTCCGATTCCCGTTCCGGACGCATCAAGGGAGGGCGTTCCGCGAGCTGTGTTTTTTCTACATAGGCGATAGCGCCCGATATGGCGGAGAGTTCAGCGCGTGAAAACTGACCAAACCCATCTAGAGTGCTGACATCAAAATAGCGTTGTATGCGATTTTCTGCTGTGGCGCTGTCAAACAGGCTTGGCGGTTGGGGGCTCACAGCGCGCCCGACAATATCAAAAACTGCACGCAATTCCGGGTCGTGAAAAACTGTGTCCGCCACAATCAGTTCGCGAGGGTCGACGCGGAGTATATCTGCCAGTAAACGCGAAGCGTCCGATTCACTGACGCGGAAAGTTCCGGTTGAGATGTCGATCCAGGCAAGGGCAAATTGGGTCTTATCCGCGCCTTTGACGCGGCCCATAGTCATCAGATAGTTTGCTTCAGAAGGATCAAGGAGTTTCTCTTCAGTGATCGTTCCCGGTGTAACCAATCGAACAACATCGCGCTTTACAACGGATTTTGAACCACGCTTCCTTGCTTCGGCCGGATCTTCCACCTGTTCGCAAACTGCAACCCGAAAGCCTCGTGCTATCAGTTTCTGCAAATAGTCATCAGCGGCATGGACCGGGACGCCGCACATGGGAATATCTTCGCCAAGATGTTTTCCACGCTTTGTCAGGGTAATCCCGAGGGCCCTGGAAGCTTCGACGGCATCGTCGAAAAAAAGCTCGTAAAAATCGCCCATTCGATAAAACAGAAGACTGTCAGGATTAGTCGCTTTAATCTCGATATACTGCTCCATCATCGGCGTTGGACGCGCCGAGATATTCGCTTCATATGGGGATTGTTCAATTACAGAGGATGCCAATTCGGCCAAAACTTGTCTCCTGAGCTAAGCAGGAGCAATCTATTCGGTATCCGCGAATTTACACACCTCTGCAGAGTCAAACTGCGATATTCTCCACAGGTGATAAAACGATGTCTATCCGAAACGTTTCGATTCGGCCGCATAATGGCTGACGTAGCGTTCGGAGATGCGGCTAACGGGCAAAATGATGCAAACATCCGTTGTGCCAAAATCGTGATCGATAACGGCACCATCACCTATCATTGCACCAAGTCGCAAATAACCTTTGATCAAGGGTGGCATCGCAAAGAGTGCCACACGGGCATTGATAGCTTCGTTCGGAACAAGGTCCATGGCTTGATAAAGAGCAGGTAAAGCTTTGACATCCCAGTCGGCCGTTGCCCGGCAATTGTGATGAAGAAAGGAGAGCGGCAAAGCATGGGCGGCCGGAACAGTGCCTTGGAAGGATGCGCATCCAAACATCACGCCAATTGAATGGAACCGGCAATAGGTCCAGATGCCTTGCCAGAGCAATTCGACAGTACGTTTCGAGCGATATTCAGGCAGGACACAGGAACGGCCAAGTTCGAGAAAACGCAAATCCGGCTTGGCGGCGACGAGGCGTTCGATGGAAAATTCGCTTGCAGTATAAAAACCGCCTGTCTCGAACGCTTTTTCGGAACGCAGGAGTCGGTATGTTCCAACGATCTGTTTGTGCTTTGGTCCAGGTATTGCCGTGTCATAAACAAGGAGGTGATCGCAAAAGGGATCAAACCGATCAGCGTCGCGCTGCTCTAATGTTGCAGAACCTTTGGCGCCCAGTTCGTCAAAGAATACTTTGAACCGCAATTGCTGGGAGGAGGCAATTTCGTCCTCGGTTTGCGCAAGGCAAACCTCCATAGTCCCGATTCGGCCAAGCACCGAGACAATCTGTGGAGCCGTAAATGGCGAAGATGTTGAATCAACCTGCGACATGATGCTTTGATCTTTAGAGATTGAAGCGGATTCAAGCAAGGAGATGTCCATATCGATTTGACCCTCGTCGGAGGTTGACCGGTAGTCGTTCTCGCCCTCATTACTACGATTTAATGACGGCAACATGACGTAAAACGAAGGCCAAACCGGCGATGCTTGATCCGCTAGTTTGCCTTATCAGGCGGGTTCTTCCGCTCTTTAGCCCAAACAAAAAACTCTTCAATTACAACCAATGCTGCACCAACAGAAATATAGGCATCGGCGAGATTGAAAACGGCGAATGACCATGATGGCAGATGGAAAAGAATATAGTCGATTACATAGCCATGAACGCTGCGATCAATGAGGTTACCGAGAGCGCCGCCAATAATAAGCGCAAAGCCCGCACGAGAAATCCACCGATCCGGGTTTGTACTCCACCAAAGGTAACTTACGAAGCCTATGACGACGAGTGTAAGCCCTATGAGCGCAATGTCGTGCATTCCGCTCAACATTGAAAAGGCAATGCCTTCATTGTGAACACGAAATAATGCCAGAAAGGGTAAAAGATCGATTTGCTGCTGATAATCCATACCTGTTTCGACGAGATATTTGATTATCTGGTCGGTCAGGACAGCAACCATGATGATTGCAGAAAGGCTAAAAAAACGCGTGCGGCTCATAAATGGCATTTTCTCAAGTGGTCGCGTCAAGCTTCAGGGCGTCACGCCGGATTTCAAACAGCATTACTCCGGTTGCGATGGCAAGATTAAGGGAGTCAGCTCGGCCGGCTTGGGGTATTCGCGCCAGCCGATCACATGCCGAGGACAGCTGATCGGGTAGGCCCTGCTGCTCGTTGCCCATTAACAAGACGACCGGCTTATTGGCGTAAGGGATAGTCCGATAGTCCACTGAACCCTTGAGATGCGTTCCAACGATCAGACCCGTGAAACTCTTTCTCCAGGATAGAAATTCTGCTTCCGTTGCCCTGATGAGGGGAACTGCAAATACCGACCCCATTGTCGCGCGAACCGTTTCAAGCGAGAACGGGTCCGTGGTGTCGCCGATGAGGATAATACCTTTGGCGCCTGCTGCGTCGGCAGTTCGAATGATTGTACCGAGGTTTCCAGGGTCCCGAACCCGATCCAGAGCCACGAAAACGTCGTTGGCTTGTGGACGGATGTTGGAAAGCATTTGGAGGTTTTGCTGGAACACCCCGACTACCATTTGCGGGTTGTCACGCCGGGTTATTGCCGAGATGATCTTTTCATTGACCTCCAGCACATCGCCGCCCTTGGCCACCGTTCTGGCGGCAACTTGCTCGACAAGCGAGTTTCCCTTACCGGCTTTGGAGTAAACCAAGGTCTTGATTGTCCAACCAAGGTCGAGTGCGTCGATGACGAGCTTTAGTCCTTCGGCAAGAAACACACCCTGCTGATCGCGGAATTTTTTCAATGCCAGCGAACGCAGATCCTTGACGATCGGGTTTGTAAGGCTGGTGACTTCCTTGACTTTGCCCGGGCGGACAATGCCGCTGCCGCGATGGTGGTCGTCCTGCTTGCTCATGATGCACCCCAGCGGCTGAAGAGAGATGTGGAAAGGGCGCGCTTTGAGGAGCGCTCGCGAAGAATAAGTTCGCCGGACTGCACTTCGCCGCCAAGGCCCGTAAACGTATCCCGCATCAATTCGTGAATGGCAAAAAATGATGCGCGGATCGAATAGGCAGTTAAGACGACCGCCAAGGGATTTGGGGTAAGAATTGATCGGCATAAATCAATCATGTCTGGCAAATTGTCGAAAAGTTGCCAGACCTCGCCGTTGGGGCCGCGCCCATAGGCAGGTGGATCAAGGAGGATGATGTCGTAACCATTTCCGCGGCGTTCTTCCCGCGCCACGAATTTCATTGCATCTTCGCATATCCAGCGAATAGGCTTGCTCGATAGTCCAGCCATTTCCTGATTTTCGCGTGCCCAGAGAATGGCTTTCTTCGACGCGTCTACATGCGTGACCTCGGCGCCTGCCCGGGCTGCTACGAGTGAAGCAACCCCCGTATAACCAAAGAGGTTTAGCACTTTGACGGGGCGTTTTGCACCGCGGATCAGATCATGCATATACGCCCAATGCGTCCCCTGTTCAGGAAATACGCCAACATGCCGGAATGAGGTGAAACGACCCAAAAACGAAATGCCATCATAAGCGAGCGGCCAGGTTTCACCCAACGGCACATTAGGAAACTGCCAGCGCCCAACGCCCTCTTCATCTGTATTGCCGGTGAAAATTGCATCGGCCTTGTCCCACTCGCTCTTACTCCACGCCGGAAGCCAGATCGCTTGACCTTCCGGGCGGACAATCCGGTAAGGGCCATACTGTTCCAGTTTCAAACCATTGCCGCTATCAAGAAGCGCATAATTTTCAGACGGAAGCGTTTCCAGAATAAGCCCAGTCTTTTCCTGCGGACGTGCACCGGTACGGCGGGTAACCACGCGCTTTGGAGTTTGTTCTGTTCGCGGCGATGCACGCTCCGTTTCTTCATCGGAGGAACGGTGCGCTTTGGCGAATTGCGGGCGGGGCTTCGTTACGCTTTGCCGCTGCACAGCATTTTTTGAAACGTCACCTTGTCGGCCACTGCCGTTTTTCGTTTTTCTAATTTTACCGCCGGGCGATTTCAAACCGTATTTTCCTTGCAACCTTTTCCAAGGTTACTACGCCATTGCCTTTTCATAGACAAGGATACCCGCAGCAAGGTCTTCAAGAGCTGCGCCAACAGATTTGAACAATGTAATCTCGCCCGTCGATTGACGACCTCTCATTGTTCCTCGTGTGAGGTCGAACAAATCGCCAATTATGTGGCCGGAATCGATTACCCCGGCCTTGATCGGCTGGACGATATCACCGCCCTCTTTTAGCGCTCCGTCTCTCGTATCAACAAAAACACGCGCTCGTTTGATGCACTCATCGTCACTTTCTCGCATCTTCGGCGTAAAAGCACCGATAAGATCGACGTGTGCGCCGGCTTTCAGATGTTTTCCAAGGATCAACGGCTCGGTGGATAGCGTACCGGCGGTGATGATATCGGCCTCCGCGATCGCTGCATCCTTGTCTTCAACAGCTCTGGCGTTAAAACCGTCCCGGATCAACTCTACCGCTACTTTCTCGGCTCCGGCAAAATTTCTGTTCCAGATCGAGATGTCGTTAATTGGACGTATGGCGCTATGAGCTCGGGCCAAAAAGCCCGAAAGTGCGCCCGCACCGAGAACCACAAGCTTTGATGCATCTTCCCGGGCGAGATAGCGTGCTGCAAGAGCGGACGCCCCTGCTGTCCGCCATAAGGTCAGGCGTTGACCATCTATAAGAGCTTTTGGTTCACCGGTCTTACCGTCGAGCAACAGATATACACCCATCACGGCAGGTTTCGAGACGGCACCATTATCTGGCGAGACAGTTACAATCTTGACGCCCATATAACCCTTGGACGAGTCGCCCAGCGCATCAAAATCGGACCATGCGGGCATTAGAAGCAGTGTGGAGGCCGCTCCATCCGGGCGCTCAACAGTATGATGGTGGCGCACGGGCTGGATCACGCCTTGGCGGAATGCCAGCTCGATTGCGTTAATCATGTCGGGCCAGTTCAACAGTGCATCGACCTCAACGGGGGAGACGAGTTTCATTAAAGGTCCTTGATAGAAATTAATGCAAGGAGGGAAGATTGGGTGTCGAGGCCGTTTCAGTGGCTGCCTTGCGCGCTTCCTTGCGTAACATTTCTGCTTCGAGCTTGCGTTGACGCGCCAGCTTGCGATGCTTGCCCTGATTGGACCAAGTGACAAGACTGCCGAGAACAAGACCGATGATCAAAGCGGCAAACAACCAGACAAACAAAGGAGCCGAGTAGGAAAGCGCAGGGTTGCCCGGATTGAAGGGATCAATCGTAAACAGGGCATTACCGCGATTGGCAACCGATAAAGCGATCAGAATAATCGCGATCGGTACGAGAATCAGTACGGCGACCACGCGATTAATCATATTGAAGCCTCTTTTTGCTTATTCACTAAGTATGGATTCAGCTGTTTGCATTCAGCCTGTCGCGGAGTTCCTTGCCGGTCTTGAAGAACGGTACCCACTTCTCTTCGACGTCAACGCTTTCACCTGTTCGCGGGTTGCGGCCGCTGCGGGCCGGCCGGTTCTTTACGGAAAATGCACCGAAGCCTCGTAGCTCGACGCGATTGCCCTCAGCCAAAGCATCTGTAATTTCGTCAAAGATGGCGCCGACAATATTCTCCACATCGCGCTGGAATAGATGCGGATTGCGGTTGGCAATTATTTGCACAAGCTCTGATTTGATCACAGCAAAATTCCCTTCTGGTTTTGAGATCAGGATACACAGTCGAACTGGACTATGCCACTGATCTTATATGTAAATAGCTTATTGCGCTCCCACGGGCTTGCCGTCAACGTGCCAAACCGAAACGAGTCCGTCAAGAAACATCCTGTCGCCAGTAATTTCGTGGAGCACTCCAGTGCTTGTCTCGGGCAGACCCAGCAGTTTGGCAGCCATTTTCATCGCCGATTGCGAGAAAAGAGAACCAAAGGTGGATTTTTCAACCGGGTTCCACTCAACGACCTTAAGCTTCGGGTCTACGCCCTTACCTTCAAGCCATTCAAGCGCCTTTTCTTCGCCGCCAAGCGCGTCGATAAGTTTGTTCGATAGAGCCTGACGACCAGTAAATACGGAGCCATCTGCCAGCGCCAACGCCTGTTCGTGGTTAAATTTGCGACGATCCTCAACGAGGCCCACAAACCAATTGTAGGAATCGATTATCATGCGATGGATCATTGCCTTGGCTTCGTCGCTTGCAGGATTGAAAAAATTGGGTTCAGCTTTCAGCGGGCTGGATTTAATAGTTTCGACTTTTACACCGACCTTTGTCAAAAGCTCCGATATATCCGGATACTGAAACAAGACGCCAATGGACCCGACAATGGACGACTGCCTTGCAACAATATGATCCGTAGCGACTGCGATCATATATCCGGCTGATGCAGCCAAAGTCCCAACCTGCGCAACGACGGGTTTTTTCTCTGCAATTTTGCGGACAGATTCGTAAATTGCTTCACCGCCAGCAGTGGTGCCACCGGGTGAATCAATGGACACGATAACACCTTTGACGGCGTCGGACTCCCCAATATCTTTCAAGCGTTTGAGAAGCTCTTCATCTTCAAGAATTGTTCCCTCAACACGCACTTTTGCAATGTGAGGAACGGATTTGCTTGTATAGCCTTCCGAACCGCTGGTGATGAGATAGATCGCAATCAAAGCAAAAGCAGCCACCAGCAAAGCAACAATACGCCAGAAAGTTACCTTTCGCCGTAGCTTGCGCCTATCGATAATTGCATCCGCTGTGTTGGCCATCATTTTTGTCCGTTTCGCCAATGTTTGTGATACTCTTTTGCGATATCGCCCAGTGGAAGTCCAGACAGTGCGCCAATCGATGAGTACAAATATGGGTGCGCGAATGACCTTGTAACTGGCCATCTCACCACATACTTGTTCCTACACGCATCGCATATGCTCTAAATCACGTCTATTTCATCGAAAAATAACCATATTGGCGTTGAACTAGCTAGAAATATTATAAACGGTAACAGCAGCCAAACCCATGTCTATTGAAAAAACCGATATCACTGGTGTGCGAAATGCCGCCGCAGACGCCGAGCATCATGCGACGGTTGCACGGCAATTTGCGGCATCCGACAAGGGATCGACTGTTTTCGAAGCTGCGGAACGTCATTCGCGCCGCGTTCGGTTGTTGAAGTTTTCTTTGCCTGTAATTGCCCTTGTGGGCGCTGCGGTATTTTCGTGGTTTACATTCTTTTCCGCCTCGGGCGTTCCAAACAACATTGCTCTGGATGGTGCTGGAATCGAGGATGGCAAGCTTGTGATGACGAATCCCAAGCTCGACGGCTTTACCAAGGATAAGCTTCCCTACAAAATGAGTGCTGTAAGAGCCTTGCAGCAGGTTGGAAACAGTTCAGTCATATCGCTTGAAGGTATTGACGCGGAAATTCCAATCGGCAAAGACATGCGCGCTGAGGTTAAAGCGAAGTCAGGGGTTTTCGACAATGCCAACAGGCAGTTGAAGCTCGACAGCGAGATAAGTTTGGTGACATCGGATGGCATAACTGCTCAGTTGCAATCTGCCGATATTGATATTGCCGGAAATACCATGTCCACCAATGATCCAGTCAGCGTAAAAAATCGTAATGGCAGTATTGTTGCCGATAGTATGCAGATCACTGAGGGTGGTAAGGTAGTGACGTTTGAAAAGCGTGTAAGGCTTGTCATTCAACCTACAAAGCTGCAAGAAGGTGACAATGAGGTAAAATCGTCCAACTGATCTACAGTCGGGATTGTTACTTTGAAGAAATTTCTCGGATTAGGAGAGAGAGCAATGTCTTTCGGGGCGAAACTGATCAGGATATCATCGGTTGCAGTGAGTTTGTTGGCCTCCGCGTTGGTTGTCCCTGCCATGGCGCAGCAGACTCCAGGTGCAGCGCCCGGCGGTATAAAGCTTTCAGGCGATCAGCCAATTCAGATCGATTCCGACAAGGTCGTGCTGCATAATGATGCAGGTACCGCAACATTCACTGGAAATGTTACGGTTGTTCAGGGCGCAACCTTGCTAAAAGCAGGCTCAATGATCGTCTACTACGTTAAAGGTGGCAATAAAGATGCCGCAAACGCAGATGCTTCGAAAGTTTCGAGCGGCGTGGCTGGTGCCGGAGCCCAGGACATTGATCATCTCGAAGTCAGCGATAAAGTCTATGTGAAGTCTGAAGACCAAGTAGCCACCGGGGATCACGGTACATTTGACATGAAGACCGAAGTGCTCGTCCTGACGGGAAGCAAGGTCGTCCTTTCCCAAGGGGACAATGTTGCTGTTGGATGTAAGCTTACAGCTCAGCTGAAAACCGGTGAAGCTCAGCTGGAAAGCTGCAAGAGTGGCCAGACCGGACGCGTTTCAATCGTCGTTGCGCCTAAAAACGCCCAAAAGAACTAAGCCGCCGGAAGAATTGTAAGTGTCCCTATTTTCACGCCGCTCACCCAGCACAAATGCCGCACGGCCAAACTCCAGTGTTTCACAGGAGATGCGCCCGGCGGATCCCTTGGCCGTGGATCGCATGAAGGGCACACTCGTCGCGCGTGGGATCACGAAAAGCTATAATGGGCGCCAAGTCGTAAATGGCGTTTCATTCGGCGTGCGTTCCGGTGAGGCTGTTGGCATTCTTGGGCCGAATGGCGCTGGCAAGACAACATGTTTTTATATGGTGACCGGGCTCGTGCCAGTCGACAAGGGCACGATAGAAATTGACGGGTTCGATGTCACAACAATGCCCATGTATCGGCGATCGCGCCTTGGCATCGGGTATTTACCGCAAGAGGCCTCAATTTTTCGCGGATTATCAGTAGAAAATAATATCAAGGCCGTGCTCGAGGTTGTCGAAAAGGACAGGCACGCCCGCGCGCAGGAGTTGGATTCACTTCTTGAAGAGTTCCACATTGCCCATTTGCGAAAAGCTCCAGCGATTTCCCTTTCCGGTGGTGAGCGCAGGCGCCTAGAGATCGCGCGTGCTTTGGCCTCGCGTCCAAACTTCATGTTGCTCGACGAGCCGTTTGCTGGTGTTGATCCGATTGCTGTTGCGGATATTCAGCAATTGGTAAGGCATCTGACTGGCCGTGGCATTGGCGTATTGATTACAGACCACAATGTTCGCGAAACGCTCAAGCTCATCGACAGGGCCTATATTATCCATGCCGGTCAGGTTTTGACCCATGGTCGCCCGGACGAAATAATTGCTAATCCGGATGTCCGCCGACTTTATCTTGGTGATGAGTTCAAGCTCTGATTTTGCCGATCAGGCCCTCCGGTGACATAAAAATCTCAACTTTCAAACCCGTACTGGTTGAAAATGACACCAGCACGCGAGTTTTTGGAGCTTTTCAATTGACAAGCAAGGATTGGGCCACTTCTGTACTGCAGTAACTAATACTGTATGGAGTAGCTGCGTATATTATGGCTCTGTCGCCAAAACTCGATCTGAGGCAAACCCAATCTCTGGTGATGACTCCATTGCTGATGCAGTCGATACGGCTGCTGCAGCTGAATCATATCGAGCTTGAGCAGTTCATAGAGCAGGAAATCGAAAAAAACCCATTATTGGAAAGACTGGATGCTTCAGACGACACTATTTTGTTTGGCGGCGTTCATTCCGAACATCGTTCAGACAGCGATCAGGATCTACGAAGCGACGGTAGTGCCGATCGGGTTTTATCTGATGATGCCGATAGTCTTTGGTTGAATAGCGGCGAGACCACCAGCTCAAGTGCAATGTCCGATACGTTTGATAGCTCGCTCGAGAATATTTTTCCTGACGATCCCGGTAGCCGCGATTTTATTGCAAGTGATCTTGCTTCTCAGTGGAAGTCATCTGCAGGCGATGGCTATGTCTCGTCGGGTGGAGAGAACTATAATCTTGAACAGGTGACCGCAGCGCCTCTCAATATGCAGGAGCATATCAGGGAACAGATCATTTTCGCTTTCGAAAAAGCAGAAGATCGAATGATCGCAGCCGAACTCGCTGATCAGGTCGACGAAATTGGTTATTTTCGTGGTGATATTGCCGAACTCGCCATCCGGATTGGTTCTTCCGTTGAACATCTGGAGAAGCTGCTCTTTGTCCTGCAGGGATTTGAGCCCGCAGGCTTGTTTGCACGCGATCTTGCTGAATGCCTGCGGCTTCAATTGCGTGCCAGAAAACGCCTCTCACCAGCGATGGATATCCTGCTTCAAAATCTTGAGCTGCTCGCCAAACGCGATTTTCATAGTTTGAAAAAACTGTGCCGGCTTGGAGACACCGAAATTATCGATATGCTTCGGGAAATACAGTTGCTTGACCCAAAACCAGGCACTGCGTTTTCGTCTGGCATAGCCGATAGTATCATCCCCGATGTTCAGGTTGACCAGGCTCCCGATGGCAGTTGGCGTATCGAGCTTAACTCGGAGACATTGCCCAGGGTGCTGATCAACAACAACTACTATGCAACTATAATGAGGGCGAAAACATCTCCGGACGAAAAGACATTTCTGGGGGAATGCATGCACAATGCGAACTGGTTGATTCGAAGTCTTGACCAGCGCGCTCAGACGATTCTTAAGGTCGCCACGGAGATTGTTCGCCAGCAGGAGCAGTTTCTTTTGCAGGGCGTCGCATATTTGAAACCTCTCAATCTGCGCAATGTTGCCGATGCCATTGGGATGCACGAATCCACGGTTAGCCGGGTCACGACAAATAAGTACATGCTCACCAAGCGCGGCGTTTTCGAACTGCGATACTTTTTCAATGCAGCCATTGCTGCCAGTGAGGGCGCCGAGCAACATTCTTCGCAATCTGTAAGGCATCAAATCAAAATTCTCATTGATGCTGAGTCGCCGGATTCAATCCTTTCGGATGATACAATCGTGGAAATGTTGAAGGAACAAAATATTGATATTGCGCGGCGAACTGTAGCCAAATACCGCGAAGCGATGAACATCGCTTCCTCGGTGCAACGGCGCCGCGAGAAAAAAGCTGAGGCTTCCGCTACCAAGAGCAATGTAAGGTCTGGATTCATTGCTCCGCCACGTGTAGGATTACTGGCAGTGGGCAAATGAACTGGGCCAAAGAAGTCCAGTCAGGGAGAACGAAGCGCTGATAGTTTACGACGATGGAGTTGAAGCGCGCCTAAGGATGGAACATCAGGAAAGTGAAATGTGATTGATCATCCCCGCGATTTTGCGGGATGTCTTTGCTCGATTCGAAACAACAGTGTAGATTGGATCGGGCAATGAAATCACAATGAAGGTGAGGTATCATGAGTCTGCGTGTATCTGGAAAACATATGGACATCGGCGATGCTTTCCGCGTCAAAATCGAAGAGCGGATGGCTGAAATGGTCACCAAATATTTCGGTGGCGGGTATTCTGGCCACGTTACTGTGGAAAAGCAGGGCTCCCGATTTATCGCAGATTGTCTCGTGCGTCTCGATACCGGAACGGTATTGCAGGCCGCTGGTGAAGCTCAAGATCCACAACTGGCATTTGATGCCGCTGGTGAGCGTGTTGACAAGCGGTTGCGCCGCTATAAGCGTCGGCTGAAATCGCATCAGGCTCCTGGCTCAAACGGTGTTTTCGATGATGTTTCTTATCGCGTGATGGCACCCGTACCGGATGAAGATGAGGATATTCCGGAGGATTATGCTCCCACAATCGTCGCTGAAACCTCGATGGCTTTGAGAAGCATGAGCGTTGCATCTGCGGTCGTAGAGCTCGACTTGAAAGATAGTCCTGTGGTTGTGTTCCGCAACGCTGGTAGTACGCAGGTTAATATCGTATATCGCCGCGCAGATGGGAATATTGGTTGGATCGATCCCTCGACGGTGGCCGATCAAGTCGTATCCCGGTAACAAAAAACAAGTTCATGGCGAGTTGAACTACCGTTCGCACTCTTAACAAGGTGCGGACGGTAACTGGAAGGAAGAGAATAATGGATCTGGGTGATCTCATTCAGCCCGACGCTGTCCTGCCCGCATTGAAAGTCAATTCCAAGAAGCAACTCTTGCAGATCATGTCGGAAAAGGCAGCCGCCTTGACCGGTTTGAGCGAGCGCGAGGTTTTCGATACGGTTTTGCAACGCGAGCGTCTAGGATCAACCGGTGTCGGCAATGGCATTGCCATTCCACACGGCAAGATCAACAGCGTAAAGCGTATTGCCGGGGTTTTTGCCCAGTTGGATACGCCTGTCGATTTTGAGGCGTTGGACGATCAGCCCGTCGACATCGTGTTTCTCTTGCTAGCTCCGGAAAATGCTGGCGCTGACCACTTGAAGGCATTGTCCAGGATTGCTCGCATGTTGCGCGATCCAGAGCGGATCGCCAAATTGCGTACCGCCCATGATGCCAGCCTGCTTTATGAGTTGCTGACGTCGCAGCCAGCCTCCAATGCGGCCTGACGGCTTATTGCGTAGTTTTAAAAAAGGCCGCCTTTGGGCGGCTTTTTATTTTTCGGTTTTTCGCGCATAGAGTTCAAGTCGGTGGTGTACAATATCGTACCCGAGCGATTTGGCGATTTCCTCCTGCAGTTTTTCAATTTTGTCCGATTTGAATTCGATGACTGCGCCGGTATCAATATCAATCAGATGGTCATGATGGTCGCCATGCGCCTGTTCAAAACGCGATGGTCCGCCATTGAACGCATGGCGATGTATGGCACCCATATCTTCAAGCAAATTCATCGTTCGATAGACTGTGGAAAGCGAAATGCTGTCGTCAATCTCAATGGCACGATGAAATATTTTCATCGCGTCAGGATGGTCTTCCGTTGAGCTCAAAATATCCAGGATAATGCGCCGGGGCCGCGTAATACGTACGCCCGCTTTGCGCAATTCCTTTTCATATTCAGGTTTCTGATTCAAAGCATGTTTCATAGCTGGAATATGCGTCAGATCGCTCTCAGTTGCAAATTTTCTCAACTGAGGACGCCTTTAAATTTGGTTATAAAGAAATCGCCGCCAATGAATTTCATCGGCGGCGATTACGGCGGTTTCTCTGTAAAAGGTGAACTAGCTCACTCTTGGCACTTCCACGGTGACCTTGTGTTCGCCGGATGTCTCCATGGGAATACCGCCTTCTGGCTTTGTCAGCTTCTTTCCATTGACTGTAATCTTCTTGGTTCCGCTGGCAAGTGGTTTGACCTCAACTGAATATTTGGCATCACCATTGCGCAAGACAAAGCTGAAGCCATCCCATGTGGAGGGCAGGGCCGGATCAACGAACAATCGGTCGGCTTGTCGGGTAATGCCAAGAATTCCTTCCGTCGCAACGCGATATAACCAGCCAGCGGAGCCCGTATACCAAGTCCAGCCACCGCGACCGCGCATGGGATCGACTGAATAAACATCCGCAGCGACGACATAGGGTTCAACACGATACGACTCAGCCTTGTCAGCATTAAGGGAGTGATTGACCGGGTTAAGCATGCTGAACCAGCGATAGGCTTCATCGGCATTGCCGAGTTTGGCCATTGCCAGAACCGCCCAAGTTGCCGCGTGCGTATATTGTCCGCCATTCTCGCGCACACCAACCGGATAGCTCTTGATATAACCCGGATCGTGGCGCGATTTGTTGAACGGAGGCGTAAACAGTTTGACGACCTGTGCTTCTTCGTCAATCAGATGGGTGGCGACCGATCCCATTGCCTGCTTGGCCCGGTCCGGATCGCCATAACCGGAAAGGACGCTCCAAGATTGAGCGATAGAATCGATCTTGCATTCCTCGCTCATCTTTGAGCCCAATGGAGAGCCATCATCGAAATAGCCGCGGCGATACCATTCTCCGTCCCAGGCATTCTTTTCCAATGAAGCCTTCACGCTTTCTATATGTGCTTGCCAGCGCTTTACACGCTCAGCATCATTATAGCGTTCAGCTATAGGCAACATATCGCGCAAGGTGCTGATCAGGAACCAGCCAAGCCACACGCTCTCGCCTTTGCCCTCTTCGCCGACACGGTTCATGCCGTCGTTCCAGTCGCCGGTCAGCATAAGTGGCAATCCATTGCTGCCTGTACGGGCAACAGCAAGATCAAGGGCTCTGGCAGCATGCTCGTAGACGCTGACAATCTCGGTGGAAATTGTCGGCTGATAAAAGGCATCGTGTTCGGCTTCTTCCAGAGCACGTCCTTCGATAAGGGCAACTTGCTCATCAAGAATGCTCATATCGCCTGTCACGGACGTGTAATGCGCGATTGCATAGCCAAGCCAGACCACGTCGTCGGAAATCTTTGTCCGCACACCGGCTCCGGTTGTCGGAAGCCACCAATGCTGGACATCACCTTCCTTGAATTGTCGTGCTGAGACATTCAGGATTTGCTTGCGGGCAAGCGCTGGATCAAGGATCAGCATCGACAATGTGTCTTGCAACTGATCGCGGAACCCGAAAGCGCCACTGGCTTGATAGAATGCCGAGCGCGCCCATATACGGCAAGCCAGACTTTGATAGGGCAGCCACCGGTTGACCATGATGTCGAAAGCGTCGTCAGGCGTGTCAACCTGAAGACCGTCAAGGAAGTCGGCCCAAATCGCCTTGGAAGCCAACAATGTGTCTTCAAACGTACGGGTTGCGTGCTCGGCAAGTATCTTGTGAGCATCTTCAGTGTTTCCCGTGTCGCCCATATAGAACAGCACTTCCTTAGTTTCACCGGGGCCTACCTCAATATCCACCGCAAGCGCGGCACAAGGGTCACCGCCAGCTTCCACCAGATTGGACAGTGGCTTTGCCTCTAGAACAGCCGCGGGACGCTCTACCGAGCCAAGATTGCCTAAAAATTCTGTTCGATCCGCGGTAACGGATTGTGGCTTCACGCTGCTTGCAAAGAAAGCCATCTGATTGCGTCGTTCGACCCCGTAAGGATTTCGGGCAAACAGAACTCCTTTCTCGCTATCGTAAGACGGCACGATGAAGGGGGCGGTCTTTGCGCGAACATTGCCGAGCATCCACTCAACGAAGCCGTAAACGCGAAGCTGTTTGGATGATCGACCGTGATTGGTGATTTTCAGGCTGGAAACCCTGACCGGTAGCACAGGGTCGATCGTATGCGTCAGTTCAAGTCCGATATTGCCATGTTTGGAAATGAAGGTTGAGTAACCTTGTCCGTGGCGTGTTTCATATTGAACCGATGGGTCACGCAAAATCGATGCAGTTGGAGCGAATGCCGTATTTGCATCAAGGTCCACGACATAGATAGCTTCACCGGAGCGATTGATTACCGGATCATTCGACCACTGCGTCAATTGATAGTCACGGCTATTGCCCGACCATGTAAAGCCAGCACCTTCCGCAGAAACATGGAAGCCAAAACTGGAATTGGAAATCACATTGATCCATGGCTGCGGCGTGCAAGCCAGTCCGCTCAAACGCACGACATATTCGCCGGTCCCCAGATCAAATCCGCCAAAACCATTCCAGAACTGAAGATCATCGCCTGATGTTTTAGCTGGGACTTTGCCTATAAGCTGGCTCGGCGCTGGTGCAACGCCACGCAGATCATCTGTTTCGGTCTCGATCAGTGCTTTGCTTTTGATGTCGGATGCCGGGAACGCTTCGGCATTCAGTTCAGTAACACGGTTCAACTGTTCGGAAAGCGAGCCATTTTGAGCGTGCAATACGATACGGGCCGAGGCCAGAAGCGTATTGTAGCTGGCATCACTCATCTGATCCTTGCGAACAGTGAAGATGTGAACCCGGGGCCCATACTGACCGCCGCGTGCGCGGCTATTCTCACAGATCGCCTCCAGTCCACGCTGGAAATCCTGAGCATATGAGAAGGAGCGTTCGTTGATTACAACAACGTCGACCACCAGTCCTTTTGCCCGCCAATATTCGTGCGCTTTGAGAATGTTTCTCAGCGTTTCCATATCAGCTTCGTCGTCGATACGCAGCGCGAGGATCGGAAAATCGCCTGAAATCGACATTGGCCAGAGTTCAGATTGACTGCCCAGACCGCTTGCAATGCTGCTCGAAGGCAACCGCAACGATTTTTCCGGGTAAATCAGATTGGTCGCCACACGCTGGAAGACAGCCGCTTCATCGGGGTTAATGCCGATATGATGTAGACGGACCTGCGAACTTGTCCAGGACAACGAGAATTCGCGAGCGAAGCAATCCGGATGACGGAAGCGGGCGACCACTTCTTTAAGCTCCTGGCGGTTGGGTCTCACAAGCGTCCAGAATACCAAAGAAACTTTCTTGTGCGCCGGAACGCGAACGCGGCATCGCAGGGAGGCAATAGGGTCGAGAACGAACCCATGATTGCCGCTCAAAGTGACGCCTTCGTCGAATACCACTGGATTGCGAAGAGTACGCCCCCGACCTATAAATGCCCGGCGGTCGGTTTCGACCTGCACTTCACGCATAGCGCCCGAGCCATCGCTAACGACGTGGGCAACGTGAATATCGGGGTCATCCGCACCTCGTTTGCGGCGCGTTGCATAAATGGCATCGCCGCGTTCATCGATCTCCGTTTCCACGAACATTTTCGCAAAAGCCGGATGAGCGGTATCTGTGTCGTCATTGGTCAAAACCAATTCGGCATAGGACGTAACTTCGATGATACGATCCTTGGTACCAGTGTTGGTAATAACGATGCGGCGGCCTTCACCATCGGAATCGGAGGCAACGATAGTTTCCACAGTAGAGTGGATCGTACCCGTCTCCTTGATAAATTCAGCCTTGTAATCGGTAAAGATCGTGGTGCTTTTCTCTCCTGCCAAGCGAACTGGGTCGCTGGTGGCGGACCACCATTCTCCGTTTTCCATGTCGCGCAGGAAGAGAAATGTACCATAGCCACTCTCTATAGGATCAGGCTGGAACCGCGTGATGGCCAGACCATTCCAGCGGCTATATCCGCCACCATTTGCCGTGACCATCACAGAATAATGTCCGTTGGACATGATCTGGGTCGCACAAGGTGCGGTCATTGGGTTCGGAATATAACGGATTGAAGCCGGTTCTTCCGAACTTTCGACAGCTTTACGCATGGGATTGTCGGCTTTGGCCTGTAATACCGGTATTTCGCGTGGAGCTTTTTCCTGCAACAAAAGCTCGGCGGCTTCGATAACCGGATCAGCGTGGAAGCGTTCCCGCATACGGCCTTCGAAGACAACATTGTTGACTGCTACAATCGACATGCCGTGATGATGCGCCATGTAGTTGCGTACGATTGCGTATTCCTCGTCTTCGCGAACACGCGATTTGGTGAAATCAACGGCATCATAAAAGCCGTATTTTCCAAGTGCTGCCATCTCACGCAGGCGGTTTAGGTTCTTGACGGCTGCCGCTGGCTGATACTGGCTTGCCATGATGCTTGCATAAGGGGCGACCACATAATTCTTGGACAGGCCGCGTTTCAAGCCGAGGGTCGGCACACCAAAATTGGTGTACTGGTAATTCATTTCCGGATCGCGCGCATTGTAAGCCGCTTCCGAAATGCCCCATGGCAATCCCTTGGAGTCGCCATATTCGATCTGACGTTGCACGATCAGCTTGTTGGTCTGGTCAAGCATCGATCCGAGGGGTTCGATCATGACGAGGGGTGGCATCAGATACTCGAACATCGAGCCGGACCAGGAGATCAGCGCTCCGCGCCAGCCCACTGGGACGAGCAACCGGCCAAGCTTGAACCAATGGTCGACAGGTATATCACCCTTGGCGATAGCAAAAAGGCTGGCCAATCGCGCCTCGGACGCGAGAAGATCATAGCAACTTGCGTCGAGTTCATTGGTTTCAACCCGGAAGCCGATGGAAAGCAAGCGGCGTTCCTTCCGCTCAAGGAAGGTGAAGTCGGTATCGAAGGCCAATTGACGAGCACGTGTTGCGAGAGAAACAAGCCTTTCGCGCAAAACATCGGTGCTTTCATGGCCGCCCATGGCATCGTCAGTATGACCCTGGCAGGTTTTGACCAAAAGCAGCGCCCATTCATTCGCCGTGAGACTTATCGGTGTCTCTAGCTCACCATGCAGCTCTTCGGTCAGGCGTTGAATATCGCCCGCGAACAGAGCAAGATTGATTGTCCGGAGCGATGCGGTCTCAGGCTCTTCCTTGATCGTTGTAATTGCCCGGCGGAAATTGGCCACACGCTCTTCAAGACGGCGGCGGAGAGGCCGCAGAACACGGCGGTCATCCGGAATTTCGGCAACTGTTTCTTCAAGGATATCGCTAACATCAAGAATCCCGTCGAGCTCACTTTGAAGATAGACAGACGGCGCTTCCGCCCATTTTTCCAGAGCGGAAGACAGAGCAACAAGATGACCGGCGAGATTACCGCTATCTACCGCTGATACGTATAGCGGGAGCAGCGGGCGAAGTGTCGTTGTTTCGTACCAGTTATAAAGATGGCCGCGATACTTCTCCATTTTTTCGAGCGTGTCGATTGTATCGCCAATACGCGTCAATGTTTCGTTGAAGCTAATCCAGCCGAAGTCACGGGCGGCAACAGTGGAGAGCAAATACATGCCGATATTGGTTGGCGAGGTACGCGTTGCGATAACGGGAAAGGGATCTTCCTGGAAGTTATCTGGAGGAATGAAGTTTTGTTCCTTGGTTACGAATGTATCGTAATAATGCCAGGTCCGGCGGGCAAAACGGCGCAATTCGCCCTTGTCGGATGATCGCACGATCAGATCGTCCAGAGGCTTGGCAGACCGACTGACCAGCCAGGCAATAACCGGCGAGAAAAACCAGATTGCGGCAAACGGGACCGCAAGCATCCAGGCGCGGCTATGGCCAGCGAGCGGCAGGATAATTGCAACCAGTGCAACGATGACCGCTGGCCACATCAGACGCGTATAATATTGCAACGTGTCAGGCGAGCTTGTCTTGGCTTGGGCGGCAGCGCGCCACTCCAGAAGATTTTTGCGCGAGACAAACAGGCGGTACAAAGTACGCGCAATTGCATCTGCCATGAGACAAGCCATGTTGGCAATGAAGGTAATGCGCAGGGCAATATCCGCAGCACCAGCAAAGATGTCCGTTAAAATGGCTTGGAAATGCCCCTTTAGTGAAAGGTTCATGTCCGTAGGCACAAGATTGGTGAACAGGATCATCGTTGGTACGATGAACATGCTGAAAATCATGAAGAACTGCCACAAGGCAGCGATGCCGGGCGGCAGCAATGTCCAAGCTGCAATGGATGCCAGAATCCAGAAAATCGGCGTCAGCGAACGGCGCAGATTATCCACCATTTTCCATCGGGTAACAGCGGTAATTCCAGGCTTGGTGCTGAACAGGTACGGTAATAATTGCCAGTCACCACGGGTCCAGCGGTGGTGACGCGAAATATCGACATTATAGCCGGTAGGATAGTCTTCGACGACTTCCACATCGCTGACCAATGCCGCACGGGCATAACCACCTTCGAGCAAATCGTGGCTCAGGATTGTGTTTTCACCAATTTTGCCATCAAGGGCGAGCTCGAAGAAATCGATGTCATAAAGGCCTTTGCCGGTGAACGTGCCTTCGCCAACGACATCCTGATAAACGTCAGAAACCGCAAAGACATAAGGGTCAATGCCGCGATTGACGGAGAATACCCGTTGCAGGAAAGAGGCATCGTCACCAGTCGTCAGCGACGGCGTGACGCGTGGTTGCAAAATTGCATAACCACTTACAATGCGACCGGCTTTCTCGCTGTAAATCGG
The DNA here is from genome assembly GCF_037203905.1 of Phyllobacterium sp. CCNWLW109. NCBI lineage: Bacteria > Pseudomonadati > Pseudomonadota > Alphaproteobacteria > Hyphomicrobiales > Phyllobacteriaceae > Phyllobacterium > Phyllobacterium sp. CCNWLW109. The sequence continues at coordinate 83,632 of NZ_JBBCBK010000003.1, read as the reverse complement.
ACGGTTGAGGGGATGGATGAGCTTGCCCGCAAGGCGGTTGACTGAATCAGGTGTAAGACGTGTGTCCGAATCCAGTGTCATCACGAACTTGATGTCGGTCGGGATAACTTCATTGGAGGGGAAATAGGTCGTATCTTTATCACCGCGTAGCAGCAGGTTCAGCTCATGCAGTTTACCGCGCTTGCGCTCCCAACCCATCCAGCGATTTTCTTGGGCATTGAAAAGGCGCTTGCGATGAAGGAGGAAAAACCGGGGATTGCTCTGTGTATAATGGTTGTTGAGCGCGGTGATTTTTTCGCGGGCATAATCCAATATGTCCAGATCATCGTCGCTTTGTTCAACTTTGCTGTCCGCCCAATCCGTCAGCAGTGCGAAATAGACTTCGCCTCGCGGATTGGTCAGATAGTGAACTTCGAGATTACGGATGTGTTCATCGACTGAATCCCGCGAGGTGATTAATGTGGGCACGGCTACAAGTGTTTTCGCCTCTGGAGGCAGGCCGTTCTTATACTCAAAACCAATCAACCGCGTGGGCGGCATGAACATTGGAATGATCCAGTTAACAAAGCCGTTTGCAGTTTCCATGGTCGGAAAAACCGCCAGGATTGTAAACAGCAGAACCAGATCGCGGGGCAAGCCAGCACGCGTCAGCCAGTAATGGACCACAAGCAATATGGCGATCGAAAAAATGGAGGCTGGCACCCATAATCCTGCAAGACCAAGATTGCGGTAGAAACGCACCCAACGCAAAATCAGCGTCGGTGTATAATCGCAAACTGCCTCAAGCTCGGGTCGCCCATCGCCGGCAAGGTAATAGCCTACGTCACGTTTGCGCTGTTCGGGAACCCCGCCTTCACCGCCGGTCTGTTCCGCGCTCTTATGCGCAAGCTCAAGTGCGGCCTGCGTAATGTCATTTTCGCTTTTGCCGGAACGACGCGCAATCTTTTCGATGGCAACGCGGTAGGCATTACGCGAATGAAAGTCGAGCGCGTCGAAATTGGAATTTTCGCGCAGAACAGCATCTACACCACTGACTGTTTCAAACCATGTAATCCAGTCAACATCGTCGATAGCCTTCAGGCTGCGGATAAGGTTTCCCATCGTCACGCCGCCAGTGGATTGGCGGGTATGTTCCTGAATAATCGCGTCCTCGGCATCGCTGCCGTTCTTTTCCAGCACCTCTTCCAGCCACGCCACTGCCGCTCCGGAGTGCATGGCGCCACCACGCAGGCGATAAAGCAGGTGCGTCGCAAAGGTGCTGTCCCGCGCCGCCGTCGTATACTGTTCCAGCATCTGGGGCAGTGTGTCTTTTTCCGCGTTCAGCGTAATCTCATCAGCAACGCTATTGGCAAAGGCGCGCATGCGCCGCGCACGCTCAACACGCAAGGAAAGACGTCTTGCATTTTCGATCAGGATGAAGCGGACGGCAGAGGGCAGAGCCCACAATTCGCCGATATGCAGCGGCTCGACAGTTTGAAAACCTTCAACAATTGCGCTGAGGCTGTTCAGCGAGAATTGGCTGTCTGTGTGGGCCACATAGAGCCACGCCAGAGCCATAACGCGCGGTATATCGCTCTGACTTACAAGCGAAGGCAATTGCCGAATGAATTTCTTGGGCAGATCGCGTTCGACCTGCTGGATGTTTTGGTCAACAAGATAGTAGTTGTCGAGCAGCCATTGAGCCGCTGGGGTAATGGTTTCGCCTTTACGGGCCGCGGCATCCGAAGATCGGTAAGAGTGTAAGATCAACCGTGCATTTTCAACGGTTCTTTGCTCAAAAACCATGGGCTCGTAATCAGGCAGGCGAACATCTTCGCCCTTGGCAACCCGTGCGCCAAGATCACGCAAATCGTCAATCGACTTATAATGTGCCCGGATCGGGTTTGGCTGGACAGAAAAAATCTGGCCGACGGTTTTCTTCTGAGATGCGAACGCTGGAAAAAAGCTTAATGAGGGCATTTGCTTCGTTTCTGTTGGAAGAAAAAAATCTTCGAGATTGCAATATAAGGCGGCATTTTACGATCTAATCGGTTCAGGGCAATGACGCTATCACCACTTTGTTGTTATCGATCAGTTTTGATGAAAATGAGTCAGATTGCCATAACGAATTATGTGTGGTCGCCGAGATAGTCGGCAACAATAAATAAAATGACTCTGAAATCGCTAAGACGAAAAATTTATTTGCTGAAATAAAAGCCGGGATTTGAAGATTCCGGCTTTTACCAATCAATTACTAGGCGCTTTTCCCAAATACGCGCCAGTGCTTTGGCAAGAATGCCAGCGGCGAGCCGACTTTTGCGGGATGATCAGCTGGAATTTCGATCTCGACGCGGCTTTCAGTGCCATCGATTTCAAGTTCGACACGGCGTGTTGCGCCTACGCGTCGGCTGGCTATTACGACGCCACTGATACGAGCTTCAGAGCCGCCGAGAAGCTCCACATCATGGGGGCGAAAATAAAGCACGCCTTTTCCGTCGGCTTGTTCACTTTTCAGATCAAGCGCCTTATCGCCGAGATGGATAGTCCCTGATTGGATGCTCACGTCCAGGGAACTCGACTCGCCGATGAAACTATAGACGAAGGGCGAGTTGGGGCGGTCATAGACCTCATCAGGCGTGCCAACCTGTTCGATTTTTCCCTGGCTCATCACGACCACACGGTCGGCAAGTTCAAGTGCTTCATCTTGATCATGCGTAACAAACACAGTGGTGTGCTGGGTCTTGTCATGAATTTCACGCAGCCAGCGACGCAGTTCCTTCCGAACTTTGGCATCAAGCGCGCCAAATGGCTCATCAAGCAGCAGCACGCGCGGTTCGATAGCCATGGCACGGGCCAAGGCGACACGTTGCCGCTGCCCGCCGGAAAGTTGCGCGGGATAACGTTTCTCGAGGCCCGAAAGCTGGACGAAATCAAGAAGTTCGCTCGAACGTCTGCGGATTTCCTCTTTGCTTGGCCGATTGGCGCCGGGCCGCACTTTCAAACCGAAGCCGACATTATCGATGACAGTCATATGGCGGAACAAGGCATAATGCTGGAAAACAAATCCGACATTGCGTTCCTGCACTGATTTTAAGGAAGCATCCTCATCACCAAAGAAAACCTTCCCATCGGTCGGGGTTTCCAACCCTGCGATCAGGCGCAAGAGCGTTGTCTTTCCCGATCCCGAAGGGCCGAGCAATGCAATAAGCTCACCCGAATTTATATCCAATGATACGTCGTGCAGCGCCGGAAACCGGTCAAACTCCTTGCGCACACCACTTACTCGAACTTCCATAAATATTCCCCTTAGTGTCCACCAGCAGCGCGAAGTTCTGCCCCATATCGCAACTCCAGCAGAGTTTTGAGAACGAGCGTCACCAGCGCCAGCAGCGCAAGTAGCGAAGCCACTGCAAAAGCAGCGACAAAATTATATTCATTATAGAGAATTTCGACATGCAGCGGCATCGTATTTGTCAGGCCGCGAATATGCCCGGATACGACCGAAACTGCACCAAACTCTCCCATTGCCCGGGCGTTGCATAAAAGAATGCCGTAGAGCAAGCCCCATTTAATGTTGGGCAAGGTGACATGCCAGAAAGTCTGCCAGCCATTTGCTCCCAGGGACAATGCTGCCTCCTCATCCGTTGTTCCCTGATCCTGCATGAGAGGGATCAATTCGCGAGCCACGAATGGAAAGGTGACGAATACGGTGGCAAGCACGATGCCCGGCACGGCAAAGAGAACTTCTATGCCATGTGATTTCAGCCAGGGACCAAGGAAGCTTTGCGATGAAAAGAGCAGAACGTAAACCAGACCAGAAATGACCGGAGATACCGAAAATGGCAGGTCAATCAGTGTTGTTAAAAAAGCTTTGCCCTTGAATTCGAATTTGGCGATAGCCCAAGCGGCAACGACACCAAAGACAATGTTTAACGGGACTGCAATTGCCGCAACCAGTAAGGTTAACCGTATTGCGGCAAGTGCATCGGGTTCTGCAAAAGCAGCAAGATAGGCTTCTGGACCTTTGCGGAAAGCCTCAACAAAAACAGCAATGAGCGGCAGCAACAGGAAGAGCCCGAGAAATGCCAGTGCAGTGGCTATGAGAACAAAGCGTGCCGTGCGGCTTTCCGTGGTGGCAGGATGCCATGCCTTGGCAGATTCATTCGATATCGGCAGATCATGTGCCATAGCCATACCTCCTGCGGCTCCATGCCTGAATGAGATTGATCACGAGCAGCATCAGGAAGGAGATGGACAGCATGATTGTCGCAATGGCCGTGGCACCCGCATAGTCAAATTCCTCGAGCCGGATGACGATCAGCAAGGGCGCAATTTCCGAAACATAAGGCAAGTTGCCTGCAATGAAGATAACGGACCCATATTCTCCAACTGCCCGGGCGAAGGCCAGTGCAAAGCCTGTCAGAATGGCAGGTTGAAGGCCCGGCAGCAGCACGCGCGTTATGGTTTGGAAACGGGTTGCTCCAAGCGTCGCAGCTGCCTCTTCCACTTCCTTGCGGATTTCTTCCATGACGGGCTGGACTGTGCGAACAACGAAGGGAAGACCAATGAAAATCAAAGCGATGACGATACCCAGCGGTGTGAATGCCACTTTGATACCCAAGGGTTCGAGCCATTTTCCAATCCAGCCATTCTTGGCATAAAGGGCTGTGAGCGCGATGCCAGCAACTGCTGTTGGCAAGGCGAAAGGCAGGTCGACAATAGCATCAATAATGCGGCGGCCGGGAAAGCGGTAACGCACGAGAACCCAAGCAACAATAACGCCAAAGACGACGTTCACCAAGGCGGCGATAAATGATGTACCAAAGCTAATCTTCATCGCGTTGACGGTCCGAGGATCAATCGCAACATTGAAAAAGCCCTCCCAGCCGAGAGCGGCAGAGCGCCACACCAGACCGGCAAGTGGAATAAGGACAATAAGTGCTAGGTAGGCAAGCGTGAAGCCAAGTGTCATTCCAAATCCTGGAATGATACTTGGCCTCTTGAAGCGGAATGGAGTCATTGGGTAACTCCATCGCGGTTTGGCTGCCAACCTGTTTTCACAAGGTTGGGTTTCATGTTTTTACTGTTTCGGCTTGTAAATCTGGTCAAATGTTCCGCCATCTCCAAAGTGATAGGGCTGTGCTTTGGCCCATCCACCGAAGATTGGATCATCGATTGTCACCAGTTTCAACTCGGGTAGTTTCTTGAGGAGATCGGCCGACACGAGTTTTGGCTCGCTGGGACGGTAGAAATGCTTGGCAGCGAGCGTCTGACCCTCTTCAGAATAGAGGTATTGCAGATAGGCTTCCGCCGCTTTTCTTGTCCCTTTGGCATCAACATTCGCGTCTACGATAGCAACGGGCGGCTCAGCCAAAATTGATTGGGGCGGCACAACGATATCGAACTTGTCGGCACCAAACTCCTCTAGCGAAAGATAGGCTTCATTTTCCCAGGCTAGGAGAACGTCACCCAGTTCACGCTGCGCAAAGGTCGTGGTGGAGCCACGAGCGCCGGTATCGAGCACAGGAACGTGCTGGAACAGTGTTGCGATATATTCTTTGATCTTGGCTTCGTCGCCGCCAAACTGGCCATTTGCCCATGCCCAGGCAGCAAGATAATTCCAGCGTGCGCCGCCCGATGTCTTGGGGTTTGGTGTAATAACCTCAACGCCGTCCTTGATAAGGTCACCCCAATCCTTGATGCCCTTTGGATTGCCCTTCCGAACCAGAAAGACAATGGTCGATGTGTAAGGTGCAGAGTTATGGGGATATTTTGTTCGCCAATCAGGATTAATTTTCTTTGTGGCCGAGACAATCGCCGAAATATCGCTTTCAAGCGCGAGTGTTACGACGTCGGCATCCAAGCCGTCTATTACCGCGCGTGCCTGTTTACCTGATCCGCCATGGGACGTCTGTATGGTAACAGTTTCCCCTGTGTCAGCTTTCCACTTGGCTGCGAATGCCGCGTTGAAATCTTTATAGAGCTCGCGCGTTGGGTCGTAAGAAACGTTCAAGAGCGTGGTGTCCGCCAAGGCAGCAGACATTGGTTGTGACGCGACCGTTGCCATAAGCAGAACGGTCGCGAAGGCTATCGATAATCGGGAATTTTTCATGCCTGCCTCCGTGTGATTGCAACTGAAGGGTAGCAGAGCCTCTGAAAATGAGGCGTTAGAAAGAATTCCTTTTATATCACAAAATTAGAAAACTCTACCGGATAGCCATAGTCTATAGGAATAGTCGTCTATATTTTGGCCGTGTTGGTTCTGTCGCAAAAAGAATTGCTGGGTCTTGTCGTGATCCAGCGTCAAAAATAGTGCGGGATTTATTTGCGAACTGTCAGTTTCACGGGCGTCGCATCAGCAATTTTGACGTACCCGGCAAGCTCGGCGCGTGTTGTATCTTCTTTGGGTATTTTGATGGGCATGACAAAGATAGCTGCAGTCAATAGCACTGTCGCTGCTACCGATAATTGTCGTTCCCGGCGCGAACTGATAATCATGATTTCTCCCCTTCCTTAGTGATATTTCGCGCGCATAGGGCGGGAAATAATGTCGTCGATCGCAGATTTTGGAATGGGCAGGAGCACCTGATCCAGTTCTACGAGTGTTTCGGCAAATGCGATTGCAGCGTTTTCGACTTCCTCGTGACGGGAGGGACATGCCATTGCATTGAGGCATGTTCGTGCTGCAACCATGTCGCAATTTTGAAGACCGGCAACGAGTCCCAATATCATGCATTCTTCTCGGCAGACGTGATGGGAGCCAAAGGGAAATGTTTTCAACGGGCACAGGGCGCAATGGCGCAATGTACGCACGAAGTAAGACAGTTCTGACAAGGCATGATTGCCGTTGCGATCACCAAGAATCTCGCTGTAGAGACCATAGGCCATTTCCCAGGCAACAACAGAGCCGGTTTCAAATCCGGCAGTCCAGCGGCGATATCCTTCGAGCACCAGCTTTTCAGGAGCACGATCGAAATAACAGCCGGTATGGTTCCGCGATTCAGATAAGCCAGGAAACATCGCGACCTCCATCCTGCGGAAGATTGCGGGTAGGAGCAAGCAGGCTATTGCGTAATCGCTGCAGAAGCTCATCAGAGCCCAAAGCAAACGACGGACGCTGACGCCTCAGCAAAGAGACCACGCGTTGGCATGGCAAAAAAAGACCAATCATAAGGTCCTCCAATCGAACGGGTTCAAGGCCCAAACATCAAAGGGTGTACTCATTGTACAAATGCATAAAGGCTGCTGAAAAAACGGTTGTCAAATACTAAATGTTTAAAACGTTCAAAAATATCAATAGCTTAGAATAATTCTAGGAAATTATGAGTTTTTTAGTATACAAATGTTCTGATAGCTTCGGTTTCTGCCGGCATCCCCTCCCGATTTTCGGGAGGAGAACGGTTTGATGGAATCAGCCTGCGATGAGCAGCTTTAACTTTTTCAAGGCGACGTCGGCATCTTCTTTATAATCAATCGTGCTTTTCAGGCGTGCATCGCGATCGAGCAACATGATAGATGCTGTGTGATCCATTGTGTAATCACCATCTTCAGTTGGAACCTTCTTGGCGTAGATACGCCAGCTTTTGACCAGCTTTTCGATCTCTTCCGGCTTGCCTGTAATGCCGGTTATCCGGTCGGTAAAGGCCGCAGTATACCCTTTCATCACTTCCGGCGTATCGCGCTCAGGGTCGACGGATATAAAGAAAACGCGCAAATCCTTGCCTTCGTCCCCAAGCGTGTTCAGCAGCCCAGCCATTTCGAACAATGTAGTTGGGCAGACCTCAGGGCAGTGTGTGAAGCCAAAAAACAGAGCTGTCGGATGGCCCTTGAATGCGGCCTCGGTAATAGGAGCGCCGTTTTGATCAATCAGATTAAAAGGCGTGCCCAGTTCAACTGATTTTTGTGTACTGGCCTGCCGACCGCTGACGTAAGTAAGAACCAGAAAGATGGTAAGGGCAGCGATTGCCGCCCATAGACCATAGCGAACCCAGCGCATATTCATCAGTTGTGCTCCATGCTTGCAGCGTTTGCTGCGCCCACCATAAATTGAATTTCGACCTTGCCTGCCTTGGCAAATTCAAGCGTCACGGGGATCATGTCGCCTTCCTTCAACGGCTGGGCTATATTCATAAACATCAGATGAAGTCCCCCCGGAGCAAGCTCTACAGTTCCGCCAGCGGGTATTTCGAGTCCTTCCTTGAGCTGGCGCATTTGCATGACATCGCCTGCCATTTTCATTTCATGCACCTCAACGCGCTCGGCGGCAGGTGTCGTGCCGCCCATTAGCCGGTCGGGCGCGTTGGCCGAATTGGCGATCTTGAGATACCCGCCACCTACTTTTGCACCGGGCAAAGTAGCACGGGTGAAGGCGCTACTAAGCGTCAAATCTCCAGCTTTTACCGGTTCCATTGCATCCTCGGAATGGCTCGCTGGGGCGTCATGCCCCATCTTGGAGTGGTCGTGAGCCTGCGCTGCAAAGGAAAGGGACGTGGCGACAAATGCAAGTGCGGCAATTCGGAATAGTGTCTTCATGGAACGTCTCCAATTCGAATGTTTACGAGAATACGCGTTTCAGGGGAGAGGGGATACGAGTGACCAGCTGATCGATGACCAACATGGCCAGGATGGCAAAGCCGGTAAGCGGAAAAGCTACGCCGAAGCCCAGGATTACCACGGTCAGCATGACAAAGACGCTGGTTTGAGATGGCATGGGCGGCACGCCCAATCGGCCTGATGGGCGGCGTTTCCACCACATGACAATGGCAGTTACCGACATTAGCGTAATGGCGAGGCAGGTCAGGAGCATGAGGATCTGGTTCGCCAGCCCAAAGTACTGACCCATATGAACCCCAACGCCAAATTCTATCGCTTTGCCGCCAATGCCGTAGTCGGAAAACTTGATGTCAATCAATGGCTTACCCGTATACTGGTCATAATGGATCGTTTGTTGCCTTGCTATGTCGTCAGGAAAAATCGCGGCGGTATAAACACCTCCCTTGCCCCTGGGCAGCGAAACCTCATAGCCGGGAAACATACCCGCTTCATTGGTAGCGGTGACGATCTGATCAAGACTGACGTTCTCTCCTTTGGAAGCTGCATTGGATGCCGGTACGGGGGCGTTTTCTACAGTCCAGCCAGCATGATCGACCACATCCTTAGTGGGCACTGTCGAAAGGGGAACATCATCCCAGAGCTTGGTTGGATAACCCATTCCTGCACTGGAAAGCGCTGCATTAACCTGCTCGCCCCAATAGCCCGACCAAGGCATTCCAGAGATCGCCAGAAAAAAGATCAGCGCTCCGGCAGATGCGCCGGTAACGGCATGGAGGTCACGCCAGAACACACGTTTTGAAGGGGTTCCACGGACGCTGACAACGCCGCCGGTTTGTGAGCGCGGCCACCATAAATAAAAACCGGTGACGACCAAAATAAGCGCCATTCCTCCGACAGCTTCGATTATCCTATTGGGAACAAAGCCAAAATATTTCAGGCTGTGAATATTCCGGACCACCTTATTGAATTCATTTTCCGCCGCAACAGTGCCAAGAACGGCCCCGCTATAGGGATTAACGAAGACGAGAACGTTCTCAGTAGATGTGCCGACAGTGACACGAACCGAATGAGATGGATCGGCGGGAACGCGGTATCGGACAATTTTTGAACCAGGTACTGCTGCCCTCGCATTTTCCGAAAGCACTGAGGGAGCCAGGGTTTGGCCTTGCGGTTCCACAATATTGCGATAGGCGAAAACCGTATCGTCAATCTCGTCCTTGAACAGATAGAGCCCGCCCGTGACGGCAAGATTGATCATGAACGGAATGACGAAAAGTCCCGCTAAAAAATGCCAGCGCCACACGGCGCGATAAAGAGATATACTGATATTGTTAGGCTTTTTGCCAGCCTCGGCAAGAACGGCCATAATTATTCCAATCGTCTGACGGCCAAAGGAGATGGACCTGCGCGGGCAGGGCCATATTCAAGCGCCAAAGGGCGCAATGGGTGTCAGACTGATGGCGGTGCTTGCGGCGGAGCGGATGGCGGATAGGCGTGCCGCGCAATGAGAGCAGCTTCCCGCTTGATCGCAAGTGATTGTAACGGTTCAATTTTTGCGCTGGCGACTGTAGCCGGAACGGGCAATACGACCGAAGAAACAAGACGGCATGCCTCGCAACCAGTGCCATGCCAGGCTGTCTTGTGATGATCCTTTTCATTGCCGGTATCGGTCAGGCAAAGCACGGGCAAAGAGCCGTCGGGAAGGGTATAGGCTGAAAGATCATCCAGAGCAGGCGCAGCGGAAACCGGCTGATGGGCAAAGGCAACAAATACGAGCGCCAATGCGCAAAGCATGCGCACCGCCATTCGCCAATTGTTCCAAACTTCGCGCATTATCGCCTCGTTAGCAGTCCAACATTTTCATAGCTGCACTTTTGATGAAAAGCCATGCGGCAAAGAGTAATGCAACCGACGACAACCAAATTGCACGCTAGGATTACTTTTTTTGAGCAAGAATCGACGATTCTTCGGCAAATTTCTCCAATTGTTCTGAAAAATCGTGCCACATGTCGAGCAAACCCGGTCGAAATTGGAAAGCACTGTTCAAGTGTCCGTTTTGCTGCCCCTAATCGCGCGCCAGAGCATCAATCGGATTGAGTCGTGCGGCTTTTCGGGCAGGCAGGAATCCGAATGTCAGTCCGACAATGACGGCGGTGATGCAGGCAACCATGATGGCATTGACCGAGACAATCATCGGGAAGGAGCTGCCAATGGGAGCGAAGACTGCACCTATCGCCAAAGCGAGTCCAACGCCGATAATTGCACCGGTCACAGTTACCGCGGAAGCCTCAATCAGAAATTGCAACATGATATCGATCTGACGTGCGCCGACCGCCATGCGCAGACCGATCTCTTTTGTACGCTCGGTCACCGAAACCAGCATGATGTTCATGACGCCGATACCGCCGACGACGAGGGCGATGGCGGCGATGGATGACATGAGCAGTGAGAGAATCTTCGTCGTGTTTTCGATGGTCTTGCGCATCTGGTCACTGTTGAAGATGAAAAAGTCCTTGGTGCCGTGACGGCGCTCAAGCAGCGCGACGATGGCTTTTTCAGCAGCTTGGGTGTCCACATTGTCCGACACGCGCAAAGTGATTTCGCTCAGGCTTCCTGCACCGCTTATCCGGGTAAAGAGGCTTGTGTAAGGCATGTAGATTTGCAGCCGTTTGTCCTCGCCCATGCCGCCGGTGGTCTTGGCTGCGACGCCGATGACGACGACCGGAACCTGCGCAACCACGATCACCTGTCCGACAGGATTCGCCACATTCTTGAACAATGCCTGTTTGGTATTGTCGTCAATGACGACTTGCTGCAAGCCCATGGCTTGGCTTCGCGCATCGAAGAAACTGCCTTGCACGATTTTACGCTGGACAACGCGGAAATAATTATCTCCTACGCCGTTGATTGTCGCGTCAACCGAAACATTACCAAACTGGGCTTTGCCGGTCGCCGAGACGGAGGGCGTTACGCTGTCTACATAGGGCTGCGAGCCCAAGGCTTCGGCATCGGCAATCACGAGGCTTTTAATCTTGGCGGCGTTTTCATCGCCCCAATCCTTGCCGGGGAAAATGCTGATCGTACTGGCGCCAAGACCATTGATTTCGTTCAGCACCATTCGCTGGCCGCCTTCACCAAGGCCGACAACCGCAACAACGGCTGCAATACCAACGATAATCCCGAGCATGGTCAGCGCTGTGCGAGTGCGATGCGCAATCATGGAACGCAGAGCCATGGGCAGTGCTTCCATAAGTCGGCGCATAAAACCGCTGAGCCATCCGGCAGATGCAGGCTGTTGCGTCAGTTTGGCTGTCGTGGACACGAGTCTGTCCGGTTTGCGCTGGTCGGCAATGATAGCGCCATCCTTGATTTCGATGATCCTGTCCGCATGACCGGCCACATCCATATCATGCGTCACGATAATGATCGTGTGACCGGCAGCATGAAGCTCTTTGAGAATGTCGAGGACATTTTCGCCGCTCTTGCTATCCAGCGCGCCGGTCGGTTCATCGGCAAGAATGATTTCGCCGCCATTCATCAAGGCCCGCGCGATGGAAACGCGCTGTTGCTGCCCGCCAGAAAGCTGGTTCGGCCGATGGTCCATGCGATCACCAAGCCCGAGACGCTGAAGAATGGCGATGGCGCGCGACCGGCGCTGGCCCTTTGGTGCGCCGGAATAGACCGCAGGTATTTCGACATTACCGATGGCGCCAAGATCGGGCATGAGATGATAACGCTGGAAGATGAAGCCGAAATGTTCGCGCCGCAATTCGGCAAGCTCGTCTTTCGTCAGGCCGGAAGTCTCGCGACCGGCCATGATATAGCTGCCCTTGCTCGGCTGATCCAGGCAGCCAAGAATATTCATGAGGGTCGACTTGCCGGAACCGCTGGCCCCGACAATGGCGACGAATTCGCCGGCTTCTATGGTCAGGTCGATATTATCGAGGGCAATGACTTCCTCGCTGCCCGCCGCGAAAATACGCGATAGCTGTTTGACTTCGAGCAGGGCTGAACTCATGACGAAGGTGTCTCGCTGCTTGCAGCCTTGCTGGCGTCAGCCGCGGGAGTGCCCCCCTCAATGACAACCTCGTCGCCAACACGCAAACCTTCGACGACTTCAGCCTTGATCATGTCGGTCAAGCCGATCCTGACAAATCTCTGTTCGGTTTTTCCCTCAGCCAGTTTGACCTTTACCTTGTAACGGCCATCCGGCTCTCTGTTGGAAAGGGCAGACCACGGAATGATTGGCTTGTCCTTGATCGAGCCGATGATGATATGGACTTGCGCGGTCATTTTCGTCCGCAGACGAGAGTCCGGATTCGGTACAGTGAGCAACCCGTCATAATAGATTGCGGTGCCTTTGCTGCTGTCGGTTTCGACGCTGGATTTGGCATCGGTGGTGATTGATGGCGGGGCAAAATCGATGCGCTGAAGTTCGGCTTCATAGCGGGTTTGAGCATCGCCCATAATGGTGAACCACACCTTCTGGCCGGGCTTGGTGCGCCAGACATCGGCTTCAGAAATTTTGACCTTCACATTCATCGTATCGAGCTTGGCGACGATCACCACGGTTGGCGTGGTTTGTGTGGAATTCAGCGTCTGGCCCTGCTTGGTGACAACTGCAATGACAGTGCCATCAATGGGCGAGACGATTCGCGTATAACCAAGATTGGCCGTGGCCGTTTCAACATTGACTTCCGCCTGTTCGATCTGCGCGCCAAGAGAAGCAATCTCCGCCTGCAAGGCAAAATAGTCAGACTCAGCCGTATCGAAGGCCATTTGCGAGGCCGCCCTTTGCTCAAGCAAAGCGGTCTGCCGCTCATAGGCAGCCTGTGCCTTTTTGAGCTGAACCTGTTTGACCCGCTGCAATGCCTGGCTGTTTGCCAGTTCCGCCTTGGCAACTCGCAATGCATTTTCCTGCGGGACAGAGTCAATCTCGGCAATAGGATCACCGGCCTTTACCGGCTGACCGGATTCAACATAAAGCGTTTTCACCTGCCCGGAAACCTGCGCACCGACATTGACCATCTGCACCGGCTCCAAAGTACCCGTTGCAAGCACGGTCTCCTCAATGAAACCAAGTGCGACAGGAGCAGTGAACACGCTCTGCTCTGGTGCTTTGCCGGAGGAAAAAACCTTTGTCATCAACAGCCAGACGACAAGAATTGCGATAATGGCGAAGACGATCAGTTTCAGAGCGCGGCTGCGGAAGCGGGAACGGACTTGAGGCATGATTCTGACCTGACCGAAATGCGGGTGCTTATGGGCGATAGAGGGATTTGGCTAGAACGCCACATTATGGCTTTTTCACATCGAACATATCCCGCGAGCAGAGTTTTCACTTATCGCCGGATAGGGTTGCTCCATGAATATTGCGTGAAAATGACGAACGGATCCACCAACCGGGAACTGAACTGCGATTGTAAAGCGGGATTATTGCCCGCAAAGACAGGCCGCGTACAAATGTCCATTGGCGTTTCTGCTCAACTGCATTATCTGAAGTGTCAGGGTCTGACCCCAAAAATGACAGGGATGGAATTGCAATGGCAGATGTGACGAAGACCGAGGTCCTGGAACAATTGAGGACGGTGACCGGTCCGGATTTCAACAGCAATATTGTCGAGCTTGGTCTGGTGTCAGACATCTTCATCGCCGACAATAAAGTATTCTTTTCGATCACCGTCCCTGCCGAACGTGCTCAAGAGCTGGAGCCGCTTCGCTCTGCCGCCGAACGTGTGGTCAAGGCAATGCCCGATGTAAAAGGCGCAGTGGTTGCATTGACCGCCGAAAAACGCGGCGGCCCGACAAGCGATGACGCGCCGCGTGCTGCGCCTGCACCAAGACCTGCGCAAAGACCGGCACCGGCAGGCGCGGTGCCGCCGCAACGTGTACCGGCTAAAGCTCCGCCAGCCGCTGCCGGCCATGCCGGTCACAGCCATGCGGCAGCGCCGGTCAAATCCGGAGTGCCCGGCGTTGGCGCCATTATCGCAGTCGCATCCGGCAAAGGCGGGGTTGGCAAATCGACGACCGCTGTCAATCTGGCTTTGGCTTTGCAGGCCAATGGTCAGCGCGTCGGTATTTTGGATGCAGATATTTACGGACCTTCCATGCCGCGTCTGCTGCACATTTCCGGCAAGCCGGAAGTGGTTTCCGGCCGGGTGCTGAAGCCGATGGAAGGCTATGGGCTGAAGGTCATGTCGATCGGTTTCCTTGTGGACGAGGAAACGCCGATGATCTGGCGCGGCCCCATGGTCATGTCGGCGCTGACACAAATGCTGCGCGAAGTGCAATGGGGCGATCTCGATGTGCTGGTGGTGGACATGCCGCCCGGTACCGGCGACGCGCAATTGACCATGGCGCAGCAGGTGCCGCTTGCCGGTGCGGTGATCGTTTCGACACCCCAGGATCTGGCGCTGATCGACGCGCGCAAAGGGCTCAACATGTTCAAAAAGGTCGATGTGCCGCTGCTCGGCATTGTTGAGAATATGAGCTATTTCATCGCGCCGGATACGGGGGCGCGCTACGATATTTTCGGCCATGGTGGTGCACGCAAGGAAGCAGAACGTCTTGGCGTTCCATTCCTTGGTGAAGTGCCGCTGGTCATGGAAATCCGCGAAATGTCGGATGCAGGAACACCGGTCGTCATCAGCAATCCGGATGGACCGCAAACCAGGGTCTATCGTGAGATCGCTGCGAAGGTTTGGGAACAGCTGAAACTGGCCAAGGGTGGGCGCACCGCTCCTGCAATCGTTTTTGATTAGAGGATGGCGGCACTTAGGCCGCCATCCAAACCCCCTTTAAAAGATATGGTCCACAGGCTGGCCCAAAGCCATCGCTCCGGCATAATGGGCCTGCGGGCCCTGCTGTAGCGGGTGGTAGCGGGCGCCCTGTATGTCGCGGAAACGCTGTTCAAGACGGTTATCCCGGTAAAATCCGCTGCCGCCCGCCAATTCCATTGCCAATTCTACGGCTTTAATCGCGTGTTCGGCGACAAGAGACCGACCGATCATAGTTTCATTGACGGTTGTCGCAGAGGGCGCGTTGCGGGCAGCTATGTTCACCATCCACTGATGCGCCAGTTGCGCGGCGCGCAAGTTTGTATCCATTCGGCCAGCAAGATTGAAGCTGTGAGCGCTCAAGGGTTTCTTACCGGCGAGGCCAACGGCAATATCACGCGCGCTTTCAGCAACGCCAAGATAAACCGCATAGATCAGCGGAAAGGCGATTGTGGAAATGATCTGGAACAAAGGATGCCATTCGCCAGCCTTGCGTGAGAGGGCGACGCCGCTATCAGGAATAAACAGATTATCGAAAATGACGTCGTTGGAACCAGTGCCGCGCATGCCCATTGCCTTCCAGGTTTCAACGACGCTCACTCCCTCGGCCTTCATGGGAGCAGCAAAATGGATGACGTTATGTGATCCGTCGTCATTTTCAACCATGGCGCCCGTCATCAAAAGATTGCCCGCATTAGCCCCCGAGGTGAATATTTTTCGCGCCGAGATGCGATAACCGCCATCAACTTTAACGGCCTTGCCGGAGCCGCCAATCCAGTCGGAACCGCCGCTGGAAAGCAGGATCAGCTTTTCGGCCGCAACACGTTTCAACAGAGGTTCTACGGCGGCCAGTTTCTGATGCTGCCAACGCCAAGCGGGAATTGCCACCTGATGGGTGTGCATGGAAAAAGCCAGCGCGGTCGAGGGGCATGCATGTGCGATAATCCGCAACAT
Organism: Phyllobacterium sp. CCNWLW109; assembly: GCF_037203905.1. Classification (NCBI taxonomy): domain Bacteria; kingdom Pseudomonadati; phylum Pseudomonadota; class Alphaproteobacteria; order Hyphomicrobiales; family Phyllobacteriaceae; genus Phyllobacterium; species Phyllobacterium sp. CCNWLW109. Next base: position 67,370 of record NZ_JBBCBK010000003.1, on the reverse strand, counting down.
TTCCGCCAGTTCCGTAACATTCGCGCCTCCACCTCCAAGTTCAAGCGGTACGCCGATTTCGATAAGGCCGGCTTCTTGGAGCAACCTGTAATTATCGGCGACAAATGTATCCGTCGCATCGATATGTCCGGCATTATCGGCGAAAGCGGATGACAATGTGCGAGCAATCTCAGCGGCAGGGCTCGCATGAGAATGTGTCTCGGCATTATCAACCGATGATGAATGTGCCATGGTGTTCTCCTCGCTTTTGTTTTTAGTGAAAGTAAAAATCCTCTCATTGACGGGCTTCGTCTAGTTCACGAAATGAACTAGCCCGTTCCCTTGCCCGATCTTTTGGAGTACCTTCAAACAAAATAAAGTCCTGAGGGGGACTCATGGAAACGCATGGCGGATACGGTCAGTTCTGTCCGGTGTCGATGGCCTCTGAAATATTATGCTCTCGATGGACAACGCTGATTTTGCGGGAGCTTTTATGCGGCACGACGCGCTTCAATGATTTGCGCCGGGGCGTGCCGCGCATGTCACCCGCACTCCTTTCAAAACGCCTGAAAGAACTTGAGCGTGCCGGCGTCATCAAAACCATTCCCAATGCCGGAGGGGTTCTCGAATATCATCTTTCGGCGGCCGGTGAGGATTTGCGCCCCGTAATCGTGGGGATCGGATTTTGGGGGCAGCGCTGGGTGGAATCCAAGGTTTCGCTGAAGAATCTCGATCCATCGTTGCTGATGTGGGATATGCGCCGTCATCTCAATCCCAAACCATTGCCGCAGCGCCGGTGTACGATTCAATTTCTGTACCCTGAACTGCCTCAAGCGCGGCAAAATTTCTGGCTGGTCGTTGAGGACGGTTCTGTTGACCTTTGCGGGTTTGATCCGGGATATGACATTGATCTCCTCATCACGAGTTCATTGAAGAGCATGACCGCAATCTGGATGGGCCTCTCAATGGTCCGGCGGGAGGTGGATGCTGGCAACCTTGAATTTGACGGCGATCCTGCAATCGCCGCCTCCATGCAACAGTGGTTGGGCCTCAGCCCATTCGCGCAGGAACCGCGCCGCGTCTCATGACAGGATGTAAGGTGATGAAATCTAGAGTCCGGCAAATTGGTCGGTGGCCCGAATTAACCGATCGAGTATGCCCGGTTCCGTATAGGCGTGACCTGCCCCTTCGATAAGATGAAATTCGGCATCAGGCCAGACCTTGTGAAGCGCATAGGCATATTTTACCGGGCAGGGCATGTCATAGCGCCCCTGAACAATTACACCCGGAATGCCATGGAGCTTATGAGCGTCACGAAGCAACTGCCCCTCCTCCAGCCACGAGCCATTTATAAAATAGTGGTTTTCCAATCTGGCGAAGGCGAGAGCGTAGTGACCATCCCTGAAGCGTGCGGAATATTCGGGATCGGGAAGAAGCGTCACCGTCTCGCCTTCCCAGATCGTCCATGCTTTAGCCGCTTCAAGCTGGGCAATTTTGTCGTCTCCGGTCAAACGTTTATGGTATGCCGCCACCATATTACCGCGCTCTTCCAAGGGAATGGGTGCCTGAAAAAGCTCCCATTTATCTGGAAACATCTCGGAAACGCCGAACTGATAATACCAGTCGATTTCTGCCTTTGTGACAGTATAGATGCCGCGCAGGATCAATTCACTGACATGTTCCGGATGTTTTTGCGAGTAGGCGAGGCCAAGCGAAGATCCCCATGAACCTCCAAAGACCATCCATTTGTCAACGCCGATCAGCTTTCGCAACCGCTCGATATCCTCCACGAGATGCCATGTTGTATTCGCATGAAGATCAGCATGTGGAACAGACTTTCCGCAACCACGCTGATCAAATAACAGGACATCGTAGACATCAGGATTGAATAGGCGCCGGTGGTTCGAAGAAACACCGCTTCCTGGACCGCCATGCAAAAAGACGGCAGGTTTCCCACCCCGTTTACCGGAGCGTTCATAATAGATGGAGTGCCCATCTCCTACGTCGAGCATACCTGTTTCATAAGGTTCTATCGTTGGGTAAAGCGTGCGAAGTTGGGTCATCAATGCCCCTTGATGTTTTGAAAGTTCGATGAGGGTGGAGTTTATGGCAGCATAAATCCAGCGAGTGTGGTCTGACACACATTGCTGGATTATGTCCGTTGGGCTGGTTCAGCAGCCTCTGCCTTCCGACTGCCCTTTACGTGATTACGCTCGGTTCTTTGCGGCCCGTCTGGGCTTTGATGGCGGAAAGCTCTTCGGCAGCAAGGATAAGATCTGCAAGCGCCCCTTGCGTTTCCAGATCATGTCGTGACGGGTCCGGCTCATAGCGTTCAATGTAAACGCGGATCGTAGCGCCGGATGTTCCTGTGCCGGACAGGCGGAAGACAACGCGGGAGCCGCCTTCAAACAGGATGCGAATGCCCTGATGCTCGCTGACGGATTTGTCGACCGGATCATGATAGGCGAAATCATCGGCTGCCGCGATTTTAAGGCCCTGAACAGACGTGCCCGGCAAGCTGGCGAGCTTGGCCCGCAACGCGTCGATAACCTTGTTTGCACTGGCCGTGTCGACGCCTTCATAATCGTGGCGCGAATAATAGTTGCGGCCATACTGGGCCCAATGCTCAAGCGCGATTTCCTGCACGCTCACGCGCCGCACTGCAAGAATATTGAGCCAGAGCAGAACAGCCCAAAGCCCATCCTTCTCGCGCACATGGTTTGAACCTGTGCCGGAGCTTTCCTCGCCGCAGATGGTCGCCATATCCGCATCGAGCAGATTGCCGAAGAATTTCCAGCCCGTCGGGGTTTCATACATGCCGATTTTCAGCTTCTCCGCCACGCGGTCGGCGGCGCCACTTGTCGGCATTGAACGAGCAATGCCCTTAAGCCCGGCCTTATAGCCTGGCGCAAGGTGGGCATTGGCTGCCAGCATGGCAAGCGAGTCTGAAGGGGTGATGAAGATACCCTTGCCAATGATGAGGTTGCGGTCGCCATCGCCATCGGAAGCAGCACCAAAATCAGGACCATCCGCAGACATGAGAAGGTCGTAGAGTTCCTTGGCGTAAACCAGATTAGGATCAGGGTGGTGGCCGCCAAAATCCGTCAGCGGCACGAAGTTGAGGCAGGTGCCTTCCGGTGCGCCGAGGCGCTTTTCGAGAATTTCCTTGCCATAGGGGCCTGTAACCGCATGCATGGAATCGAAACGCAGGGTGAAGCCCGATTTGATCAGGGAGCGGATCGCGTCAAAGTCGAATAGAGTTTCCATCAAGGCCGCATAATCGGCAACCGAATCAACAATCTCCACATCCATATCGCCAAGTTTCTGGGTGCCGATCATGTCGATATCAACATCGGCGCTCTCAGCGATCCTGTATTCCTTGATGGTCTTGGAAATGGCGAAAATAGCTTCGGTAATTTTTTCCGGCGCGGGGCCACCATTGCCGATATTATACTTGATACCGAAATCTTCGGTGGGGCCGCCGGGATTGTGGCTGGCAGACAGAATCAGCCCGCCAAAGGCTCCATATTTGCGAATGAGATGGGACGCCGCCGGAGTGGATAATATGCCGCCTTGCCCTACGAGCACCCGGCCGAAACCATTGGCGGCTGCCATTTTCAAGGCGATCTGGATGACTTCGCGATTGTAGAAGCGGCCATCTCCGCCGATCACCAGTGTTTTGCCTTCATATCCTTCAAGCGCGTCGAATACGGACTGAATGAAGTTCTCCGCATAATTGGGCTGTTGGAAAACAGGAACCTTCTTGCGAAGCCCTGATGTGCCGGGCTTTTGGTCATCGAATGGTGTGGTGGCAACGGTTTTAAACATATTCACTTTCCAGTTTTAGCCTCTATCCGGGTTGGTCCAAGATCGACAGGTGCAATCTATGAGGCGGCAGATGATCAGGTCAACACGGCAAAATCAGGGGAGGGAAATAAAGACGGGTTGAAGCCTTCGCCGTATTCTAGGGTCCGGACCCTACTCATCCAACAAAAAGGCCACTCGAAAGTGGCCTTTTGCTGCAATGTTTTGTGGTTCCGCCTGAGCGGAATTCTTCTAGCGGACGACAACCTTGGCACCAACCTCGGCGCGATTGTAAAGGTCGATAATATCCTGATTCATCAGGCGGATGCATCCTGAAGACATGGCTTTGCCGATGGACCACCACTCCGGCGTGCCATGCAGGCGATAGCCGGTATCGCCGCTCTTGTTGAAGAGATAGAGGGCGCGGGCGCCAAGCGGGTTTTGAAGGCCGGGTCCCATGCCATTGCGGAATTCAGCCAGTTCCGGCTTGCGCTTGATCATTTCTTTTGGCGGGGTCCATGTCGGCCATTCACGCTTGAGCGCAATGCGTGCCGCACCGTTCCACTCAAAGCCTTCCTTGCCGACGCCTATGCCGTAACGCATGGCCTTGCCGCCGCCCAGAACGAAGTAGAGAAATTTTGTCTGTGTATCGACGATGATCGTTCCTGGTGTTTCACCGCCATCATAGCGAACTTCCTGTCGCAGGAATTGCGGCGGGATTTTTGCACGGGGAATGGCGGGGAGAACGTAACCTGCATCCGAAACTGAACTATAGGAGGCTGTTGAGTAATTAAACCCGATCGTGGAACAGCCGGCTAGAGCAGTTGCGCCCATAAGGCCAGCCGCAAGAACGATAGTTTTAAATCGCATGATCACCCCGTTGGTTGTGCGAATCTATATGTTACTTATTGTTGCCTCTTTAGCGCCATTATTGTTAAAGCTTCATTAACCGTAAAGCTTAGTTTTCCATTAACCATGGTTTTCACCTACCTGTGGGTGTATTTTCCACCACATGGTTGCAAAATTGCCGATAGATTCGCCGTCATGCCTATAGTCAGTCTGAGCCAGACCAATCCGCTTATTGATGGCCGCCAATCCGAAAATGCCATGCTGGTGCGGCGCGGCGTGCAGCGGCTTTTCCTCGAAATGGGCTTGGCAGTCATGCCGGAATTGTCGCTTGCTTCCGGCCGTCGCGCCGATCTTGTGGCCTTGTCCCGCAATGGTGAAATCTGGATTGTCGAAATAAAATCATCGATCGAGGACTGGAAGGTTGATCGAAAATGGCCGACCTATCGCGATTATTGCGACCGGCTGTTTTTTGCTACTCATCCGGGTGTTCCAGCCGATATATTCCCCGACGATTGCGGCTTCATTCTATCTGATGGATATGGTGCCGAGATCATCCGTGATGCGCCCGAGCACAAGCTGGCAGGCGCAACACGCAAGGCAATGACATTACGCTTTGCGCGCGTCAGCGCCGCCCGTATGACTCTTGCCGAATTATCCGGCATCGACCTGCCGCAGACGGACATGGAATAGGGTGCGTTAAAAAAAGATATTTGTAATCAGTAAGTTAAATCTAGCCTACGGTTGGAAAACTCCCTCCTGTTATCGCCCATATTGCGATCTTCCAACTAATATTTTCTGCGGAGCAAATGCAAATTTCCATAGGCCTAAAGCCTAATTGACGGCCTCCATATGCAATCTATGGTTATGCAACATTCATTAAATGCAACTGTAAAGCGTATCTGATTTTTGTATTGTGTATCGGAGTTTCTTTATGGCTTATTCTTTGAGCTGGGCCAATTTTGGCGCAAAAACCTATTCCATTGCAGATTTTCGTAATCGTTTGAAATATAGAGTCGTTTCGACGCTCATCCTTTTGGCAACAAGCTATCCAAGCTATGCCGAGAGTGCGGTCAAGGCAGACGCCGGTCCTGATAAAAGCGCGCAGACTGGAGGCGATCCTTTCGCCTTTGATATCGAGGGTCATGAAATCATATCCTTTCCCAGCGACAACAAATCGTTGGAGAGGTTGCGGAAATATCATCCCTATCTCGGCGAACGGGAGCTTCTCGACATTTTGAAAGTAGCCGCTGCTAAAAGCCGGGCCACAGATCGCTCTGCCATGATCGATGTCAACGAGGAAAAGCGCGGCCCCATTCAATTTTTACGGCGTTTCACCGCGAATGTGAGCGGAGACGAGACTGAAATTACCTGGAAAAATAATATATCAAATGCCTTGCTTGAGCAGCGCAAAGCACAAATTGCAGCGGAGCTTGCTGCTTTGAAAACCAAGCAAGCCGAAACCAGTTTTGATCATCCTGATAAAATTATTGCGGAGAAAATCGCTGCGCTCGAGGCCATATATGCCGAGCTTTTAAACCTTGATGCCGGATTGACAAAAACTGGCTCGGGGATGCTGGTACTTGAAGGCGTGAATACCTATTCAGGTGAAACACGCATTATAGAAGGCACGCTGATGGTCTCGGACAACAAGTCCGATCTAGCTGGACAGGAGCTGCTCGGCGATGATGGGGTGGTAATCGTTCCTTCGCTGCAATCTCCCGTTCTGGTCAATAAGGGGGCATCTCTGGCGGTAGACGGAGCTATACAAGAAAAGGGTAGTAATAGATCGCCCGTAAAGCGTCTGGCAATCTAGCGCGGGGCGCGCTTGGCCAAAATACGCTGCAAGGTGCGTCTGTGCATGTTAAGCCGGCGTGCTGTTTCAGAAACATTCCGGTCGCACATTTCATAAACGCGCTGAATATGTTCCCAGCGCACGCGATCGGCCGACATCGGATTTTCAGGCGGCGCCACCTTTTCACCGGAACGGCGGGTCAGGGCTGCGAACACCTCGTCCGCATCAGCCGGTTTTGAAAGATAATCGATTGCGCCGAGCTTTACGGCGTTAACCGCTGTCGCAATATTGCCGTAGCCGGTGAGAATCACCGCGCGCGTATCTTCGCGGCGAGCACGAATGGCTTCGATAATATCGAGACCATTGCCATCGCCAAGGCGCATATCGACAACCGCATAGGCCGGGGCATGGCTTTTGACGCTGGCAAGCCCCGCCTCCACCGAATCGGCAATCGCCACGGTGAAGCCGCGTGTTTCCATGGCGCGCGCCAGACGCTGCAAGAACGGCTTGTCGTCATCAACAAGAAGAAGTGTCGGATCGTTGCCAATGGCGGCAATATCGTCCTGATCCGTATTATCCATCAGGGTTTCCTGCTCATTTTGTAATAGTTAGTGATGTAATGGTTCGCAATGAAGAAAAAGTCAAAGGCTAGAGCAAGTTTTGTTTAACAGGCGAACTAGCCGCTGGTCGTCAATTCGCTGATTGGCCAGATCACGACGACCTCCGCGCCCTGTCCCGGATCATTGCGGTTGCGGAATGTTATTGTGGCACCGGAACGCTCCAGAAGCGTTTTTGCAATAAACAGACCAAGGCCAAGACCGCCACCATGTTCATTCACTTCGCGGTCGCGGCCCGTCGTGTAGGGCTCACCGATACGGTCCAGAATTTCGGGAGCAAAACCCTTGCCATCATCGCTGACGATGATCTCGACGGTTTTGTCGTTCCAGCCCCAACTGACCCTAATCGTATGCTTGGCGAAATCGACGGCATTCTCGACCAGATTACCCAGGCCGTAAATGATGCCGGGGTTGCGGCGGATAAATGGTTCGATGCCTTCGCCGCGCAATTTGGTGACTTCAATGCCGATCCCAAAGTTCCTGTTCGGTTCAATGACTTCCTCGATAAGCGAGGAAATCTTCAACCGGGACATATGCTCTTCGCTGGTGGATGAAAGGCTGGTGAGACGTTTCAGAATCTCGCGGCAACGTTGGGTCTGCGAACGCAAAAGCTCGATATCTTCAGCAAAACGGTCATCCTGCTTCAGGCTGCGCTCCATCTCCTTGGCAACAAGGGCGATGGTGGCAAGCGGTGTACCAAGTTCATGGGCGGCTGCGGCGGCAAGGCCATCCAGCGCGGACAGATGCTGTTCGCGCTGGAGGATCAGTTCTGTTGCTGTCAGCGCATCGGCCAGCAGGCGTGCTTCCTCAGCCACGCGATAGGCATAGACCGCAGTGAAGGCCAGAGCGGAAACGACCGAGCACCACACGCCTGCAATGAGTATGAAAGGCAGGTGCATGCTTTCGCCCGGATACCAGGGAAGCGGCAGGTAAATATAGGCAAGGACAGTGGCGCAGATGGTGACGAGAAGTCCAAGCAGAATGGTCGACCATGAGGGCAAAGACGTTGCCGATATGATGACAGGAACAATCATCAGAACAGCAAAGGGATTTTGCAAGCCGCCGGTCATGTAGAGCAGGCCCGCAACCTGCAAAATATCAAAAGCAAGCACGGGAATGGCCGCGCGTGGCTGTAACCGGTGGTTGATCGGATAGCGGAATGACATGAGCAGATTGAGCCATGCCGAACAGGCGATCAGCGCAAAACATACACTGACCGGGAAGGGGAATTTCAGGTAGAGCGCGACAAACAACACCGCGATGCTTTGACCTGCCACTGCGAGCCAGCGCAGGCGAATGAGCGTAGTCAACCGTAACCGGCGCGACAAATATGAAGAGCGTATGCCAAAATCCTGAACCATGAAGGTGCTTTAGATCAAATGTGGCAAAAATGGAATTGGAGAGTTCGGCGAGGGTAACGGAGGCTGCGTGTTGCGAGAATATAGTGCGTGGTTCGACGGGGCTTGTCTGTCGAGATGCAATTAGCTGGAAACCACCTCACGTTCCCCGTGGTTTGGCGCGGGCCGTCGGTGCTGCATTGGCAGGATCTTCCGGCCAGACATGGCGGGGATAGCGACCTCGCATATCGCTGCGAACATCAGCCCAGGAGCCTTTCCAGAATCCGGGCAAATCGCGGGTTATCTGGATCGGACGGTGCGCCGGCGAAAGAAGTTCCAGCAAGAGCGGTATGGTGCCATTGGCGATGGCCGGGTGGGTTGCCAGTCCGAAGAGTTCCTGCACTCGCACGGCAAGAACCGGCTCGCCCTCATCATAACGGATCGGGATATGCGATCCGGTCGGTACCTCGAAATGGGTTGGCGCGAGAGTTTCAATCTTGCGTTGCAGATCGTAGGGAACGGTAGAACGCAATCCCTCGATCAGTACATGCGCGGGAATTTGGTTAAGCTGCGCGCCACCCTTGAGGAAGGGTTTCAACCAATCGTCAAGCGTGGCAAGCAAGGTGTCATCATCCATGGCGGGCCAAGGCGCCCCCAGACCCTGATGCAGCCAGGCAAGGCGGCGGCGCAATGTCAGCGCCTCCTTTGACCATGGGAGAATATCAAGCCCATGGGTTTTGACAGCAGCAATCACCCCAAGATCAGCTTCCTCACCGGTTGGGGCGGGCATGGTCTTTTCTGACAGGGCTATGGCACCGATCCGCGTTGCATCGCGGGCCTGAAGCGCATTGCGGGAGGCATCATAGGTGACTTGCCGACCGCTGACGATCCGATCCGCCATAGCCTCGCGTATTTCCGCCTCACTTACCTCGGCAGCAGCAAGAATACGCGCGCGTCCGGCTCGTCCGGACAGATCAGCGACGACGAGCCAAGGAGATTTGGCAAGTGCAGAGCTAGGATCAACTTCGCCGCCGCGCCCATTGGCCAGAGTGAACTGGCCATTGCCACGCGATTTGGCAATGCGATCAGGATAGGCGCCGATCAGCAGCCGCCCAACGCTGTCGGCTTCCGCCGCAACGGGACCAGACCCTGCCAGACGCTTTGCTAATCCACGGGCACGGGTGGCGCGATCACCGCGCTCACGCTGGAAGCGGGAAAGCCTTACATCGAGATCTATGTCATTGCCGCCAAGTCCACGCTCGGTAAGGAGGATTGCAAGTTCGGCAGCCCGTAATGCCTGCCCCCGTTCGCGCGCGGTCAGCACCATATGGGCAAGGCGGGCAGGCAGAGCCAGCGCACGCATTTCATTGCCCATTGGCGTGACACGATGGTCCTTGCCGAGTGCGCCGAGATTTTCCAAAAGGCTCTTTGCTTCTTTGATCGCCGGGGCAGGTGGAGCATCGAGAAAGCCAAGGCTGGATGGATCAGAAACGCCCCATGCAGCGCAATCCAGCACAAGACCCGTCAGGTCTGCTTCCAGAATTTCAGGCGGAGCAAAGGCTTCAAGCGCGGCGGTCTGTTCGGCACGCCAAAGGCGTATTGCAATACCCGGCTCCGTGCGTCCTGCACGACCCGCGCGCTGATCCACGGCAGCCCGTGCCGCGCGCACAGTTTCCAGCCGCGTCAAGCCGGTTGCGGGTTCAAATTTTGGCAAGCGGGCAAGGCCGCTATCAATGACGACCCGAACGCCGTCAATAGTGATTGATGTTTCTGCAATAGAGGTGGCGAGAACGACTTTGCGCTTGCCAAATGGTGCCGGCTTGATTGCCGCATCCTGATCGCGTCCTTCAAGCGCGCCATAGAGCGGCACGATCATCGTATCGGCAGGGACACGGCCTTGCAGCGCTTCGGCAGTCCGTTCGATTTCGCGCTGACCGGGAAGAAAAGCAAGAATGCTGCCGGTCTCATCGGCAAGCGTATCACGGATTGCCCGCGACATGGCATCTTCGATACGCTCGTCCGGCCTGCGTTCGCGATAGCGTATGTCGATGGGGAAAGAACGCCCCTTGCTTTCAAGCACCGGCACGTTGCCAAGCAGCTTGGCAACGCGCGCACCATCCAATGTTGCCGACATGACCAGCAGTTTGAGATCGGGACGGAGGGCGGCCTGCACATCAAGGGCCAGCGCAAGGCCGAAATCCGCATCCAGACTGCGTTCGTGAAACTCGTCAAAAAGCACTGCGGCAATGTTTGTCAGATCGGGATCATCGAGGATCATCCGGGCGAAGACGCCTTCGGTCACAACGAGGATGCGGGTTCTGGCAGAAACCTTGTTTTCCAGTCGCATACGATAACCGACAGTTGCGCCGACCTCTTCGCCCAGCAGGCTTGCCATGCGGCTGGCTGCGGCGCGGGCTGCAAGACGGCGGGGTTCAAGCAGGATGATCGTGCGTTCGCCGCGCCATGGCGCATCAAGCAGGTGCAGGGGAATGAGCGTGGTTTTACCAGCACCTGGCGGGGCGACAAGCACCGCAGAATTGCCTGCATCCAGCGCTCTATCAAGAGCGGGAAAGATTTCGGTGACGGGCAGGGTTGGAAGAACTGTCACGGCATATCCGCAAATTGTTATCGTCGCCTTTGACAATTTTTCCCGAGCCAAGTCCATTGATTTCTAATGTTGAAGCGGAAAACAATCATCTGCGACAAAGCGGTTTCATGACGAGAAATGTCGCCGATTTGATTGACGATCCGGGCTGCGATCCTGATAGTGAGCAAATCACTGAAGACGCATTGGGAGACACATTCATGAAATCGCGCGCTGCCGTCGCTTGGGAAGCCAACAAGCCACTGACCATCGAAACAATCGAGATTGGCGGACCCAAGCCCGGCGAAGTTCTCGTCGAGATCATGGCGACCGGTGTCTGCCATACGGATGCCTATACTTTGTCGGGGTTGGACTCCGAGGGCAAGTTCCCGGCAATTCTCGGCCATGAGGGTGCAGGGATCGTGCGCGAAATTGGCGCCGGTGTCACATCACTGAAGGTCGGCGACCACGTGATTCCGCTCTACACGCCGGAATGCCGCCAGTGTAAAACCTGCCTGTCGCAACGGTCAAACCTGTGTACTTCCATCCGCGCCACGCAAGGGCAGGGTGTCATGCCCGACGGCACAAGCCGCTTTTCCTGCGATGGCGGTGAAGTGTTCCACTATATGGGCTGTTCGACCTTCTCGAACTTTACTGTTTTGCCAGAGATTGCCTTGGCAAAAGTGCGCGAGGACGCGCCTTTTGACAAAATCTGCTACATTGGCTGTGGCGTCACTACCGGCATTGGTGCCGTGATCTATACGGGCAAAGTCTGGCCCGGCGCGAATGTCGTTGTATTCGGTCTGGGTGGTATCGGCCTCAATGTCATTCAGGGCGCTCGCATGGTGGGCGCGGACAAGATCATCGGTGTCGATCTCAACCCCGGCAAAGTGGCAATGGCAAAGCAATTCGGCATGACCCATTTCATCAATCCGACAGAGATTGGCAATGATAAGGTGGTTTCCGCCATTCAGGATCTGACCGACGGCGGCGCGGACTTTTCATTCGACGCAACCGGAAATACCAATGTGATGCGGCAGGCACTGGAATGTTGTCATCGCGGCTGGGGCACCAGTATCGTGATCGGCGTTGCAGAAGCAGGTAAGGAAATCTCAACGCGGCCTTTCCAGCTGGTTACGGGTCGTAACTGGCGCGGCACTGCTTTTGGCGGCGCACGCGGACGTACTGATGTTCCGAAAATCGTCGATTGGTATATGGAGGGAAAGATCGATATTGACAGCCTGATTACCCACACCATGCCTTTGCCGGAAATCAATACGGCTTTCGACCTGATGCACGAAGGCAAGTCCATTCGCAGCGTCGTGACCTTCTGATGGAAGCAAATGCCTATAAGGTCGTCCTTTGCGGGCTGGACGAGCTGTCGCCGCGCGATCTTTATGCCATGCTGAAACTGCGCGTCGATGTCTTTGTCGTCGAGCAGAAATGCGCCTATCCGGAACTGGACGGCAAGGACGCCGATGCCTTGCATCTGCGAATATTGAGCGGCAAGAATCTGGTGGCAAGCGCGCGTATCCGCAAACCGGCCAAAACCGATCCGGCGGCCCGGATCGGGCGCGTTGTGGTTTCGCCGGAACATCGCGGACAACGCCTGGGCGACAGGATCATGGTTGAGGCGATTGCGCAATGCGAACGGCTCTATCCGGAAAGTCCGATCAAGCTTTCGGCGCAAAGCCATTTGTCACGCTTTTACGCCTCGTTCGGTTTCGTGTCCGTGTCGGAGGAATATCTGGAGGATAATATCCCCCATATTGATATGCAGCGTCCAGCCGTTGTGACATCCGAGTAGTGGCCATGAACAAGCGGCATAAGCCTTTTTACATTGCCGCCCTCATCGGGCTTGCAGCTTTGGGATTGGGCTTGGCCTTTGTGCCACGCATTGCCTATGTTATCTCTGCCAATGCGTTCTTTCTCGTCTATTTGGGCTTTACAACGATCAGAATCCCAAAATTGACGGCAGATTATCTGCGCCGCAATGCGGCCAAATCCGACGAGCCCGTATGGATCATTTTCACGGTCACATTTGGCGCGGTGGTCGTGGCCGTGGGCTCGCTTTTTGTCCTGATCAATTCAGGCCAGAACCCGCAGCCCCTTGATCTCACATTGGCATTGGCCGCGGTGCCTCTCGGCTGGCTGACTATCCACATGATGACGGCAATTCATTATGCGCATCTTTACTGGCAGCCCGATGAGAGTGCAGAAGGCGCAAAGACAAAGACACGAAAACATGTTGGCGGGCTGGATTTTCCCGGTGGCAAGGAACCTGGCGGGATTGAGTTCCTGTATTTTTCCTATGTCATCGGCATGACGGCGCAAACCTCCGATACGGGTATCACCAGTACCCAAATGCGCAAGATTAACCTGCTACATGCGATTGTATCGTTCTTTTTCAACACGGTGCTTGTTGCCGCTGCGGTCAATGTTGCCGTCTCGCTTGGCCAATAAGAATAGTCATAAGGACAATCATGGAAACCCTTTCAGTCGCAAAAAGCTTTGATGGAACGCAGGGTGTTTATCGCCATCGCAGCGATGCGTGCCTGTGCGATATGACATTTGCAGTGTTCTTGCCGCCGCAGGCAAAAGAAGGGCCTGTGCCCGTCTTGTGGTATCTTTCCGGCCTGACCTGCACGCATCAAAATGTCATGGACAAGGGAGAATATCGCCGCACTGCCGCAGAGCTTGGCGTTGCGATCATCTGTCCCGATACCAGCCCACGCGGGGAGAATGTCCCGGACGAAAAGGACAATTGGCAGTTTGGGAGCGGCGCCGGTTTCTATCTCGACGCAACGCAGTCGCCCTATGCCGAAAACTATCGCATGGCGACTTATATTGCCGAAGAATTGCCTACACTGATCGCCGCAAACTTTCCAATCGATATGCAGCGCCAGAGTATATTCGGCCATTCCATGGGTGGCCATGGCGCGATCACTTTGGCGCTGAAAAACCCCGGCCGCTTCAAATCCGTTTCCGCTTTCGCCCCAATAGCCAGGCCGATGGTTGCTGGCTGGTCGCGCCCGGCATTCGAGAAATATCTCGGCAGTGATGAAACGGCTTGGCGTGCCTACGACACTGTTGCCTTGATCGAAGACGGATATCGCCTACCGGAATTGCTGGTCGATCAGGGCAAAGCCGATGGTTTTCTGGACGATGGTCTGCGGCCCTGGCTGCTTGAGGAAGCTTGTGAGAAGGCAGGTATTCCGCTGACGCTGAACATGCGTGACGGCTACGACCATTCATACTTCTTCATTTCGACCTTCATGGCCGACCACATTGCCTGGCATGCGGAAAGGCTGGGTTAATTGGCGCGTCCGGCCGCGGCCATCCTCGGATCGGCAGCGAATGTTTCCCGGTCAAAGCCTAGACGCAAATCTGGCTGGTCGCAGATTGCCTTGACGCCATAGCTTGAAAAATGCAGCCGCCAAGTTGTCATTTTGGTTGGTCGCGGCAGCGCGAAGCAGGCACATGAAAGCAGTGCTAGATTGGCACCGCCTTCAGGGTCGCGAACCGATTGATAGCGGATCAACTCAATATCTGCCTGTTGCGCCTTATCAGAAAGGTCGAGACAGGCGGAATAGTCGCTGAGGTGAGTCCACTGCGCGGCCTGCTTCAGAAAAGGCGGCGCCATTAGATCGAGCGCTTTGGTGGTGGCATAGCGCGCCTCGAAGGCAGTGAACTCCAGTGCATTGTGCGGCCATGGAGTACCGGGGCTTTCGGCAAAAAACAGCAGTCGATAAAAGGCGGTTTCAGCAACGGCTGTTTCAACAGCCTCGCTGGCATAAAACACGCCGGGCGAATACCCTTCGCGCCGGAACCTTGAATTGCCGGGATATCGACCATAGCGAAAAGGTGTGGCCAGCAGGTAGTCAAGATGCGCACAATTGGCTGGCAGTGGCGGCTTGGTGGCCTCCAGCTCATCCTCAAGCAAAGCCTGCTCATCAAGCGTGTCGACAAGCTTCATTGTAGAAACACGGTGCTGCGCTTCGACCAGACGCCAGCAGGCGCCATGCAGACCGTGGGCTTCAGATCGGAGCGCGTCGGGCGTCCAGATAGGCGAGGACATGGGTGAGACCGTCAATGGTTTTGATACGGTTGAGCGGTTTGCCGCCAAGCATGGTGTTATCGGTTCTTATCCACTGACGCGCCACAGCATCATCGCCGCCGACAATGGCATCCAGTGACCGGTAGAGACGAATGAAGAGCAGGGCAAGCTCGTAACTCTTGCCGGTGAGCGGCGAGCCATCAAGGCTGCGCTTCAAGCGCGAAAGACTGGGTTCCGACAGGCCGACAATATTGGAAAGCTCCTTCGCGGTCAGTCCGAGCAATTCGGCAGAGCGCAGCAATGCCTTGGAAACAACGGTGGTCTTGCTGGGTGTTTCAGTTTTGTGTTGTGCGTTGGTTCGCATTGCATGTCCTTTCACTAGAAATATAAGTACATTAAATTTCTTGTGAAATCAAGCGAATGCATGCATCAAAGTATTGCGTGGTTCGACAGGCTCACCATGAGGAGGGTGGGTGGGCTGAACGCTAATCATCAATATTGCAGATACATCGCAAATACTGGCTCCCTGCAATCATTCACCTTCCTCATGGTGAGCCTGTCGAACCACGCAATACATCAACGCCTTGCAATAACACTCATTGGCAGACCTCCATTTGGCTGCGTTGTCAGCTTTTGCACCGGCCAGGGTTTTACCGAGCTTGCCATATCAAAGCGATAACGATGCAGCAGCACGGCCAATGCAATGATGGCTTCCTGCAGGGCAAAACTGGCACCAATACACACACGCGGACCGGCACCGAAGGGCAGATATTGGAAGCGATCAATCTTACCGCGGTTTTCCGGGTGAAAACGCGACGGTATGAACGCGTCAGGTTGATCCCAATAAAGACGGTGCCGATGCACGGTCCATGGCATGACCAGAACGGCTGACCCTTCAGGCAGTTTCAAGTCCTGGTACTGATCATCTTCAATCGGCTCCCGGTTGATTGATGGTGCGGGTGGGTAGAGCCGCATGGCCTCCTCGAACGCGGCGCGCGTAAAGGGCAATGCATCCAGCCATTCATGCGGCGGCGGCATATCGCGCTGATCCATGAAGGCGTCGATTTCCTGTTCGATCAGTTCGCGCTCCCATGGCGCTCTTGCCAGCAGATAAAGCGTCCAGCCAAGCGCGCGTGCGGTCGTTTCATGGCCAGCACCGATGAAAGTAATGATGTTGTCCTCGATCTCGGCGCGTGACAGGCCATCGGGCCCTTCTGCACGCAGGAGGAGAGTGAGGAAATCATTGGGAACGCTGTCGCCCTCCTTGTCCATGCGTGCTTTGCGCATCTCAATCGTGTTGGCCACGATCTGCCGGAAGAAAGCGAGAGCACGGCGTCCGCGAATTTGGGTAAAGCGCGGCAACCATTCCGGCGCACCCAGAAGATCAAATGGATCAACCCGCCCCATGGTCTCGAAAAGCCGATCGACTTCATGCGAAAACTGGTCAGGATCGCCTGCAATTTCACCTGAAAACAGGGTTTCGGCCAGAATATCATAGGTCAGCATGGTCATGTCCCGCGACACATCCGTAATGCCGCTTTGCCCATTGTAACGGTCGGCGAAGTTCTCCGTTGCCCGCTGCATGCTTGTCGCAAAACCATTAATATGGCGCGGCGTAAACACGGGTGCCATGGCTTTGCGCGAGCGCTTCCACGTATCGCCCTCGGCCGTCAGCAACCCGTCGCGCAGGATCGGACGCAGGATACGCTGGCGTACAGCCGCCATCTTGTAGTTCTTGGCATTGTCGACAAGGACATGACGAATGAGGCCGGGATCATTGGCAATGATCGTATGGGCGAAAGACCAATCAATGGATACCCAAGGTTCGTTATAGGAGGGCTCACCCCACAGCTCCAGCGGATTGCGATAGATGGTCCGTATCAATTGCAGCGTACCGACAGGTCCGGTACGGGGAACGGGTGCCGGGGGTGTGAATGCGGTTTTCAAAATATCCATTGCGCCTCCATAATTGCGATGTGGGTATGATTGCGTCTCATGTCCACAAGTTTCGCCCAGCCAGGACGAAGAGAGGGGAAAATGGAAAGGCCGAAACAGCAGTAATTTTCTTGACCTTAAGCCTCCTTTGAGCTCTAGTGAGATCGGTTTCGGGCAATATTTTATTTTAATTTCGGCATTATACGACCAAAGTATTACGTAATAATATCAATAACTTATTGCATAAATATTTATACTGTGAGGTTTTTAATCATGCATTATCGCTTGTGCGGGCTGACGCTTGCAGTTTTTCTCTCAGCCTGTAGTGGTGGCTCAGATTCAGAGCCTGAAAAAGCGCCATCATCATTTACACCGCAGGTAACCGTTGTTCCCAAGATTGATGCGCCGACACCTGGCTCTGCTGTCTTTTCTTACGGACCTGAGGATGGCATTTCACGCTCGTCCGTTAGCGAGGAGCCGGCAAGCAAGTCGCAAAAAATTACCGTGAAGGGGATACCGGTACAATTTACCGCAAGCGCTGGTCATCTGATTTCGACAGGCTCGATACCTATTGGAACGGGTCTGAACTATAGAGATGCAGATGCCGCTATTTTCTACACGGCCTATACGCGTGATGATCTGCCAAAAGAAAACCGGCCGGTTACATTTGTATTCAATGGCGGCCCGGGTGGCGCATCAGCGGCTCTTGATCTGGGCTTCCTTGGCCCCAAGAGTTACGATGACGATGCCTCGGACAAAGCGAAAACTCTGCTCTGGAAGGATAATCCCAATACGATACTGGACAAAACGGACCTCGTTTTTGTCGATCCGGTAGGCACGGGTTATTCTGAAGCTATCTGGCCAAATAAAAACGAGGATTTTTGGGGTGTCGACAGCGATGCAAAAGTTTTGCGCAGCTTCATCACACGCTACATCAACGCCAATAATCGCCAGAGCTCGCCAAAATATATTTACGGCGTTTCCTATGGCGGATTTCGCGTGCCGATCATCGCGCAGTTGCTGATAGAAAAGGGTGAAAGTGGTTATCTGCCTGATCCCAGCAAAAAACCAGCGAAGGTCTTAAGTGGTCTGATCCTGAATTCGCCAATTCTTGATATCAATAGCGATTGTTCTTCTCGCTACGTTTCCTGTCATGGCGTTCTGCCAACATATGCAATGGTAAAGGCATTTCATGACAAGTCGGTCGAAAAGCCAGACTTTGATCTGCCAGCCTTTCTGGGTGACGCAAGGCTTTTCGCGGTCACGTTCAACAATCTCTACAAAAGTGTGTTTAAAAGCGTTGACCAGAAAATATCCGATCGGTCGCAATGGAACATCTATCTTCAAAAACCAGAATCTGAAGTTTTCCTCAATAGATTGTATAAAATCACAGGGATAGGGAAACTGTACAAGCTGGGCGAAGGCGCGGACAGCAATCCATGGATTGCAAATCCGAATATGGATAGCAGGGAGTTTGTAAAGAGGTTCAGCCCTCAAGAGACATTACAGATGAATGATGGGCGATATTTTCTGGAGAAAGACACGGTCGATCCAGTCGTTGATCGCACTGACGTTAATTACGATCACATCAAATCCTATCTGGCAGGATTTGCCGACTATAAAGCGAAATCAAGATATCTCGGCAGCAATGGCAAAATTATCCTTCATTGGAACTATATGCCGGATCAGCATTTGTCAGTTACAGGCGACAGATTTGCAAGTGCCATTCCCGATCTGACTTTCGACGTAACACTAAATCCAAATCTGAAGGTTCTTATTCAGCACGGCTATTATGATCTCAATACGCCCTTCCATAAGACGGAGGTGGATATAGAGAATGCAAATCTGTCCTCCAGAATCCCGATAAAAACCTACCTTGGCGGGCATGGGATTGGTCCGGGCAGGACGGATGGCTATGAAAAGGTGCTCGCTGAACTCGATGCCTTTTATGACCAGCCAGCAGTGGTGAAGCTTGCCGCGTTCAATGCCGCTCTTCCGGAAGCGAGGAACCCATGAAGCGTGGAATGGTCTTTACCGTGGCGATTATATCTTCGGTTGTTTTGCAGGTTGCCGGATCGGCTGCTGACGATGTTATCACGCTGACAAAGCCCCCGGAATTTGGCGCAACAATGTCGGGGAGAATATACCCTCCAGCCAAGAGCGCGGTCGAAAGAACCGCTATGCCAATCACGCCTGAAACGGTGCTCAATGCGGTCGACGCGCGCATTCGTGCGCTTTTTGACCGCGCGGCGGATCCTTCGACGCATCTGGTGACTATCGAATCTGCCAATAGGGCAGGAGTGGGGTACTTTGTCGATAATTTCGCACTGATTGACCATGATCAGGATGGCAGCCTCCGATATAGCGAGGTCAAAGGTTTCCTTGATGCGCAGTCGCCCATAAAAAGGCCGGCCTCAAAGGAAATACAGATTATCGAATAGTTGGGCGGCCCGGAATGGTTGCGGCCAGACGATGATGCCAAGAGCCGGGGCCAGTTCCCGGCAAGGTTCCAAATGCACAGCGAGCGGTTATTCAAGGCTGCTCGCCAGTGCGCTTGAAACCTTTTTCAAAGCGCTGGTGGTCGTGTTTCCACGACCCGTCCGTTCGGTCCCGCCAGTAGCCAAGCTCAAAATCAACAAAACCAAAGGTAAGTATATATTTCTAGTGGAGTTTACGCATTTGACATTTGCATAGGAGCCTGCGGGCGGATGGAGCATGAATGTCAAAATTACCCCGCTAGGACACAGATTATCCATAGTGCTGGCGCAGATTAACGATCATCCGTGGACAGCCATGCGGCATGAATTGGAAAAACCAACAGAAATCACTATATCTAAGCATAGGTTGGGCATGATTCGCCCAAGATATGCTATAAGGACAGATGCACTGTTCCTGCCTTTAGAAAAGATTGAATTTACATGAGTGAAACACCCGAGATGACAACCGAAACCTCGCCGGAATATGGCGCGGAGTCCATCAAGGTTCTCAAGGGGTTGGATGCAGTTCGCAAGCGCCCCGGAATGTATATCGGTGACACGGACGACGGTTCCGGCCTTCACCACATGGTTTACGAAGTCGTGGACAACGCTATTGACGAGGCGCTTGCCGGTCATGCGACCCGCGTTACAGTGACGCTCAATCCCGATGGTTCCTGCACTGTCACCGACAATGGCCGCGGTATCCCCACCGACATGCACTCGGAAGGCGTTTCCGCTGCCGAAGTCATTATGACCCAGTTGCATGCGGGCGGTAAGTTTGACCAAAACTCCTACAAGGTCTCCGGCGGTTTGCACGGCGTTGGTGTTTCGGTTGTCAATGCGCTGTCTGTCTGGCTGAAGTTGAAGATTCGCCGTCAGGGCAAGATTCATGAGATGAGCTTCACGCATGGTGTGGCGGATAGTCCGCTGGTTGTGACCGGCGATTCTGAAGGCCTCACAGGAACGGAAGTATCGTTCCTGCCTTCGACCGAAACCTTCACCATGGTTGAATTCGATTTCAAGACATTGGAACATCGCCTGCGCGAGTTGGCCTTCCTGAATTCCGGTGTGCGTATTCTTCTATCTGACCGCCGCCATGCCGATCCGGTCGACCTGGAGCTGTTTTACGAGGGCGGACTGACTGCCTATGTGAAATATCTCGACCGCTCCAAGAAGGAGCTGGTCGGCGAGCCGATTTATATTCGCGGCGAGCGGGATGATACGACTGTTGAAGTCGCCATGTGGTGGAATGACAGCTATCACGAGAATGTCCTGTGCTTTACCAACAATATTCCGCAGCGCGATGGCGGAACGCATCTTGCCGGTTTCCGTGGCGCGCTGACGCGTCAGATGACCGGCTATGCGGAAAGCACCGGTCAGGCCAAGAAAGCCAAGGTAACGCTGACGGGCGATGATTGCCGCGAGGGCCTTACAGCCGTGCTTTCGGTAAAAGTGCCGGACCCGAAATTCTCGTCGCAGACCAAGGACAAGCTCGTTTCTTCGGAAGTGCGTGCTGTCGTGGAAAGTCTGGTCAATGAGGCATTGTCGACCTGGCTTGAAGAGCACCCGACTGAAGGCAAGGTGCTGGTCGACAAGGTTATTCAGGCAGCCTCGGCCCGCGAAGCCGCGCGCAAGGCGCGCGACATCACCCGCAAGAACTCGCTCAGCATCAGCTCACTGCCGGGCAAACTTGCCGATTGTCAGGAAAAAGATCCGGCCAAGTCGGAAATCTTCATCGTCGAGGGGGATAGCGCCGGTGGTTCTGCCAAGGGCGGACGCTCGCGTCAAAACCAGGCCATTTTGCCACTTCGTGGTAAAATTTTGAATGTGGAGCGCGTGAAGCTCGACCGGATGCTTTCATCCGACCAGATCGGCACGCTGATCCTGGCGCTGGGCACGAGCATTGGCAAGGATGAGTTTAACCCGGACAAGCTGCGTTACCACAAGATCATCATCATGACCGACGCTGACGTCGATGGTGCTCATATTCGTACATTGCTGTTGACCTTCTTCTTCCGCCAGATGCCGGAATTGATCGAGCGTGGCCATATCTATATTGCACAGCCGCCGCTCTATAAGGTCTCGCGCGGCAAATCCTCGCAATATCTCAAGAACGAAGTCGCCTACGAAGAATTCCTGATTGAATCCGGTTTGGAAGAAGCTTCGATGGAGCTGGACAGCGGCGAAGTTCGCGCTGGTTCCGATCTGCGTGCGGTGATTAATGATGCGATGGCTGTTCGCCATCTGCTGCAGGGCCTGAATACACGCTATGACCGGGCGGTTGTCGAGCAGGCAACAATTGCCGGTGCTCTGAACCCCGAAGCCATTTCCGATACGGCACGCGCTCAAGCGCTGGTGACAGAAGTTGCAGGGCGTCTCGACCTTATTGCCGAAGAAACGGAAAAGGGCTGGAGCGGCCGTCTTGCAGCGCCTGATGATGGTATTGACGGCTATATTTTTGAGCGCTCATTGCGCGGCGTCAAAGAGACCGTAACGTTGGATATGGCGCTGATTGGCTCGGCTGACGCGCGCCAGCTGGATCGTTATTCCGCCCGTCTGCATGAGATTTATTCCAAGCCGCCTGTTCTGCGCCGCAAGGAAAAAACCGATATGATTGCCGGCCCGATCTCATTGCTCGAAGCGGTATTCGCCGCTGGCCGCAAGGGACTTTCGCTGCAACGCTATAAGGGTCTGGGCGAAATGAATGCTGATCAGCTTTGGGAAACCACGCTTGATCCAAACGCACGTTCGCTGCTGCAGGTGAAGGTGAACGATGCGACCGACGCTGACAGCCTGTTCTCACGTCTGATGGGCGATGATGTCGAGCCGCGCCGTGAGTTCATTCAGGACAATGCGCTCAGCGTAGCAAATCTGGACGTTTAACAAACACAGCATCGCTTATCACCCCAAACATTGCGATCAATATCAAGGCGGTAATCAAAAGATTATCGCCTTGTTGCGTCTTGGCTGCGCTCCTAGCCATGTCGGGCAAGTGCACAATGTGTGGGCAAATTGTCCGGCAGCCTTCTATTTATACTTTTGTCTAACAACTCCCTTGAATGTTCATTGCGGGCGTGATCTTTTGGCAGAATTGGTGCTGGGATATTCGACGAAATGATTATCCGCCGGTGCAAGGCTTTTGATAAATCTGAACGGAAATTGAAATGCAGCCAGTCTTCGATGGTCACAACGACGTGCTCTACCGGTTGTGGAAACATTCGAAAAGCGGAACGGATCCGGTTCAGGAATTCATCGAAGGTACAAGTTTAGGCCATATAGACAAGAAGCGTGCACTGAAAGGCGGTCTGGTTGGCGGGCTTTGCGCCATCTACGTTCCGTCCGGTGATTTGGCATTCAAGGCTCCGGATGCCAATGGCCATTATTCGACACCGCTTGCAGCGCCGCTTGAACGCGCTCCATCGCTCGATATTGCGTTGGAAATGGCTTCTATAGCCCTCCGGTTGCAGCAGGCAGGCGGATGGAAACTCTGCCGGAGTACAGCGGAAATCAACGAATGCATCGATCAGGATCAATTTGCGGCAGTTCTTCACATGGAAGGCTGCGAGGCGATTGGTGCTGATCTGACGGCACTTGATGTGTTTTATGCAGCTGGCTTACGTTCGCTGGGTCCGGTCTGGAGCCGGAACAACATATTCGCGCATGGCGTCCCGTTTGCCTATCCGATGGACCCCGATACGGGTCCCGGTCTGACAGGGGCAGGCGAAGAATTGGTCAAGGCATGCAACCGCCTCGGCATTCTGATTGATCTCGCGCATATAACTGAAAAGGGTTTTTGGGACGTGGCACGTCTCAGCGACCAACCCCTGGTTGCCAGCCATTCCAATGTGCACGCACTGACGCCTGTCGCGCGCAATGTTACCGACAAGCAGTTTGATGCAATCCGCGAAAGCAAGGGGCTTGTCGGCTTGAATTACGCCGTGGCCATGTTGCGTCCCGACGCCCGCGAAAATGCCGACACACCGCTGACGGATATGGTTCGTCATATTGACTATATGGTCAATCGCATGGGTATTGATTGTGTGGCACTTGGTTCTGATTTCGATGGTGCTAAAATCCCCGGCGAAATTGCTGATGCAAGCGGCAATCAGAAACTGGTCGAAGCATTGCGCGAGGCTGGCTATGGTGAGGATGATCTTGCAAAAATCTGTCGTAAAAACTGGCTGCGCGTGCTTGGCTCAGCCTGGCATGAACAATAAAAATAAACAAAGGTTCGGAACAAGCTCAAGAGATTCCGGCCAATAGCTCTAAACAGGGAACCAGAACAATGTTGATGACCAAGATGAACCCAAAGTTCCGCATGATGCTCGGTAGCGCGGCCATCTCCGCCGTAATGTTGTCGGGCATGCCGGCCTTCGCCGAAACGCCCGCCGATACGCTGGTCGAGGCATGGGCGATTGATGACGTCATCACGCTTGATCCGGGTGAAGCTTTTGAGCTGACCATGGGCGAGATCAACGGTAACACCTATGACAAGCTGGTACGGCTCGACATCAATGATCCATCCAAGATCGTTGCGGATGTCGCCGAAAGCTGGACGGTTTCCGATGATGGCCTGACCTATACATTCAAACTCAAGCCCAATCTGCAATTTGCTTCCGGCAACCCGCTTACCGCTGAAGATGTTGCCTATTCCTTTGAGCGTGCCGTCAAGCTCGATCTGAGCCCGGCATTCATTCTGACGCAGTTTGGCCTGAACAAGGACAATGTGACCGAAAAGGCAAAAGCGGCTGATCCGTCCACTTTTGTTTTCACTGTCGATCAGCCTTATGCACCAAGCTTCGTCTTGAATTGCCTGACATCGACCGTTGCTTCGGTTGTAGACAAGAAATTGATCTCCGAGCACATCGTCAATGATGATTTCGGCAATGCCTGGATGAAGACGAATTATGCGGGTTCCGGGCCGATGAAAATTCGCGATTGGCGCGCTAACGAGATTATCGTTCTGGAGCGTAATGACAATTACTATGGCACCAAGGCTCCGCTCGCCCGTGTTATTTATCGCCACGTCAAGGAAAGCGCGGCGCAGCGCCTTCTGCTTGAAAAAGGTGATGTTGATGTCGCCCGTAATCTTGAACCAAATGATATGGAGCAGGTTACCAAGAACAAGGACATCACCACGGTCAGTGCGCCGAAGGGAACGATTTATTATATCAGCCTCAACCAGAAAAATGAAAACCTGGCCAAGCCGGAAGTCCGGCAGGCGTTCAAATATCTGGTCGATTATGATGCCATCGGCGAACAGCTGATCAAGGGTGCCGGTGATATCCACCAGACCTTCCTGCCAAAGAACATTCTGGGCGAGCTGGATGAAAAGCCGTTCAAGCTGGATGTGGCTAAGGCCAAGGAACTGCTCGAGAAAGCCGGGCTGAAGGATGGCTTCTCCTTCACCATGGATGTGCGTAACAACCAGCCGGTGACGGGTATTGCTGAATCAGTTCAGCAAACCCTCGCACAGGCAGGTGTAAAAATGGAGATCATCCCGGGCGACGGTAAGCAGACCCTGACCAAATATCGTGCCCGTACGCATGATTCCTATATTGGTCAGTGGGGCGTGGATTATTGGGATCCGAATTCCAACGCCGAGACCTTCACCAGCAATACGGACAATGCCGATACCGGCACCAACAAGACACTCGCATGGCGCAATGCCTGGGATGTGCCGGAGCTGACCAAGGAAACCAAGGCAGCCCTGCTGGAGCGTGATAATGCCAAGCGCGCGGCAATGTATCAGGACCTGCAGAAGAAAGTGCTTGAAACCAGCCCCTTCATCATCATCTTCCAGCAGACGGAAGTGGCAGGACTGCGTGCGAACATCAAGAACTTCAAGCTTGGTCCGTCATTTGATACCAACTACGTTTTCAATGTAACGAAGTAATCCGGAATCCGTACCGGTGAGCACATCTGACATGCAATTGGAGGCCAGGCGCTCAGGCGCCTGGGCTTCAAACTTCGCTTGGGCCGTGGGCAGGTTTCTGCTCATTGGCGCCATCACATTTCTTGGTCTTCTGGCCGTCACGTTTTTCATTGGCCGTGTCATCCCGATCGATCCCGCGCTGGCCATTGTAGGCGATCGCGCGCCTGCCCACGTCGTGGCGCGTGTGCGTGAAGAGCTCGGACTGAATCTGCCGCTCTACCAGCAGTTTTTCCTTTATCTTAAGGGTGTTCTGCAAGGTGAGTTCGGCAATTCCGTTCTGACCAGCAATCCGGTTATGACCGATATTATCCGCGTCTTTCCCGCTACCTTCGAACTGGCAACATTGGGCACGCTTATTGGCGCGTTTATTGGTGTTCCGCTTGGAGTGCTTGCTGCCGTCAAGCGGGGCACGATCCTCGACCAGATTGTCAGAGTTATCGGACTTATCGGCTATTCAGTGCCGGTGTTCTGGCTGGGGCTGCTCGGTCTCGTGCTGTTTTACGCCAAGCTTGGCTGGGTATCGGGACCAGGACGTATTGACGTTGTCTACGAGTACACGTTTACGCCGATTACCGGCCTTTACCTGCTTGACGCGATTTTGCAGAATAATTGGGAAGTCTTCCGCAATATTTTCAGCTTCATCATCCTGCCCGCATCAGTGTTGGGCTACTTTTCGCTGGCCTATATCAGCCGGATGACGCGTTCTTTCATGCTGAACGAGCTTGAGCAGGAATATATTGTTGCGGCGCGCGCCAAGGGCCTCTCAGAAACGCGTATCATCTGGGCCCATGCCCTGCGCAATGCGGCAGTGCCATTGCTGACTGTGATTGTGCTCTCCTTTGCCAATCTGCTTGAGGGGTCAGTGTTGACCGAAACGATCTTTTCCTGGCCAGGCCTTGGCAGCTACATCACCAATTCGCTGCAAAATGCCGACATGAATGCGGTGCTCGGCGGCACGATTATCATTGGTGCCGTGTTCATCGCCATCAACCTTCTTTCCGATCTTCTGTATCGGCTACTTGACCCACGGACACGCGCACGATGAGCGAGATCGCAAAACCAATTTCCCGCCGTGAATGGCTGATGAGCGACCGGCCGCAATCGCGTATGCAGGCCCGGCTTGGCCGCGCCTATCTGATCTGGAGCCGTTTTGCCAGCAACAGGCTCGCCGTGATCGGACTTGGTATCATTTTTGCGCTGGTGCTGGTGGCGCTATTCGCTCCTCTGCTTGCGCCGCATTCACCGGTTGCAGGCGATCTGCGCAATGCACGGCTTTTGCCACCCGGTGGCGATTATTGGCTCGGCACAGACGATCAGGGCCGCGATATTCTTTCGCGCCTTATCTATGGTTCGCGTCTGACGCTCTATGTAGTTGTCCTCGTGGCTATCATCGCCGCGCCGATTGGGCTGCTTGTCGGCACCATCGCCGGTTATGCCGGAGGCTGGGTAGACGCAATTCTTATGCGGCTCACCGATATCTTCCTGGCATTTCCAAAGCTCATTCTGGCTCTCGCTTTGGTGGCGGCGCTGGGACCTGGCATTGAGAATGCCGTCATTGCCATAGCGGTCACCTCGTGGCCACCCTATGCACGCATTGCCAGAGCTGAAACGCTGACCGTGCGCAATTCCGACTATATTGCCGCCGTGCAGCTCATGGGTGCATCACCCATGCGTATCGTCCTGCGCCACATCATGCCGCTTTGCCTTTCATCTCTGATCGTCCGTGTGACACTCGACATGGCCGGAATTATCCTGGTCGCCGCAGGCCTTGGTTTCCTTGGTCTGGGCGCACAGCCGCCATTGCCTGAATGGGGTGCGATGATCGCATCCGGCCGCCGGTTCATCATGGATCAATGGTGGGTGGCAGCCGCACCGGGTTTTGCAATTCTCATCGTCAGTCTGGGCTTTAATCTTCTTGGCGATGGCTTGCGCGATGCGCTCGATCCAAGGGGGAACAACCAATGAGCGCCTTGCTGACAGTCAAGGATCTTCGCGTGCAATTTCCGACCCGCACGGGCGTCGTGGATGCTGTGCGCGGCGTTTCGTTCACGCTTGGTCGCGAAAGGCTCGGCATTGTTGGCGAGTCCGGTTCAGGAAAATCCCAGACCGGGCGCGCAATCATGGGACTGACGCCACATCACGCAAAGATCACCGCCGATACGTTGAATTTTGACGGAATGGATCTTCTGGATATTTCGGCAAAGGAGCGGCGAAGCCTGCGTGGAAACCGCATCGCCATGATCCTCCAGGACCCGAAATATTCGCTCAATCCTGTGATGAGCATCGGCAGGCAGATTGTTGAAACGCTGCGCACCCATGAAAAGGTGAGCAAAGCCGAGGCACGCAAGCGCGCGCTCGACATGCTTGCTGCTGTGCAAATACGTGATCCGGAACGGGTCTTTAATCTGCATCCGCATGAAGTTTCCGGCGGCATGGGACAACGCGCCATGATCGCGATGATGCTGGTGACCGGACCGGAGCTGCTGATCGCGGATGAACCGACTTCCGCGCTTGATGTGACAGTGCAGCTGGATGTGCTGCGAATCCTCGACAATCTGGTGCGGGATCGCGGCATGGGTTTGATTTTCATCTCCCATGATTTGCGGCTGGTCTCCTCCTTTTGCGACCGCGTTATCGTCATGTATGCAGGACGGATCGTCGAAGAAATCGCCGCTGCAGACCTTAAGAACGCAAAACATCCATATACACGCGGGTTGATGAATTGCATGCCGCAGATCGGCACCGACCGGCATCCGCTGCCGGTCCTTGACCGCAAGCCGGAGTGGGCCGCATGAACAATCTGCAAGTGGCGGCTCTCAGCGTCGAAAATCTTGAAGTGAAGTATGATCGTTTTCGCGCATTGCGCGGCGTCAGTCTTGATGTCCAGCAGGGCGAGTCTTTTGGTCTGGTGGGCGAGAGCGGCTCGGGAAAGTCAACCTTGCTGCGAGCCGTCGCGGGACTTGCACCTGTTACCGGCGGCGCGATCACAGTCAATGGCAAGACGCTTGGTTCGTCGCGTACAAAAGCATTTTACCGTGAAGTGCAAATGGTGTTTCAGGACCCCTATGGCTCGCTGCATCCGCGCCAGACCGTGGATCGCCTGTTGCTGGAACCATTGGTCGTGCATGGCTTTGCCGATATCGAAAAACGTATCCTGCGCGCGCTTGATGAAGTGGGCCTTGGTTCAAGCTTTCGCTTTCGCTATTCGCATCAGCTTTCCGGCGGTCAACGCCAGCGTGTCGCCATTGCCCGTGCATTGATCCTGGAGCCTTCAATCCTGCTTCTTGATGAACCGACATCAGCCCTTGATGCTTCGGTACAAGCGGAAGTTCTTAACCTGCTGGAGCAGATAAGGCGGGATAGAAAGCTGACCTTCCTGATGGTCAGCCATGATCTGGCGGTGGTCACCCATATGTGCGACCGGCTGATGGTGATGCAGAATGGCGCAGAGGTGGAGCGCCTGTCGGCGACAGACCTTGCCCGCCACGCAGTCAAGGAAGATTACACGCGCAATCTTCTTTTGGCGAGCGAGGGTTTTGTCCGGCCGGAAGCATCCATATAGAGCTGTAAGGTTCACCGGATTTTTACCATTGCTGAACATTCAGGCGCTCTTTACTGCCTGAATGCAGAATGGTGAAAATCTGAATGAATTTCATAAGCCGTCATTCACATGGCTGAATCAATGGTCTGCCCAGCGACTGGAGTGGGCCATGAAAAAAATAAGAAACTTTCTGAAAGACCGTAGTGGCGCGACAGCCGTCACATTAGCATTGTTGCTCGTACCTATGGTGGGAATGACCGGGCTTGCCGTGGATTATACCCGCGCAAGCGGCGATCGCTCACGATTGCAGGGCATTGCAGATTCCGCGGCATTGGCCGGAGCCTCCGTTTTTACGGGTGAAAACAAGGCTGCTGCCGAAGCAAGTGCACGCGCCTATCTGCGTGCTCATCTTGGCGCCGAGATGGATAAAATGCAGGTCGGCTTTGATACCAGCAACCAACGCGTGATTGTATCGCTCGCGGGCGAAACAAATACGCTTTTCATGAAGGTACTAGCCAAGGAAAAAGTAGCTATAGGTGTGCTTGCGGAAGCATTGGCACCATTGAAACCGTCAAGCGCTACTATAACGATTAATACGGTCACCGGGTGGTATTACAAACGGGTCTCCATCTATGTCACGCGGGGGGGCAAAGATGTCAGAGTGGGCACAATTACCTATACCGCAACAGACCATAGCGGAGCAGGGGGTAAAGGATCGGGCATCACTGACCCGGATACAGGAAAGCCGGTAACATTCGAGCTTGGCGAATATGATGAAGGCAGCCTTCGCATGGTTATGCAGGTCAAGACCGATGGCTGCGATATCGGTTACCGGAACACATCCACGAACAACAAAGTTGTTTGCAAAGCAGATACCGGTTCGAAATATAAAACCTATAATGCGACCTACAGCACCTTGGACTCCAGCACCTATACGAACCTGTTTGTCGACGGTGTTCGATTAACCGCCACCGCGACCAATCCTCTGGCTCTTTTGGATTGCGACCAGAAGGAGCATGATCACTGGTGGGAAGACGGGGGAAGTCCCGCGAGCGTGATCGAGCCGGACTTTCTTTACAAGATCAAGGCCGCATGCAAGGCCGTTGACGGGGAATATGTCCGACTGACTCGTTAAGCCGAACCACCCCGGCGCATTGACTTCCATGATGCGCCGTCTCATCATGATTTCATTCCGAGGGGGGCATCGTACGATGCTGAGATGGCGCTGAGCCAAGACCCTTGAACCTGATCCGGATCATGCCGGCGTAGGAACGGGAATTGAGCAATTATCGCGCTGGTTCGTCTTTCTTCGCACATATCCGGGTCTCCAGTTTTGAAAGTGGAGTCCGTGACGTGACAAAAGTAGATTACCGCCTCAATGCCATTGTCGATTTTGATGCTATTGGCCCTGACAAGGATTTGGGGGCGCTGGCTCTCGCTGCGGCGCGTGGCGGTGCGACGATCATCCAGTATCGTGACAAAAACTCCGCAACGCGTGACATGATTGATCGTGCACGGCAGATACACGCCGCGATCAAGGCGACAGGCGTTCCTTTGCTCGTCAATGACCGGATTGATGTTGCGCTTGCCGCTGGCGTTGAGGGTGTCCATGTGGGGCGCGAAGACATGGCGGTTGCCGATGTCCGACATCTGCTCGGGCCAAATGCGATTATCGGACTGACCGTCAAGAATGAGCCGGACGCGCAAGCAGCAATTGCTGGCGATATTGACTATGCCTGTATTGGCGGCCTGTTTGAAACACCCACCAAGGAAAATCTGCAACCGATCGGCTTTGACGGGTTCAAGCGCCTGGCTGCCATCATACGCAAGGCAAAACCGCATTTGCCCATAGGCGCTATCGCCGGTATTGGGCTGGAGCGCACGCCGCTTGCCATTGAAGCGGGTGCCGATGGAGTAGCGGTCATTTCTGCGATCTTCCGTCAGGACGATCCGCAAGGAGCGGCGCAAGCTTTGCGGTCGGCGGTGGATGAGGCATTGCAGGTAAGAGAGCCAGCATGACCGCAATAGCGCTGACTATTGCCGGGTCTGACAGCGGCGGCGGGGCAGGAATCCAGGCCGATTTGAAAACCTTCTCGGCGCTCGGTGTTTATGGAGCGAGCGTGCTCACCGCGATCACTGCGCAGAACACCCATGGTGTTACGGCCATTGAGAATCTTTCGCCCGATATCATCCGGGCTCAGATGGACGCGGTTCTTTCCGACCTTGAGGTGAATGCAATCAAGATTGGCATGGTCTCGACAGTATCAACCATAGAGACAATTGCGCAGGGGCTTGATCGCTGGCAGCGCAAAGCGGTGTTCGACCCTGTCATGGTTGCAACTGCGGGTGACCCTTTGCTGGAGCCGGCCGCAATCGACGCTCTGCGCCAGCTTCTCTTGCCGCGCGCGCTGCTGCTGACTCCCAATTTGCCGGAGGCGTCCTTGCTAACAAATATGCCGATTGCTGAAGATGAAGCCCAGATGGTGCGGCAGGCGGAAAAGCTGCTCGAACTTGGTCCCTCAGCCGTACTCATAAAGGGCGGACATGCCAAGGGGGATATGAGCACCGATATCCTGCTTGATGGGTCCGGAATGGAGCGATTTTCGACGCCGCGTATCAAGACAGTCAATGATCATGGTACTGGATGCACACTGGCGTCTGCCATTGCCGCTGGCCTGGCAAAAGGAATGGCTCTGCATGGTGCCGTTAGTGAAGCCAAGGACTATCTGACGGCTGCCATGGCGGCTGGCGAAATGCTCAAAGTCGGCAGCGGGCGTGGGCCGGTCCACCACTTCCATCGCTGGTGGGCGGCCTAGCAGCACCGGTGCAGTTTTGATTTCAGAGTGGAGCGGCGGTGCTGGCTGGTGTCGCGTTGCTCAAGCCTGTGGTTGCTCCACTGGTGGCTGCCGAAGCAATGTCAGGCCGTTGCATCGGCAACGGGATCGCTGCCGGAAACGCCACAGCGGGTTCTTCTGAATAAGCGAGTTGCGCCGGCATGGCAGGCGGTGTTTCAGCGGGAGCCATCGCCGTCATCGTCGCGGGTGCAACAGGCGTGCTTGACGGTTTCAGGCCGGTCTCTTCCAGAAGGCCCTTTTTCTTGGCCTGATAATAATAGCCGCGAGCGTAAAGCCGCACGGCCTGATCAGGATTGTTATCGGCAACCTTGTAGGCGCCAGCAAGATACTTCACGCCAAATTTGAGATTTGTTTCTGCATCCAGCAAATCTTGCGCGGAGCCGGTGTGACCCATGCCGCGTGCTGTCGCGGGCAACATCTGCATCAGACCCCAATAGGGACCGTTGCGAGCCTGTGGATTACCGCGGCTTTCCCGATGCACAATGCGGCGAACCAGCGATTCAGGCACTTCGTAGGCAACCGAATATTTTGAAATCAAACTGTCGAGCGGCGTACCGTTATCTTTGAATTCAGGAGCGCTTTTCGTGCTTGTGGCGACCGTGACGGTGCTCTTGCTGTCCGTGGCCGCATCGGAATTAGCGGGCGCTTCGGCCGCAGCAACACGCGGAGATTGTTCAGGAATTGGCAGTGATGCAGCCTCGGGCAGCTTGGGATCAGTCGTGGTGCAAGCGCCCAAAACCAAGGCGAAACTCAAGCAGGCAAATGTCCGAAGTGATCGTGTATCAGGCAGCATTTATCACCGGTTCGACGAAGCATCTCTTTTAACGATTGGTTTCTCATAGCGCGTTCGTTCGCTTTAGAGGCAATCACTTTCTGATACAAAATGTAACAATGCTCATGAGCGCCCCGCCAAGGCGAGACAAGTTGCGAAAACCTGCCCTGTTAAAACCGATCCGAACCAGCGGTTGACTCGCTCATATATATCAATGTATCAGTTATATATTGGTAAGGCCAGTTTACCAGTTGCCGGAAATGGGAAGCCGGGTGGGGAGGTTTAAATGTTCGCAGCCATTCAGTCACGCCGGCTTTACCGGCAGGTGGCAGACCAGATACGAAGCCAGATCGAACATGGTCAGCTTGGTGTCGGAGAGCGTTTGCCCGGTGAGCGTGAACTGGCGGAGGAACTTGGCGTTTCCCGTCCCACCATTCGTGAGGCTTTGATTGCCCTCGAGGTCGAGGGGCTCATCCATATTCGCATGGGATCAGGTGTTTACGTGGCGCGGTCGCCACGGGAGAAACACCTGCGGATTCAGCCTGACGAGCTTGAAGGGCCGTTCGAGCTATTGCGGGCACGCGCGCTGATCGAGTGTGCTATTGCCGAAGAAGCCGCCCGCACAGTGACAACGAAACATATAGAAGCGATGGACGATGTGCTGACGCAAATGGCGCGCACATTCAACAACCCGCAAGTGTCGATTGCGCTCGATCGCACCTTCCACACGACCATTGCCGGCATCATGGAAAATTCCGCGCTCGACCGCGTTGTCGGAGAGTTATTCGACCAGCGCATGACGCCTTATTTCACCAGGCTGGCCAGTTATTTCGAGAGTGCGGCTTCATGGCGGGAGGCTTTTGAGGAGCACCGTGCAGTACGCGATGCCATAGCAGGTGGTGATCCCGCTCGTGCAAAATCTGCGATGCAATATCATCTGCATCAATCGCAGCTGAGATTTTCCAGAAGTTTCGACGAGGAGCTGGAAACGGAAAGAGACCAATCTGCAAAGATGTCTCGACAGAAATAACGCGAACTAAATTCAATAAGGGAGGAAATAACAATGAAATTCAAACTGGCTACACTTCTTGGCGCCGCTGCGGCGCTTGCCATTTCGGCAGTGGTTGCACAGGCGCAGACCACGCTGAAATGGGCTCATGTGTATGAGACGTCCGAACCATTCCATACGGAGTCTGTATGGGCGGCGGAAGAAATCGCCAAGCGCACCAATGGCCGTTACAAGATCGACGTGTTCCCTGCATCTCAGCTTGGTAAGGAAGCTGACATCAACCAGGGATTGAAGCTCGGTACAGTCGATATCATCATTTCGGGTTCAAGCTTTGCTGCCCGTGATTCCAAGCCGATCGGCGTTACCTATTTCCCCTATATCTTC
Source organism: Phyllobacterium sp. CCNWLW109 (assembly GCF_037203905.1). Taxonomy (NCBI): domain Bacteria; kingdom Pseudomonadati; phylum Pseudomonadota; class Alphaproteobacteria; order Hyphomicrobiales; family Phyllobacteriaceae; genus Phyllobacterium; species Phyllobacterium sp. CCNWLW109. Next base: position 33,443 of record NZ_JBBCBK010000003.1, on the reverse strand, counting down.
CGCGATTCCGACCATCTGATCGCCTATACCAAAAGCGATGTCTTCAAGCGGCTTGCTGCTGGCTATGAGGAAAAGACCGGCAATCATATTGCATCGGTCAGCTATTATGGCACGCGTCACACTACCGCCAACAGGCCCATCGCCAAGTGTTCCGATATGGCCGGGTTGAAAATCCGTGTCCCGGACGTTCCAGCCTATCTGGCAATGCCGCGTGCCTGCGGCGCCAACACAACGCCAATCGCTTTTGCCGAAGTCTATCTGGCATTGCAGAACGGCACTGTCGAAGCGCAGGAAAATCCGCTGACGACGATTGAGGCCAAGAAGTTCTTCGAAGTTCAGAAGAACATCATTTTGACCGGCCATATTGTCGATCACCTGAATACCGTCATTTCCAAGCAGCTTTGGGCCAGCCTTAGTGACGAAGACAAGAAAATCTTCGGCGATGTGATGCAGGAAGCCGCCGAAAAGACCACCAAGACGATTGCCGCCAGGGAAAAGGAACTTGTTGCGAGTTTCAAGGAACGTGGCCTTTCCGTTACCGATGTGGACAAGGCAGACTTCGAAAAAACCGTTCTGGAAAAGGTGAAGTTCGAAGACTTCGGTTACGAAAAGTCCGACTGGGAAGCCATTCGCGCCATCAAGTAACCTATCAGTCTGGCCGGGCAGCCTTGGCTCCCGGCCTCTTTTTCTGCCCTGAGGACGGAGACTGCCATGTCCAAGGAAGTTCATACACAGATCACAGCGGAAGAAATTGCCCATTCATTCGAGGATGCGGCGCCGGTTATTAACCTGCGCGAATACGCCGTAGAGGATTGGCTGACGCTCGTCGTCTTCTGGCTGATGACCGGCTGCGTTTTCTTGCAGTTTTTCACACGCTATGTCCTCAATGACAGCTATGCCTGGACTGAGGAAATCGCGATCAACTGCCTGATCGGCGTCGTATTTCTCGGATCCGTCATGTGTGTTCGCGTCTCCCGCCACATTCAGGTCGATGTGCTTTATCACTATGTGCCAGCGCCCGTTGCGCGTGTCCTTGCGACCTTTGTCGATCTCGTGCGCATCGGCTTCTTCGTTTACGCTGTATGGTTGATGTGGCGCTATGTCGAGATTGTTGCCGACGAAATGATGGTGACAATCGATCTGCCGCGCAACATCGTTTTTTACGGGGTTCTCTTATCTTTCGTCCTGATGCTGCTTCGTTCCATTCAGGTTTTTATTGCCAATATCCGCCGTGGCTATTCCGTTCTGGAACGTCCCGAAGAATTCCAGAGCGTCGAGGGCTGATCAATGTTGCTGCTTGTTGGTTCATTTCTACTATTGATGATTGTCGGTGTGCCGGTCGCCATTTCGATGGCCGTGGCGTCTGTGCTCTATCTTGTGTTTTTCGGCGTTGCACCCGACATTATTGTCGCCCAGCGCATGATTGCCGGGGTTGAGAGCTTCCCGCTGCTTGCGGTTCCGTTTTTCATTCTCGCCGGCAATCTCATGAATTCGGCCGGTGTGACAGGCCGCATCTATTCCTTTGCGGTTTCGCTTGTGGGATGGATGAAAGGCGGACTGGCGCAAGTCAATATTATTGGCTCGGTAATCTTCTCCGGCATGTCGGGAACGGCACTGGCCGATGCCGCCGGTATCGGCACAATCGAAATCAAGGCGATGAAGGATCATGGCTATCCGGTGGAAGCAGCGGTTGGCGTTACGGCAGCTTCGGCAACGCTTGGCCCTATTTTCCCGCCATCCCTGCCTTTCGTTATCTATGGCATGATGGCCAATGTTTCCATTGGCGCGCTGTTTATGGCCGGTATTGTGCCCGGCATCGTCATGACCGTCTTGATGATGATTACGGTTGCTATCTTCGCTTATGTGAAGCGCTGGGGTTCCGACACGCCATTCGAACTCAAGAATCTGCTTGAAGCGTCGCTGGAAATCGTCGTCGTCGCCTGCGTGCCAGTCCTCATCTATCTGCTCACGCTTACCGGCTTGTCTATAAATGCTTCGGTCGGCCTTGCACTTGTGGTTCTGCTGGCTGCCGACTGGTATTTCGACTTTTCCGCCGTCATGGCACTGATGACACCTGTGATCCTTATTGGCGGCATGACCATGGGTTGGTTTACACCGACAGAGGCAGCCGTTGCCGCAGTTCTCTGGTCACTGTTTCTTGGGTTGGTACGCTATCGTACCATGACAATGGCTAGTCTCGCCAAAGCGAGCTTTGATACAATCGAGACCACCGCTTCCGTGCTGTTTATTGTCACTGCCGCTTCGGTTTTCGCCTGGCTCTTGACTGTCAGTCAGGCGGCGCAGCTTCTTTCTGCAGCCATCCTCTCGATTACCGACAGCAAATGGGTGTTCCTGATACTGGTCAATATCTTGATGCTGTTTGTCGGTTGCTTCCTCGATACAATTGCAGCGATCACAATTCTTGTGCCGATCCTTTTGCCGCTGGTCTTGGGTTTCGACATTGATCCGGTTCATTTCGGGCTGATCATGACGCTTAATCTCATGATCGGTCTGTTGCATCCGCCGCTGGGAATGGTGCTCTTCGTGCTGTCCCGCGTCGCTAAACTTTCTGTCGAGCGAACCACCATGGCAATTCTGCCTTGGCTGGTGCCGCTCTTCATCGCACTGATCGCCATCACCTTCATTCCGGCGATTACACTTTGGCTCCCAACCCAACTAGGCCTGATAAAATGAGTAATAAAGGTATCGCTGCCACGCTTTTTGCAGCGGAAGATCTCCGTGTCGTTGACATTGAACTTGGAGAACTCGCGCCCAATATGGCACGGGTCAAGTTCGGTGCCGGCGGGATATGTGGCTCTGACATGCACTATTTCCGGCATGCAAAGACCGGCGATTTCGTGGTCACGTCGCCGCTCATTCTTGGCCATGAGGTTGCGGGTGAGATCATCGAAATCGGCCGCGACGTTACTGGTATTGCCGTTGGCGACAGGGTTGCCGTAAACCCGTCCCGTTGGTGCGGAACCTGTGCCTATTGCCATGAGGGACGCCCGAACCTTTGCGAAAATATCTATTTCATGGGTTCTGCATCCAAGACGCCTCACATGCAGGGCGGTTTCGCCAGTGTGTTTGACGCGGTTGCCGCGCAATGCGTCAAAGTCCCGAACGATCTGCCATTCCAAGCTGCGGCATTGGCTGAACCCCTTGCGGTCTGCCTGCATGCCGTTCGGCGCGCAGGGCATGTAAAAGGGACTTCAACGATCATTTTCGGCTCCGGACCAATCGGACTGTTGACATTGCTGGCACTGAAACATGCGGGGGCGGAATCCGTGACAATGGTCGATATCGCGGCTGCACCGTTGAAGTTTGCCGAAGAGCTGGGCGCAGACCAGATCGTCGATGTCTCCGGCGGAGAGGAAAGATTGGCCGAAGTTGCTGCGGCGACACCATTCGACATTGCTTTTGAAATCTCCGGCACGCCGGCAGGTCTGGCCTCGGCCATTCGCACAGTTCGGCGCGGTGGCACAGTTGTTCAGGTCGGCAATCTTGCCGGTGGATCAATTCCCGTGCCTGCCAATGCGGTCATGTCCAAGGAACTCGATCTGATCGGCACATTCCGCTTTGGCGATGAATTCTTCGAGGCTGTGGAATTGATTGTTGAAAACAAGATTGATGTCCTCAAGCTGGTAACAGGCGAATACAAACTCGCCGACGCGCCTGAGGCCTTCCGTACGGCGCTGGACAGGTCGCGCAGCGTCAAGGTTGTTCTGACAGCCTGATGCTCATGCGACCGCTTGGCGTTGCCGCTGAAATCAGCTAACAAGGCGCATCTGGTCCAACCACAATATGCCGCGAGTATCCATGTTTTTGCATCCTGTCGTGAAATTCGTAGCTGTGTTGGGTCTGACCTTAAGCGTTGCAAGTGGATGCACGACGGCAACGTCGCTCGATTCCGTTGGGGCAATTACGCCAGCCCCAACGACTGAAAAATCCGCTGCCATCGTGGTTGATGGCAGCACGGGTGCCGTGCTTTATCAAGCGGGTGCCGATCTGCCGCGCATACCGGCATCGCTTACCAAAATGATGACGCTTTATCTGACATTCGAGGCGTTGCAATCGGGGCGGATCAGCAAGGATACGCAGATACCGATTTCGGCTCGTGCGGCCTCGCAGGCACCAAGCAAGCTTGGTCTTAAACCCGGCAGAACGATTGATGTGGATACAGCAATCAAGGCGCTGGTGGTTAAATCCGCTAATGATGTTGCCGTGGCTTTAGCCGAGTATCTGGGCGGAACTGAAGAGCAATTTGCGGCCCAGATGACCGCAAAAGGCCGACAGCTTGGTATGCGCGGCACGATTTTTCACAACGCTTCCGGGTTGCCCGACGCGCAGCAGATTACCACTGCGCGAGATATGGCTTTGCTGGGCTTGTCTTTGCGTAAGCATTATCCGCAGCAATATCATTACTTCGGAGCACAGGATTTCATGTTCGACGGCAAAATCATCCGTGGACATAACCGTGTTCTGGCCCAGTTGAACGGCGCAGATGGCATCAAGACAGGCTATGTTCGCGCCTCCGGTTTCAATATCGTCACATCGATCAGTGATAATGGCCGCCAGCTCGTCGCTGTCGTGATGGGCGGCGAAACTGCCAGACAGCGCGATGCGCAAGTTGTAAGTCTTGTTAATGCCTATCTGCCGCAAGTCGCACACAAGTAGCCTTATCGGGACGGTTTCTCCGCAGGGTTGAAAAACACCCCCTTGCTGTTGCATGGTCTGTCCAGCGCGACTCATTTTCTGGGTTACGGAACGGTTGTGGAGAGACGCAGATAGATGTGGTCCCATTTCGTCACGTTTCGCAGCAAGGCTACGGCCTGGCTGACAGCAGGGCTTGGTTCATTCGCGGCGTTGGGGCTCGCCTTTGTATTGGGAGCATTTGAAGCGGCTGAAAAGCCGCAGCTTCCGCAAATTACAGCCGGTCAATCCATGGAGGCGGGAAAGTGGCTTATCAAGCCTCTTTCAATTCGGGTAACTGACCAGAAAGTTTACAGCACGACACCGAAGGACGGGCAAAAGGCGATCATCCTTGAAGTGGAATTGATGAACCGCACGATCGAGTCCGATAGCGGCTATTACAAAATCTTTCAATGGCCTGCCAATATTGCAGAAAAGACCGAACAACCGATGGTCTATCTTACGCGCGATGAATCCATGTCGCCAAATCTGCAACCCGGAATGCCGGAGAAAATGGTTTATGTCTGGCTGATGCCCAGCGATGTGGTGGCGGGCAATGATGTTGAACTGGCAATTGAGGCTTGGGGATTCAAGCATCGCAACAAATTGACCGGAACGCCGGGGTGGTGGAGCAAAAGCATTGTGGGTTCGGTGCGCTTGCCGCTGCAAAGGGAGCAGGGCTGATGCGCCGCTTGGCGAATATTACCGTCATCCTTGTGGCGGTGGCCTTGCTGTACGGCATGTGGGTGACGAAACCGCGTTATGGCGAACTCACAGGGCCGATTGCTGCCTATGGCAAGATGCATGATCGAGTGCACACACGGGAATTTGACGTAACGCTCAATCAGGTGATTTTTGCGCGCGAATTGACTTATACACAGTTCGGAAAAGAAAAGGTGCTTACGACCTCCGGTCTTTGGGCGGTCGCCTTGGTAGAGCTTGCTGCAACAACCAAAAGTACGGGTGTTTCAACGGCCATCTGGCGAGGACCTACCGGCCTCAGATTTGCACAAAGCAATCGCGTTGGCTGGTTGCCCGGACAACCGCCTTACATGCTCGAGCCCGGATTGCCGAAACAGGTGCAACTGGCGTTTGAGATATTGCCCGATCAGGTCAATGGCGCGACGCTGCTTCTATCGGCGCAGATGAAACCCTCATTGGATTCCGAAGCGCGGATCAAAATCGACGACTTCAAAAAATTTAATGATGGCATGCCGTTGATCGTCGATCGTTTCGACATATCACGTCCACAACCGGCTGCGGGAAGCTGACGCGATGGCTGTGACGGATTATGATACCCAACCTTCCGAGCGCCGCTGGCGCCGCCGCAGCCTGTGGGCCCTGCTGGTGATTGTCCCGGTCTCATTGTTCACCATCAGTTATGGCGACTATGTGGAAATGAGCCGTTACACCGATCTTTACCCCACTGAAGTGGCTGCGGGTGAGGTCAAGCATTATGGTGGCAGCGACTGGCAGTTTTACGGGACGCGGAAGGTGGAAGAGGGCATTCGCCCCGGCTCGCTGCCCGCAGGTTCCGTGCCTGTGATTGCAAGATTTCTCGTGGAGATCGGCGATACCAATTTGCAGGAGCGATGGCTCATGTGTGCAATCCGACTGACAGACAAGGCTGGTCGCTCTTGGTCTCCAACGTCCATTCCCGGAATGCGCCCTGCAAAAGAGGGCATCCAGACATGCACGTCGGCCATATTTTCAGGAGCGGAAAAAGGCACAAGAATGGTGATCGAAGAGCGGTTCCTCGTGCCGGTAGCGGTCGCGGATGAACTGCGCCCGACATTGGGGATGTATAGCGAGCGGCCCAACTATCTGAAATTTGCTCGCACGGAATAGGCCGCTTTTACCGCGCCCCTTCAAGTGAGGTTGAAGCAAGTGCAGGGTTTCTTCTCATCGAGAAGGCTGTTTCCAAAATCGCGGCGAGGAAACAAATGCGCAAGGGCTCCACGAGCAGACCGGTGGACGAATCCTGCATCGGGCTGCCCAACAAAAAGACAATCGCATTGCCAGCAAATTCCCAAACCCTGCCGGGTTGCGGGCCGATTATATGGGCTGCGCCCAGCCACGCCCAAGCGGCCACCCACTCGATAAAGCGATAGCCAAGAATCAGCGTGATGATAAGCAGCAGCCCGGAATTCAGTGTCAGCCGCACGCCATTGGCGATTGGAAGATAACGTGAGCGATAGCCGCTGACGAAGTGATTGATAAAGTCTCGGATAAATTTAGGCACTGCCTGGTAGCGTTCGCCAAAACGCTCGACCCGGTGATGCACCCGCATGAGTTCTGTCTGGTCACGAACATCATAGCCATAGACCAGCGCAATCATGACCAGCCAGATCACGGGTAAAAGCGCGTGGAAAAACAGGTTGGTGGCAATTGTGCCAAAGCTTTCGGGAATCTGTTCTACCGGGATCATTGTCGCCGCATAGGCAACCGAAACAGGTTGCGCGATCCCGGCAAGCAATTGCTCAAACCATGACCATAGTTTGCCATTGACCAGTGCCTGCATCCAGTCATCTTTCCAGCGGCTGATAATGTAGAGACCGATGAAAATCCAGTTGGTTTCGCAAACCACAATCACGATTTCCCAGAAAGATCGCTTTGTGCGTTCTTTCATGGTCTTGGCAAACCAGCGAACGAGCCAGGAAAGGGCAACGGACAGTAAAATCCATTTGGAATCGAGGACATCCAGAACATTACCGCCACCGCCAAAAGGCATCATGGACAGGGCAAGGCGGGAATATTGGCGAACCGTATCACCCAGAAAACCCCATGCTGCATAGTAAGCAAAGAATGGGATAAGGGCGACGGCGATAATCGTCGTCAAACGGGAAAATCCGGAGCCGCTGCCCGCCGCTGCCTTGTCGGATTGTGCTTGGGCAGCGCTGACAGAAGGCAGTCCCGGGCGCACAATCTGGATCATGGAAACAGTTGTTACCAGCTGCGTAAGCGCAACGAGGGTCAACACGCCAAGCCCGGCATAATGGTTCATATAGGCAGTTTTGACGGCCAGATGCATCAATATATGGGAAGCAGTAAGCCCCAGAAGCACCACGGCCACCAATTGGGGCCAGAAGCGCAACCAGAGCTTGAACGTCAGCTTGATGGGCAGTGCCACTTCGGCCAGCATGAAACACCTCTTGCGAATCTCATGCTGACCTTACCGATTTTTACAAGGCTGCCAAGTTTTGAGCCTGTCAGGCGTGGGCGAGGACCCGGGCAGACTCGCGTCGGTCGAGCATCTGGCTCCAAAGGGTAAGGCCAAGCGCACCGATAACAAGCAGCGAGCCAACCCAGGGTGTGGCACCAAGGCCAAGCGGCGAAGCAACGATAATGCCGCCAAGGAAGGCACCACCGGCAATGCCAAGGTTGAAGGCAGCGATGTTCAGCGCCGAAGCCACGTCAACCGTTTCAGGTGTATGGATCTTGGCGAGTTGCACCACATAGAGCTGGAGGCCGGGCACATTGGAGAAGGACAATGCCCCTAAAGCGGCCAGAGTTACCAGCGCCCAGACCGGCGATGTGGCGGTGAAGGTGAACGCCGCCAGAACGATGGCCTGCAATAGGAACATGACTGCAAGCGCTCTGACTGGATTGCCATCGGCGACGCGTCCGCCGACCATATTTCCAACGGCGATGGACAGGCCATAAAGTACAAGGATCAGGCTGACTGTGGAATTGGCGTAGCCAGTGATCTGTTCGAGAACAGGCGCAAGGAATGTGAACATCACAAAGGTGCCGCCATAGCCAAGCGCGGTCATGGCAAAGGCAAGCAGAAGACGGCCACTGCCCAGAACACGAATCTGATCAATGATGCGGGCAGGGGCGGCTTTTGCGATCTTGGATGGCAAAAGGAATGCAATGGCAAGGAATGCGATGATGCCAAGCACGGTTACGGCCCAGAAGGTTGCACGCCAGCCAAGTTGCTGGCCGATAAATGTGCCGAGTGGAACCCCAGTGACGATAGCAACAGTCAGGCCAAGAAACATCATGGCGATTGCTGAGGCACGGCGATTGGGCGCAACCAGATCAGCGGCGATTGTTGCGCCGACCGAGAAAAACACGCCATGTGCAAATGCGCTGATGACGCGGGCGACGAGCAATAGCTCATAGGTAGGCGAGAGTGCTGCCGCCGTGTTGCCGACGACGAACAGGGCCATGAGACCGAGCAGCAATGGCTTGCGCTCGATTCTGCCTGTGAGGGCGGTCAGTATGGGTGCGCCGAAGGTGACGCCAAGCGCATAAACGCTGACGATAAGCCCGGCGAGCGGCAACGTAATGTTGAGATCTGTGGCAACTGTGGGCAAGAGGCCCACAATGACGAACTCTGTCGTTCCGATGGCATAGGCGCTGATCGTCAGCGCCAGAAGTGCGAGAGGCATGATCCTATCCTTTGATTGGATGCTGCGTTAAGCCAGCCCTCAAATAGAAATTACTGATGGCCGGTTGGTTGCCCCCAATATGAGCCATCGCAATTCCATTGATAATGACCAGATCATGCTCAATGGTTATGAATTCAATTCACAGATAGGTCTAAACGCGACTGCGGCACCTCCTCGGTTGAGGAGATGCCGCGTTCCAATAGCAAAGTTGGGGAAAGTTAATCCCACTTTGGAGCAAGATGGCCCGGATTGACAATCCGTCCATCTGGCTTGGCAAGTGCATGCAGGGCCTGCATTTCTTCATTGGTCAGTTCGAAATCAAAGATCTCGAAATTGCTCTTGGCGCGTTCTTCGCTGACAGTTTTGGAAAGCGTGATGACGCCTTCTTGCTGAATGAGCCAACGCAGAACAACCTGCGCTTCGCTCTTGCCATGGGCTGCGGCGATTGCCTTGATGACCGGATCGCCAATGATTTTGCCATCGGCCATGGCATAATAGGCGGTGATGCTTATGCCGCTATCCCGCGCGGCCTTCAACACAGTGCTTTGATCGAGATAGGGGTGATATTCCACCTGATTTGTCACGATCGGAGCTTTGCTCAACTTGACTGATTCAGCCATGAGGGCTGAACTGAAATTGCTGACGCCGATATTACGGACCTTGCCCGCATCGCGGACTTCGTTGAGCGCTCCAATGCGTTCGGCCAGAGGCACATCGCTCTTTGGCCAATGCAGCAACAGAAGGTCAACATAGTCTGTCTTTAGTTTCGACAGGCTGTCATCGACCGATTTGATGAAATCATCATGCTTGTATTTATCGACCCAAACCTTGGTGGTCAGGAATATATCGCCGCGCGAGACGCCGGAGTTCTTGATTGCTTCACCCACCTCAGCTTCATTGCCGTAGATCTGTGCGGTATCAATATGGCGATAGCCGAGCTTCAGAGCAGCAGGAACCATGCGAAGCACATCCGCGCCAGGCATACGGAACGTGCCAAACCCGATTGCCGGAATTTTTGCTCCATGAGCGCTTACATTGAACATTCTTTATTCCTCTCATTTGCGGCAGCTACAAAATCTGATGATCCAAAGCCTCATATGGGCTTAAACAGCCAGTCTGATAATTCCTTGTTATCGACCAGCTGTTGTGAAATTAATTCATAAGCGGTAGCGGGGTCTGATATGGATAATAGAGCCGGAGAAATGGACGTCTTCGTGACGGCGGTTGAATTGGACAGTTTTTCTGCGGCAGGCAGAAAGCTTGGCCTTTCGCCATCGGCGGTCAGTAAAATGATCCGCCGTATCGAGGATCGGCTCGGTACACGCTTGCTCGTACGCTCAACACGCTCATTGCAATTGACGCCTGAAGGCGAGATTTACCGCCAGCGTGCGCTACGGATCATTTCTGAAATAGAAGAAACCGAGCGTGTCGTCGCCTCTGGCGCATCGGTCGCGCCGCATGGATTGTTGCGGGTCAATTCGTCGGTTGCGGTCGGTCAATTTCTCATCCTTCCGCTTATGCCGAAATTTCTGGAATTATACCCCGAGGTAGAACTTGATTTCACCCTGAGCGAGCGCGTGGTCGATCTTATCGGCGAGCGAGCAGATATCGCAATTCGCGTTGGCCCGATGCGCGACTCGAACCTGAAAGCACGCAAACTGTGTGAAAGCCGCAAGGTTGTAGTTGCATCTCCGGACTACATTGCAAGGCGAGGCAGGCCCAAGCAGCCAGCCGATCTAGAGAAGCACAATTGCCTGAATTTCAATTTCCGCCGCGCTCTTGAGGAGTGGCCCTTCAAAAATCGCGATACCGGTGAAATCGAGCGGATGGGTATTTCCGGCAATTTTCTGGCGAGCAGCGGCGCAATCGTGCGGCAGATGTGTCTGGCTGGGTTGGGCATAGCGCGCCTCGGATATTTTCATCTGGCCGATGACATAGAAGCTGGTCGGCTGGAGGTCATTCTGGAGGATTACAATGCTGGCGATATGGAGCAGATCAATGCTGTATTTGTCGGGCATGATTACCTGGCTACTCGCGTGCGCACATTTATTGATTTTCTGGCGGAGAATATGCCGAAAGCATAGGAACCAAATTCGCGGCGGCGCATTACCGGAGACGCAAATTTTCCAAACAAGGAGATGACAATGGCCGATGTGATTGAAACAACAGCCTCCGCGATCACTGCCGGGGTCAATCTTGTAAAAACAATCAAGGAAAAATTCGGTTATACGGTCGAAGATCTCGCAATTGCCAGCGGCCTGACCGTGGAAGAGCTCAATGGTATCGAGACGGGCGCTGAGGCCGAGCCAAGCAAGTTACATCGGATAGCGCATTCGGTTGGGCTGCCCGACGTGACACCCCAGATTCAGCATTAATTAGCAATATGGGCTGTCTTTCGTGCCGGATGCAGGCGAATATGCAGCCATGACAGAAGATGGAAAGATACAAAACACTGGGGTCGCGCGGCTCAAGCAGCATGCCGATCTGGTTCAGCAGCTTGTAAAGCAGGTTCCAGCGGCACTTTCAAAGCCCAGCCTTACGCTGGAACAGGTTTCCAGGCTGCACCGGGTAATTCAAAAAGGTGTCGATGATTTCAAGGAGGTTCAGGAACTGGTCAACAGGCCGGGGCTTGACGAAACCTATAGCCGCGCCGCTGGCAGCCTTGCAAAAATCTGGTCGCATCTGTCCTCTGCTGCGGAAGCGCGAATGCAGGATCTGGCCAAGAATGATGCCGATGCATCAGACATGCAGAAGCCCGACGAATAGACCTCTCTAGGACTTGCGATTCTTGAGGTTGAGCAAATTGCCCGAAAGGATCAGCGCCGCGCCGATGGCAGTATAGACATCGATATGTTCGGAATAGACCAGCCAGCCGACGATTGCGGTGAGGGGCACGCGAAGAAAATCCATGGGAATGACCACAGTGGCATCGGCATAGAGCAAAGCTTTCGCCATGCAGAAATGCGAGAATGTGCCGGTGAAGGCAATAATGATAACCCATGGCATGACGTGTGGGCTCGGCCATTGCCAGCTATGCAGGGCAGGTAAAAGACCGATGCCCGACTGAATGACCAGCATCCAGAAAATGATTTTGACCACGCTTTCCGTGCGCGTCAGAGATTTGACCATAGTGAAAGAAATCCCGAAGGTAAAAGCGGCGCCAAGCACGATCAATTGACCGATTTCAATGGTGCCGATACCGGGGCGAACGATGATGATCACGCCGATAATTCCAAGCGCTATTGTAAGCATGCGCCAGATATTGAGCCGCTCGCCCAAAAACGCCACGGCCATGATGGCGGTCCAGGCTGGCGTGGTGAATTCGATTGCAATGAGCTGCGCCAAGGGGATCATTGACAACGCCATCAACCATGCAAACTGACCGGCATAATGTGCGGTATTACGGCCCAAATGCTGCCAGATGCGGCTGGTTCGCATCGCTCTTATACCGCCCGATGAGCGGATAAGCGGATAAAGCATGGCGAGGCCGATCAACGACCGCATCTCCATGATCTGAAAGACATTCAGCTCTTTGGAAGCTTCGCGGCCGGAGACCGCCATCAGAATGATGGCTGCCAGCGATCCGGTCATCCAGAACGCAGCCTTGATATTGGACGGCGGCACTTCCATGAATTTTAAGCTACTTGGCGTAGATGCTGGCGAAGTCGGCAAAGCCTTTGACTTCGATGGGATTGCCTGACGGATCGCGGAAGAACATTGTCCATTGTTCGCCCGGCTCGCCCTTAAAGCGTACAACCGGCGGCATGACAAATTCCACGTTTGCAGCCTTCAGCCGATCTGCCAGCCTGTTCCAATCCTCAAGCGCAAGTATGATGCCGAAATGCGGCATGGGCACCATGTGATCGCCCACCTTACCGGTATTGGTTGTCTCGAATGGCTTGCCCAAATGCAGCGAAATCTGATGACCAAAGAAATCGAAATCAACCCATGTTTCCGTGCTGCGACCTTCCTCGCAGCCAAGAATCTCGCCATAGAAGCGACGAGCTTCATCGAGATCGGTTACATGATAGGCAAAATGAAACAAGGAGCGCATGGGTATTTCCTGAAAGCATGGCGGTTGCCGCAAACTATCAGTGCAGCCCGGAGCAAACAATGCAGGACGAGCACAATGCACTCTTTACGTGCATTGCATGGAACAAAAGCCGGCTCACGAGAGTTTCTAAGGGCTACACTCGTATTGATCCCGAAAACAGGAAATAAATAATGTCGATTTTGATCAGTCTTTTGATCACCGTTCTGGTGATTTTTCTCGTGCTCTATCTCATCCAGATGCTGCCACTGGATGGCCGTGCCAAGCAGATTATTCAGGTCATCGTGGTGGTGATCGGTATTATCTCGCTGCTGCGCTATCTCGCAGTATTTTAAAGATCGGAGCGGGCGGGATTAAACCCGCCCTTTTCAATTGCCATTGCTGCCGATTTGCTCCAGCATCCAGTCGCGAAAAGCGCGGATCTTTGGGACATTTCTGCGTGCTTCAGGATAGACCAGCCAATAAAAATGATCCGCATCGGCACCAACCATATCGAATGGTTGGATAAGCTGACCTTGTTGAATTTCGGATTGATAAAAGGCGGGAGTGAGAATTCCAACGCCCATGCCAGCCAAAACAGCTTTGCCCTCCAGATGCTGATCGCCAAAGCGGTTGCGAGGGTCGCCTTTCAGATCCGGATTATCAATGCCTACCGACCTGAACCATAATTTCCACCAATAATCTCCCGTGTCGACAATTGGTAATTTGAGAAGATCCCTTGGAGTTTCTATCCCTCCGACCGAGGCAGCCAATGCCGGTGTCAACATCGGAGAAAATTCCGCAGCAAAAAGCTTATGGCTCGTCAGGCCAGGCCATTTTCCATTTCCCGACCTGATGGCAACATCCACCTGATGGCGGTTAAAGTCGATCAATTCCCGACTCGCCTGCAATCGTACCGCCAATTGCGGGTGTGATAGCTGGAAAGACCCCAATCGCGGCACCAACCAGTTTGAAGCAAAAGTCGGTATTGTATTGACGGTCAAAACGCCGTCAGCATTTTCACGTGTGGCGGCGATGGCAGCGCGCATGAGCTCAAACGCTTCGCTGATCGCTGGAGAAAGCCGGACGCCCACTTCAGTAAGCACAACCTGACGCGGTTTGCGTAAAAACAGCAGCGCCCCAATACGCTCTTCCAGCAGCTTGATCTGATAGCTCACAGCCGCTTGGGTCATGCCCAGCTCTTCGGCGGCCTTGGTAAAATTGCCGTGGCGTGCAGCGGCTTCAAAAACCCGGATGGCAGATAAGGGAGGGAGTTGCATCAAGTTTCTCGCATAAGCTGTCCTTATGCATACTACTTGCCGTTTTGTTGGAAAACAACTGGGGTATGGCGCATCTTCGCTTCAACAAAGGGCCAACAGCCTTTACTCGGAGTTAGAGAAATGAACATGTCAAAAGCGCATACACCACCCAAACCAGTATTCTCCGCATGGATAAATTGGATCAAGGGATTGAGAACCGGGCACGGCAAAAACGCGCCTGTCAGTCATGTCCGTCTGGATGAGTTCTCAGACCATATGATGCGCGATATTGGAGCCCTGGATGGCAGGAGCTCAACGGGCTACAGGCGCAGGCACTCTGTCGACGGACGGCTCGACGATAATTTCAATGGGCCGCTATAATGGCGGTTATGAATCGAAATCAGTCTCGAGCTTGCGTTCAAGCGCTACAAGGTCATCGGGCAAGGGCATGCCCATGGCCCTGAGCTCATTCAAATGTTCGCGCAGGGTTTCATGGATTTCATGAGCATCCGCTGGCCGCTTGACCATCTCTTCAACCAAAAGTGCGATTCTGGCTTTGACGTCTTCGAATGCCATGATTATTCCCTTTCATGCGAACATACATTTCCAACCCGAACAGGTAACAGAAATGTAGCAGACTAATCGTGGCCGGAATATTGCGTATCTGAAACCTTTTCCATCCATTCCACCGCTTTGCCGTCGAGCGCTTCCTGCATGGCAATATGGGTCATGAAAGTAGTGGGGCTGGCGCCGTGCCAATGCTTTTCGCCCGGTGGGATCCAGATTGTATCCCCAGCCTTGATCTCCCTTATTGCTTCGCCCCAAACCTGAGCAAGCCCGGAGCCGGATGTCACGTGCAAAGTCTGGCCGAGTGGATGGGTGTGCCAGGCCGTACGAGCACCTGGCTCGAAACGGACAGTTACAGCGCGCAATCGCGCAGGTTCTTCCGCTTCAATGATTGGATCCTGCCAGACAGTTCCGGTAAACCAATCGGAAGGAGGGCGGCGCGAGGGGACAGAGCCGTTTGGCGTTATTCTCATGATGGCAATCCTGATTGTTTCGGAAATTCAGTGGAGGAGGGAGCAACGCCAGGTGAGAGCTGCGTTGCTGATGCCAGAATTGAATCCAGAAAACCGGGAAACCGCTTTTCCAAATCCGTGCGCCGCAAGGACAGCAAGCGTTTTGTCCCTTCAGGGCGAACGTAAATAATGCCCGCCTCACGAAGCTTGCCAATATGATAACTCAACGCGGTTTTTGATCCGAGGCTTAGAAAATAGCTGCAGGTCATATTGCGCTCGTCTTCGCCAAATCTCGCAAGCATGGAGATGATTGTCAGGCGGGTTTCATCGCCCAGTGCCGCAAGAACAGCTGGCAGAGCGATTTCTTCCGGAGCAGGATGATACAGAGCGTTCGTCATACCTATGTAATAGCAATTGGCAGGAGAGATTTCAATGTTCAATAATTATTGAACTTATCGCTTGACTTTGATTTGGAGGAGGCGAATAGTTCAATGATCGTTGAACATCTAGGTATTAGCCATGGACATTCGTCTTGTAGGACTGGCGCTGGGCACATTTGCAATCGGCATTGAAGGCTTTGTCGTGGCAAGCCTTCTGCCCGAGATCGCTGGAGACACGGGGGTAAGTCTTGTTCAGGCAGGCTATCTGGTTGTGACCTATGCTTTCGCCTATGCAATTGGAGCGCCCATCGTCGCTGCCCTCACAGGTGCGCTGGATAGGCGTATCGTGCTGGCTGGAAGCGCATTGGTCTTTGTTCTCGGTGCTATTCTTGCTTCAATATCCCCGACATATATTCTCTTACTGATAGCACGCCTCCTGATTGCAGTGGTTGCCGGGCTTTATGCCGCGACAGCGCAGGCGACAGCCGTTGCAATATCGCAGCCGCATCATCGCGCCAGAGCGATCTCCGTGATCGTCGGGGGAACAACTCTGGCCGTGGCGTTTGGCGCGCCATTGGGGGCATTTATAAGCAGCTTTGCGGGCTGGCGCGGCACATATCTATTCATTGCCCTGATCGGTGTTCTGGCCACGTTGATTGTTTGGCTCTTGCTACCACGCGGCCTTTACGCAGATAAAATGACCTTGGCCAAGCGCCTGAGCGTCATCCGTCATCCGGGCCTGCTGCCTGCACTCTTGACCATGCTTCTCTATATGACCGGAGGCTTTGCCGTATATACCTATATCGCGGCTGTTGCAGTGGAGGGGACAGGTCTTTCCCGTGAATACTTGCCGATTATCCTTCTGGCTTTTGGAGTTGGCGCGGCATTCGGCAATTTTCTTGGCGGGCAGTTGGCCGATCGCTTCGGTGCAACGAAAACGGTGATTGCTGCATCCATTCTCAATACAGTTGCCCTGATCCTGGTCAGTTGGATCATGACCTTGCCACATGAGTTTGCCGGTATTGTCTTGATCGCGCACATGGTGGTCTGGGGTGTTATCGCCTGGATGTTTCCACCGGCACAGGCAAGCCGCATATTGGCGATAGCGCCGGAAAGTGCGCCGCTCGCTTTATCGCTCAATTATTCCGCGCTCTACCTTGGGGTTGCCATAGGATCAATGATCGGAGGGCTGGTCATCACCAATCTGGGGCTGAACTATCTGGGCACTGTTGGCAGTATATTCTCAATCCTGGGTCTTGCGGTAATAAGACTGGCCCGCACCGCGAGGCCCAAAGAGCATCTGTCGATTGCGTGATCGCGCGAGGGCCGGGCGCTGATATCAGACCTGCGCCCTTGCTTCCCTGAAAGAAATCAGTCTTTTGCGGTTTTCATCCCACAATACAAGCTTCACGCAGCGCAGGCTTTCCATGATTGTAATACGGCCAATATCGGCAAGCTCCGGATAGTCCTTCAGAACTTGCGGAAGCCGGTAGCAGGGAACCTTGCTGGAAAGGTGATGAACATGGTGAATGCCAATATTGCCCGTGATCCATTGGAGAAAACCCGGCAATATGTAATGCGAAGAACCATGCAGGGCGGCTTCGTGGAACTGCCATTCCGGTGCCGATGACCAATGCGTCTCTTCGAATTGATGCTGAACGTAAAACAGCCAAATACCCGCCGCTCCCGCAAGCGTAACGATGGGCAGGTGTATCAGCAGAAATGGACCGACGCCGACAAGCCACATCAGAAATATGGCGCAGACAGCGATGCCAAGATTGGTTGCCATGGTTGAAATCCACGGCGCAGCACCAGACCGCATCATGCCGAAGGGCAAACGCTGCTTGAAGAAGAACAGCCAAACAGGCCCCACACCAAACATAACCGCCGGGTGGCGATAGAAGCGATAGCCAATCCGGCCCCAACGCGACAGCGCGCGATATTCGGCAACCGTCAGCGTAGTAATGTCACCAATGCCGCGTTCATCCAGATTTCCCGCCGAGGCGTGGTGAATAGCGTGGCTGCGTCGCCAATAATCATAAGGTGTCAATGTCAGCACGCCAATGACCCGGCCAGTCCAGTCATCCGTGTGGCGGTGAGCAAAGAATGATCCGTGGCCGCAATCATGCTGGATCATGAACAATCGCAACAGGAAGCCTGCAGCTGGAATAATGAGAACCAAACCCCACCAATAGCCATAATGGACAGCGGCCCAGCACAAAGCCCAGAAAATAGCGAAAGGAACAAGCGTCACCGCAAGTTCAAAGGCGCTCCGACCTCTATGCGGTTTGCGATATTGGCTTAGAATTTTAAGCCAAGGACGAGCATCAGAGCTTGCTGCAGGGCTATTTTTTTGTGGAGGAGTTATCATCCGCTATTATATGGCCGCCGAATAAGATCACGCAAGGTGCGCTTTGAAATAAAACGTTACCAAAAGCAGTAACATAGTGCCGCTATTGGAACCGCTGTTAGTGCTTGGCGTTTAGTATCGAATAGGGCACCTATGGCCCCATGTGTTTACTGATGTTTTCTGGATCGAAGGCCTGCCTTTGAATTCTTGGGTCAGTATTAAGATTATCGTTTGACGTAAGGCTAGTGTAATGGACCCAGTGCAATTGATTGTTGTCATAGCGTTCGACCAAGGGGATGCTGGCGAGCTTTTCCCGGTTGGAGAACCGCAGCAATTCGAAACAAAAGATCGCGCCATCCGCACGGCCAAGGATTTGGCTTCAAAACATGCTGGTGTTATCGCTTGGGCCCGGGAAGCGAAGCCGGATGTTGGCGAGTATGGCCCGCCGGAAATTATCTATACAGCGGGAGAGGTGCTGGAGCTCGAATAGAGCAGTTTCCGCACATTGAATCATTGATCTGCGACTGGGGTGAGTTGGCTCTGGTCCCAGATATCGCGGTACTTAAGACGGATAACTCACATCGTAATTCTGGTGCTGTGGATGAGGATCAATGTCCACCGCCCGTCAGTTCGTGACCAGACCCGGCTATAAGCGAGCTTTTCGGAAAAGCTTTCCCCGTAATATGTTCCGGCGATTTTTCCGAACCATGAGACTGTCGCGGCATTTTCCATGAGTCGCACCGAGCAATCCAACATGTCAATCTGATCAAGTTTAAGGATATTGGCACGATGGAAATCGAGGTTTTCCTGCTTGTTCAGCCTGCGTCCAAAAGGATCTATCGCGATGAGATTGTCGTCGAGACATTCATCCAACGCGGCAGTATCGCTGGAAAGCATCGCCTTGCGCAGGCTGTCTTCAAGCTGCTCAATATCAGTGATGGAGAAGTTCAAGTCGGATTCCAGTGTCATAATGAGCTCTGTCGTTGACCAGTCACGTTAGCCGTCCAGCAATAATCGAATGCCGATTAAGGTCTGATGAACGGCCATGTTGGGTGCCGATGAAGGCAAGTCAACGCATGCCGTCTTGCCGTACACATTGCAACAGTATTTTTGACGTTTTGTTCCATTCCATCTCGTTGAGGCAGGGGCCGGACCCCCAGAAGCATTGCGAGAATGAGCCGCCATGGTTTTCCGGCAATTCTATACTTTTGATAATTGGTGATTGTTGTTAGAGATGTATATCAACTTTAAGCTGCATTGAAGGGCATCCGCATGATCGGCAATCCCATGCATCGGCAGGTATTTTTGCTAGCGAGCGCGCAAGCGCTCTTTCAAACGGTCACGGTGCTTGTCGTGACTGTCGGCGCTCTGGCCGGCGGTCAGGTCGCCTCGCGTCCGGGGCTGGCAACTATGCCGATCGCTGCGATGTTTCTGGGCACGGCGGCAGCGACATTTCCTGCATCAATGTGGATGGCACGGGTCGGCCGCCGGACGGGCTTTGTCGCCGGGGCGCTGCTTGGTGTTGTTGGCGGGCTCTGCGCGGCGCTGGGCATCTGGCTGGAATCGCTACTTCTTTTGTCATTCGGCACGTTTCTGGTCGGAGGTTATCAATCTTTTGCACAATTCTACCGCTTCGCTGCGAGCGAGGTCGCTGACGAGACCTTCCGCTCCCGGGCGATCTCGCTCGTGCTGGGTGGCGGTGTCGTCGCGGCTGTGGCGGGTCCCATGCTTGCACGCCTCGGTGGTCCGCTGCTGCAGCCCGAATATGTCGGTTCATTTCTGCTTTTGGCACTGGTCTCTCTGGTTGCCGCCGGAGCGCTGCTCTGGCTTCGCGTTCCC
Source organism: Phyllobacterium sp. CCNWLW109 (assembly GCF_037203905.1). NCBI lineage: Bacteria > Pseudomonadati > Pseudomonadota > Alphaproteobacteria > Hyphomicrobiales > Phyllobacteriaceae > Phyllobacterium > Phyllobacterium sp. CCNWLW109. The sequence continues at coordinate 13,480 of NZ_JBBCBK010000003.1, read as the reverse complement.
ACCCCGCAGGCCATTCATAGTGATGCGGATAAGGGGCGGTCTTGGGGCCAGATCATTACTCAGCCAGTCTATCTCGTTGCGCTTTTCGGGGCCGTGACCGGCTACGGAATCATGATTCTTGCCATGACCGCAACGCCGCTTGCCATGGCGCATCATCATCACGACCTCCCAGCCACTGCGACAGTCATTCAACTCCATGTGCTTGGGATGTTTTTGCCGTCCTTCTTTACAGGCTCGTTGATCGCGCGCTTCGGCGTGCTGCCTATCATGTTGACGGGCCTGGTTCTCTTGGCCGGTCATGTGACCATGTCATTGACGGGAACTGGTTTCGGTTCGTTTGCAGGCGCGCTTGTCCTGCTCGGAATCGGTTGGAACTTCCTCTATATTGGCGGTACAACATTGCTGACCAGCACCTATACGCCAGCAGAAAAAGGGCGTGCGCAAGCGACCAATGACATGACGATCTTTGCCTGTGGGCTTATGTCTTCGGTGAGCGCAGCAGCGCTGCTGGAATTCCTTGGATGGCAAATGCTCAACCTGTTACTGCTGCCCTGGATGGGTGCTGCCGCGCTCGCCCTGATCTGGCTTGGCTGGAAACAGCGCAAAGTTTTGCCATCGACCACTATTGTCAGGTGACTGTCTCAAACGGTCCCGAGCAGGGCCCGCCAAGCGAGAATTCCCAACCGGTCGAAACGTGTTTGTCACGGAAAAGGGAAATCCGTTTGCTACATTCGGTGGCGTGGTCGAGGAAGTCACCAAGTCCGGCAAGGTTATAGCGCTCATCGAGCTATTCGGGCGCATGACGGCAGTCCAATTTGATGGTAAGCAATTAACGCCAGCATAATAACAAAGGAAATCAGATGAAGATCGAGTTGCAGGACGATATCGCGACTATCGCGGCCATCAAAAAAACCGTTCTGGAACAAGGGGCTATCAATGATCCTGACACGTATATTGCCAACGCAATGAATGATGAGCGCTTGCGCTGTGCGGCAATTGTCCTGAGATCGTTCAACAACGCTAATCCTCAATTGCGTGAGGTATTGGACATCATATTTCGGAGCATTACCGGAAAAACTGTTGGCGAGTTAAGTCTCGCTGAAAAATCGGCTTTGACGCCGGGATTTAGCTTTCGCGAAAGTTATAGGTAATAATCCCCACAAAAATGAAATTAATCCTTTCGATAGGATGAAAATCAGTATATACGCGCATAAGTGATTTGCGTTGACGCCGGACCTTTGGACAGGGAACACTCGCCGGGCGCATGGGAAAGAGCTTCACGGCTTCCCGCTAGGGAGGTTTATGGCCTCTGGATTATTCCAGCACCAATGCTTAATACTCCTGCAAAACGGGAGGTAGATTTGGGCGACTTTAATATCATTGACGTTCCAGCAATGCTGAACACACGCGTCACAAACTACGATAAAGATGGCAATGAGGTGCCGTACGATGGCGAATGGCATCGGAGTGTTGCTGAGACCATGTATGTCTTTGCAGAATTTCTCAGTCAAAATGCACTTCTGACGACTTCTCGACAGATCGCCCGAAATCCCCGCGCTGTATGATCACTAGAGCAACAAACGGTTATCTGCGTCAGAAGTCACTGCAAACCATTCTTGATAGAAACGAAGCCTTGAGCATTCCATTCACAGTCTTGCTTTTAGGAGAGTATGTTATCGAGATTCATAAAGATATCTTGGCGGCGCATTCTGGTTTCGATCTCGAACGATACAAAGAGTTTGTTCGTCAGAATCGCCCCTTGATGCGTAGGACCCGGGCGAGAGCGAATAGCTACTGGAACGCTTATTATCGACGTGATTATCCCGATCGTAGAAACTATCCAGCTATTGTGATGCTCAATCAGCTAGATGAGTGGGCAAGTTAGCATTTGCTGCCAGTCGTGAATGCCTGCGCGTTTGCCTGCATGACTAAACACTGGCGGCTTTGAGCAATTCGACAACCACGGACTTGTTATCTCTCCGTTTATCGAAGGGTTCGACAGGAGATTAATGGTGTCTTGAGTCCAATCGGTTGCTTCGTCAAACGCGATATCTTCGCGGACTTCGATGGCATCAGCCCATCCTCAACGTCATGCGCGTTCAGTTCATCATTAAGAAAGCGCCTTAGCACTGAAATGACGTGATCCTCGGCTATCACGTATGGCTGGCCAACATAGTCCCAATCGAAACTGGACAGCTGTTCAAGAGACGTGGCAATGGGCTGGCTGAAGCGAATTAATCGCTCGACAATAGCCAATCGCATTTCATTTGTTTCTTGCGGCATAAGGGCATCCAAGTGATAGGCGAGTGAATTTGACCGCGAATATTATCACCTCCTGATTGAGGATGATGGAAATCTGGTTCGAGGAATTCGCTCGATTGCCGATAACGTCAACATCGCAGAGGGTAAATATGCCGTACAGGTTGGATCGGTCGACATACTGCATGTTGCCGACGGTATAACTCCAGTGTTATTCGACGAGCCAAAGGTAGCTACCGCTCAATATTGACCTTTCCCAATTGATAACAGCTGAAGACAAGACCGGAGTGCTGGTTCCAAACCGCGTCACGCGCCGTCAGTTTCGCTTGCACCCATTGATGCAGGCCTACTTGAACAGTTGGAAGCATCGGTTACAATTCAAGATGTACGCATACACGCCGCTTATGCTGACAGCAGCACGCTCTTGCGCACGGATGAGATGTTGCAACAGGGATTTTCTGGGCTTGGTTTCACAGAAGAGCAGGTTGATGCATTCTTTGTGGGTGCTGCGGCAATAAATTACTCCAGCAAAAGATCGCGATAGCCAGCCATTTTCGCGGCTCTCTTACCAACAATCCATGATCCCATCATACTTAGGTGTCCGCCGTCAAAATAAAGCGGTACTTCTTCGCTGTATGGCGAGCATATACCGAGCGGGCAGATCGCATCGTTAAAATCGATGTATTTTACATTGTCGATTTCGTCTGCCAATTGCTTCAATTTACCATTGACTGGCGATGCTGCCACGGCAGCACGAGAAAAACGATCCGCGCAATTAACCGCTATCTTAAGTGCCTTGCCTGCGCACTTTCTATCGTATGTTTGAAATGCAACGACCTGACCAATCAATAAAATTTTCTTGTTCTTGCCTGTGAGTGTAACGAGAGTTCCTCGCAGTTTATCTTGGAACTCGGGTGAGAAGTTATGATATGCTCCCCATGCTGCTGCTATAATAATTGTGTCGTATTGATCGATTATCGCCTCAACAATTGGAACGGATTCTTTGCACGCTTTACGATATATTCCGCTGCTGAACTGCCACGATTCAACCAGTAGCGGCGCACAGGAAGAGTGTTCGATATTCCTAAAAGAGAACCCTTGTTGTTGTCCTAACTCTCCAAGAACTCCAATGTAGTGGGCCGCATTGCTGTCGCCCCAGAGCAGCACAGTTGGTTCTATTATTGAATTGATTATGCAACTTGGACGCACCACATCCGAAGCTGTTAATTGGGTTTTTTGGCAGACGTAGTCATACTGGTACGCTGGCTTCGTTTGATCCGCTAGCTTACCGAGTTGAGACGCGTATCCCACCGGGGTGAACGCTGGAACGATGCCACCCCATCCTATGACAGCAAGGCACGCAACTGATAGGGCGGATGCGGGCAGTAGAAACATTCGCGAAAGAACTGTTCGAAATGGCTGTTTTGTGTGACGAAACGGATTCTCTATTAGCCAATATGAAGCAGCTGACAAAACCGCCATTGCTACAAAGGCCAAGACACCATTGACGAGATTAATGTCAATGTAGGAATACCGCATGAACGCGAGAACCGGCCAATGCCAGAGATAAAGCGAGTAGGATATATCCCCGAAGAATTGCGCTGGTCTAGCTGATAGGGCTTTATACAGGACAGTCTCACGCACGCCGGACAAAATGATTAAAGCGACGCCAAATGTTACAGGAACAGCATTAAAACCTGGAAATGCGGTCGGATTGGTCAACCAGGCACTCCCGACGACAAGGGACATTCCAAATAAACCAAGTACCAGCGCGGCTCTTTCGGAAATGCTTTTCGCAATCTCGGTTCCAATGAGGAAAACCATCAAGCCACCCGTAGCGAGTTGGAAAATACGTGATGGGAGCATGTAATAGGCGAAAGAGAACTGGTCTTTATCAAGTAGTACTTGGCCCACCAGTACACTTGCGACGATCAATGCAGCAATGGCAGGGATGAGGAAGCGTTGCCATTTCAGGAGTATCAAAAGCAGCGCGGGCCAAACGATATAGAATTGCTCTTCGACACCAAGTGACCAGAGATGCAATAAAGGCGTGAGACGGCTGTCCGCCGCAAAGTAGCTGGTGTCTAGGAAATACGTGAAGTAGATGTTTGACGAGGAGAATGCTGCAAAAATCGCTGACCACGACAGTGCAATATAGTCTTCGGGAAGCAGAACAAAAGCACCAGTTATCAGTGTGATGGCTGTAACAAAGAACATCACCGGGAATATTCGTCTGAACCGCCTTCGGTAGAATTCAGAATAGCTGAACGTTCCGCTAGCGTAATCTTTCGCTATTCCGCGCGTTATCACATAGCCGGATATCACAAAGAAAATGTCAACGCCGACAAATCCGCCCGGGATCATAGGCTCGTGGATGTGGAACAACACTACAAGCAGAACAGCTACGGCTCTTAGACCGTGAATGTCAGTACGAAAGGCCTGCATTGTTTTCCCCAAGTTGAGGCTTGCGCCGGGTCGCATTAGTCGCCGTCGTCTGCGCAGAGGGACGGCATACACTGGCGCGAGTCTCTCGAACGGACACTTCAGTCATGTCGGAAGCGTTGCTTACTTGACCTGAAACTTAATAGTCAACCGTTAACCCACCAGCATAGATTGGGGAAGGCGAGTGCCAAGGCATGATCCAGATTTCCCCGTGGTTAGGAACAGAAAGTTCCATGTCTATGTACGGAAATCTGATTGGAGGGTTTACATATCGAAACCAGAATGATCCCGACGTTGACCAATTCATTCCGGGCATGACTTCTGTTTCAGGCACACCTTTAACCGCAATTAGCGATCGGTTGGATTGTCGCGATACGTTTGCAATTATTCCGGAAAATTTGATGGGAATACCTACGGAACGAGCAACAAAGATGCCGGATTTAGGAACCTCAGTTACGCCAAGACGCTCGAGTACAGGAGCGACTAAACGTACGTCTGCGGCATCGACCGTGTCAATCACCGCTCCAACGGCCAGTGCGTTTTGTTGCTGTTCGGTTATCGACGATAGTGAATTTGAATCCTTCTTAAGTCGGAAATCTAGCAAAGCTCGAAGATCAGCGGAAATTGCACGATAAAGAATGGCATTTATGGAAGTGGCATGATCCACAAGTTTGCTGTGGATAAATAGGTGATCGTTGCGCAGCGAAAACTGGTGTCTGTACCCAAATGATATCAACATGTCGCGGACAACGTCAAAGCGGTGATCGTTGTAAACTTCAATTTGTATGAAACAAAAGTTATTTCTTAAAGTGTTCTGTGCACCTTGAAGAGTATCAACCTCATGCCCTTCGACGTCAATTTTCACTCCAATGACACAATCTTTAAACGTGCAAATAGAATCAATTGGTGCGGCTGACACATTAATCGTCTCGGTGTCTGCGACTGGCGATGACACGATGGCATTCGCGCCGGACATCGGGCCGTGGAGTTTAAACTGGACATTCCCACATTCCGAAGATGCTGCAACTTGATGGGAGCGGAATTTATTTGAATGAGTCTGCATTCGGAAATTTTGTTGCATTAGTTCGAAAGCGGCAGGCGCGGGTTCGAACGCGTGAATACTTTCCAGCTTGGGAAGGTCAGCACAATAGACCGAATACACGCCGATGTTTGCGCCTATATCAAGCATGTGAGAGGCGTTGATCTCTTGTAGAATTGTTTTGAACGAGTGGATGGCGGAGTTCTCATATGCAACCGTAAGGTCGATGCGCTCCTTCGAGCCTGGAGCAAACGAACCGAATTCGGTTTTTACAGAGCTTTCCAATTTGAGCTTCCCCTCATATCTTCAACAATTGACTGGAACATGGACGCCAATCTGGACATTTCGGGAGCATGCATACCGATTTGCAAGACAGAGCCATCGTCTAACTTGAACAGTAAAATCGCGCCGTCACTAGTAGGATCGACCCGATATTGTACCGGCCATTTAATCTCGTTTGGGGTATCTACCATCCGTTTTGAATACGATCTTTAATCAAGCTAGGCAAGTGGTGAGACTACTTGCATGTCAAGCACTAAATCCGACAAATGCTGTGTTGAGGAAGTCTTTGCGCTGACTCAATTTCCGGGTGAAGAAAATCTTCAGTAGATCGGCTAACTCTTCAAGTATGGTACAATTGCCCCTTGATGTTGGCATCAATGAGATGATCAACGGCAGTGAATATCTCCCGTTCGGCCCAACCAACTTCAGTTGCTTCGCTGAAGATCAATTCAATCGATGTACTCTCCCATAGTTCAACAAAGCGAGGCTTGAGCGCTGTGTAGCATTCTGCTGTGCGTACTGGATCATCGATCGGTCGGCTCGGAGGTTTTATTGTGGTTGTTCTTGATGAAAAAGGCATGTTTCTCCGACGACTTAGTAGATCGTATAATATCAACCCGGTGGCTTTGCCCTAATTGTAAACGAAAATTATTTCAAGTTTGTAATCAAGTGATTGTTTCCGTTCGAAACAACTACGCTATTAGTCCGTATCAACCCGGCTTCGGAAATCATTATAAAACTGACAGCAAAAATGCTGCGTCGGATTCATTCGTTATGCGCCGCTTCAAACGATGGCGTGCGCGAGCATCGCTTGAGTTCACGATACGGTTAATCCTCCTGGGCTTCGTGCGGCGCTAATCAATCGAGCGTTTTTGAAAAGTCAGCAATATGACAAGACCAAAGAACGACGCCGCAACAAAGCATACAAACGCAACCAACATTCCCATATTTCCCCCTAGGCTCTCGCACTTCTTGAGAATTTGCATCCTCGCTCTCGAAGAGTCGAGTGCCGAAAACTACGATGCGCCATCTCGACTTTAAGTCCCGAACACAAATGATGCAGCGTAAAGCAACGCTGTAACGGCCGCAGTCATAAGAAAAATCACGATCAATCCGTTTGTCATTTGAGCCTCCCGACTTCGTGACCGATTGCGCTGACCCGATATCCCGGTTCGTGCTTAACCGAGCAAAAACGACCCAGAGTAATGGACGCGACGCATAATAATGCGACTGCCAGCAAATATGGCCAAACGCGAGTGAGATAAGCTCTGTCTTCCGGGTCCAATGTTCTTTGTTCCCTGGCTGACCAGTCTGCATCAGAGCGTCTGTTCCAGCAATAATCAAATAGTTCTAGATTCAACCTTAGGAAAATCATCATGAATGCGAAGTTTCCCGCTGCGCTAGCGGCTGTGCTCGTCCATGAGGGCGGCTATTCAAACCAACCTTCTGATCCGGGTGGCGCTACCATGTGGGGCGTCACACAGCGGGTCTATGTCAATTACCGCAAGTCTCAGGGCAAAAAGCCTCAGCCGGTGAAGCAGATAAATTCTGCCGAGCGAGATGCGATCTATCGCAATCTCTACTGGTCGCCGATCAAAGGCGACAAACTCCCGGCCGGGATTGATTACGTTGTCTTTGACGGGGCTGTGAACAGTGGCACATCGCAACCAGTCAAATGGGTGCAGCGAGCTCTTGGCAATGCCTACAACGGAGTTGTTGACGGTGTCATGGGTGACTTGACCCTTAAGGCAATTCAGGCGGTCAATGATCATGATGCTTTCATCGCCAAGATACTCGACCGCCGGTTGGCTTTCCTTAAGGCACTTAAGACGTGGAGGACGTTCGGCAAGGGCTGGGGCAATCGTGTCGCCCAGGTAAAGAAGATAGGGCAGGCGTGGGCGTCAGGCTCAGTCGGACCGGTCCCAGTATTCGTCGCTGATATGGATGCAGAAGCATATCTTGCGGACGCCAAGACAGCGCCGGGCAAAGGCCCAGCAGATGCCGCTCAGGGTGGTGGTGTCGTTTCTACAGTGCTGGCTCAGGCCACAGAACAGCTTACGCCGCTGACGAACATCGATTTCGTTGCAAAGGCCGTCGCTGCGCTAACAATTGCCGGTGTCGTCATCTTCCTTGGTGGCTTTGCCTATCGCTACTGGTCAAAGAAGAAAGAAGCCGAGCTTCGTGATGCGCTAGACCTGCCAAGCAGTGCGGCGCCAGCATGACCGCGCTTCTTGCCCTGATACCCGGACCAATCAAAACAGCTCTGATCTGGGCACTTGCAGCGTTTGTGATCGTGTCCGGCTCATATCTCTATGGAAAGCGTGTCGGCACTCAGCAAGCCGCTGTTTCAGCCCTTGAAACCTCAGTCAAAGTTCTCCGCAAAAGGAATGAAATCGATGAAACGGTATCTACTACCGCTGCTTCTGCTTTGTGCTCTGAATACGGACTGTCAGTCGACGACCAAGCAGAATGTGTGCGACGGCTTCGGGAAACTAACCCCGAACCTTGAAACCACTGTCACCATCCTCAAGAGCGACCGGCAATTCGGGTTGCTTCACATAACAGCTTCGGGAAGTCCCAAGGCTGCTGGCAATAGCATCGCAGAACGGGCGGGACAGGAAACACGCAATGGTGGATGATATGAACAATGGCAATGCATCAAGGCACTACCAAGATGCGATGCAGGCTCAGATCGGTGAGCGAGTTACAAATCTTGGTAGGCGCCAGACTGATCTTGAATCGGAAATGCGCTCCGGCTTCAAACAAATGGAAACAGCCCTTAGTGGGCTGGCCAATGAAACGCGCAGTTCGTTGTCGGCATTGTCCACGACCATTGTAGAGCGCAACAAGCCACAATGGCAAGCGCTTGGTGTGGCGCTGACATTCTGCACGCTGCTAGGAGGATTGGCATACTGGCCTATCAATACAGCGACGACCGATCTGAAGGCTGCTGTACTCACAATTTCAGAGCGTATGGTTTCCCGACAGGAAATGGACTGGCGCCAAGCGAGGGGCACTGAGGATCGTGCTCGTATGGAAGCATCCATTAACGCGCTCGAGGCTGATCAAGTACCACGCAAAGAGCACGAGCGGGTGTGGCAGTCTTACGACGCCCAAATGATGTCTGACCGTGAGGCCAGAATGGCAGCTAATCAAAATCTTCAACGCCAAATCGATGAGATTAAGCAGACGCAATCCGGCTTCTTCGGTCAGCGTGATCTGAATATGCAGGTGTTAGATCGGTTGGAGCGTATAGAGCGCGACCGGCGGCAGGCAGCCAATCCTTAACACAACGAACTAACCGAGCGGGATGCGCGGGAAGTACAGGCATGCCAACCAAGTTGCGGCGATAGACCCGAATATGAGGACGAAATCCAGCATACCGATAAGTTGACGCATCAATTGCCCAATATCAAGTCACAATAATGTTTGAAACAATTGGCGATTTGATCAAGCCCCGGCGTCCTTGCAGATGCCGGGGCTTTTCGTATTTGGAACTGATTCGTTTTTTCGCTATTGTGCTTTCTTTGTAGGAGTGAGTGCCATGAGTATCGCATCCCCTCGATATAACTACGAAGATGAACAGCAGCGCGAAGCCGAATGCCGCGAGGCAATGAAAGATCGGTTCCTCGACAAGGTTTCTTCGAAGGATATGTACGCTATTCACCAAAAGGCCATCAAAGCGGGTTGGGGCTTGCCAGAAGTGCAGCGAGCTATTGATGCGCTTGTGCTGGAAAAGGCAAAGGAGTTGGGCGAAAACTTGCCCTGTTGAGCCCTACAACTTCTCTGGCTTTCCGGCTAGTAACGGGAGGGTCCCTATTGGGTGTTAATTATCCGTCATTCTTTGCCCGAAAATGAGCTACTAATGCGTTGGCGTGGCCGTGCCCCATATTGTACTGCGTTTTAAGCAGTGCAACCATTTCCATATGCTTTTGATCTTTCAAACTTGCCAAAACAGACATCCAATAATCAATTGGCTGAGCATACTTTTTCTCGATGGATGGAAAGTACGAGGCAGGGCCTTTTACTGTTGCGACTGTAGACATCTTATGTTCCCCCTGGTTGCTATAAACGTAGGACGAACGGCGTAATAGGATTCCTACGCGCTCTCAATCTTTTTTGTTTCAGCGGCGGCGCTCTGTCCTTCGGGACGGGGCAGCGCTTCTCCCCTGCCTCGTGATGCCGGGGCGTTTCTGGCTTCGGTAGCTACACGAACTTCAAGGTATGGGTTTATTTTGAATGTCTTGAAGGTATTTTTCAAACTTCGACCAGAACTGGTGGTCGAATACAGATGCCTTATCCAGTTTTAACTGTAGGGCGATCGTCATACATTCATTGGTGTTTAGTTTTAAGGTCTTTCCCGAACTGATAAGCTCCAAAAACAGACCTTCGAAAGCCATTTCGTACTCTCGATTGTCGAGATAAAGCACAATTGCCTTAATGGATTCAGCATCGAGGTTCGCCTGCGACACGGTGCTTCTTACAAACCGATCGATCAACTGGAAGTTGGCGCTGCTTGATATCGCAATGTTATGCTCAACCCAGCGAGCATGTTTCGACAAACTCACGTCAGCAAACGCTGATGAGGCTGCAGCAAGCAAGACTGCGACAAGAATGCTCGTCCCATGCACTTTACTCCGTCTGATCCATTGCATTGGTGCAGGTCCATCTCACTCCCCTTTAGACAAGCGACTATTGCAACAAATCATGAAGCTGTCTCCCTCAATTTCGCTCGGGATCGCTGCTTTATGCCCTCTGCCGCATCTTTCCCTTGCGCCACTTTTCCAGTTTGTCGTTTGATGGCGGGCGACCAACTGCCTCGACGTAAATCCAGCAGCGCATGTTTGGCGATATCAAGCCTTTCGGTATCCGTGCCCGGCCATTCATTCACAATGAACTCTGCCGCCTGCATAATGGAGGTGATTACCTTCATCTTGCCGAGCTGGCGGGTCATTAAGGTTATTTCTTTGAATGGTTTATCTTCCATGAGTCGGTGAACGACTCTTGCAGGGAATCAGTCCCTAGCTAATCCGATCAATCTTCCCATCATGCATTGAAAATACGCCGTCTTGGCCACCCTGCTGATCGAAGTCGCGCTCAAGATCTGCCCATCTTCCGATGAACTGATTGCAGGTACTGCAGAATATCGGAGTGTTACCCGTGACATTATCCGGAACGGTGAGGTAAATTGTACCGCAATCCTTGCAGTCTAATTTATGGTTGAGTCTTTCCATTCCCCTGTTGCCCCGTTGAAGTGAAACCCATCGTCTTCTGCTTTGATATCATAGTTGCCGGCGGGCGTCCCACGCGTACGCTCAATGTCTACCAAACTCATTTCACGGCTCATAGCCAGCGAACTCAACGTACTGGGACAATGCACGCCTCTGTCAAAGAACGTCATGACGCAACGCGCCAGCCGGTCTTTTCGCACCAGGGGATTGGTCCCAATTTGCTGGAAAGCTAATTCAAAGGCTATCGCCATGATATCCCAATCAAGGGATGAATACTTGTTGACGTAGATTTGACTACGAAAAGGCATAATCGTGCTCTCCCACTAGGCGAAGAGCACATCGTATCTCTCAAACATCGATCGCCGGTCCAATACATACTATCGATGTTGAATTCAGAATACGCCGATGTCGGCCAGAGTCCATAAAATATTTTATAGCAATAAATCTGTGTCGCGGAACTTATTCGGTGACTAATAGGTTGACGGGTATGGTGCTTGAAAGGCTCTGTCGTGAGTGAAAACAATCCAACAACGAATCGAAGCGATGTGAACAAGTTTCGCGATCAAATGCGTACTCCTGGCTTTAGAGAAGCCTTGCGTTCGGCAAAGGCTCCAATACCAACAAACAAGAGATTTGAAGTTCTTCTTGTCCGGTTGGAAGAAGCTGAAAAAAAGCAGAAATAACATTATTCAACTTGCGGTTGGCTTTGCTTCGGTACGGATGCCTTCCTTCGTTCTTGCTGCTCGAGTCGCTTCGCCACCCGCATATCCTTCTGTTCCCGGATTTCCAATGCCTTCTCGCGATTGATAGCCAAGGTGCTGAGAACCCCTGGGTCCGATATTCCGCGGCGGTACAGATCGACGATTGAACGTGCGAGGCGCTGACTGTGTTCGTGGTCTTTTGGATGGCGCTGAAGGCACGCGGATGCAAGCTTTTGCGCTTTTGAAATTACTTGCCAGTCTATGTTGGTATAGCTCAGTCCCGGAGACTTTGAAAAAGGCAATGCCGTTTCCTTGTGCAAGAAGATTAATGGCTTGGCATCCGTCATCTTCGCGCGACGGTGAGGGTGCACTAAGCCAGTTGCCAAGAACTACTCGAACTACACAATCCGCCGGAGAGCATTAGGTTCCGGAATTATTTCTGCGTTCACCTTCACCCTTATGCTCGCCGCAGTACCAGACAATCCCGTATCGTCTCGAGAAACCAAAGCTGCCCCACGCCTTGCAGTCTCCGGGCTTGGGCGGTGCTTCAGACATCGGCTAATCAGTCAGCCAATGTAATGATGAAACTGACATTATTCGTACCTCAGAGCTTCAACGGGATCGAGTTTGGCTGCACGCCAAGCGGGAAAAAGCGTCGCCAGAAATGACAGGACAAGCGCCATCGATATGACCAATAAGGTTTCGTTGAGCTCCATCCTCGCTGGCAGTGTGCTTAGGAAATATAGCTTCGGATCGAATAGAGTCGTGCCGGACAGCCACGAAAAGAATTGCCGGATGCGCTCGACATTCAGGCAAACAACGATACCTAAGACAACACCTGCAATGGTGCCAGCAACTCCGATAGCAGCCCCAGTCATCAGGAATATGCGCAGGATGGAATTTCGCGTTGCACCCATGGTTCGAAGGATGGCGATATCGCGGCCCTTGTCTTTCACGAGCATGATGAGTCCTGATATGATGTTCAGCGCCGCGACGAGCACGATAAGCGTCAGGATCATGAACATGACGTTACGCTGCACTTGCAGGGCGGAAAAGAATGTCTGGTTGCGCTGTCGCCAATCGGTCAACATGACCGAGCGCTGCGCCGCTTCTTCAATCGGCTTTTTCAGTGCGTCAACATCATCCGGTCTGTCGGCAAATATTTCGATCGATTGAACCTTGTTGTCCTGATTGAAATAGAGCTGCGATTCTTCGAGCGGCATGAGCACGATTGAGGCGTCATATTCTGACATGCCGATCTCAAAAATGGCAGTCACCGGGTAGGATTTGACCCGTGGCGCCATCCCAAGCGGCGTCACATCGCCATCAGGAGAAATCAGCGTCAGTCGGTCACCGAGGCCCAAGCCCATATTCTCGGCCATGCGCGTACCTATTGCTACGCCGCCTGCGGTGTTAAAACCCTGAAATGTGCCCTGCCGCACGTTCTTTGCCACAAGTTGCAGCTTGGCGATATCGTCTTCGCGCAAACCGCGGACAAGCGCGCCTGATCCGGCCCCCACATTGCC
>NZ_JBBCBK010000015.1:495-705 GCF_037203905.1 Phyllobacterium sp. CCNWLW109 | reverse complement strand
ACAGGAGATACAGGTGCGACTGGAGTTACCGGAGCAACCGGGATCACAGGAGCCACAGGAGCAACAGGTACAGGAGCAACCGGTGCAACAGGTGATACGGGAGCGACTGGAGTTACCGGAGCAACCGGGATCACAGGAGCAACAGGTACAGGAGCGACCGGAGATATCGGGGCCACCGGAGTCACAGGAGCGACCGGAGATACCGGAGCA
>NZ_JBBCBK010000015.1:0-395 GCF_037203905.1 Phyllobacterium sp. CCNWLW109 | reverse complement strand
ACCGGAATCACAGGAGCCACAGGAGCAACCGGAGATATCGGGGCCACCGGAGTCACAGGAGCGACCGGAGATACCGGAGCAACCGGAATCACAGGAGCCACAGGAGCAACCGGAGATATCGGGGCCACCGGAGTCACAGGAGCGACCGGAGATACCGGCGCCACCGGAGCGACTGGAGTAACGGGAGCAACCGGAGATATCGGGGCCACCGGAGCGACTGGAGTAACGGGAGCAACCGGAGATATCGGGGCCACCGGAGCGACCGGAGTAACGGGAGCAACAGGAGATACTGGCGCGACCGGAGTCACCGGAGCGACTGGAGATACCGGCGCCACCGGAGCGACTGGAGTAACGGGCGCCACCGGAGATACCGGCGCCACCGGAGCGACTGGAGT